>NZ_ATZA01000112.1 GCF_000427965.1 Olivibacter sitiensis DSM 17696 | reverse complement strand
CTTTTAAATTGTTCGTCGAACACTCGATTTCCCATAGTACAACAAATTTAATTATTCATCTTTAAATCTGTCTCTACTCAAATGTACTAACTCCAGTGGAAGAAATTGTGGACGGTGGACAGGAAAGCGACGGACAGGGCGGGCTACCGATTTATCCGGGACCAATCCTTGATGGTAAGTTCGTAGTGGAAACTGCCCAAAGCGCATACGAGGCAGGCAGACAACCAAACATTCCAATTATTATAGGTTCCAACAGTGCTGAAGTACCAGGTGGTTTTGTCAATGCAACATCCAAAGAACAATTATTGTCCTTATTTGGAAAATATAAGGAAGAAGCTGTTAGCACCTATGACCCCAATGGCACGACGGAATTTGCCGAAATGCTGACGATGGTCAATACGGATAAGGTGTGGGCAGAGCCTGCCCGATTTACAGCTAAGGCTTTTACAGCAAAAGGAACCCCTGCCTATATATATCTTTTCGGCTACGTTCCCGCTTCTTTACAACAGCGACTAAGGTTCGGCGCTCCGCACGCATCAGAGATAGCATACGTGTTTAATAATCTTACTAACAGAAATGGCATTGAAGTGGGTCAGAAAGACCGGGAAGTGGCAATAATGATGAACACGTATTGGGCAAATTTTGCAAAGACAGGAAATCCGAACAGTAAGGGACTGCCTCAATGGAATGTGTATAGCACAGGGGAAAATGAGTTGCTTGAAATTCGGCGTGATGGCTCCGCCGTTTGTGTTCCAGACCCGAAAAATGCAAGACTGGATGTTATAGAAAAGATAGCAAAAACTATTAAATAGCGATGAGATAAATAAATATACTAATAATGTGTATCAGTGATTTTGGTAGGTAAAACAGTAATGGGTATAAGTCAATTATTTTTTATGTTCCGAAATTTGTATAGTAAATAGAAGTAAAATGAAGCAATTAAAAATAATAGGTCTTATAACGATGATAGTTTCTATTTCATTGTTCACAAACTGTAAATCGTCAGCAAAAAGTGGACACGATATTTTAAAAACTTAAGGAGTGTTTTCATCAAAAACGTTAGATTTAATTATGGGAACACCAAAG
>NZ_ATZA01000111.1 GCF_000427965.1 Olivibacter sitiensis DSM 17696 | reverse complement strand
CAATTGTATAATCAACAAAAATTAATAAATTTATAACTCGAAAGTCTCCTTAAGGTTTCATCCTAATGTGTCTAATTTAGTTTGAAGACGTACATGCCAGCGCAAAGACATGGTTGCTTACTTACTGGAAAGTTACAGTGTAAGCATTAGCAGGGCTTGCCAGGTAGCGAGGCTGCCCAAATCCATGTATTACTATAAGAATGTTAGAGACGATTCTGAAACCATAAATAAGTTAGTGGAACTTGCTGAAAAGCATCCTACTGAGGGTCAAGACTTATACTACAGCCGTATACGTCAGCAAGGTTTTCAGTGGAATTACAAGCGCGTGCGCAGAGTATATTTACTTTTGGGCATGGATAAGCGCCGTAAGGTACGCAGGCGTGTACCGGCAAGAGTAAAGGTACCCCTGATCGTGCCTGAGCAGGCTGGAGATACCTGGTCAATGGACTTTATGTGTGATGTGCTGGTAACAAAAGAAGGTTCCGTACGCTCAACATCATTGATGATTATAACCGCGAAGCTATTGCCGTTGAAGCCGCTTATACCATACCAGCCATACGAGTAACACAGATCTTGGAGCGAACTATTCATGAGCAAGGTAAACCAAACTGTATCCGGGTAGATAACGGACCTGAGTTTAACAGCAAGGAGTTCAAGGATTGGTGTGAGAGCAAAGATATTACAGTGCAATTTACCCAGCCTGGCAAGCCTATGCAGAACGGCTATATCGAACGTTTTAACAGAACCTTCAGGGAAAACATCTTGGACGCTTACCTATTTGAGGACATTAACCAGGTACAGGTATTAGCCGATGAATGGATGGAGGATTACAATTACAGCAGGCCACATGAAGCACTGGGAGGTATAACGCCTGACCTGTACAAGCGGCTAAACTGTGGAGATATTGAAAACTCTATCGAGTTTCCAACATCCCCACAGTTCCAACAACAATAATTATATTTTTGAATTAAATTAGTCTATAAAATACCAGTCCGAACTAAGGGAGGGTTACACAATCATACCACAAAACAGGGTTATCTTGGGATAACATATATGGGTGCTTAGGTCAAATAGAGCCAAATGAGCGGTTATTAGGGCTGACTTATGACCAATTTCTTGAGGAACTTAATCAAAAGGCAATAGATAGGGTCTGCTGAAAAACTCAATGATTTTTTCAGCAGATTTTTGAGTATTGGGGTATGAGGTTGTAATCTTTGCGCAGATCTACCACATAT
>NZ_ATZA01000110.1 GCF_000427965.1 Olivibacter sitiensis DSM 17696 | reverse complement strand
TCTTTGGTGTTCCCATAATTAAATCTAACGTTTTTGATGAAAACACTCCTTAAGTTTTTAAAATATCGTGTCCACTTTTTGCTGACGATTTACAACAGGCAACAACTCTCGCATTTGAATATAGAAAGTATGGTTTCTTATAATATAGAAATCCAGAGGGCTATTTTCAACAGTTGGTCAGCTGAAAAGAAAAGAGCAGCCTGGATTGAAAAACTGCGATACATTATCGATAAAACCTTAAAATCGGAGGCTGAAATAGCACATGTCAAAAAACTTATCGACCATATTGACCAAGGTTATTATTTACTGGAAAAAAAAGATAACGAGGATGAAGGCAAAATAAGGTTTGCCATGGACTGGGTCAACCACGCACTTTTTGAGCTGAAATGGTCCAAAGAGTTCATTGCCTTTGTCGTCTATCGCCTGTATAAAAACCCCGACCAACTAAGTGATGAGATTTCCGCCTTAAAAGGTCAGGAAAATAACATGACCAGTAATGCCGAGACTGGTAACTGCCAATGCAATATCTCGGTGGATTTCTGCAGTGGGGTCAGTTGCCGTGGAGGAGGATGTTCTATACAGACTGGTTGTGGCTGGCTATGGTCGTCTACTTGCGACGGGCGATGTTTTTGATACGTAATCTGCTATCATATGCATACAAAACATGCTTTTCTTCTAATCCAATATATTTTAATAGTAGCAGTTTACTCAGTCCTACCGTCGATAAACTTCGATTCAATTCATGATGGAAGTCAAACTGGAAAAAGCTTTTTCTTTTTTTACCTAATACCTCCAATAGTAATAATTATACTGCTCAGGTTATTTCTGTACAGAACAAAAACATTTCACCTGACACTTCTGGACAAACTGTTATTGTTGTACTCCGTATACATACTTGGGAACGCCTACAGCCAGAATGTCTCATTTTTTTCTATAAGATTATTGGAATTCTGCGGCCTAGTAATACTTTATATATGGCTTCGCAGCTCCCATTACCTTTCTTTGGTCTTATGCATTATATCTTTAATTATCGGTGGTAGTATCCAAGCAATTTACGGCAATCTCCAATTGTGGGGATATCTTCCCTCCCATCACAACGTATTTAAAATTACGGGAAGTTTCTTTAACCCCGGCCCCTATTCCGGATACCTAGCAAGCGTTTTCGTGGTCGCTTTGGGTGTTTATTTTTTTCGTAATATAGAACCTAAAAGCGTACTAGCCCCGATTAAACATGTACCTTCGAGCAATGGGTTTCCAATTGCCGAAAAAAAGAGAAAAGAAGGATATGCTACTATACTAATTAACCCAAGTTGCGGGTTAATTAAAGATAAAAAGTAAGCATCAAAACCAAGAACTTTGGTTTACCACAACTAAATGTACTTGTATGATG
>NZ_ATZA01000109.1 GCF_000427965.1 Olivibacter sitiensis DSM 17696 | reverse complement strand
CCAAAATGCGCTGTAAAACTGAATATGTTCATCGTCTATTCTTCTTGATGTGCTAATATACTAAAAATATTAGGCGTGTTTACGGAGAATCAGAAGGGTTATTAAAATTTCAGGTGCATATCATCAATCAAACGGGCTTTGATTAAGTCCGAATTTTCTACCTGAAGCGTTTGATGCCTGCCACCGTTCTTCTCGAAAATTTCAATCAGCAGCACCTTGTCATCGGCAATGGTAAACTGGTCTAACAGGTACACGTTTTGTTCGGTCGATTTCCCTGCGATGCCGTCCAATGGCTTGTAAGTGCGCAACGGCGTTAGCGGTCTTTCCTGTACTACGGTGCGTTTAGCTACTTTCTTATCCACTACTTTGAAATTGATAAAATCAATCTCAAACGGCACATTGGTACGGTTTCTCAATTCCGTATGGAAGTAGTATTTACCGTTGTGTATGTAAATCCCTTTCAGGATAAACTGGATGCCGAAACTCTTAGCCCCGATATGCTTTACAATCCGTTTATCTTTCTTGTAAATGGTTTCCAGTAGCAAGCCTGCCAGTGAGGGAGAATTGTTGCCCAGTTCCTCAAAAAGCACATCGTTACCGTTCGCTTTATCTACTGCTTTTTGCATAGAGAGCAGGTCGTAGCTCATTGCTTCAGGATAGGAACTGTAATACACATTGAAGCTGTAAAAACGCCCGTCATTCGTGATAACTGAAAAGTTGGTTTCCGGTTCAAAATCCCTTACCGATGCTTTTACACGCAATACATTTTCGGCATCTTCAGCCTTGCCTGCAATCAGGTATTCGCTGCCCAAATCCACATAACGTATGGCGGTCGGGAAAATTAGGTGCGAAGTTTTGTCGTAGGTTACTTCCATACGGTACGGTTCTATCTTGCCCAGGGCAAGCGGTGTTCTGATGCTGTCCTGTGCATAAGATTGTACGGCAAAGCCGAGTATCAGGGCAATAGCCCAAAAGGTTTTTAAATGATTTTTCATTGTTTTATTTATTTGAGTTCAACATTATTTTTTTGATACCAAGAAGACCTGATAACCCGCTTTCAGTGTGACTTTTGGGGTTCTTACCTTTTTGGCGAAATAGCCCGAAATACCCTGTACCACGCCACGGCTTAAATCAGCAGCAACCTGTTGTCCGGCATTCTGCGTAAGCATTACGCTTGTTCCTCCGGTCTGGCTCATATTGCCCGCCATTTCGGTAAGGGCGTTCATTTCGGGCGAATACGGAACGTACAAGCCTTGCTGACCGTCCAAATCATAAATGGTAATATCTACCGGGATGATGTTGCCCTCCAGTTCTACGGAGGTAACTTGTAAATCGTCAGCAAAAAGTGGACACGATATTTTAAAAACTTAAGGAGTGTTTTCATCAAAAACGTTAGATTTAATTATGGGAACACCAAAG
>NZ_ATZA01000108.1 GCF_000427965.1 Olivibacter sitiensis DSM 17696 | reverse complement strand
ATTGTATAATCAACAAAAATTAATAAATTTATAACTCGAAAGTCTCCTTAAGGTTTCATCCTAATGTGTCTAATTTAGTTTGAAGACGTACAAAGGTCTTTATCCATATATTCTTCGAGGGAAATTTTGAGTTGGTCTAAAAATGCCGTCCGGGAACCTGCCCGTGTTTTCATTCGGTGGAACGAATGATGTATATCGTTCAAGGGCGTTCGGAAAAGCACTTGAAAAATCAACGCTAATTTTCTGATACCGATTTTTCCGTATGCAATAGAATTTGAAGCATACAGGGCGTAAATCAATTCGATAAGGGCGTTTTGTGAATTAGTCCACGAAATGTCTTTTGTTGTATCTCCATTAACCAAGATAGTATCAGGATTTTTTTCGGGATTTATTTTCGTAAGCAAATAAGTATAAAGTAATTCATTGGCTACAATATGGGCAACTTTGTTATCAAAATATGTAGAAAAACTAAGGTCAATTTCAAATACATTACTCTTTAGTCCGTCGTGATAATTGATTTTTCCGAGCCTGAAATAACTTTGGTCACGGTCAGTTCTGCCCGCACGGTAATACCTGTAAAAATCCTCATTGGATATACTTTCTTTGTATTCAGTTTTGAGGATTTTAAATTGACTTTCAAAATAACTCTGGTGTATTCTTCCATTACTCACAGGGCAGGTACTTTCAATACGGAAAACTTTATTGTAGTAAATAAGTTTTCCTAAAATCTGCGGTTTGATATTCTTGAAAAAATTGATTTCCTGCTGTTCGTCCCTAAATCCCGTTTGTAAGACTTTCATCTTTATAGTAAACAGCATTTCTTTTAGGAACAAGGTCATTTGGTAAGCCTCATCCACAGTTTGCACCATTTGAGAAGATAGCTTATCTTCCTGATGTCTGATTTCCGATAAAATTTTGTTCAACACGATTTCCATAGTTTAGTTTATTAAAGGTTATAACCACTTGTTTCGGAATTACATCTTTGTTGATTTGCCAAAACTTGGAAATAATATTGAAGTCATTATCACATAGTGACCCCATATTGGGAAAGATTTATTTTTAACAACTTTGTATTATTCAGTCTATAAAAAACGAAAAAGGATAATGTACGCTCGTACATTATCCTTTTTTTTATTAAATTTGCAGTAATGATTTACAAGGTAATCAGATGAAAGCGAGTGCAGTAAGCACCATTACTAAATCGTTACCGATAGCACTTCCGGTTCTTGTAAACTACTCTTTATTAGCCATTTTGGGCTATATTAATCTTTTTACAAAAAAAAACGATTATTTTTTATAATATGTAATGTTTATTTACTTTTTTTCTGATTCTCCGTTTACGCACCTGTTATATTTGCAATGACCATTCTGTCAAACAGTTTGTCTCCGAAATACCGTCTATTGAGCTTATAAATGAACT
>NZ_ATZA01000107.1 GCF_000427965.1 Olivibacter sitiensis DSM 17696 | reverse complement strand
CTCATATTTTTAGTTTGTCGTAAAACCAAAATATGAAAAAAGGAGCTTGCCAGATATGGCAGCTCCTTAAATTATTTTTTGTCGGTCAGTAGTGACAAAGATATGATTTTTTGCCATAGCGGAAAAAATCCGTCTGGAGCGCATTATGTGCCCTTAGATGCGATACGCTCAAAGATAATGTCTTATTTTTTAGCCATTATAAAATCTAAGTTTGTTTTACAGATGAAACTGTCTATTTTTCTTGTCGTTATCTGCTGTTTTCAGGTCAGTGCCTCGGCGCTTGCACAACGGATTACGCTCTCCGAGAAAAATGCCCCCATTGAAAAGGTCTTTCGGGAAATCAATAGGCAAGGCAAGGTGGATTTTGTGTACAAAACAAGACAAATCAGAAAGGCCAAGCTTGTGACCTTGGACGTGCGTGATAGGCCTTTAGCGGAGGTACTGGAAATGCTTTTTCAGAATCAGCCTATAGGCTATACCGTGAAGAACTATACGATAGTTATCCTCGATAAGATTTCCAACGAAAACCAGCCTTCCCCAGTGGCGGTGCAACAGATTACCGTAAAGGGAAAGATCGTCGATAAGCAAAATGAACCCTTGGTAGGTGTCAGTGTAAAGGAGAAGGGAACGAACAATGCCATAAGTACCAATGACCAAGGTGAATTCAGCCTTAGCGTCAAAGACCAGTCGGCCGTGCTGCAGTTGTCCTATGTCGGATATATCGGCCAGGAGTTGTCGGTGGGCGCTGATCTCAGCCGTATCGTTCTCGAAGAAGATCTGGCCAACCTGGACGAAGTAGTGGTCGTGGGGTATGGCACGCAAAAGAAAGTAAACCTGACGGGAGCCGTTGACCAGGTAACGGCAAAAGTTTTTGAAAATAGAATGATGCCAAATGTTACGCAGATGCTTCAAGGTGTCATACCGAACCTCAATATCCGGCTGGGTGACGGTAAGCCCACTCAGGCACCCTCATACAATATCCGTGGCACTACGTCAATTGGGCAAGGTGGCAGTGCATTGGTTCTCATAGATGGCGTGGAGGGCGACCCAAGCCAACTTAATCCGAATGATATCCAGAGTGTCACTACGTTAAAAGATGCCGCATCGGCATCTATTTATGGTGCAAGAGCTGTATTTGGCGTTGTATTAATCACCACGAAAAAGCCGACGTCGGGAAAAACCTCTGTAACTTTATCGTCCAACTATGCTATCAAAAATCCGATCCAAGTTCCTGATTTTGTAACCGATGGGTATACTTGGGTAAGCAATTTTGCTGAAGCCTTCGTAAATGGTGATGGCTCTTTTCCACAAAATATCAATAAAACACAGAAATTTTCCCTGGACTATCTTAACGAATTTAAACGACGGGTTGAGTCTGGACAACCCTATAACCAGGTAGAAGTCGATCCTGTAACCGGCGAGTATACCTATTACGGCAGTACTGATTGGTATGATCACTTATATAAGAAATCACTACCAAACGGATAAACTTAAAAACAGGCAATAAACTCACTTAACTTACTGATTATCAGTAAATATTTTCATTAGATAAAAAAGCC
>NZ_ATZA01000106.1 GCF_000427965.1 Olivibacter sitiensis DSM 17696 | reverse complement strand
CAAGGCCAAGAAAAAAACTAGATTACCAAAACCCCAAGAGCATTTTTTATGCTACCTTAGACCAAAATGTTGCATTGGTGAGTTGAATCTACCCTCCTAGCCTCGTTTTCTGTTATAATGGTAATTCCATTTAAAAGGTGTAAATTTGCGGCTTACAAAAACGGCTGCTGCCGTTTCAAAAACTCAATATATTGCAATTTACAGATCTAAGTCTCGATGAGCCTTTGTTGAAGGCTATCAAACAACAGGGATATGAGACCCCTACACCCATACAGGAGCAAGCTATCCCCATCGCCCTAGCAGGAAAGGATTTATTGGGCTGCGCACAAACCGGTACTGGCAAGACGGCGGCATTTTCTCTGCCCATCCTGCATCACCTTTTGCAGGAGAAAGTATATAAAAAAGGAATCAAGGCGCTGATATTGACGCCAACTCGGGAACTGGCGATCCAGATAGAGGAAAACATTGCGGCCTATGCCACGTTTACCAAGATTTCGCATATGGTGGTATTCGGTGGGGTGAATATCAATACGCAAATAACCGCGCTACGCAAGGGAGTGGACATCTTGGTGGCTACACCGGGTAGGTTGCTGGACCTAATAGGACAGAAGGTTATCACTTTGGATAAGGTGGAGTACTTTGTGCTGGACGAGGCCGACCGCATGCTGGATATGGGCTTCATCCACGACATCAAGAAGGTAGTGAAAATGCTGCCTTTGCAAAGGCAAACCTTGTTCTTCTCAGCGACTATGCCTGACGAAATAGCTAAGTTGGCTAATACCATTTTGAATAATCCGGAGCGCGTGGAGGTGACCCCCGTATCTTCTACTGCAGAGAAGATCACGCAGCAAGTGTATTCGGTAGATAAACCCGATAAACCCAAACTGTTGACCCACCTGCTGAAAAAGGACAAGATGCATACCGTTTTGGTGTTTACCAGGACCAAGCACGGTGCAGACCGCTTGGTGAAGACCTTGCAAAAGCAGCACATTTCTGCTGCGGCCATTCACGGGAACAAATCGCAGAATGCCAGGCAGGCGGCACTTCAGGCCTTTAAGGCAAATAAATTGGCCGTGCTGGTAGCCACCGACATCGCTGCGCGTGGGATAGATGTGGAAGATTTGAAGTATGTGATCAATTACGATTTGCCCAATATTCCCGAAACCTACGTACATCGCATTGGCCGTACGGGAAGGGCTGGAGCCAGTGGCCTGGCCATTTCGTTTTGCGATTTGGAAGAGCGCGAATACCTGCAAGATATCGTCAATCTCATCAATTTGCCTCTTCCGGTAGATAACAGCCACCCCTATCCCATGAGAGATACCTTTGTGGCCGTTCCGTTGCCCAAAGGGGCAAAATCTAAGGCCGCAGTGGCAGCCAAAAAGGCTAAGCCCAAGCCGTCCTTCCACGGACGAGGAGACAGGCCTAGGAATAATAATGAACGGCCAAAGAGCAAGAACGACAGATGGAACAGGTAAATGGACAACGTAAGTTCAATTAAGAAATGCAACAAAGGTTGAAATAAACATGCCAATTGGGGGTACCCCCAATTGGCATGTTTAAGGGAAAAAAACGACTTT
>NZ_ATZA01000105.1 GCF_000427965.1 Olivibacter sitiensis DSM 17696 | reverse complement strand
TTGGTGTTCCCATAATTAAATCTAACGTTTTTGATGAAAACACTCCTTAAGTTTTTAAAATATCGTGTCCACTTTTTGCTGACGATTTACAATCTCCGAATAGGCACTATGATATTGTTCGCCATAATGCATTTTCAAATCGGAAATAACCATATCAAAGGCTATTGCGTACATACCTCATTGTCCAAACGTTTGAACATATCCTCTTTTTCAAAGAAGATTTCACCATCGTCTGCCTTTGCCGTAATCACGATGCCCACATATGGATTTTTCTCGACCTCAATAACAGTGGCTTCCGTCCAATCCGCTCTTCCCGTAACTTGAGGAGCAATTAAAACTCTGTCTCCTGTTTTCATATTCTCCTGATTTTTATCAAAGATAAAAAATTCTAAAAATTTGTCAGGCATATTGTTAAACATTAAAGTCTTCTTTGGATTGCTCCTTATGTATTTGCAGTGCAAATACAATATCCTAAATCCATTAAACCAACCTCTGATCAGTGATTTTGGTAGGCAATACCGTGATCGGTATAAGCGTAACGTCATTTTATCTGGCGACCTTTGTACAGTAACACCATTAAGATGGTACAAATGAGAAGAATAACTTATATAGCAATATTAGTTTGTATTTCATTGCTTGCAGATCAATCACTGGCACAGCAGAAAATGACAACAGATAAAAATGCATTAAGCCCGAAAGAACATAGCCTAATTTCCATTTCTGCATTTACAGCAAAAGGCGATTTGGAAAAGCTAAAAACGGCGCTAAGTACAGGTCTTGAGGCAGGTTTGTCCGTCAATTAAATAAAAGAAGCATTGGTACACCTGTATGCCTATTGCGGATTTCCCCGCAGTATCATAGGATTGCAGGTCTTTATGGAGGTGTTGGACGGACGCAAAGCCAATGGCGTAAATGACAATATAGGCAACGATGTTTCGCCCATTGACCAAACAGGTAATAAGTACAAACGTGGTAAAAAGATTTTGGAAGAATTGACCAAAACGCCACAACCCGAAATCCTTACAGGTTATTCGGCATTTGCCCCAACAATTGATACATTTCTAAAGGGACATTTATTTGCCGATATTTTTGAAAGAGATGTGTTGACCTATGCCGAAAGGGAGTTGGTAACCATTTCCGTAATAGCTGCTATTGGCGATGCGGAACCTATGTTGCGTTCGCATTTAGCCATTTGTCTGAATGTAGGCTTAGCACCCGAACAGGTGCAACAGTTTATAACGGTTATTAAATCAACTGTAGGAAAAAAGGAAGCCAAATCGGCGCAAAAAGTTTTGGAAGAGGTGCTTAAAAGCGGTAAGACACAATAAGATAGTTGAGAGATCTTTGTGATTTTGTAGCACATTAAACGAGTTGTGCGGCAATTTACCCAAAACACGACCCCTGAAAAAGCAGAATTCATTTATTCAAATATTTTTACTAATTTCGTATCCAAGTGAATACACATTTAACATGTACTTTGTTGAGAAAACGATAAAATTCGACAAGTGGTTGAGGAAATTAAAAGATTTAAGAGCAAAAGCAAAGATTTTGTTCAGAATTCAAAAATTGGAAAAGGAAGAACACTTTGGAGATTGTAAACTGTTGGAGACGGAATTAGTGAATTGAAAATTAACTACGCAAAAGGGTATAGAATCACTACCAAACGGATAAACTTAAAAACAGGCAATAAACTCACTTAACTTACTGATTATCAGTAAATATTTTCATTAGATAAAAAAGCC
>NZ_ATZA01000104.1 GCF_000427965.1 Olivibacter sitiensis DSM 17696 | reverse complement strand
AATCAAAATCGTTTTCCTTAATACTCATAATTACTATGTCAAAAATAATACTTCTATTTATTATCCTTGACACAGTTTATTTTACAGTCTCTTATTTTTTGTGAAAATGCTGAAATCAATTGCATTATACCAGTTCAAAAAATTAATTTCTTCTGGAGTTTTATTTGGTTTAAAGCCTGTAACTGATTTATAGAAACTAAGCAAAAATTGCAAATGAGTTTCTTTTTGCATCTCGTCCGCTGGAATGTATGGGAAAAGGGTGTCTTTTAAAAGAATTCTTTCCGAATAACTGTCCACAATTTTAGCGTTAAGTAATAAGTCTTTTATTTTATCAAGGATATTAGTTTTGTACCATGTTTTATCTGTTTCATTTTTCAAATGTATTGTTGGGCAATTCAATAGGTAAAAGCAATCTTTTACAGACTCATTTGAAACATGGGTAATTAGTTTGGAAAAAGCGACAACTGCATTTTTGATAATATTTCTATTCGGAACGTCATTATTGCTAAGGTTTATGCCATCTCGTTCATTTTTTGGAATAAATGACTTTGAATTAATTACAACAGGAAAACTAAAGTCTTCTGTTCCAATCATTGGCAAAGAGCAAAATAGTTTAGTTATACTTTTAGGATAAGGTAAAATCTTTCCTTGTTGAATATTCACTATTATTTCAGTTCCTTGTTCATTGAATATTTTAAGATTTATTTCTTCGGGTTCTTCATTTTCTTTTAACCCAATTGTTACAACGCTTACATCAACTGCATCAGTTGTTCTATTTTTTATTGAAAACCGTTTTGATTTTGATTGAAAAAAATCATTGCTCTGGTTGTCTATTGTTACAGATTGAACCTTGGGCATGAAAGCAAGAGTGTAGGGAAGTACATCGGTAACATATTCTAACCCTTTATTGACTATTTCTATTGGGTTTATATTGTCAAGATGAATAGTTAAATCGTATGTGAAAACTGTATTGAATTCTTTGGGATTATAATCTATGGTTTGGACATTTTGGTTAAGTTCTTTAGATGAATCTTGTATTGATTTTTTAAGAGCTTCTTTATCATTGTATTGAAGTCTATTTAAATCAAACTTAAACTTTGAATATGAATCTTGTATTCTTTCAGATTTAATTACACCTTCTACTGTGATTTTTGCTGAAAGAATATGTGTTGATATGAAGCCAGTTCCAAACTGTCCTATCATATCCTTATCTTTTAATTCTTCGCTGTCTTTTCCTGAATCAGGGGCAATTAAATTTTCTGTATCAATTGGTCTAAATGGGTTGCCGTTGTGCTTGAATATAATTTTGTTTTCTTGCAATTCTAAAATTATGTCAACTATGTCATTGTAGTCACTTGCATTTTGTAGAAGTTCCCAAAACCACCTCCTTTGTAAATCTAAAACGTTGCTGGGAATCGGTACTAACTTTTCAAGTAGTCTTTTAGCTGGTATATTTAATCTTTGTTGCTCTCTTGCTTCTTCTAATTCACAATGAATGTTTTGTTGTTGGAGATTCTCGTTCATTAGCTTGCTTTTAGAATAAGTGTTTTGCTGGTTAATTTATTGTTATCGGGTTTAATACTGTCGTGCATGACGCACAACGGGCCGCGTATTGGCGATGGGCGGGATTTTTAGTACTGTCGTTCAATCGAAGAACAGAAGCTGAATTTTGCACTTCCGTTGATACGAAGCCGTTCAGCCCGCCATTGCCAATACGATGTGCCTGTTGCACAACTCAAAAATATAAAAATATTTAGTATCTTGTCCTTATGCAAGGACGCAAAGAATTTACTCCACAGC
>NZ_ATZA01000103.1 GCF_000427965.1 Olivibacter sitiensis DSM 17696 | reverse complement strand
ATTTTTAGTTTGTCGTAAAACCAAAATATGAAAAAAGGAGCTTGCCAGATATGGCAGCTCCTTAAATTATTTTTTGTCGGTCAGTAGTGATTTAATTTATAACGTTCCGCTACGCTTTCCTTGTTATAAAACCTTTCCCCTTCATTCTTGGTAAACTCGTCCTGATCAGGAAAAAGTTTCTGACCGATATTGATGTCACCATATATACGGAATATATTTTCACCGTTCCTGATTAGAAGGTAGGTCATATGGTTGGGAGCATTCATCATGTGATTGATGAAGGGGTTTGGATCGTAGTTTTTATTCTCACGCCTGACCTTGAAAACAACAACACCTTTTGTTTCGGGCAACATCAATTCATAGTTGTATTTTCCCCAATATGAATTCTTCCGCAATAACCATTCATCGAAAACCTCTATGGACTGGAAGTCAATACCCTGTCCATCATCGAGCGGATTGCCAACTTCGACATCCATGTATAGTCTGCGTTGCCGGAAACATATCGGATCGTGGACATCAGCCCAAGAGCCTTTCTGTAGTTGATGAAGTTCTTCCTTGATTCCCAAATAAAGTTCTATTGTGTAAATGAGCCGGTTCAGTTTACTTATTTGTCCGGTGAATGCTGCTAGCATTCCACGCATTTTATCCATGCGCCTTTCCAATAATTCTTTTGCATATTTCCTACGGGCATCCAAAAATTGAGACTGCTTCGCTAGCTCACGCTTCCTAGCTATGAGAAGGTTCTTATCAATAATCATAAGAGCGGATGATGTTTCTCCGCTTTCCGTTGAAAGTCCATATTGCTTCAACAGGCCAATATGATCAATTTGTCCATTAGCCATCTTCTCCGAATCGCTGACAAAACTATCGGCATCGCCATGGGTTATGGGAAACGGTTTATAGTCTGAATTACTTACCAAATCCCTTAGCGTGTATGCCCGAATTGAAGGCTTGTCACTTTCCTGAAATTGGAACCGGACGGTAATGTTATTAGCATCAAAAGGATCATCTTCAACGTCCTTGTTTAACTCAATATCCAACACATAGCCAAAGCCATGAGAGGGGTGCCAAAACTGGTCACCTATTGCGATAATAAAATCGTGTTTAAGGAAAATCTGTTCCACTATTTCTTCTTTGGATATCAAGGAACTATTTCTGTGTTCTTTAAGTTCTTTAGACATAAATGAAAATTTTATTTTTTTGTGATTAACGTTAAAACCTTGAAGTCATCTGATTCAAGCGACCGTAGCGTTTCCTTTATTCTTGGCCACGCCTGATCCACACCGCAATTGTCGATGTTGAAATTGCCTTTATCTTCAATATATGAGAGGCAAGCAATATAAGTTTGATGGGTAGGTCTAAGTGGGTGACTGTTAAAATGATGGTAATAAAAATAGCCGTACCACTTTTTATATTGGATAGTCCTTTGATCGTCCTTCATAAAGATATATTAGATAGGTTTTTAGATATAAGACATACAACCGGAAAATATTGACAGCTATGAAAAACAGACCTGTACCGGCGACCCACCTGCTTATCCAAACGGATTCGGGCGGTATAATATAAAAATACAGTGCGATCGTTATTAAGGCCAAAACAACGATGGCTACGGTCATCCAAACACTACGGGAATAACGTATTTTTGCCATCCGGTAGCTGGGAATAAGACCCATTTCTGCACAAAAGAAAAAATACCTATTATAAAAATCCCTACGGATAATCATGATGTGGCTAAACGCCTCCTTTCCATAAGTTTCTTTCAAACGTTCAACTATAGTTTTCTTGGTCTGTTTGTATCCGCCCTACCAAGTACATATTTTTTAGCGTTTATCTATGGCTTAGCTTTGCTGTATGAGGAAAGCAGAAAAAAGAGAGCAGATGCTGTCGA
>NZ_ATZA01000011.1 GCF_000427965.1 Olivibacter sitiensis DSM 17696 | reverse complement strand
CGGCACCGAGTTCGCACGGCACAAGCTCATCGCAAAGAAACTGGAGGCCGATTTCTTCTTCGCCCACCCCTATTCCTCTTGGGAAAGGGGACTCAACGAATACACCAACAAGCTTATCAGGCAGTATATACCGAAAAAGCAGCCCTTTGAACAATTCAATGAACAGGATATCAGAAAGATACAGCACAAAATCAATGCAAGGCCAAGAAAAAAACTAGATTACCAAAACCCCAAGAGCATTTTTTATGCTACCTTAGACCAAAATGTTGCATTGGTGAGTTGAATCTACCTCTTCGCGACTTGCTTGTTTGTAGTGTTTAGATTTATTGTGCATATTTGAGTATTCATTTTTGTACAACACAAATATATACTCAAAATGAGTATATATCAAATTTTTCTACTTGTTTTGAGTACTTTTTTAGATAAAAAGCTGATATTCAAAAGAATAAAATTAGCTTACGGGCTAAAATCAGATGCTGATTTAGCTGATTTTCTTGAATTACCCCCCACTACGCTATCAGGATGGAAGCGGCGGAATACTCTTGACATTGATCTGTTGTACTCAAAACTAGTAGGTATTAGCTGGGACTATTTAATATACGGAGTAGGTGAAGCTTTCCTCGATAAAAAAAATACTACGGAAAATTCAGTTGTTGCTGATGTGGGTGGAGACACGGAAGAGAGTGGAGATTCTAAACCCACTATCGTACGTTCTAACTTAATCATCGACATTTTAACGGCAGAGATTGATAAACTAAGGAAGGAATTGGAAGCGAAGGAATCCAGCAATCAAAGCTACGGTTAGTTTGGAATAAAAATAAGCTGGATTCCGAAACGTGGGAAGAACCAAAATAGAATTAGAACATGAAATATTACTACATCATAATTGCCATCTTTTTTGCTTCTGCATTTTACGGGCAATACCTATTAAGTAAAAAAGAAGGTGACAAAACCGTGAACTACCGGAACCTACAAAACCTAAGATTGTTTACTATGCTATGCTATTTTACAGGGGGAATATTATGTATAGCGTATCTATTTAATAGATATTTAGTGGATTAGACGTTTAAAGTCCCACCAATAACCCCACCATAAACAGGAAAAAAAAGACTACGCTAAGTGGATATAAACGAATATAAAGAGGTTTTTCGGACGGGAATTAATGATTTAATTGACCATGCGAATTCGAGTCCCGTCCGGACCGCTAAAAAATTAAGAGGCATCCATATCTATGGATGCCTCTTTTGTTTGTTCTTGGATTTTCTTTGTACTATATGAGCTAGGTCCTTTTTCCTTAACCTTACCCTTTCTAAAAAAACTTTGCGCCCGTCACAACGATGGCCTACTGTCCGCTCACTGAATCGGCATAAGAATGCTGCACTTGCTGGCCATCCCGAAAATAGGTGTTATCCTCGAAATGTATGGATTTCAAATCGCTGGAAACCACGTAAGGTGCCTCACTTTTGATAGTATCGGTATAGTCCATCGAGTTTCTGACTAGCCTGAGCTTATGGGCTCCAGAATCTGCAGCCACACAGGCTTGGGCAGATTTTATGGTATTCTCCAGCATCAGTACGTCCATGGCTGCGGGACTTACCGAAATGGCATGTGCTGCGGTCGATTGAATATTATTGTCGCTCAATGTAGCACCTTTTACTTTCAGCAGTGATATGGCGCCTTGTTCTGAAGGACTGTATACTGTATTTCCCTTGAATACCAATTGCCCCTCCATGTCCACATGGATATTGCCTTTCAGTTCATTGGAACGTACTATGAAACTGTCTACTGCTATTCCCGAAGGAAGTGACAGGTGATGGATGTCATTTGAGTCCAGTTCTAGCCTTTTAGCTTTCACGCTGGCCAGAAGCCTCACACCGGCCAGGGTGTTTTTTTGCAATTTGATGTTGCCAAGATCTCCTACTATTTCAGCCACGTTGTCGGCTTGGTTATTCGTGGCTTCTATGTTGTCGCAACCACGTACATATATGGCCGGTCTATTGCTCTTGGATGACTTGTTTTTCCTCACCCGTATCTTTTGGAGACCTACCAAGGTGGCTATTCCGGAGCCGTCGGGTGTACTATGCCCTTTCACCCAGCCATTTCCTTCACTGGTATTTCCTTCAATGAGTGCTTCCAATTGCACCAGCTTTTCCGTGTTTGGATTGTTGATATCTATGGCATCTGCGGCATTTTCTTTCAGTACATTATGTCTGATGATGTAGTTTTTTTCGCGGCCTACGCTGCCAAAGGCAACCTGTATGCCACTCATGCCGTTATGGTGTATTAAGTTGCTGTCTATGACCACATCTCTGCTGCTATGAGCGAAGATCCCATTTTCACCATTGTGATGTATGGTGTTTCCTTTTATGCTGATATGGTCACTGGTTTGCATCCTTATGCCTGTACCAGGCTGATAGGATTTGATATGCTGCCTTTCCTGCCCATAATAGGCAATTTCCGAGTCGCTTACGGTGATGCTATCGCAACGAGCGAAATACATGCCTGAAAAAGAACGGAATCTAGTGGAATCACCTTTTGCCTGTACATTTGCTATATCAATGTTCTTGCAGTTTTCCAAAACAAGGGCCTCATGTTTGGTTTCAGCGTTGAAGGACAAATAGATGCCTTGAACATCCTCTCCTAGAAACAAAGGGGTAGACGAGCGTTGATAGGCTATGGCATACAGTTCCTCTTCCAATGAATCGACTTGTTTCAGCAGTCCCATCGATTTGATGCTCACGCCGTTTTTTAAGTGTAGGGTTTTTACGTAAAATGTATCCCTTGGAATCAGTACGGTGTCTCCTGGTTGAGCTTTGTCTATAAGCGACTGTAAGCGTTTTGTATCATCATCGCTAGGTGATTTTGTGCGTAGCTCGCTATCCTGATGGAGAGTCTTTTGCTGCTTGGCGGATGTCGTAAAACGAGAAGAGAAAATTGTGGCAAATACAACGAGTAGTACGGACGGATAATGTAAGTGCATAGGCAATTTTATTTAAGAGTTAAATAATAAATTGTGTTTGCATCAGGAAATAGCCGGACGATGCTTATAAAGCTCGACCTTACATTTTATAACTGACTGGAGTGGAAATTGTTGTGACAGGTCTTTTGGGAAATAGCAACATGACTTTTTATAGACAAAAAGTCATGGCAGACAATATGCTTAGTTGAGATTAGACTAGCTTGCTTAATTTAATGTATTCTGCATGAATTTCATCATCTATTTGTGCTGATTCCTTTTCACCGATAACAATGCGGTATTTTATTCTGAATTCATCAGATAACACTTCCTCTATCTCATAAATGTCATCTACGTCTACTCCATATTTATCATCTATATGAGGCGAGGCATTGTGTTTGAAGAATGCAGTTTCTTTGGCCCTCCTGATGGCTTCTCCTTTTTCCTTAGCTACTACCAGCATCTTGTAGTGGTATTCCTCGAAATCATTTTCCTTGTACCCACCTAGATTGAGGAAGAAAAGTTGATAAGGGGTGTTAGCCTCGCTTTCGCGACTCCTTTCCACTATGGAAATGGGATGGCCGTCCACTTGCGTTACCTCTTTCCAAGCATCTAGGTGAATTTTTCCTTCGGCTTCCGGCCAGAACTGCACAATGGGTTCTACCAGTTGGCTCAGGGAACGCGCTATCCCGAAGAAGATATCATGCTGCTCAGTGTGCCTACCTTGTGGCTTACAGCCCAGCAATATCATATATAATTTTTCCATAACCTTTTTCAATTACTACATTTAACGCTATCTTTAGATCAAAAAACGACATGAAAGCACTAGTGGCAGTTATTGCATCCCTATTCCTGTTTTTTCCGACGAATGCCCAAGATAAAGAAAGAGAACAAATTCTGCAAGTCATGGAAGTACAAAAGACTGCTTGGAACAAAGGTGATATTGCCGCATTTATGGAGACCTATTGGAAGAATGATAGCCTGCTTTTTGTGGGAAGCAAGGGGCCTACATATGGTTGGGAGAATACAATGAACAACTACATAAAGTCTTATCCCAACAAGGAAAGCATGGGGACACTGGCATTTGATATCCTAGATGTTCGGCCTCTTTCTTCAAGTTATTATTTTGTGTTGGGCAGGTGGCACCTGCAAAGGCAAAAAGGAGATATAGGGGGTGCTTTTACCCTACTTTTTCGCAAGATAGCGAATCATTGGGTCATAGTAGCTGACCATAGTAGTTGATGCAGCACCTAACTTAAGAGGCATTTTCGGCCAACATCTGATACAGGTCTCGTACACTACCGTCGAAATGTAGGCCATTCACAAAGAAAGTAGGTGTACCATTGACTCCACTTCGTACGCCGCTTTCAAAATCATCTTCAATAAGGGTGCGAATGGCTTCGTCTTGGCAGTCTTCAAAAAAGCGGTCTATTTCCAATCCTAGTTCCCTTGCCATATCCTCAAAAAGCGCCTCAGACAGTGCCTCTTGGTTGGCAAATATGAGATCGTGCATGGACCAAAATTTCCCTTGTCTGGAAGCTGCTTCGGCGGCAATGGCGGCCGGCAAAGCCATGGGGTGTATCTCGGTTAAAGGAAAGTGACGGAACACAAGGCATACGGCGCCATCAAACTCGTTTAAAATTTCTTTTAATATCGGAAACGCTTCTCCGCAATTGGGACATTGATAATCGCCGTATTCCACTATCTGTATTTCGGCATTTTTGGAGCCTGTGATATGGTCCTTATGTCCTACTGGCCTATAAAGTTTTGTTGCCATTGCGTCGTTTGGTTTAATTAATTGAATTCCTATCTATCCTTCTTCTTTTTCCAATTTATCTAGCGCTTCCAAGATACCGTCTCCACCAGGATTGATAGCCTCTGGGCTGAGGTAGCTCCAGAATATTTTGCCCTCCTTGTCCAGCACAAATAAGGCTCTCTCGCAAATCCCTTCCGTGTCGTTATAAACGCCATAGGCTTTGGCTACTGCTCCTTTAGGCTCAAAATCGGCCAATAGAGGGAAATGTAAATGCCTGCTCTCTGCAAATGCCATATGGCTCCACTTGCTATCAACAGAAATACCCACCAATGTGGCATGTCTTTTCTCAAATAGCTTGAGCATCTCATTGAATAGGGCCATTTCGTCGCCACATACTGGACTCCAGTCTGCTGGGTAAAAGGCCAAAACCACATTTTGCCCTTTTAATTCACTCAATTTTAGCTTTTGATCTGGTGTTGCATACAACTCAAAATCGGGGGCTTTATCTCCGGCCTTTAGCATAACGTTCAAAATTTTAAAAGGCAAGTAGCATAACCTGCCGTACTAACTGAACAAAACAAGGCAGCGCGAAAAATGTTCTTGGAAATAGAGCGAAAATTAAATGTTTAAATCCAATAGCACGGGGCAATGATCGGAGTGCCTGGCTTCGGGCAATATGGCCGCATGTGCGATGCGGTTTTCCAAGGCCTTGCTGGCCATGTTGTAGTCAATGCGCCATCCCAAATTCTTGGCACGGGCATTGGCCCTATAGCTCCACCAGGTATATTGGTGGGGGTCGGGGTGCAGATG
Organism: Olivibacter sitiensis DSM 17696; assembly: GCF_000427965.1. Classification (GTDB taxonomy): domain Bacteria; phylum Bacteroidota; class Bacteroidia; order Sphingobacteriales; family Sphingobacteriaceae; genus Olivibacter; species Olivibacter sitiensis. Next base: position 125,498 of record NZ_ATZA01000011.1, on the reverse strand, counting down.
CCTAAAGGTATCAATATAGCCGCTATTGATGAAGGATTCCATCCAAGCCCTTTCTTCGGGCAGGAAGCCCGAGCTGTTGGCATTGCTCTTTGGGTTGTGGATGTCAATGGGGCGATGGCAAATATTATAATCGCCTGATATTACCAAGTTTGGTAATTCCCCCAAGAGCGTGTCGCTATATCGTTGGAAATCATCCAGAAATTGATATTTGAATTCTTGGCGGATATCGCCACTGGAGCCCGATGGGAAGTAGGCGCTGATGACAGAGAGCGCTTCGAAATCTACACGCAAAACGCGGCCTTCACTGTCGTATGCTGGGATACCACAGCCATATTCGACGTGTTTGGGTGAAATTTTGGTTAGAATGGCCGTGCCACTATAGCCTTTTTTCTCTGCGGGATACCAATAGTGCTCGTAGCCCATTTCCTCTATCAGCAACAATTCCAGCAGCTGATCTGGGGTAGCTTTTATCTCTTGTAGGCATACCACGTCGGCATTCGTTTCTTTCAGCCATTTGAGCCAGTCTTTTTTGATTGCGGCCCGAATGCCATTTACGTTATAGGTGATTATTCTCATCTAACCTTAAGTAAAAAATAAAAAATAAAAATTAAAAAAACCAGAGCTGAAAGACCAAAGAGAAAACTGTAAATCAATAATACAATTGTACATGACAAAATTTCTTTTTCTCGTTTGTCGTCATTGCGAGGAGGTACGACGTGGCAATCTGGCAAACAAAAACGCAGATTGCCTGCCTGCCGTCAGGCANGCTTCATCATTCTTCTTCGCAATGACGCATTTTTAGATTGAATAATGAATTTTGTCATATACTGAACAATCAATAATACATTAGCGTCGACTCTGAAAACTTCACCAGAGTTTGCCTAAGCTTTGGCATTGCGCACAACCTTGGTGAAGTTCTTAACGTCTAATAATCTGGATTGTCGATAATTTTTGCCAAAGCAGTGTCTGCGCGAAGCTCGTTTTCCAGATTTCTGATTTCTTTATTCTTGAGTATCCTTACCGTCATCACTTGATCTGCAAATGGCCTGTCGTTGTTGTCCGTCTCTACTTCTGCGATCATATCGATCAATTCCAGGCCTTTCACCACCTGACCAAATATGGTATAATTTCCATCTAAATGCGGAACTCCACCAAGAGTCTTATATACCTGTCTTTTGAATTCTGGGATTTTTTTCCCTTCCAACCTGTTCTCTTCAATCCTATCGAGGTCTTCATCGCTGAATGTTTTCCCTTGCACGATATAGAACTGACTCGCGCTGGAGGCCTTCTCGGGATTGTTGTCCCTAGCGGCTGCGAGCATGCCTTTTTTGTGAAACAGTGAATCCCTGAATTCTGCTGGTACGGTATAGCCTAGATCGCCCCCACCCAATTTTTGTCCTTTCTTGGCGCCTTTGGACGTGGGGTCTCCACCCTGTATCATGAAACCGTTTATGACCCGATGAAACAAAGTACTGTCAAGTTGGTGCTGCTGGACGAGATTCAAAAAATTGTCGCGGTGCTGCGGGGTCTGATTGAACAGCAGAAGATAGGCTTGATGGTCGTTTACGGAAAGTTCTATGTATTGGTGCTTGGGTTTCTTCAAAAATGAAAATAAGCCTTGTGCATAAGAAAAGCTCGGTGCTGCGCTTATAAGAAGACCAATGATCAAATGGGATAGGAGAATTTGTTTTCTTGATTTCATTTGTGTTTGGCTGTTATGCTAAAATATCCTCAAAATAGTCAACGATAAGCGATTTTAGTATCATTTCTTGTTCTAGAAGGGTGTAATTGGGGATTGGCTTTATGAGTGTCCAATGCGGCCAACCATCCTGATCCAGTCCCTGCAATTCATAAAAGCCCATTTCGCTAAAAAGACGACAAGTAGCTATGTGCATCAACTCTTCTTTCTCCCTTTTGCCGAATTTTTTTGGCCCTTGGCCGAGTTCCTGCACGCCAATGAGGAATAGCATTACCTTGATATCGGGCGTTTCCGTGTCAAAATTGAGAGCTACCTTTCTTTGCAGTTCTTTCCATTTGAGATTGATTTCTGATGCATTCATGAACGACAAAGATAATACATCCGCTTGAATAGACAGCATCATCCTTAATAGACATTGCTTTTAGCATGGTTGTGGAATATACTCCACAAACTGTCCGGAATTAATGTTTTTGAAGTGCCTGAAAGCGCTTTTTTGGCTTTCTGAAGGGTGTTTCCTCCTTTGGCATGGTTATTCATATATACTGTATACAACGAACCAACGATACAGGGAGTTTATATAATGAAGAAATTAGTTTTTGGTATCATCACTGCGGCATCTATCGGTTTTTTTGGCCTGTCTAATGCAGCCGTGAATGATCATATTAATGCCGATACAGCGATTTATTTTGGTGATGATTCTATTAGGAAAGATACGATAAGATGTACGAACCCATCAAATATGTTGAAAAACAATCTTGATGGAACAGAAAAAACTGCGGTAAATCCAAAAGATTTGCCCGCTCCTATCAAGGAAACATTATCGGGTGAGAAATTTAAGGAATGGAAAACTACGGCTGCTACCTTCGTAAAACCCACGAAAGGGCATGCCTATTACGAAATAGCTTTGTTGAAGGATGAAAACAAAACTTTGGCAAAGATGAAGAGCAACGGTAAAGTGCTTTAAGCGTATGTACTGTTTGTTTTAGTATCTGATAAAAGGCTACCGCGAGGGTAGCCTTTTATTTTTACCGGGTTTTTAAAACAATCTATAACCAATGCCTAATGTCCACAAGCTCAGTTTTTGTGATTCTGAGCCATCTTTACTTAGGTCACTCAGTCCGTGTTCGTAGCGTAGGTCGACCCGCAACTTGCTGACATCCGCGCCGATGCCGCCTGTAATCCCAATAGCCTGATTCTTATAGTTGCTAGGAGTTACCACGTTGCTCAAGGCGCTGCCGATGCCCTTATCTAACATGAAAGAAACGACAGGCCCTGCCTGAACACGAAAGCCCAAAGGTCCCAATCCGATTCGAGTGCCTATTAACAAGGGGAGATCCAAGCTGGTAAAGGTAACATTGGCGGTCACTTCATTGCCATCATTGTTGAATGTAGCTTCGCTTGATTTTCCGGTTACATAAAGCTCGGGTTGGAAATGAATGCCTGCAGCGCCCACTCGTGCATACACGCCGGCTTGATAGCCTGTACGGGTACTGGAATTGAGCAAACGGCCATCTTCCGATAACTTGGAGAAGTTCAATCCTCCCTTCAATCCGAACTGAAAAGAAGGCAAAAGTTGCGCTTGTGCAAAACTGGCGCCGGCTATCAATACGGCAATGGATAGAATAATTTTTTTCATGCTATTAAAATTCGTTAAATCAATTTCCTGTTCGATGAACAGCGTCAAAAAGCACAAAAATTGTACCCAAATTTCTATATTTTATCCTAATGTAGATGAGAATGTGAATCTCGTTTTATTATTTGAATTTTATTGGTTAATTTTAACTTCGTTAATCAATACGGTGTGTATATTTCAATGTTTACCATTTGTTTTTACGTACAATAACATCTTTATTGCCCATGAAATCTAGCATAAAACACTACGTCCTGCCCTTTGCCGTGATAATGGCTCTGGTACTTACTGGTTATTCTTTCAAGAGCGGAATACTTGATCTGGGCAAGCAGGTAGAGGTATTTGCCATATTGTATAAACAGGTAACGCAAAATTATGTAGGGGAGTTTGATGATGAAAAAATAATGCGTAAAGGGATTGATGCGATGTTGGGAGAGCTCGATCCTTATACCCAATTTATTCCTTCGTCGGAAATAGAAGATTTCAAGATTAAATATATCAATGCACAATATGCAGGATTGGGGGCGGTTATTTTGTCTAAAGGTGGGAAAACCTATATAAGTGAACCATATGAAGGCTTTCCTGCCGAGAAATCTGGCCTGCGTGCTGGGGACAGGCTCATTAAAGTGGATAGCATAGATGTACAACGCTTGAGTGGTACCGAAATCAGCAATTTATTGAAAGGGCCTGTAGGCTCGTCACTTAGGCTTGAAATAGATAGATCTGGGCATAATGAGCATATTGTGAAGAATATTGTTCGGCAGGAAATTACCCAGCCAAATGTGAGCTTCAGCAAAAAAATGGAAGGCCACATTGGTTATATTAAATTAGATCGCTTTTTAGAAAACGCTGCGGATGAAGTGGCAAATACCATTGAAGGCTTTTTGTCTACTGGGAAGCTTCAGGGGCTTGTGTTGGACTTAAGGAACAATGGTGGAGGGATTCTACAAGAGTCGGTGAAGATCGTGAATCTATTTGTGGAAAAAGGAAGAAAGGTAGTTACTCAGAAAGGAAAAAATAACCGTAAACAGATTGTTTACCAAACTACTTCCGAGGCATTAATTCCTGATGTGCCCTTGATCGTATTGGTCAATGGGAGATCGGCTTCTGCGGCCGAAATTGTTGCTGGAGCACTGCAAGATTTAGATCGGGCTGTGGTTATCGGTAATCAAAGTTTTGGAAAAGGATTGGTGCAACAAACTTTTCAATTGCCCTATGACAATATGGTGAAGGTGACTGTGGCAAAGTATTACACGCCTTCCGGACGATGTATACAGGCCATTGATTACGATAAAGGGGAGCGACAAAAAGGAAAAGAGAGTGCAAAGCATGAATACCTGACCAGCAATGGAAGATTTGTCTACGACGGAAGCGGTATTTGTCCCGACGTGGAAGTAGAATCGAATAATTACAGTGACCTGTCTCAGGCTTTGGTAGAAGAATACCTTCTTTTCGATTTTGCAACGCAGTTTAGGAATAAACATAAATCTATTGGCAAGCTGGAGAACTTTAAGCTGGATAGCATTATTTACGAACAGTTTGTGCAATTTGTACTGCACAGTGATTTTGATTATAAATCGACATCGGATAGTTTGTTGTACCAGCTTGGGAAGGCCCTGAAAAACGAAAAAAAATGGGAGTTGACCCAACCCGAAATTCAGGCACTTACAGAGAAGCTGAATAAGGATTTGAAGGGAGACTTGTATTTGTACAAGGATGAAATCGCACCACTACTTGCCAATGAAATAGTGTCGCGCTATTATTTCCAAAAGGGAAGAATGGAGCTGGCGGTAAAAGATGATGAGGCGCTACGAAAAGCGTATACAATATTGAAAAATCCGACAGCTAGCTACACGCAAATATTGAAAGGGGAGGGGACATATAGGTATATTGGTAAGAAATCCCCATTATTGGCGCATTCTTCGGAACGCGATAACTAATTGTTTTTTTCTCCTATGCGTTGATAAAAGGCGTCTTTATAGGTTTCTCCTATGGGTATGACCTTGTCCTTGAGGGCTATTCTCGAACGTTCTATGCTGACAATTTTATCGAGCGCTATAATGTATGATTTATGTACCCTGATGAAACGATTTTCTGGCAGTGACTCTTCCATGCGCTTCATATTCTGTAAGGTTATGATGCGATCAGTGCCCGTAAAAATGGAAATATAATCCTTGAGGCCTTCTATATAGTGGATATCTTCTAAATCTATACGTTGTATTTTATGTTCTGTCTTCACGAAGATATAGTCTTGCTTCTGCGGAACAGGCCCCGCTACTTCGGAAGATATGGCCGTGGGAACGGGCAATGCCGTCCTTCTCGTAACGATCTTGTATACCGCCTTGTAAAAGCGATCAAATGCAATGGGCTTTAGCAGGTAATCTGACACGTCCAGTTCATAACCCTCTAACGCATATTGCGGGTAAGCTGTGCAGAGAATCACGTCACATTTTCCATTTATAATCTTAAGAAATTGAATGCCGGTTAGTTCGGGCATCTGCACATCTAGAAACACAAGGTCTACGTCGCCTTGCTGTACCATCCCTAATGCTTCTATGGCATTGGTAGTTGTACCGACCAAGGACAACTCCGGGATTTTTTTAATATAGTCTTCTAAGATATCCAGAGCCAAGGGCTCATCGTCTACCACTAAGCATCTAATCATGGTCGTACTGGTTTTTCACTTATAAATATACGAATAATTCGCTACTGTAATAATCTCCATTTTCTTTTAGGCTAAGGCTATGCTTGCCTGGATAGCCCAACTCTAAGCGTCTTTTAAGATTGGTCATGCCAATGCCGCCCGTTTTATCTTTGTTCAGCTTACTTTTCTTGTTCTGGGCTTTGAAATGCAGGCGGCCATGCTGCACTTCTACTAAAATGCGTATGGGGTTTTCCTCGTCGGTTGTGATGCCATGCTTGAAGACGTTTTCCAGAAAAGAGATTAACAACATGGGCATTACCCTGTGCTGGAAATTGTCCACATTTATTGTAAGTTCTAGGTAAACGTGTTCCTTTACGCGTAGCTTTTGCAGGTCTATATAGCTTTCAAGGTAACTGATCTCATCTTCCAGGGCTACTTTTTCTACATTGCTTTCATAGAGCATATAACGCATAATTTCCGACAGCTTCAATATTGCCTCGGGAGCCTTGTCCGACTTTTGATATGCTAGCGAATAAATATTGTTGAGCGAATTGAACAGAAAATGCGGGTTGATTTGAGACTTGAGAAACGCGAGTTCTGCATTCAGTTTTTCATTTTCCAGGTTTTTTCTCGTTTGCTCCAACTTTACCGAATTCATGACCAAGCGAAAGGCATAGCCGGCGAAAATATAAACCGAACTCATTATAAAGGCCGAACCAAGATATTGTAGCCTGCTGATTTGAAGCTCGGGAGGAGCGACAGTGTCAAAATCCAAAAGGGCAAGTACAAATTTGACTGATATACTGATTAGGAGCACGAGCGCCAATCGCATTAAGCCGGTGAGCACCTTCTTGAGGCCGATAAAATAGGGTGTAACTAAAAAATAAGAGGCGTAGAATGTGGCTATGTTGATGATGGTGATTATGAAGAAGATCAAGTCATATCCTGGAGAAGTTTTGTGTCCGTTGGAAAAATATAATAAGGCCATCAAAAGCCCCCAAACCAACACATGATAGAGGATATGTTCTCTTTTTATCATGGAACAAATATAGGCAACGGTATCCAATTTGTTGTACGTTATCGATAAACGAGTATTTATTGTCGACAAACTCCCGAACCTTATATATCAACAGATGGTGGGGTGTTTGTCTAGGAAATTCGCTAGTTAGTCTAAAACTTTTTATGCATTACTTAGTAAATTGTTCCTTTGTTGTGTGAATTGTTTACCTCTTAAATGAATGCGTTATGAAAACAAAAGCCAACAAAATGACATCGCCATTTATACTTTTATTGCTGCCCTTTCTTTTTACGGCTATTTGTTTGGCCGGCTTTCCAACTGAGGGTAATAGCGTGAGCGTAAAAATGAATCCTGAATTTCCAAAGTGGGAAATTCCAAGCGTTTTTCAAGCCAAGACAATTTTCTTCTGGTAATTGCTCGTCAAATCGTTAATTGTAACAACAATTTTTGATTATTAATGCGGAAAAAGGAGTAGATTAAGCTAAGTTTGTTCATATTTAATTGTAAAATATGAAAAATTTCTTACTCTCTTTATCTTTCATTAGTCTTAGTGTAGTACCTGCCCTTAAGGCGCAGGAAAAAATAGACCTATCGGCCATTGACAAAATCCGTCAAATTGGCTTCGAAGACTCAAAAGTAATGCATACGGCCCTTTATCTCACTGATATGTCTGGGCCCAGGCTTTCCAACTCACCTGGTTTGAAGCGTGCCCAAGAATGGGCTGTAAAGGAGCTAAAGTCCTATGGACTGAGTAATGTGGCATTGGAGCCTTGGGGCGATTTTGGACGAGGTTGGGTGGTGGAAAAAAGCTATCTGGCACTTAAAGCCCCCTATTACAATGCTATGATTGCTGTGCCAAAAGCCTGGTCAACCAGCACTAATGGCCTAGTAAGCGGAAATGTGATCGTCATCAGCGCTAATAAAGTAGGCGACCTAGCGCAATACAAGGGGAAGCTGGCGGGTAAGATCGTCATGACAAACCAAGATGAGCCAATAAGCCAATCTTTTGACGCGGACCAAAAGCGCTATACCGAGGAACAACTTAAGGAGATGGCCGATTTTGATCCGGATGGCGGAATACAGCGTGGACCAATGGGGCCAGGTGACATGAGTCCAGCACGAAGGGATTCGATGATGAAGGCGCGGCAGGAGAGCAGGGCCTTTGCGCAGCGTTTGGCCGAGTTTCTGAAAGAAGAGCAGGTGTCTCTTGTATTGAGCAGAAATGCGCGTGCAGGATCCTACGGTACCGTATTCACTAGCAACGGTGAACCTTATGCGGTAGATGCTGCCACTACGGTTCCCAGCTTCGAGGTCTCTCCAGAAGATTATTTACGTATACTTCGTATGGTAAAAGAAGGTGTTCCCGTTGTGGTGGAAGCGGAATTGAAAACCTCTTTTCTGGTAGATGATATTAAAGGCTACAATGTTATCGCCGAATTGCCAGGTTCGGATCCCAAGCTCAAAGAGGAAATAGTGATGTTGGGTGGTCATCTTGATTCGTGGCATGGTGCTACTGGGGCCACAGATAATGCTGCCGGCTCAGCAGTAATGATGGAAGCTATCCGGATATTGAAAGCCAGTGGGCTGAAGCCTAAAAGGACGATACGTATCGCGCTTTGGAGCTCGGAAGAACAGGGCTTGCACGGTTCCAGAAATTATGTAAAGAATCATTTTGGCACATTGGATAGTGCACTGAAACCAGAACAGGAAAAGATTTCTGCCTATTATAACCTAGATAATGGCGCAGGCAAGATACGTGGTATTTACGCTCAAATGAACAAGGCGGTTGTTCCTATATTTAAAGATTATCTCGCGCCTTTTGCAGATTTGGAAGCCACAGCAGTGACATTGAGAAATACAGGGTCTACAGACCATGTGGCGTTCGATGGCGTGGGTATTCCGGGTTTTCAGTTCATTCAGGATCCCTTGGCATATGGTACCCGTACGCACCATACCAACCAAGATACCTACGATCGTCTTATAGACGACGACTTGAAACAGGCCGCTACGATTATTGCGGCGTTTGTCTACAATACGGCACAAAGAGCCGATAAACTACCTAGAAAGCCATTACCGGCGAAAGAATAGTTTTTTTGTTTGATAGAACAGGAAGTCGCCTCATTGATGGGGCGACTTTTTTTTGTGAAAAATTTTTAAAACTAAATATTTAGTTATATGTTTGTATTTATATATCAATAATTTATAAGTAATGAAAGAGTTAACGAAGGCCGAAGAACAAATTATGCAGGAATTATGGAAGCTCGAGAAAGCTTTTGTCAAGGACATTATCGAATTGCTTCCAGAGCCAAAACCCGCCTACAATACGGTGTCTACCATTGTCAGAATCTTGGAGAATAAGGGTTTTGTGGGGCATGAAGCTTTCGCCAAAAGTCACAGATACTACCCCTTGGTAAGCAAGGATGAGTATAAGGAGTTCGCTACCGGAAAATTGCTTCAGGGTTATTTCAACAATTCGGCAAGTAATATGCTTTCCTTCTTTCTGGAAGAAAGAAAGTTGGACCTGAGGGACGCCGACGAATTGATGAAGCTCATTGAGAAGGCCAAGAAAGAAAAGTAATTATCTCACCAAAAACGAGCGTAGCCATGCAATACCTGTTTTTAGCAAATATAGCACTAGTCGCCTTTTTTGTTTTTTATTATTTCCTTTTGCGCAAGGAAACTTTTTTCCAAGTGAATAGGGCATACCTATTGGGGACAACGGTACTATCTTTTATCATCCCGCTTTTCCCCATGGAATGGATAAATGACCACTACTCCCAGACATTTATTACGGAAGCCCGATTTACCTTGGATGAAGCATTGGTTGGCTCCCTAGCACAGGATGTTTGGGCAAGGGATGACTTTTGGAGTAAACTGACTATATGGGAATATGTGTATGTTCTAGGCATGATTATTCATTTCCTTTGGTTATGTTACAGATTTTATCATTTGAGGCATAGCTTAAAAAGACCGATCCTGTCTGGACAGGCATTTTCTTTCTTCAAACAGATTAGGATAGATAAAGACCAACATGGCATAGCTTATATAGAAGCTCATGAAAAGGCCCATGCTACCCAGTTCCATTCTTTGGATATCATGTTAATGGAATGTTTGCATGTTTTCAACTGGTTCAATCCCTTCTTTTACCTAATAAAAAGGGAGATAAAATTAAACCATGAATACATAGCCGATGAAATCGTATGCCATAATCATAAACAAAAAGTGCACTATGCCGAGATGTTACTACATCAGTCGTTTATGGGGATGAATAATAACCTGATCAATCACTTTAAACAAAAGAATCTTATGAAAAGCAGAATCAAAATGCTGTTTCAGCACAGGTCAACCAAGCATTCGGCTTATAAATACGCCCTAGTATTGCCTATTACCCTTTGCTTGGCATTGTTTACCTCGGCAAGAATGCCTAGTCGCATCGAGCAAATACTGGATGCCGGTATCGAAGAAAATGGGGGTTCGGATGAAAAGGATTTCCTGAAACTTGTGGGGAGTAATTTCAATTACGCCCAGCAAGCCCGGGCGAGAGAAACCATGGGCTATGTGGACATTGCCTTCACGAAATCGGCTAGCACGATCACCGAACTCCGGCTTTTGAATGATCCCGGAGATGGACTTGGTGAAGTGGGGATGAGGTTGTTGAGTAAAAAGGAAGTAGCTTCTTCTGCTCCAGAAGGCAAGCATCTGCTACGTATAAAAGTAACGTTGGTACCCGATCCGAAGAGGGCGACGAGTAAAGACGCTTTCGCTATTCCGGTCCCAAATTTATCGGGATACAAAGTTTTAAATGAAGTGACTGTGGTCGGTTATGCTAGTGCGACGAATTCGGTGGCTGCGCATAGAAGGGATACCATTCCAGCATCTACTGGAAGTAATAGCCAAGGGGAGGTGGACTATAAGGATATAGAGATACAGCCCATGCCTCCCGGTGGTAGCCTTAGGTCTTTTTTTCAGTTCATAGGCGCAAACTACAAGTATCCTGAAGAAGCAAAGAAAGCTGGGGTAAAAGGAAGTGTTATTGTACAATTCGTGATAGAAAAAGACGGGACGCTGTCTAATTTAAAGGTGTTAAGAGATTTAAAATATGGCACAGGCCAAGAAGCGCTGCGGGTACTACAGCTTGGAGGGGAATGGAAACCGGGACTTCATAAAGGTAAGCCAGTAAGGGTCTCCTATTCCTTACCTATCCGTCTCAACCTCGAAAAAGCAAAGGAGGAAAACAAGCTCGAAACAGCTGTTATTGGAAAGTAGGTTTGGGAAAACCATTAAGCTAAAGGGGGACTATACATGTGCATGTTAGTCCCCCTTTTTAGTTTAGTTTAGCTAGTTGTTTTGCTACTAGTGATGTACGGTTTCTTCCTTGAAGAATTTAGCATTGAAATAATCGCGATTCATACGTGCGATATTTGTTAGCTTAATGCCTACAGGGCATTCAGCCTCGCAGGCTTTTGTTACCGTACAGGCACCAAAACCTTCGGCATCCATTTGTTCCACCATTGCTTGTGCTCGCGACCAGCGTTCTGCTTGTCCTTGTGGCAATAACGCATATTGTGAAATCTTGGCAGACACGAATAGCATGGCAGAAGCATTTTTACAGGCAGCCACGCAGGCGCCACAACCGATACACGTTGCCGATTCGAACGCCTCATCGGCTTTCACTTTGGGGATAGGCAAGCAGTTGGCATCGGGAACACCACCGGTATTGACAGAAACATAGCCTCCGGCTTGTTGAATTCTGTCAAAAGCGGTACGATCTACCGCTAAGTCTTTCAATACTGGAAATGCAGCAGCTCTCCATGGTTCTATTACGATGGTCTGTCCATCGTGGAATGAACGCATGTGCAATTGGCAAGTGGTGGTGCCATGTTTAGGACCATGTGGCTGGCCATTGATGTATAAGGAGCACATGCCACAGATGCCTTCGCGACAGTCGTGATCGAAATAGATAGGATCTTCTCCTTTGCGGGTCAAGTCTTCATTCACTACATCGAGCATCTCTAAGAAAGACATATCCGTAGAAATACCTTTAGCTTCTATGGTAACAAAGCGGCCTTTTTCGTTCTGATTTTTCTGACGCCATATCTTTAGCGTCAGATTCATAGTGGTTTCACTCATGATTTTTCAGTATATTGTTTATACAGGCCTTCATTGATCGAAAAAAAATGAAGGCTTTATAATTATTTGTAACTCCTTTGTGTCAATTTAACATTCTCAAATACCAATGGCTCTTTATGCAGTACTTCTGGCTGATTGTCGCCAGTGTATTCCCAAGCGGCCACATAGGCATAGTGCTCGTCATCACGTTTTGCTTCGCCGTCTGCTGTAGCACTTTCCTCACGGAAATGGCCACCACATGATTCGCGACGATTTAAGGCGTCATCTACCATTAGTTCACCTAGCTCTATGAAATCAGCTACTCGACCAGCTTTTTCTAGTGAAAGGTTGAGCTCTTCGTTTTCTCCAAGAACGGTCACGTCGTTCCAAAATTCCTTTTTGAGCTCCTGTATGAGACCTTTTGCTTTCATTAGTCCCTCTTCATTACGTGCCATACCGCAATATTCCCACATGATGTGTCCCAATTTCTTGTGTATGTCGTCTACCGTTTTTGATCCCTTTAGGCTGAGCAGTTTGTTGACGTTTTCTTCCACTTCTAGGCGAGTTTGTTCAAAGGCAGGATTGCTCTTGTCCACTGGCTTAAAGCCTAAGCTTGTTAAGTAGTCACCTACAGTATAGGGAATCACAAAATAACCGTCTGCCAATCCTTGCATCAGAGCCGAAGCACCCAAGCGGTTAGCTCCGTGATCTGAGAAATTACACTCGCCCAAGGCATATAGGCCTGGAATGCTGGTCATTAGGTTATAATCAACCCAAAGACCGCCCATTGTATAGTGGACGGCGGGGTAAATACGCATCGGCTGCTTATAAGGATTCTCGTCCGTAATCTGATAGTACATGTCGAAGAGGTTGCCATATTTTGCTCTTACGGTGTCTTCGCCCAAACGTTTTATCGCATCTGCGAAATCGAGGAACACGGCAAGTCCAGTTGCTCCGACACCACGACCCTCATCTGCCATTTGCTTAGCATTACGCGAAGCCACATCACGAGGAACCAGGTTGCCGAACGAAGGATATTTTCTCTCTAGGAAGTAGTCTCTATCTTCCTCTTTGATGTCACTGATCTTGATTTGTCCCTTGCGGAGCTTTTCGGCTATTTCCTTGGTTTTGGGAACCCATACGCGGCCATCGTTACGCAGCGACTCGGACATCAATGTCAATTTCGATTGATGATCGCCGGTAACGGGAATACATGTAGGGTGGATTTGCGTATAGCAGGGATTGGCGAAGTAAGCGCCGCGTTTGTGCGCACGCCATGCAGCGGTTACGTTGCATCCCATGGCATTGGTGGACAAGAAAAATACATTTCCATATCCTCCGGTACACAATAGTACAGCATGGCCCTCATGCGATTCAATGGCTCCTGTTTTCAAGTCGCGAGTAATGATACCCTTGGCATGGCCATCTATCATCACCACGTCGAGCATTTCGTGCCTGGTATAGGAAGTGACTTTGCCGGCATGAATCTGTCTGTTTAAGGCAGAATATGCGCCTAGGAGCAATTGTTGTCCCGTTTGTCCACGGGCATAAAATGTACGCGATACTTGGGCTCCACCAAAGGAGCGATTGTCCAATAATCCACCGTATTCACGTGCAAAAGGCACGCCTTGTGCCACACATTGGTCGATAATGTTTACCGATACTTCAGCAAGACGATATACGTTGGCCTCACGGGCACGGTAGTCACCGCCTTTTATGGTGTCATAAAAAAGACGAAAAACGCTGTCACCATCATTTTGGTAATTCTTGGCCGCATTGATACCCCCTTGTGCTGCTATGGAGTGTGCCCTTCTTGGACTATCTTGATAGCAGAATGTCTTTACATTATAGCCTAGCTCTGCCAATGATGCAGCAGCTGATGCTCCTGCGAGGCCAGTGCCTACTACAATGATGGTAAACTTGCGTTTGTTTGCTGGGTTTACCAGCTTCAAATTGAATTTATGTCTGGACCATTTTTCGGCCAATGGCCCTTCTGGTATTTTTGAATCTAAGATCATCTTAAAATTATTTTTCTTTTCCAAGTGAGTTCACCATGAAATTGATTGCTATTTAAAAAAGAAATAGAGCGGCATAGCGGCAAAGCCAATCGGTATGATGACGCCAAATACATATATGCCCAGAAACTTGACGAGCGGTATCCATTTCTTATTGTCAAATCCTAGGGACTGAAAAGCGCTCTTAAATCCGTGTATCAGGTGAAAGGATAGCGCTACCATAGCCAATACGTAGAAAGCTACCAGAATCGGATTCTCAAAGGCAAATTCAACCTGTTTGTACAGGTCTCTTGCTTGCACATACTCTACACCGTCTTGCGAAAATTCCTTATAATCTGTAAATTCTTCGGCAGGCATTTCAATGGCGCTTATTTGCCCTGTTTCGATATTGGTCTCGTATTGGATGTACGGCACCTGATCGTTATGAAACTTCCACCAAAAATTGGCCATATGGGTAGCAATAAAGACCAACAGCACGGTGCCTAGTATTCCCATGTTCCTCGAGTTCCAGGCAGCATTCTTGTTGCCCGGTTTTTGGTCGTATGGGATGGGCCTGGCTTTTTTGTTGTGTAAAGTCAAAATCAATGCATAAAGCGCGTGGATAATAATGGAAGCATACAGTAAGTACGAAACAATTTTAATCGGGCCAAAATGCGTCATAAAATAGGCATACTGGTTGAACGCAAATCCCTCATCATTCTTAAACAGTTGCAAATTACCAATCAGGTGAACTATCAGAAACGTACACAGGAAAAGTCCTGTTAGGCTCATGACCAGCTTCTTCCCCAATGTGGAGCTAAATGCTTCTTTAAAACTACTCATCTCTCTTTGTTAATTATTTTTTATTGGTAAACAAATCTATTTATTTGATTTAGAAATGACATATAAAATCAAAGGCTTTAAACAATTTAGAACTATTCTAAGGTTTGGGGTGGGTATGTAAACGAAAAAAGCCTTTCGAAATTAATCGAAAGGATTTTTTGCGCCAATTTTTTATTTAAATCGGACTTCGCTCCTTATTGCACTGGGAAGCTTGTTGAGAATCGTCCACCTTCTGGGTCTATTCCCTGAAGCTTGACGATGTTGTTTTTACTTTCCCCAAGGGCAGATTCTACTTGGTCTACATTATTAACGGCTTTTCCATTTACGTGCGTGATGACTAGACCACGCGATACACCATAATATTCAAACCAGCCGCCCCTGCGTACTTCGGACACGACCACACCAGACTCTATTCCTAGTTTTTTCTTTTGTGCATCTGTCACTGGAACAAACCCCGCTCCTAGCTTGTTGTATATTTCCGTACCGGAACGTTTAGCGGCACTTTCTTCTTTTGATGAACTGCTAGCGCTTTCGTTTTCTTTCAAGGTAACAGTGACATCCTTTTCTTTACCAGCGCGGCTATAAGTGAGTTTTACCTTATCGCCTGGGCGCATCCTACCCACCGTTTCCTGCAGATCCGAGCTAGAATAGATATCCTTGCCATCTACTTTTGTAATGACATCTCCCTTTTGGATTCCAGCATCGGCAGCACCTCCTTTGGGAACTATATCCTGAACGTACAAACCATTTATTTCGGAGACATTCAGTTCCTTCGCTTTTGCTGCGTCTAGTTCGGTAAATGTAACCCCAACAAATCCACGTTTCACGGTGCCGAATTTCACGAAGTCATCGGCAATCTTCTTGGCTAAGTTGACTGGAATAGCGTATCCATATCCCGTGTAATAGCCTGTAGGCGAAGCCAAGGCGGCATTGATGCCTATCAGTTCACCCTTGGCGTTTACCAGAGCACCCCCACTATTCCCTTTATTGATAGCAGCATCCGTTTGGATATAGGATTCAATAGCCGAGCTCACTGGGATTTCATCTGATTGTCCAAAACCCTGTTGTTGCTGTTGTTGTTGGCTTAGAATACCCAAATTCTGTCCTTTGGCACTAACGATACCAGCTGTTACGGTAGATTGCAAGCCAAGTGGATATCCCACCGCCAGAACCCACTCGCCGATTTGTACATTGTCTGAATCGCCCAATTTAACGATGGGTAAGCCAGTGGCGTTGATTTTGATCAATGCTAAATCGGTGTTGGGGTCGCGGCCAATTACTTTAGCATCAAAAACTTTCTTATTGGTCATTTCCACCGAAATCTTGTCGGCATCTTCTACCACGTGGTTGTTGGTGATGATATAGCCGTCTGCGGAAATAATGACACCGGAACCAGATGCGGTAGCAGGCTGGGCTCTCCGTTGTCTTTGGCTTCTTGGAGCACCGAAGAATTCTTCAAACATGTCTTGGAAGGGATCCCTACCACTGCTGCCTTTTCCTTCGTATGTAGTTTTAATGTGCACTACGGCAGGTGCAACAGCTGCCGCTGCTTGTGTGAAGTCTACCTCACCAGCAGATGACACCAGTCCAGATGGGTTGCTTGCCAAATGCATTTGTTGGCGTTCTTCAAAAGTAAGTTGATTTTTTTGCTTGTCTTCAAGCAACTTGTAGCCACCGATAGCCACGCCCCCGCCTATTAAAGCAGCGGCAAATACGGTCAATCCTAGTTTTCTCATTATCTATTATTCTTTTTAATTGTTAATCCTTGTAGAAATCTCATGCTGGACCAGCTTATTATCATTAATTGGTTGACGTCCATGGCCAGGCAATAGTTTCGTATTTCGTAACAATTCAAAAGTAATACCAAAACTACTATCAAGTCAAGCCAATAAGCTTGCTTTCTTGTTAAATAATGTTAAACGTTTTCTTGCGCTGCCGCTTCTTCTAGCTCATTGTACCAGTTCTCGCCGTATTTCCGTATCAAAGGGTCCTTTAAAAAGCTATAAACCGGAACTTTTAACTCATTGCCTAGGGTGCAAGCAGCATGGCAGATGTGCCAACGGTCGTAATGCAAAACGTCAAACTCTGGATAGGCTGTGATGCGGATAGGATAAAGGTGGCAGGAAATCGGTTTTTTCCAATGAATGGCGCCTTGCTCATAGGCTTTTTCAATGGCACATTTTGTAATGTCTCCTTCCCAGGTCACGTAAGCACATTCTTTGTTCCCATCTACACAGGGGGTGGTGAGGTCACCGTCCATGTCTACTACGTGGGTTCCTTGTTCCTCAATGGCTTGGATACCCTTTTCTGTCATAAAAGGCTTTACTTTTGGATATATTTCCTTTAAAACCTGAATTTCATCAGCATTCAAAGGGGCGCCGGAGTCACCTTCTACGCAACAGGCTCCTTTGCAATGATGAAGATTGCAGACGAAATTTTCCTTAATCAACTCTTCTTGAACCAAAACGGTCCCTATTTCCAACATCATGATAGATTATTGTTTGTGTCTTTTTGTCCATGTTCGGACAAAAAGACATGTTTTTGATTATTCCGTTTGTAAAGCATATTTCAATCCCTTGGCGCTATAGAGCTCCATGCTAATGCTTCCGATGAGGATGTCTACCTCTGCTTTAACAGGGATACGATTTCCATCATCGGTAACCCAAAGATATAATTTGCTGTCTTTCTTAAAAATGCGTCCAGGGTCAATTTCAGGATTAAATTTCAAACACCTTATTTTCCCAAGTTTTGTTTTGATTACCTCTTTACCTGCATAGGTGACCTTAAGTTCTTTGGATTCGTCTTTTAGGAAATAAATCATGGAAAAGGTTTGACCAACTTTGAGGTTGTTCGTGTCGATCATTCTGGAGAAGTAATAGCAGGATAGTAGATCGAAAGTCTGCGTGCCTTTGGCCGCATGGTGTTTTGTGTCACCATCCCTATCTGCAACTATTTTTTTTGTGTTTTGATCAAACCAAATGGTGCTATTGCGTCGGTACTTTCCTTCTCGAATGGTTTCTTTGAAGTAGTAGGGGAGAAAAGAGCGTTTGTCTATATAGGAGTCATAGCGGTCGTCCACTTTATAGAAAATACTGAATCCACTTGTCGTTTTTCCCTTTGCTACAAGATGATAGCTGGGTTGACCGTTGAATGTCTTGTCTGTTTTTTCTACGCTTAGCTTTCCATCTGCAGCCGCTAAAAAACCGTATTTCAATTTATAGTCGAGCTCTTCTCCTGGTGTAAATACCGCTTCTTCCAAGTGAGCAAGATTTTGTGCAAACCCGTTCAACGTTGTTGTTAGCAATAGCGCAATCAGGATATTTATCTTTTTCAGCATGTTTTGCCTCCGTTAAAACCGTTAGGTTTTCCTTTTAAAAATAGGTACTGTGGAGCAGGGCTCCCCGTACATGATGCTTTTGGCCACCTTGCTTAGCTCCATAGTAAAACGAACAAAGGCAGATTCTGGAATCTTGATGTCCCCGCAACCTTTTACTACCACGCGTTGATCTCTAAATTGTTCATAGTCCATGCCATCTAATGCCCTGTCAAAAAGTAAGTTGTCCACATATACACTATCGCCAAAGATAACGTCGGCCGCAAAGGGCTGCAGTTTATTTGCTAGAAGCATATAGGCCCAAGTGGGTACAATGGCATCGACAGAGCAATGCAGTAGCACTATTTTTCCTTCATATGCCGACCAATCATTGTTCTTCAGGAATTCCCTAAAGTCTTTCTCTCTCAAAATGAGCCCTTGAAACAAATTTTCCTTTATATCATAAGTTACTATAGGAAGTTTATTTTTCAAGCTTGCCAGATCAAACGTAACCAAGCCACTATTTGCGACCTTGTTTATAATGTTTTCCTGAATCTCCATAGTCTATAAAACAAAAAATCCGGATGAAGGTTTAATCCCACATCCGGATACAAAGGTATGCAAACTATCTTAATAGAATTTCACCCTATTGTCTTCAATTTCCGTTTTCTCCATTAGGGCGCGGAAAACCAAGTTACTGGCTCTTTGTGCAAGTCCTTGTGCAGCTTGTGCTTTCTGGCGATCTAAATTGCCAGGGGCAGCTGGATTTTCAAAGGACGTTAGTTCTACTACGTATACTCCTTGGTTCCCTTCCACCGCTTTGGACAATTTCTTTGGTTGTAGGCCGAATACTGTACCCACCACAGCGTTCTCTTGCGCCAGACCAGGAATTACGGGGTTGGCCATTACGATATTGTTTACTGGCACTGCATCGGATTTCAACTTTTGTGCTACTTGGTTGATATTCTGAGAACCTTTGAGTGCGTCTTCGGCTTTCTGTTTCAACTGTTTTGCTTTTACGAACTTCAATACATCTGGCTGTATCTCGTTTCTCACCTGTTGCCAAGTCAACTGGCCCTTTGGTTTAATATCTGTCAAAATAGCTACAACATACTGGTTGTCCAATTCATAGATTTTGTCGGAAAGATCGCCCTTATCTGCTTTGTATGCCCAGCGTATCAATTCTCTTGGAGAGGATTCTAGTCCAGGTATGTAAGCTTGCATAGGACTGATGTTGGTAGCATGCAATACTTCAAGCCCATTCTTTTTAGCCTCTTCTCCAAATGTTTTCGACGAAATGGACCCAAAGAAATTGGAAGCTTTTTTATAGGCTGCATCAGTAGTGGCTTTGCTGCTTTGCACTGCTTTATCTACAATGGCTGCCTTGACCACTTTTGACATCCCGCTTTGGGCATCCACTTTGATGACGTGTACGCCAAATTGAGAGGTCACCACCAAGACATCACCTGGCTTCGCGTCAAATACGGCATTCTCAAATTCAGGTACCATTCTTCCTCTTGGAAAAGTACCCAGTTCTCCTCCATTATTTTTTGAACCATCTGTGCTAAACTCTACAGCAAGAGCAGCAAAATTGGCTCCGCCTCTTACTAGATTGGCTATGGAGTCTGCCTTGGCTTTAGCTTTGTCGGTACCGCCTTCGGCAGCCGCATTGAGTAGGATATGGCGGGCAGTAACGGAGTCTGGCGAATTACGTACATCGACTACTTTCGCCACTTCGTAAAGGCCATTGCTATATACCGGTCCTACGATAGTTCCTTTGGGCGCCGAAAACACCAGTGAGTCCAATGCCGGATTCAGTGTGCCTTTTTTGATATAATTAAAAGGATATTTAGTCTGTGAATTGCTAGAAGCAAACAAAGAATCGTTTGTAGATTGTGCTAGTTCTTCACCCAATTTGGTGACTATTTCGAGTGTAGCAGCGGTATCCTGCGCTGTTGGGGCGGCATTGAGCACTACAAAATCAAATGAACGCAATTCTGAATTGTTATAGAAGGCTTTTTTGTGTTCATTGAAGTATTCCTTGAAATCGCCATCGCTCAATTTGATATCCTTATCTGGGATAGAAGCATAGTCGAGCAATACATAACTGAAATTGGCAATCTTATTTCTTTGGCTATAATCCTCACCCGCTTCAAGTGAGGTGACGTATAGGCAATTTTGAACTAGGCCATTGTATTTTTGAATGAGCCTGTTTTCCTTTAGCATTAGGAGAAAGTTGCCCCATTGGTCGCTAAGTGCGCTGTTTGCGGGTTCATTGCTTACATTGGCAAGAAACTGTGTTAATTGCGCCCTGTCCAACTCGCCAGTTTGCGGATTGGCAAAGTTTTGCACTATCATTGGATCGGGGTTTTTCCCCGAAACCATGTCGTTCAGTTCGTTTTTCCCCACGTTGAGACCTACTCGTTCTATTTCTTGATTGTACAAAACGCGTTGTAGGTTTTGTTGCCAAGCTTGTTCAACGGCATATGATGCCATTTGAGGGTTCAATTGCCCCCCCATTTGTTGGCGCATATTGTTGGTGGCCATTTCCACTTGGCCGTTAAACTCGGCATATGAAATGGGTTCGCCGTCAATTCTACCCACTTCGTTTTGCCTAGAGGCCCATAAGGGAGCCCCCGAGCGAAAAACTTCTCCCAACAGAAATGCAACAAGCGCTATGCCTATGACGGCTACAATTATTATTCCAGCCTTGTTGCGCAAAAAGGTCATCAATCCCATGTCCTATACTACTTGATAAGTAAAAATTTAAAAGTAAAAAATTTAAAGAGCGCAATGTGCGTAAAGCGCCTATTTTAAATGAGGGCGCAAGATACAACTTTTGGAAAAAAAATATAAACTTATTTACTTTTCTCTTAAGCAAATGCAAGCTTCGTGTTTCTGAAGACCTTTATATGCCTTCATTATCCTTAAGCTGATAGGTAGAGGTCATGTTCATGATCTTCCGGTTTTTGAAGTTTTCGTCAGATTCGAAGGAAGTGCCCTCTACTATATCCCCATTTGGAGAGGTAATGGTGAGCGGTAATGTGTTGTAAAATATCCTACGACCATCGTCCCAGTACAATTCCTCTGATTTGAAAACCGTCCCATCGGCCATGGTTGCCACTACATTGTTGCGTAATTCCACAAGCTGTTCTTTCTCTCTATATATGCCATATTTTGATGTTACCCTGCGGTCTTCTTGCTGTTTCTCATTGTAGAAAATAACTAAAATGTCGTCTGGAAACTCGTAAAATTTGCTCGTATCTCCATGCTGTATCATTTTTGACGATATTAATTTTGCTTTTACCATAGCGGAATCGCTATAAATAAGCTCCACCCCTAAAGAGATATCCTGAGGGGTTTCACTGAGAGAAGAGACTCTTTGGATTTCCTTTAGGTCATTTTCGCAGGCTGATAGCAGCAAGGCTGCCATGGCTACTAATGGCAAAAGCATCCTTTTGTTGATAAGGATGCTTTTTTTGAAAAAATCAATATGTTTAAATGCCTTAGTCATATCTGTACCTTTGGAACCAGCGGTCATTGAGCATAAAGGCAATGTTGAAATTGAAATAATTGTCTTTCACGAGGCCTCCACTTGCTTTGCCCCGTTGGCCGTACTCTGCCGAGAGATTGATGCGGTAAATGGCACTCGGGTTGCTGGAGACGATGGGCAATCCTAAACCTGCGGAGACAGCCATGTCGTTTATGTCTTGATCGCGTATCTTCATGTAGGTTTTGTCGTAGCGCAAGCCTATGCGGTAATCCACAACTTGAAGGTAGCGGGTAGAGTTGAAGTTCGGAGTGATCTGAAAGCCAAGCGAGGCTCCATAGGCATTTTGGAAGTTTGGATTTGTATTCCCTTCTCTGTATGCTGACCAGTTGGCATACCTCACATCGCCTGCAATGATCAATTTGTTGAACTTATTGACACTGAAACCTAAACTATGCCTTTGTGGCATCTTAATGTCGTAGCGATTCCCTTCAGAATAACTAATAGTGTCTACTACGCTATTACTACTTTGTTCTATCCTTACCTCTGCATACGTTGGTGTAGCCCTAAGATTCTGGCCGAGGTTGTTGGTATAGCCCAGTGTAAATTCGGTTTTTTCGTTGAGATTGATGTGGAATTGCGCTCCCAAATCATAACTCAAGCCGTGTACCTCACGCTTATTTTCAAGACGCGTGTTCAGGGCGCCTATCGTATTGGGGAGCTCTATTCCTTGGATATTGCTAAGCTGGCCAAAGATGTAAGACACATTAGCGCCGACGCTAAAATACTTGCCTATCTGAATGCCGTAGCCAAAGTAGGCTTTGTTGAGACCACCCTCTCCAGAATAGACTTTGTTCATCAACGTGGTATCACCAGCAATGGTCTCCCGTTGAGCATAGGCGTACCCCATGTCTGTATAGGGCAATAAACCAAAACTAAGTGCCGATCTTTTTACGACAGGAATAGCAAAAGCCAAATGGCTTAAAGCAAAATTTCCACTGCTTTCACTTACACCATCCCTATTAAGAATAGTCCTATTCATGTAGATGCCAGCATCCATGACCGTTATGCCAACGGAAGAGTAGGAGGCGGGATTTGCCAAGTTAATATTGCTAGAGTAGGTATTTAGTCCGCGTATGCCCGTCGTAACCCCTCCCAAAGCACGATATTGAGGTAAAACATCGCCCCGATAAAGGCCCAAGCCGTATTGAGAGTAAGGGGAGCTGCTATTCGTTTGTGAGATTGCATTGATGCACCAACCTATTAATATGAAGGATAATAAGTATTTTTTTAACGGATAATCCATTTCTATATATATGTCAATATCTATTGCTCAGTTTTGAGACTTGGGACGTAAAATACAAGGCAAAGAAAAATGTTCTTACGAGAACGCTATGCCAATTAATTATGCAATAATAAATTAGTCAGCAAAGCTATTTATTTTTTGTGGGCTTTGGTATCTCATTTTGTTAAAAAAGGTTAAACACATGGGTTATAAAGTTTAAAAGAACTGAAAATAAAGTATACTTATAAGTAACAAGAGGTACATACTTTCATATAACCACTTTATTTTTGCATGATCGAAATAATAGGCCATGTATATGGAGATAGGTATTAAGCTGAGTATGAAATGATAGTCTGGATAATCATCCTTTAATGCGATTGATAGTATTGACAATAATAGCATAAAAAAAAGTAATTGGAATGCTTTCCTTACGTGCACGATGCTTTTAAAGAAATTCTCCCGCAATGAATTGAGAAACAGGAGTAATATCAATACGAGTGGAATCAAAACGAGGTAGTCGTAATGATCGATATTGAATTTTAGTTCTATGGGGAATGGCTGCTTCAACGGAGACCAAATAGTATAGAAATCTGCCATCTTGTCGTGCCAAAAGTATATAATACCCAGAAGAAAATAGATGGTGAGAAAGCCAATGATGCTGGCGACCCATTCTCGCCAATTGAAAGGTCTGAATAGGATTAATGCGATCCATAATGAGGGAAACATCGCCAGGAAAGGGAAATAGATTAGGCTGCCCACGGCGACGATCATGCCCATGTCGAATATTGCTGCCAGCGCGCTTCCAGAATGATAAATATTCAAAGCTTTGTCTAGCATCCATATTAACAGAAAGTTACATATTAAGGTGGGTGTCAAAGCCAAAAAAGGGAGAAGTAGACTCGCATTGGTAACGTACATTAGTGCAGGAAGAAAAGTGCTGTTGCCCAGTATATTATACTTATTTACTACAGCGTTGAGTAATAGCGCTTGTATAATAGTAATGGCGAGCGTGATGAGCACGTTGGTAAGTGGAGTCAGCTGCACGTGGGTCAAGATGCCTACGAAATCTGTTATTGCTGGTTCGAAAAGGGTTGGATGGTAATATTCAGGAAGCTTGAGCAAGGCAGCCAAACAGAGGATAAATCCTATTCCTGTCAAGAAAAACAAATTGGCTGGTGTAAACTTCCTAAAGAGATCGATCATGTGAAAAAGTAAAAAGACAAAATTAAAAATTAAAAAACGAATTTATCTCAAACCTCCGCTCTTTCGCAAGCAAAGCAAGGATAAAGAAGTTACGGACTGAAATGATCAATGTCAAACAACCCAACCTCTATTGTGACGAGGATCATTTACTTAATTGTCCCATAAGTCGTATCTTTGCCGCAAAATTTTAACATTAAACGCCGTTTGCAGCGGTATCAATGACATATGAAGACATATCAGACATTGCTGTACTATTGTTACAGCCCTATCGACGACGCGGAAGAATTTGCCAACCAACATTTGGAATTTTGTAAATCACTGGGCTTAGTAGGTCGTATCATTGTGGCCGATGAAGGGCTGAATGGAACGGTATCGGGCACCAAGGAGGCTTGCAAGGCTTATATGGATGCCATTCATGCCGACCATCGATTTGCGAAAACCGACTTCAAGATCGATGAGGTAGACGAGCCTTCCTTTATCAAGATGCACTGTCGTTATAAGCCTGAGATCGTGCATTCCGGTCTTCGCGACCCAAAGGTGATAGACCCCAATAAGGAAACGGGAAAGCACTTGGAGGCCAAGGAGTTTTTGGAGATGAAAGACCAAGACGACGTAGTGGTGTTGGACGTCCGCTCAGATTATGAGCATAAATTGGGGCATTTTAAGAATGCCGTGACTTTGGACATCGAAAATTTTCGTGATTTCCCAAAAAAGATCAATGAGCTGGCCAAGTATAAAGACAAGAAGATATTGACCTACTGTACTGGAGGCATCAAATGCGAAAAGGCATCTGCCTTGTTGTTGAAAGAAGGGTTCAATAATGTTTATCAGTTACATGGAGGCATCATCAAATATGGTAAAGAAGTAGGGGGGAAGGACTTCGAAGGCAAATGCTATGTTTTTGATAATCGTGTAGCTGTGGAAGTAAACCATGTAAACCCGACGGTGGTTTCCAGATGCTTCAACTGTGGTAAGGTGACGGCAAAGATGATCAATTGCGCTAATCCAGAATGCAACGAACATTTTACGCAGTGCGATGAATGCGGCTGGGAAATGGAAGGTTGCTGTTCCGAGGCATGCAAGGGACATCCACGCAAACGCCCATACGATGGAACGGGGTATTACGTAAAAGTGCCCCAGGCAGTAAACCTGAGCAAGCGTAAGCATAAAAAATTTACTTCAAATAGCGAGGCCTAGCTGTAAGCCTCCACATATAAAAAAGTCCTATCTTTGAAAACCCAAAGTATAGGACTTTTTTTATGATGCGCTTTGCTAAGACACATTTTTTCTCGCTTTTTCTTTCTTGGCTATGTACACATATGGGAATGTGTTCGTACGCTTTGCCTCAGCAGGGCACCCCATTATTGCAGAATTACACTAAGGCGGTTTACAAAGCCGAAAACCAGAATTGGTCCACTGCATGTGCCCCGAACGGCGAGATGTTCTTTGGCAACAACGCGGGACTTCTGCATTATGACGGTGCTTTTTGGCATACCTACTATATGCCGGGCAATAAGATCGTGCGTAGCATTGCCATCGCTCCCGATGGTAGGGTATATGCAGGAGCCCATGCCGAGTTTGGTTTTTGGGAGAAAAATAGCTTCGGCAAATATAGCTATACCTCTTTGAGCAGACACCTGAAAGGTCAACATGCCGTGGACGATGAGGTCTGGAAAATCTATGTGGATGGCGATCGCGTTTTCTTTCAGTCTTTTTCCACCATATATGTCTATGAGGATGGAAAAATACGTGTTCTTTCGGCCCACAGACCTTTCCTCTTTTTGTTAAAGACCAATGGGGATTATTTCATCGAGGTGATAGGAGAAGGGCTGCATCGATTGAATGGAGACAATAAACTGTTGCCTGTGAAAGGAAAGGAATTGATAGGGGACTCCCATATCATGTCCATCCTTCCCTTTGGGGAGAATTACCTCGTAGGGACTTCAAGGAGGGGGCTTTACCTCTTGACAGACAAGGGGTTATTTCCGTGGCATAATGAGGCAAACGAAAAGTTGCAGATGGCGCAGCTCAACAATGGATTGAAGCTTGATGCAGGATATTTTGTGTTTGGTACTATACTAGACGGGGTGTTTATAATTGACGATGGCGGCAAGCTCATTCAACACATCAATAAGAACAATGGTTTACAGAACAATTCCGTGCTTAGCCTGGGCACGGACATGCAGGGGAGCGTGTGGCTGGGGCTAGACAATGGAATAGACCGCATCGAGGTGCAGTCTCCGCTATCATATTATGCCAACAACAACAATAACCTGGGCACGGTATATACAACCTGTTTGTACAATGGTGCCATCTATGTAGGCACTAACCAAGGGCTATATGTAAGTGCATGGGAGAGCAGTATGGCAGGAAGCGATTTTGACTTTCAACTTATTCCCCATACACAAGGACAGGTGTGGGATCTTTCGGTCGTGGATGGTGAGCTACTTTGCGGGCATAATTCGGGTACTTTCCGAATCGAGGGAAATAAGGCCGTTTTGATTTCGAAGGAGACGGGTGGCTATATGATGGCCAAAACTACTTTCAATGATTCACTCCTGATACAAGGGACATACACAAATTTGACCACGTATAGAAAAAATGCCAGGGGTTGGCAATTTGCACATGTACTGGAAGGGTATCAAGCCCCAGCCCAATTTATTCAATTGTCCGGGACTACCATTTGGGCAAGTAGTTTCAAAGGATTGTATAAATTACAGGTAGATAGCGCTTTTAGTCAGGTATTGCACAAGGAGAAGTATGACGAAGGCAGTGGGTTGCCAAAGAGTTTGTACATCAATGTATTCGGGCTGGAGGGTAGGCCGATTTTTGCTACCGAAAAGGGTTTTTACCTGTATGACGATATTAGTAATCGCTTTTCGGACTATACTTCACTGAATAAGATTCTGGGAACTTTTGCTAGCAGTAACAAGGTGATTCCCGCAGGGGGAGGGAATTATTGGTTTGTAAGAAAAGGAAAAATTGCCAAGGTTTCTTTTGCCAGTGGTGGCAGGATCGCCATAGACTCGACCTCTCTTAGGCCACTTGAAAGTAGAATCATGGCTTATTATGAGAATATAAATACCTACGGCCACGATTTTTCCATCATTAGCCTGGACGATGGTTTTGCGATTTACAGAGAGGCAGGCAATGCAGATAGAAACTATTTTTCATCTCTGAAGCCTCAGATCAATAGGGTAGAGTATATTGGTGACAGTATACCGAAAGCCTACGCTTTTTTGACCGATAGTATTGTAAAGATAAGCAATAGGCACAACAATATCTTGATAAGCTATGCTATACCCTTTTATGCTCAATCTCCTATGGTATATCAGTACAAGGTGATTGGTTACAATGACACCTGGTCTACATGGCAGGGACAAGCACAACGGGAATTGGCTAATCTACCGGTAGGTGTATATCAACTAGTAATTCGGGCAAAGAATGCAAATGGGCTGCTTTCCAAGGAAAGCACGCTGCATTTAGAGATTTTACCCCCTTGGTACCGTACAGGTTTGGCTTATTGTATTTACTGTCTGCTGCTCATTTTGCTCGGCCTATTTATTAGAAAATGGTATATGCACAAGCTCGATAAACATCAATTGGCCCTAAAGCAAAAACTGGAAGAAGAGCAAAGGCAGGTGATGTTGCAAAAGCAGGTCGAAGCCGAGAAAAGGGAGGCGAAGTTCCGAAACGAGCAGCTCGAAAGGGAGCTAGCCATCAAAAATAGGGAACTGGCCAATTCTTCCATGAACATTGTCTATAAAAATGAATTGCTGAACAATATTCATGAAGAGCTGATGCACCTTAAAGATGAGGAGGGTAGGAAGCTTTCCAATGAGCATCTTAGGAAAATAAACAAGATTATTGAAGATGCCCGAAGTGATGAGCGTGATTGGATCATGTTTGAAGAAAGTTTCAATGAGGCGCACGGCAATTTTTTCAAAAAACTTAAAACGGATTTTCCGCAACTCCTACCAAATGACCTCAAGTTATGCGCCTATCTGCGCATGAATATGTCCAGTAAGGAAGTAGCATCTCTGCTCAACATTACTACCCGCGGCGTGGAAATACGCCGCTACAGATTGCGTAAAAAGCTCAATTTACATACAGACCAAAACCTGAGCGACTATCTCATGCAAGTGTAAACCGCTTAAAATACTACATCATTACTACTACAATGACTTTGTGTATTGTGTACACACAAGAATGGTTTTTGATGTATTTTGATTTCATTGTAACTATTTGTTTTTAAGTGTTTTGTGTTAATTCTTGTTATGTTTTGAGCAGTAAATTTATATTCTGATGTATAAATGTTGAGGTGAAAAATGCCTTTCTCAAGAAACTTTTAGCAGATTTTTGCATTGTTATCTAACCAGAAAGTGCAGTAGGTGAGTGAGTACTCAATTTAATGGCTATAAGGTATAGAGGACAGCTAACTGTATTATAATTTTTAACCAATTTAACGATTTAAACAACGCATGAGGAAATTAATTACTTGTTGCTTACTGGTACTATGCTTGTTTTCTTTTGGGGCGGCAGTAGCTCAAGAAAACATTACCGTAGTAGGCAAGGTCACCGACTCATTGGATGGATCTGGTATACCCGGAGTCAGTGTTTTGGTAAAGGGAACTAGCCAAGGTGCGCAAACAGATGCCAATGGAAATTATCGGATAGAGGTTCCCAAGAATGGCATTTTGGTGTTCAGTTTCATCAGTTATCGAAAAGTCGAGCTGCCTGTAGCTGGACGTACAAACATCAATGTTGCATTGGAGAGTGAGAGCACACAATTGGATCAGGTGGTGGTGATAGGCTATGGTACTGCTCAGAAGCGGGATTTGACGGGAAGTATAACTCGTGTAAGTGGTGAAGAACTAGCAGATAAACCGGCAACTAATCCAATTGCATCCATCCAAGGGAAAGTAGCTGGCGTGCAGGTTGTCAATTCCGGCCGGCCGGGACAAAATCCCGACGTCAGAATAAGGGGTACCAACTCTATTAATAATGTAAGTCCTTTGTACGTAGTAGATGGAATATTGAACGACAATATCAATTACTTAAATCCAGCGGATATAGAGTCAATGGAAGTGCTCAAGGATCCGTCATCTTTGGCTATATTTGGTGTACGGGGTGCAAATGGCGTTATCGCCATCACAACCAAACAAGCCAAGGAAGGTCAACTTAACTTCAATTTCAACTCTACAGTCGGCTTTAAGGAGGTCTCTGATAAGATGAAAATGACGGATGCTGCTGGTTTCCGTACCTTGTATGACGAACAGCTAACCAATCAGGGGTCCGTGCCTTTCAATTATGACAATTGGACAGGAAACACCGATTGGCAAGATGAGATATTTCAGAAAGGGGTGTTGAATTACAACAATATCAGTGTCAGTGGCGCTTCGGAGAAAAATAAATTCTACATGGGGCTCGGCTACACAATAGACCAAGGTATTATCAAGCATGAGCAGTTGGACAAGGTGACGATTAGCATCAATGACCAATTGAGTATCACGGATAATTTTAGGGTGGGCATGAACTTCAACGGTTATCAATCTAAATTACCTCCTCCTGAAGCACAAATGGAGGGAGCTGTAGCAAGTGCATTAAGGGCAGCTCCTATAGCGCCTGTGTTTAATGAAGCTTACGGTCTTTACCATACATTACCCAATTTCCAGCGTGCGCAGATCAACAATCCTATGACGAATGTGGAATTGCGGAGAGGACATTTCATCAATCACGAATATCGTGGGGTGGGTAGTGTATTTGGCGAACTTGACTTCTTGGAGCACTTTACCTTCAGAGCATCATTTTTGGCAGATTATGGCTTTAATAAAGACAGATCCTATACACCATTAATCAATTTCTATAATCCAGATCTGACAGGAGATGACAAAACGGATAGGACCGGGTTGCTTACTTCTGTTTCTCAAGGACAAAGTACGCTCGCAAAACTGCAATCGGATTGGCTTTTGACTTACAAGAACACCTTTGGTGAACATTCATTAACGGCCATGGTGGGATATACTACCTATAGTACCCGCTATGAAGGACTGACAGCTTCACGAGGACAAGGCACAGGCGATCCGATTCCGGATGATCCAAATAAATGGTTTGTGGGTATAGGCTCTAGTGATACGCAAGAGAGTGATGGTACGGCTTGGGAGCGACGTACTATTTCTTACCTAGGGCGTGTATTGTACAATTACCAAGGAAAATACCTGCTGAATGCGTCTTTTAGAAGGGACGGTAGTTCTGCGTTTATAAGGAGTAATCCATGGCAGAATTTTGGATCAATAGGTGCAGCATGGGTACTGAGTGAAGAGAGCTTCATGAGTGATGTATCGTTCATGGACAACTTAAAGTTGAAGGGATCTTGGGGAGTGCTCGGCAACCAAAACACGGGCGACGATTATCGTTATCCTATGTTCCCCTTGTTGGTGGCCAATAGTTCGGCAGTATTTGATGGAAACATCTTTCCGGGTTATGAACCACAGTACATAGCAGATCCCAATCTGCAATGGGAAACGGTAACTGCATGGGAAGCAGGCTTTGAATTTACAGGCTTTGCAAATAAGCTGACGTTGGAAGCTAATTACTACAATAAGCTAACTAGGCATATCATGGTCGAAGTTCCGGGATTATTGGGTACGAAACCGGGATTATCCAATCAAGGAACTATTAAAAACAATGGTATAGAACTGGCGGCTAACTGGAGCCAACGGCTCAGCGACGACTGGTCGTTTACTGTAGGGGGTAACCTGACCACCTTGTCCAACAATGTTGAATTTTTGGTAAATGATGGATATCAGATTCTCCGTGATGCTTCTCGTACCACCGTGGGATATCCGATAGGCTATTTCTTTGGATATGTACACGACGGTATTTATCAAAATGCCGCCGAAGCAGAAGCCGCTCCAGAGAACGGCTTGGGAACCGGTGGCAATTTCCAGCCTGGCGATATTCGATATCGGGACCTAAATGGCGATGGAATAATCGATGCCAACGACCGTACTATGATAGGTAATCCAACTCCTGATTTTACTTATGGCGCCAATATAGGGATCACTTATAAGCAATTGGATTTTGGAGTTGAAATAATGGGCGTGCATGGAAATGAGATTTTCCGGGACTGGAACCGAAATGAATTTGCACAGTTCAACTTTCTGGAAGACCGATTGAACAGATGGCATGGAGAGGGAACTTCCGACTGGGAACCAATAATGAATACTTCCAGAGGTAACAACCGACAAATTTCCAGCTACTATATTGAAGATGGTAGTTTTGTGCGGATTCGTAATCTTCAGCTGGGGTACAATTTCAGCAGCGACGTAATTCAACGTTTGCACTTGAAAAGTCTACGCTTGTTCCTGAATGCACAAAACCCATTTACGTTTGCCAAAAATACTGGATACACGCCTGAAATTGGTGGGTCGGCTATCCAGTTTGGTGTTGATAACGGAACCTATCCAGTTCCTGCAATTTATACTTTTGGCGTTAACCTGAATTTTTAAAACCTGTAAATTTTTGTTATGAAAATGAATAATGATAAATATAAAATAGGAAGATCAGGTTTCACAAGCTTGTTCATCCTTGTGCTGCTGCTTGCATCTTGCGGAGAAGGTTGGCTCGGTGGAGATCCTTTGGGCAGACTGACTGAAGAAGATATCCCCGCAGGGTCTTTGGAGGGACAAGTATTTGGTATATACGCTGGTTTGCGTAGCGAAGGAACTAGTGGACTGCCTTACGTTTCTATTCATAATATAAGGGCAGATGATGCCGATATAGGTGGTGGCCCTGGAGACGAGGCGGGGGCTGGTCCTATATTTGATGATTTTCAATATCCTTTGGATTACTGGTTAATCAACAATTACTGGTCAGATCATTATAGTTTAATTGCTTTGACGAATAACCTTATTAGTGATGCAGACAGTATTGAAACTCCCACCGATCTCACGGCCATTAATGTCGCTGAGGCCAAGTTTGTACGCGCTTTCGCCTACTTCAATCTGGTTCGTGCGTTTGGAGAAGTACCCAAAGTCGATTTTCGTATCTATACGCAAGATCAGGCAATCGTACCCAAATCTACTATCGCTGAAATTTACGCATTGATAGATGCCGACCTAAATGAAGCTGTTGGCCTTCTTCCCCTGTCGTGGGAGGACCGGTTTGTTGGTCGTATAACGCGCGGGGCGGCATTGGCTTTGCAAGCAAAGACCTATTTAGCAAGAGGTAACTGGAATTCGGCATTAGCCTCGGCACAAGCTGTCATGTCGTCCGGTGAATATAACTTGAATGTACCCTATGATATGATTTTCAGGGAGGAAAGTGAGAACAGCGCTGAGTCTGTTTTTGAGATTCAAGCCCATTATACGCAGAATATCACCAATTTGGGCATTACTTTAGCCAGCAGACAAGGCGTTCGGGGGGCTGGAGAATTTGACCTGGGCTGGGGCTGGAACGTGCCAAACCAAGTTCTATTAAATGCCTTTGAGGAAGATGATCCACGGAAAGATGTAACTGTTTTGTACTCCGATAGTGTGAACACGCCTTATGGCGAACGTATCCCTGGGGGATTGGACCGAGCTTACTGGAACAAGAAAGTTTATACAAATCCATCCATACGCCGATCAACAGGTAATAGGCAGGGGCCCTGGTTCAATTTCAGGGTTATCCGCTATGCAGATGTGGTTCTTATGGCAGCAGAAGCTGCTAATGAAATTGGAAGTACAGATCTTGCTTTGGAGTATTTGGAACAAGTGCGGGCAAGGGCTAGGGGAAACAATAACGAAGTGTTGCCTGAGTATACAACTCGAGATCAAGAAGAGCTGCGCCAAGCCATTAGACATGAACGCCAAGTGGAGCTAGGCATGGAAAACGAACGCTTCTTTGACCTGGTTCGCTGGGGGATAGATGTGGAAACATTTCATGCTGCTGGAAAAACAGGTTACCAAATCCGAAATAGGTTCTTGCCTATTCCCCAACCAGAAATTGACAGATCTGGAGGTGTGCTTACGCAAAATCCAGATTATTAAAATCTAACGATATGTTATGCGGCCTATAAAGCATCAATTGCATGCTTTATAGGCTTTACCTGACCTATAGAAATACTTATGGAAAAACATCCCTATCTGCTTATATCCTTATTGTTGATCACTTTGTTTGGCTCGGTGACATCCTGTAATAGTGAAAAGCGGCAGGAAGTTGAACAAACTGAACAAGGGCAAGACCCCCTCTCCAACGACTCTCTCCTCACCCTGGTGCAGCAACAGACCTTTCAGTACTTTTGGGATGGGGCAGAGGAAACCTCTGGCCTGGCTCGGGAACGAATCCACATCGATGGCGATTATCCGCAAGATGATTATAATGTGGTAACCACTGGGGGCGGGGGTTTTGGTGTCATGGCCATTCTGGTGGGCATCGATCGGGGTTTCGTCACTCGCCAGGAAGGTGTGGAGCGCCTGATTAAGATTGTCAATTACCTCGAAAAGGCCGACCGTTTTCATGGTGCTTGGCCCCATTGGTTGCATGGGCCAACGGGTAAGGTAAAGCCTTTTGGTACCAAGGATAATGGTGGAGATCTGGTAGAAACCGCGTTCATGGCACAAGGACTCATCTGTGTGCGGGAGTACTTTGCCCAAGGCAGCGAGCAAGAGCAACTACTTGCAAAGAAGGTAGACAAACTCTGGAAAGACATTGATTGGAATTGGTACAGGAAAGGTAACCAAGATGTGCTGTATTGGCACTGGAGCCCCAATTACGGATGGGAAATGAACTTTCCTTTGGAAGGTTATAATGAATGCCTCATTACCTATGTGCTGGCCGCATCCTCGCCCACACATGGTGTACCGGCAAGCACGTATCACAAGGGATGGGCCAGAAATGGAAAGATCGTATCCAATGCCGAACAATACGGCTATAAGGTGGTGCTCAACCATAACTACCATGAAGGTAGTGTAGGGCCACTTTTTTGGGCGCAGTACTCCTATCTTGGTCTGGATCCGGAAGGCTTGAGCGATCAATATGCCGACTATTGGGAACTCAACCGCAACCATACGCTTATACAGCGGGAGTATTGCATCGAGAACCCCAAAGGCTTTAAGGGATACGGCAAAAACGCCTGGGGACTCACTGCTAGTTATTCCGTTAACGGTTATGCCGCCCATAGTCCGAAGGAGGACCACGGTGTTATTACACCCACGGCGGCACTATCGTCATACCCTTATACGCCTGAGTACAGCATGGACGTGATACGTCATCTATATGACAGCCTGGGCAGCAAGGTATGGGGAAAATATGGCTTTTACGATGCCTATAGTGAAACGGACAATTGGTTTCCGCAACGTTATCTAGCTATAGATCAGGGCCCCATTCCCGTGATGATAGAAAACGAACGAACAGGTTTGCTATGGAAATTGTTCATGGGGGCACCGGAGATCAAAGACGGATTGAAAAAATTGGGATTCAAGAGTACGAAGCATCCTTTGTAGGATTTACGATTTTAGATTTAAGATTGGCTGTACGACAAAAATCCTATTTGAACAAAAAAGCGTCATTGCGATGAATGTAATGAAGAAGCAATCTGCTTTTTTGTTCGCCCAGACTGCTTCGCCGTTCCAACTCGCAGTGACGGCATACTATAGGCGGAAATTTGTCGTGCACCCGATTGGATGATGTACGATTTTAGCTATTAGATTTGTGATATATGGCCTACAATTGGAAACGTTTCTTTTTATTGCTATTTTTTATTACAGGTGCGGCTTTGAGCTCAAAAGCGCAGCAGGAGCGTACCTATTGCAATCCCCTCAATCTGGATTACACATACATGATCTATAATGCGCACGATGATATATCCTATCGTTCGGGAGCCGATCCCGCAGTAGTTTCCTTCCGCGGGGAATATTATATGTTTGTCACCCGCTCTATGGGCTATTGGCATTCCAAAGATTTGACAAATTGGACCTTCATTACGCCAGAAAAATGGTATTTTCAAGGTTCCAATGCCCCTGCTGCACACAACTATAAGGATTCCGTACTCTATGTTGCAGGCGACCCATCGGGATCTATGAGTATCTTGTACACAGACAACCCCAAGAAAGGTGATTGGAAAGCCGTTCCAGCCATCCTCAATGACCTGCAAGATCCTGCCATTTTTATCGACGACGATGATCAGGCTTATATGTTTTGGGGATCCTCCAATCAATACCCCATACGGGCCAAAACATTGGATAAGAACCAACGCTTCCGACCTTCAAAAAAGACTTTTGAGCTTTTTAATTTAGATGCGCGGCAACATGGCTGGGAGCGCTTCGGAGAAAATCATACAGATACTGTCCTAGGTGGTTACATAGAAGGTCCTTGGATGACGAAGCACAATGGTAAATATTACCTGCAGTATGCGGCTCCGGGAACGGAATTTAATGTGTATGGAGACGGTGTCTACGTTGCCGACCACCCCTTAGGCCCATATCAGTATGCTCCTAACAATCCCATCGCCTACAAGCCGGGGGGCTTTGCCAATGGCGCAGGGCACGGTAGTACCGTGTTAGGGCCAGAAGGGCAGTATTGGCACTTTGGTTCCATGGCACTCTCTGTCAATGTCAATTGGGAGCGACGCATTTGTCTGTTCCCCTCTTTTTTCGACGCGGATGGATTGATGTATAGCGATACCTATTTTGGTGACTATCCGCATTATGCACCCGCAGCAGTTAACCAGAAAGGGGCTTTCACCGGATGGATGTTGCTGTCGTATAATAAACCCGTCACGGTATCTTCGCAGGTAGATAGCTTTCCCGCACCGAACATAGTGGATGAAAATATCAAGACATTTTGGCTTGCTGAACAGGGCGATGCGCAGCAATGGGTACAGATCGATCTCTTGCATACTTCTTCTATAAAGGCCATACAGGTCAATTTCCATGACTATCAGTCTGGGCTTTACGGCAGGGTGCCCAATCTTTATCACCAATACCTTATAGAAGGCTCTGTGGATGGCAAGAGCTGGCAAACGCTGGTAGACAAGCAGCAAAACAGAACGGATGTGCCCAATGATTATGTCATGCTGGAAAAGGAGGCCAGAGCGCGCTATATCCGTTTCCGCAATATCCATGTGCCTACGCCGCATCTGGCTCTTTCCGGCCTGCGTATTTTCGGGAAAGGCACAGGTAAGGCCCCGGCAAAGGTTAGCCAATTTCTGGTGGAGCGCCAGACGGACAGTAGGGATGCAAAAATTTCCTGGCAGAAACAAAAGAACGCACAGGGTTATAATATCCTATGGGGCATTGCGCCAGATAAGCTTTATAACTCGTGGATGATATATGATAATGATTCTTTGGAACTCAAAAGCCTCAGTAAAGGACAAGACTATTATTTTGCAATAGAGGCCTTTAACGAAAACGGTATATCGGAAAGATCTGAGGTGAAGAAGAGCAAATAGGATGGTAAATGTGAGACAAGCGAAGTGAGACTAAAGGCCAAAGCTCAAAGACTAAAGTAGTTAAAATAGCTTTGGACTTTCCGCTTTAAGCTTTACATGGCTATTGCATCTTGATACTTTATAATATAAGATAATGAACATGAATAAACTACTTATACTGACCATAGCGGCTATTGTACAGGCTGCTCCTATGGCGCTTGCGCAACGCAATAAAAACAAGAACCTTGCTCTTCAAAAGACTGAAAAGGCGGTTGATATGAATGCTTTTATCGATGATTTGATGGGTAAGATGACCGTAGAGGAAAAAATTGGACAACTCAACTTACCTACTGGGGGCGAAGCTACGACTGGCTCTGCCGTTAACAGCGATCTGGAAGCCAAGATTAAGGCAGGGCAAGTGGGCGGTGTGTTTAGTCTCACCACACCAGAGAGGGTACGCAAGACTCAGGAACTTGCGGTAAACCACAGTCGGCTCAAGATTCCACTTATATTTGGGCAAGATGTTATTCATGGATATAAGACGCTTTTTCCCATTCCTCTTGGGCTGTCGGCAACCTGGGATATGGAGTTGATAGAAAAGACTGCCCGAATTGCTGCCACAGAAGCCAGTGCGGATGGCCTCAATTGGGCCTTTTCGCCTATGGTGGACATATCTAGGGATCCGCGCTGGGGACGCATATCTGAAGGTAGTGGTGAAGATACCTATTTGGGGAGCTTGATTTCTGCTGCCATGGTGAGGGGACTGCAAGGCCATGATCTGGCGGCAAACAATACCCTGATGGCCTGTTTCAAGCATTTTGCGCTCTATGGTGCTGCAGAATCCGGCAGGGACTACAACACCACGGATATGAGCTTGCACAGGATGTACAACGAATACCTGCCTCCCTATAAGGCTGCGGTAGATGCTGGTGCTGGAAGTGTGATGATGTCGTTCAACGATATCAATGGTACGCCGGCTACTGCCAATAAGTGGCTTATGCAAGATGTATTGCGCGGGCAATGGGGTTTTGATGGCCTTATCGTGACCGACTATACGGGAATCAATGAATTGGTAGATCACGGTTTGGGAAATTTGCAGGAGGTGTCGGCTCGTGCGCTGGAAGCCGGAATAGATATGGATATGGTGGGCGAAGGTTTTCTTACCACGCTGAAAAAATCACTGGATGAAGGCAAGGTGACACAGGCCGATATTGATAGGGCCTGTCGAAAGGTCTTGGAGGCCAAGTACAAGTTGGGCTTATTCCAAGATCCCTACAAATACTGTGACGAAGGAAGAGCAAAGAAAGAAATACTATCTAAGGAACATTTGGCTTTGGCCAGGCAGGCTGCGGCAGAATCTTTCGTCCTTTTAAAAAATGAAAATAACACACTTCCCCTGAAAAAAGCGGGCACGGTAGCTCTTATAGGGCCATTAGCTAATACGGGAAGCAATATGCCGGGGACGTGGAGTGTCAACGCCGATCTGGAAAACACGCAATCGCTGTTGGCCGGCATGAAAGAGGTACTGGGAACCAGCGTAAACGTTGTGCATAGCCTAGGTACCAATCTCCTGTCGGATGCCAAGTACCAGGAGCGGGCCACCATGTTTGGCAGGGAGATACCTCGCGACAACAGGCCAGAGGAGGAGATCATTGGAGAGGCAGTAAATATCGCTAGCAATGCCGACGTGATAGTCGCCGCTTTGGGCGAGGCCTCTGAAATGAGTGGCGAAAGTTCCAGCCGTACCGACATTAGCATACCCGAAAACCAACGTAATTTGCTTGAAGCCTTATTGAAGACCGGCAAACCGGTTGTGCTGGTGCTATTCACGGGAAGGCCACTGGTGCTGACTTGGGAACAGGAGCACGTTCCTGCTATACTCAATGTTTGGTTTGGGGGGACGGAGGCTGCCAAGGCCATTACCGATGTGCTTTTTGGAGATGTGAATCCTTCTGGCAAGCTGACGGCTACATTTCCGCAAAATGTAGGACAAGTGCCTATCTACTATAGTCATAAAAATACGGGAAGACCTCTTGGTGAAGGGCAGTGGTTTCAGAAATTCCGTTCCAATTACCTCGATGTTTCCAATGAACCGCTTTATCCATTTGGCTATGGCCTGAGTTATACGAACTTTTCCTATGGCGATATCCAGCTTAGTAAAGATAGTTTTGCAGCAGGAGATTCCATCACTGCAAGTATCACCGTCACCAATACAGGGAGCAAGGAAGGAAAGGAGATCGTTCAGTTCTATACCCGTGATCTGGTAGGCAGCGTTACAAGGCCGGTTAAGGAACTGAAGCATTTCGAGAAGATAAGCCTGAAGCCTGGTGAAAGCAAAACGATAACTTTTAACATCACCGCCGAGCATCTCAAGTTTTATAACAACGAGTTGCAATATGTGGCAGAGCCAGGAGCCTTTAAGCTCTTTGTAGGGTCGAGCTCGCAGGATGTTAAGGAAAAAGATTTTTCCTTGCTATAATTTGATTGCAGAATCTGAAAAATGCCCGAATAGCGCGCCTAGGCGAAAAAGGGAACTAAATCTAAGTGAATTCTATTGAATAGACATGATGCAGGTTTAGACAAAGCCTGCATCAGTCTTGTTTCTTGTTCGTTTACAAATTACGTATCCGAATGTTTCTAAACCAAGCGCTATCGCCATGATCCTGCAATGCAATCTTGCCACGATTTGTGATCTTATAATCGGGATAATCTTTCCATTTTCCTTCGGATTTTTCCTTCTTCCACTCTTCGGTTCCTTCCTGAAAATCGACGATCTTTTTCCCATTCAGCCAATGTTCCACGTGCCCATTGTTGTAGATGATCTTGCTCGAATTCCACTCGCCCACGGGTTTCAGCACTTTTTGACTGCTATCAGCTAGGTTCATCGCATAATTTGCTCCCGTCATCTGCCATTCTTCCAGCTTTTGTGGGAATCCAATATCGTCAATCATCTGGTATTCAGGGCCAGTCTCATAAGGTGCTTTATATTTGGGATCTTCAATGACATGGTACATCACGCCCGAGTTGCCGCCTTTGGCTATTTTCCATTCCCATTCCAGCTCGAAATTGCCGAACTCCTGATCGCTCACGATATCGCCCCCAAAATCCTCTTTGTTTCCTTTTCCTGTACAGGCCAGCACGCC
Source organism: Olivibacter sitiensis DSM 17696 (assembly GCF_000427965.1). Lineage (GTDB taxonomy): Bacteria > Bacteroidota > Bacteroidia > Sphingobacteriales > Sphingobacteriaceae > Olivibacter > Olivibacter sitiensis. Next base: position 85,715 of record NZ_ATZA01000011.1, on the reverse strand, counting down.
GTCTTGCACTTCCCAGTTCTTGACAGGCTCTGTCTTATTGAAGCCGTGCCATCCAGCAAGGGATTGCCCATCAAAGAGGTCGATCCATTGGCCTTGGATCGTATCTGACTGCACAAGGTTTTCCGTGCTGTCTGCGTTGTTTTCCTGACGGGTTGAGTTTGATTGACAAGAAGCCAGGCTAGCTGCTACTAGGGCCAGGGAGTAAATTTTCATCCTATTGTTCATAATGCTTAATTTATTTTTGGTGTTGTAGAGTCGACTCTTTCTTTGGACGACTTATACTGTTCGCCATTTTGTAAAGAAGTCTATAATCTTTTTATCCTGATATCCTTAAAATGTACTTCGGATCCATGCCCCAGGAAACCCAAGTGACCATTTTTTCGGTGGAGTCCTGGATGGTCACGACCGTCCAACGTACCGTTCTTGGATGAACTGGCAATATCTCCATCGAGTATTACCGTGCCATTCAATGTCACCTTTATCTTGTTGCCTTTTACATAGATTTCCTGTTCGTTCCATTCACCTATAGGGTTGAGATAGCCCCTTTTTGCGGGAATCACGCCATAGACGGAACCGTGATATTGGTATTCCTTTAAATTTTTGTATATCTCGGCCTCGTTATCGAGTACCTGTATCTCCATACCCACATAGGCGGCATCACCTTCCAAGGGAGCTCTTATACCGATGCCGTTGTTTGCTCCAGGAGTGAGCCGAAAACTGAAACGGTAGACGAAATCGCCGTACTCTTCTTTGGAATAAAGATTTCCGCCCGATCCTTTTTGCGGATAACAGGCCAGCGTACCTTCGTTACTGATGACGTAAGCATCTGTATTACCCATCCAAGCATCCAGGTTTGTACCATCGAACAAGACTTGGTAGCCTTCCGCTTTTTCCTTGTCGCTTAGCTTGAAAACTTCTTTTCTCGATATTTCTTTAATGTAGATATCTCGATAGGCCACTTCCGTGCCGTGCGCCTGCAACTCGATCTGTTCTATCGGGAATATGGCTTGGCTTCTGTCCCAATAATTTTCTAAGGTTACGTTGTCGGTTACGAGTTCTCCATTCAGATAAACGGTGACTTTGTCGTCTTTCATGATGATACGGAAGGTATTCCACTCGCCCAACGCATTATCTGCCACTTTCAATGGTTTGCTTTCGTTTTTCTGATTGTTGTACAGTCCTCCCGATCCCACTTGCGCTCCCACGTTTACACGTGAAGTGTCCCATATTTGTACCTGTGGTGTACCTCTTAGGTAGATGCCCGCATCACCTTCTTTGCCTACGGTGCTCAACTTCCAGTCGACCAGCATTTCAAAATCGCCATATTGTTTTACGGTGGCGATATTGTCTCCCTTACCGTTAAAGTAAAGTACGCCATCTTTCGCATACCAACCGCTGCGCATTGCTTCATCGGCCTTAGCCTGCGCGGTCTCCAGTTCTGCGGAACTCATCTCAGCTCTTTTAATGGGATTTTCCACTAGCCCTTTCCATCCCTTAAGGTCTTCCCCGTTAAATAGGGTAACAAAGCCTTGATCGCGCGGTAGTTCGGCAATATGTTTCAATAGCGCCTGTTTTAGGTAATCGCTGTCTTGACCACTCAGCACATCTACTGTTTTATCCAATAGTTGCTTTACCTCAGTGCCGTATAGGGAAGGGTTGTCAAGCGCTATATTGAGCACAGCCATTGCCGCTGCTGAACTCAATTCCGGGTCGTCCAGAAATTTACCAGCAAAAATCAGTGAATTGTAAGTTTTGTTTTGACTCAAGGTACTTAGTATCTGTTTTTTCTGCCTTATATTTTGCGCCCTTTCCATCACATCGCGCAATAGGAGGACGTTCTGCTCAGCAGGAAATTCGCTTTTTGCGATAAGTCTTATGATGCCATCGACCACAAGCTCCAATTGTGTTGTGTCCGTTGTGGTTCGGCTAAGCTTGATCAGTTCGGGCAGAGCCGCTCTGTCATTCCAATTGGAAAGGGCCTCTACGGCAATCGATTTCAATGTTCTGTCATTGTCTTCAAGTGCATGTACCACTGAGGTTAGGCTTTCTTCACCACCGATGCCTGAAAATACGTTTAGGTAAGGTGCTTTTTGTGTGGGATTTGCCTGCTCATAGGCCGTAAGCAGTGCTTGAATGTGCTGTTCCTTCTGTTGGCTGCCTGCCACGACAGTCACTATAGCCTTTTGTACCAGACCGATCTTTTCACCTGCCTCGGCAGTAGAAAGAAGAGAGAGCAAAGTGGGTAGGTTTTCGGCTCTTGCAACAGCAGGTAAGGCGGAAAAGGCAGCTTGCTTTACCGCTATGTCCCCGCTTTTTAGTAAATCGAGCACATGGGGGAAGCTTTCGTTGGCCCTTCTGTTCGTCAATACAGATAATAGTACAACTTGATCTGAAGGGGCGGAGTTGCCGAGTGCGGCCGTTAGCCTATTTGATACGCCATCTCCTTTTAGCGCCAGTAAGGTTTCTTCAATGGCTCGCCTTTCACCGCCGTTGGCCCGTGAAAGTAATTGGAGCAGGACAGGTACTGCTTCTTCTCCCTGCAATTTGCCGTATGCTTTGATGGCTGTGACCTTTACCAAGCTGTCCTTGCTTTTTAAAGCTTTCTCGATATAAGGAAGGGCTGCTGGTTCTTTTGTATTTGCCAAGGTTTTAAGGATTGCGGACTGCGTTTCTAGGCTTGTCTTTTTCAATGTTTTGCCCCAAGCTACCACTTCACGTTCCTTGATATATGGCCGTGCCAACTCTACGGCAGCAATGCTATAGGCAATGTTCTTGTCCCTGGCCGCGTTCAACAAGCTGGGCAGGTACTGTTTGCCTTGTATTTGGGTATAAAGGTCCATTGCCGCAATACGTGTTGATATTTGCTCCTTGTCTGCCGATGATAAGGTCTTGGCCACTTTTTCTGCCAATTCGAGATTGCCTTTTGCAAATGCGTTATAGGCATAATTAATGTAAGAGGCAGTGGCATTAGATTCATCGTAACCAAGATTGGCTTCACTAGCTTTGGTGCGTAAGATGGCTTCTGACGCCGGATCGGCCAATTTTGCCAAGGTGTAAAGAGCAGTTTTTCTCACGTCCCGGTCATCTGCCTGAGCATAAGAAGCTACCGTGCCCGCTGCTTGGGTATAACCTGCATCGCCAATTGCTTGCAATAGATAGCAAATGTTCCTTCCCTCTGCTTTTGGCAATGCAGTAGTCAATGCCACATCTGCTTCCGAGGTGCCTATATTGGCTAAGGCACGTGCAGCTCGGTCGGCTAGGTACCTATCTTGCAGGTAAACCGAAATGACAGAAATCGCGTCATCTTTCGCCGCATTTGCTAATAGGTTAAGAACAAAACCTTTGTTGTCCTTGTCTGACAATTTGTTCAGAGCATCCAATGCTCCTTGTACAAACTTGGCACGAAGGGCTTCGTTTCCGGGCTGCATCACATAGTAGGAATAGCTGTTGGTAGCATATTCTATCTTGGCATTGTCGCCACCTTGCGGTTTTAGTTGCAAGAGCAAAGCACTAATATCTGAGCTCGTGAAACCATCGAGCTGACCGAATGCCGCATTCAATTTACTGGCGTTCTCCGATGGTTGGGTAGCCAATAGATCTGCAATTTTGGTGGTAGAGGTACGCTTGTCGTCTTGCTGTGCCATCGTCCAACTAGGGGCGAGCATAAAAAACAGCAAAGAAGTATATAGGTGATTTTTCATTAAGTGCACTGATTTAGTTTATGTCTCGGTTTAAATGGTCCATGGACCGCGCAATGGTGGGTTAACGAGGCGGTTGGCCGCTTCATCATCAACGAACAGCTGCTTTTCTGGGTCGAACTTTAAGGGCCTTCCCAACCGGAGTGCTACTAGGCCCATATTGACCAAGGTGCAGGAGCGGTGTCCATTATCTTCATTAAGGGCAAATTTCTGCCTTGTCTTTACCGCTTCTACAAAGTCTACCACTTGTTCCTCTGGCTCGGGAAAAGCAGCAAGCTTGTTCTCCAGATCTGGAATATTAGACAGAAAACCGGGATACAATTTGCCATTTGGGCCATCGATATAAGGAATGTTCTCGTCCTTGCCCTCTCCATCTAGTATGATCTTGCAGCCGTCGGCATAGGTGTACTCAATACGTCTCCAAGTACCTACTGCGTCGCTATGTTGTTGAGGTGCATCTATCTCCACCGAGATGGGGCTTTCGTTATCCTTCCCCAGGAAATATTGTAGAGGATCTATGTAATGCTGGCCCATGTCTCCCAGTCCGCCGCCATCGTAATCCCAATAGCCACGGAAAGTCTGGTGTACGCGGTGCGTATTATAGGGTTTGTATTGTGCCGGACCCAGCCACATGTCATAATCCAACTCGGCAGGCACTTGTTCGGGCGCGAGATTTTCCTTCCCTACCCAGTAAAATTTCCAATCAAAACCCGTATGCCGACTTACCGTCACCTTCAGTGGCCAGCCCAGCAGGTCCGAGTCTACCAATTTTTTGATCTTCTTTACCGGCACGCCCATGCCGTAAAAATTGTCCTTGAACCTGAACCAGGTATTGAGCCTGAAGATACGTCCATGTTGTTGTATCGCCTCTTTGACGCGCTTTCCTTCGCCGATGGTGCGAGTCATGGGTTTTTCGCACCAGATGTCCTTTCCCGCGCGGGCAGCCTCTGCTGCCATGATGCCGTGCCAATGGGGTGGCGTGGCAATATGTACGATGTCTACCTCTGGTAGCTGAATGAGGTCTCGAAAATCTGCCAATTGCTTCACACCACTGTCGTTCAGTTGTTGCATGGCGATGGCCAAGTGGCGTTTGTCCACATCGCAGATGGCTACGGTCCTGGTGCCGGCATAGTTGAAATGCCCCCGTCCCATTGAACCTACCCCGATAATGCCCTTTGTCAAATGATCGCTAGGAGCCAAGTAGCCCGTTCCGCCAAGTACGAACCGGGGAACGATGGTGAAGGCTGCTGCGGCCAAGGCGGATTTTTTTATGAAATCACGTCTTGAGGTGGGTTTTTCTTTCATGTTTGCTGTTGTCTAATTTATTATTGAGATCTACTTGCAATATATATAGCGCTAAATTTGGGTCTAATTGGAATTAGTTTTGTAAATTCTTCCATGAGATTTTACTTCACTAAAGTAACAATTTTTCCGGTTTTTACCGATTCGTCGCAGGCAAAGGCAATGCGGAGGCTATTCAAGGCATCTTCCGTAAGGCTGGTTAAGTCGATATCCTCCAGTATCGCTTTCAGAAAAAAAAGCTGCTCGCGTTTGCAAAGTTCTTGATGGTCAGGTTCATCTGTCAGGTCTATCCAAGTGTCTTCTTTTACAAATTCATTGTCTTCATCCGTCTGGGCATGATGGAAGCGTAGCGACTCGGTTTTGGTGTGCGAGGCTACCGAATCAGACTTACCACTTTTGGTGGCTTCCTTAGCCACGATAGATACAGAGCCTTTAGGGCCGATAACGTCCTTGATAAAGAATGCGGTTTCGCTGATCATTGGTCCCCATCCCGCCTCGTACCAGCCTACGGAACCATCTGCAAAACGGATCTGCAATTGGCCATAGTTATAGTTATCGGCAGGGATATCATCGGTGAGTCTAGCCCCTATGGCGTGCACCTGTACTGGATTGCTATTTACCATTTGGCACATGACGTCGATGTAGTGAACACCACAATCAACTATGGGGCTCATGCTTTTCATGAGATTGCGGTGCACGTTCCACATATAGCCATGGCTCTGTTGGTTGAGGTTCATGCGCATCACCAATGGCTTGCCCAGCTGTCCGCTTAGCGCAATGAATTGCTGCCAGGAGGGATGGTAACGTAGGATATAGCCTATCACTAGTTTTTTTCCGGTCCTTTTGGACGCAGCTGCTACGCGTTCAGCACCTTCTATGGTATCAGCTAGGGGTTTTTCTATAAACACATGGCTGCCGTTTTCCATCGCCATGATGGCATAGACCTCATGTGTGTCCGGATAGGTGGAAATACACACGGCATCGGGGGCCGTAGATTTCAATGCTTCGGCATAGTCCGAGAACAGCGGGTATTCCCCACCCAGCAACAGGTTGAGTTTTTCCTTGCTTGTACCCCTTGATACCAGTCCGCAGATCTCGAAATCTATCGATTCATGGTAAACTTGTGCATGTGAAGTCCCCATATTGCCGCAGCCGACTACAAGCACCCGAATTGGTTTATTCTTTTTCGTTACTGTCATTGTCCATTTTTTATTTTGGTTCTAAATACAATCAATGTTGTATAGGCCCAAATCTTGTTTAAGGAAGTCCTGTGTCAATTTGATATCATTTTGGAATAATGACGGAAATAACTAGTGATGGTACTCCCCATTATACACATTGGTTTGTTTATCGAAGATAAGAATATCTGCTGCTTTTCCTACTATCGCTGAACCCTTTCTGTCGCTTCGCCATATTTCTCACTAAGTGGCCTGCAGCGAGCAACTCCCGATCTTTATTTTCCCTTTGTAAGAGAAGCATGGAATAATCTTTTTATCAATTTTTGCTATTGATCACGTTGATCCATTACGGCTGTTAATAAAGCAAAGTGATAACCCTTCCCGTTAGTAATAAACCTTCATGAATAGGCGGAGCCGCATGATAGTCCATGACAGTTTAATAGGTCAAACCCCTGATATTGGCTTACAGAAACCGTAAACGTAGATTATGCAAGCATTATTGGGGGTTATATTTCATTTCATCGGGGGGGGCGCTTCCAGCAGCTTCTATGTGCCGTACAAAAAGGTCAAGGGCTGGTCGTGGGAAAGCTTTTGGATATTGGGTGGTTTTTTCTCCTGGCTTATAGCGCCCTTTGTGGCCGCATGGCTCACCATACCACAATTTGGGGAAATCATCAGGAATACCGACAGTAGTACCCTAGGATATACCTATCTATATGGTGTGCTGTGGGGCATAGGTGGCCTCACCTATGGGCTAGGCGTGCGCTATTTGGGCGTTTCGTTGGGTAGCAGCATCATTCTGGGACTCAGTATGGTCATTGGGGCCTTGCTCCCTTCTATTTATTACGAATTCTATCCTACTATGGGAAAAGAGGGAATCGCGTTGTACTTTACTACCAATTGGGGAGTCATCACCTTGCTAGGCTTGGCCCTGTGCATTTTGGGCGTGTACCTCTGCGGTAGAGCTGGTGTGCGTAAAGAGAAGGAGCTGGGCGGCCATAGCGATGCCAGTGGCAATAAGGAATTCAATTTGGGATTGGGACTTTTGGTCGCCGTGATTTCGGGGGCACTGAGTGCCTGCTTCAATTTTGGCCTGGAAGCCGGCAAGCCTATGGCCAATGTAGCCAATGAGCTTTGGAAGGCGGTTCATCCTAATCAGGGCGAATTTTTGTTCCAGAACAATGTGACTTATATCGTAGTCTTGTGGGGAGGTATCACTACCAATCTCATCTATTGCGCTGCATTACTCTGGCGAAATAAAAGCTATAAAGATTACTTTGACAGACAGACGCCAAGGGGGCGTAACTTTTTGCTATGTGCCTTGGGAGGCACCATGTGGTATCTGCAGTTCTTCTTTTACGGTATGGGCGAAAGCAAGCTGGGCAATGGCGCCAGTTCCTGGATATTGCACATGGCCTTTATCATACTGCTGGCCAATGCCTGGGGGGTAATATTGAAGGAATGGAAAGGGGTTTCCAGAAAAACCTATGCCACCATTGTCGCTGGAATAGCAGTTATCATTGTTTCCGTGCTTTTGGTGGGTTTTGCCAAGGAAATATAATATAAAGCTTGAGCGAAGCTAAATCTTTATAATAGGGATAAAAAGTAAATGGATATATCGTAAATACTATGTTGAATATTAAAAATAAGGAAGGCTATAAGCACGTAAGCTATCTGTGGGACGAACAGTATGCCACTAGCCTGGCTGGCGATGAAGTAGCACTATTAATTTACCGTTCCAATTTATTGGGGGCCGATCTTAGGCTTACCAACTATGGGGGAGGCAATACGAGTTGCAAGGTACGGTCCATTGACCCATTGACGGGCGAAGAGGTGGAAGTGATGTGGATCAAAGGATCGGGCGGCGACCTCGGTACGCTAAAAAAGAGTGGGCTGGCGGCGCTTTATGTGGATAAATTGCGCAATTTGGAGAAGATATATCCAGGGAAGGACGGAGAAGACGAAATGGTCGCTTTGTTTGACCATTGTATCTTTGACCTTTCATCCAAGGCACCGTCTATCGACACACCCTTACATGGCTTTTTGCCTTTCAAGCACATAGACCATCTGCATCCCGATGCGGCCATTGCCATTGCCGCTGCCAAGGACGGCAAACAAATCACGAAAGAACTTTTTAAGGGAACTATCGGTTGGGTAGATTGGCAGAGGCCCGGTTTCGATCTGGGGCTTCAACTGAAGCAATGCCTGGATGAAAACCCCGGGATACGCGGTATCATGTTGGGATCCCATGGACTCTTTACATGGGGCGATACCGCTTATGAAAGTTATGTCAATACTTTGGACGTCATAGAGCAATGTGCTGCATTTTTGGAAGAAAATTACGGAAAGAAAGGACCTGTCTTTGGTGGACAACGGATAGAGAGCTTGCCTGCGGAAAAACGGCAGGAACAAGCAGCAGCACTAGCGCCTGTTCTGCGGGGCTTGTGCTCGTCAGAACGCCATATGATAGGCCACTTTACTGATGACGAGCGGGTGCTGGAATATATCAATTCCAATGATTTGGATAGACTTGCTCCTATGGGCACGAGTTGTCCGGATCATTTTTTACGTACCAAGATCAGTCCTTTGGTACTCGAACTGGCGCCCGATGCAGATCTATCCGATGCCGAGCAGCTGAAGCAGCAGCTGGTGCCGGCCTTTGAGGCCTACCGTGCCATGTACGCGCAGTACTACGAGACCTGTAAACATCCCAATAGCCCTGCCATTCGCGATAAGAATCCGGTTATCATCCTGTATCCGGGTGTCGGGCTTTTCTCTTTTTCCAAGGACAAGCAGACGGCAAGGGTAGCAGCCGAATTTTATACCAATGCCATCAATGTGATGAAGGGGGCAGAGGCTATTTCGGAATATACGTCCCTGCCCAGGCAGGAGGCGTTTGATATTGAATACTGGCTGTTGGAAGAAGCGAAGTTGCAGCGTATGCCCAAACCCAAGGCGCTCTCTGGTAAAATAGCGCTGGTAACGGGCAGTGCAGGAGGTATAGGCAAGGCCATCGCCAAAAAATTTGTGGAGGAAGGTGCGGTCGTGGTGCTCAATGACAACGATGCAGATCGTTTGGAAAAAGCCAAGGAGGAATTTCTATCTGTTTATGGCAAGGACGCTGCCGTGGCGGCAAAGCTGGACGTAACCAGTGATATAGATATCGTTGCTGCTTATGCGATCGGTAGTTTGGCCTTTGGCGGTGTGGATGTGGTGGTCAACTGTGCGGGACTTTCCATTTCCAAGCCTTTGGAAGAACATACTGACAAGGATTGGGATTTACTATATGATGTATTGGTGAAAGGGCAATTTAAAGTAACCCAGCATGGCGTAGCCATCATGCGCAAGCAAGACTTGGGCGGTGACGTATTGAACATCGTCAGCAAGAATGCCTTGGTGTCTGGACCAAACAATGCGGGATACGGGTCGGCAAAGGCGGCACAGCTGCACCTAAGTCGCCTCAATGCGGCCGAGCTGGGCAAGGATCATATCCGTGTGAACGTGGTCAATCCCGATGCGGTCATATCGGACAGCAAGATCTGGGAAGGGGCATGGGCCGAGGGGCGCGCAAAAGCCTACGGCATCACCGTGGCCGAGTTGCCTGCCTATTACGCCAAGCGTACCTTGTTGAACGAGATCATCTTGCCAGAGGATATTGCCAATGCTTGCTTTGTATTCATCGGGGGCTTGCTCAACAAGTCGACCGGCAATGTGCTCAATGTGGATGGCGGCGTGGCCATGGCCTTTGTGAGATAACGAATGAAATTGATGAAAAATAACTAATTTTACGGTAACCAAAAACAACAAAATTATGATCATCGAGCAGTATAGGATAGATGAATATAACCATATAAACAACAAAGAGCATCAACGCAAAGCCGAGTTTTTGCGTTCGGAGATAGCGAATTTTGATGAGTTGGTACAGAAGCTGATTGCTTTTCAGATTGCCATACCGAGCTGGGCACTGGGCACAGGGGGCACACGGTTCGCCCGTTTTTCCGGTGGGGGAGAGCCAAGAAATCTGGAAGAAAAGATGGCCGATATAGGCCTGCTTCACAAACTCAATCAATCTTCGGGAGCCATTTCACTGCATATTCCATGGGACATTCCGGAAGACTATGCCGCCATTCGCCAGTTGGCCGCACAATATGGATTGACCTTTGATGCTATGAATTCCAATACTTTCCAGGATCAGCCTGATCAGGCTTTGAGCTACAAATTTGGATCGATGCAGCATGTGGACAAAGCCGTACGCAAGCAGGCTGTAGACCACAACATTGACGTCATCAGACATGGGGTGGAGCTAGGCTCCAAATCTTTGACAGTATGGCTATCTGATGGTTCCTGCTTTCCAGGGCAGTTGAATTTCAGGAATGCCTTTCAGCGTACTTTAGAAAGCTTGGAAGAGGTATATGCTGCCCTTCCGTCCGATTGGAAAATGTTTGTGGAATATAAGGCTTTTGAACCCAACTTCTATTCTACAACGGTAGGTGATTGGGGGCAGTCTTACTTATATGCCAGTAAGTTGGGGCCACAGGCCTATACATTGGTCGATTTGGGACATCATTTGCCCAATGCCAATATCGAGCAGATCGTTTCCTTGCTGTTGATGGAAGGTAAATTGGGTGGCTTTCATTTCAACGATTCCAAGTACGGCGACGATGACCTGACGGCAGGGAGCCTCAAGCCCTATCAGTTGTTCTTGATTTTCAGTGAGCTAGTGGACGGGATGGATGATAGGAGAATGAATCATGCTTCTGACTTGGGGTGGATGATAGATGCCTCGCATAACGTGAAAGATCCGTTGGAAGATTTATTGCAGTCGGTAGAGGCTATCATGATTGCCTATGCTCAAGCACTCTTGGTAGATAGAGCGGCGTTGGCAGCAGCACAGGAGAAAAACGACGTGGCTGGCGCGCAGGAAATCTTGCAACAGGCGTTCAGAACGGACGTACGTCCTTTGGTTGCCGAGGCTCGCTTGCGCAGCGGAGGGGCATTGTCTCCTTTGGGACTATATCGGGCATTGGGCGTGAGGGATGAGCTGATCAAGGAAAGAGGCTTGAAAACGGTTGCTACGGGATTGTAGGATTTATGGTGTACGATTGACGATTACAGATTTCCTTTCAATCGTCAGTCGTCAATCTAAAAATTTAAGAAAAAATGTCCATTCCGGTAATAGCCATTTTTGACGTTGGAAAGACCAATAAGAAACTCTTCCTGTTCAACGAACAGTATGAGTTGGTATTTGAACGCACCGCCCGATTTATTGAAACCGTAGACGAAGATGGTTTTCCTTGCGATAATTTGGATAGCTTGCGCTTATCGGTGTTCGACTCGCTACGGGAGGTTTTTCGCCAGCCCAAGTACGAGGTCAAGGCGATTAATTTTTCTACTTATGGCGCTAGCTTGGTATATATAGACGAACGAGGAAATCCTTTAACCCCCCTATATAATTACTTGAAGCCCTTGCCGGAAGAAATACATGATAAATTCTATGCGGAATATGGTGAAGAAGAAATAATTGCCTTGCAGACGGCCTCACCTACATTGGGCAGTCTCAATTCGGGCATGCAACTCTATCGGTTGAAATATCAGCAGCCCGAAATATTCGAACGCATGCACTGCGCGCTGCACTTGCCACAATATATGAGTTTCCTCATTTCTGGACAGTTGTATTCTGATATGACGAGCATAGGCTGCCATACGCAGTTGTGGGATTTTGTCAAGAAAGACTACCACAGCTGGGTCTGTAAGGAGCGATTGAACGAAAAACTGGCCCCAATAGTCGCATACAATCAGATCTATACTCCCTCATTCCCGGGTAGTGGTTACGTGGTGGGAGCAGGTTTTCACGACAGTTCGGCAGCCTTGATACCCTACCTCATGAGTTTTCACCAGCCATTTGTTCTTTTGTCTACGGGCACCTGGTGCATTAGCCTTAATCCTTTCAATGATGCTCCACTTACCGTGGAAGAACTCAAGCAAGATTGCTTGTGCTACTTGCAATATATGGGCAGTCCAGTGAAGGCGTCGCGTTTGTTTGCGGGGCACGAGCACGAACTGCAGTCCAAACGTATAGCGGCCCATTTTGGCGTGTCTACGGCGCGCTTTCGTTCCATGCCCTACAACAGGGTGCTGCACCAACAACTCCTGAAAAGGTACGATGGGGAAATGGTCGTGGACAAGGTAGGGCTAGAGCGATTTTCCAAAAGGGACTTGAACGATTTTACGTCCAGCGAGGAAGCCTATCACCAATTGATGATGGATTTGGTGGCAGCGCAGTACGAGGCGACGAAACTCGTGATCAACGACGCGGGAAAAGCTACCCGTTTGTTCGTAGACGGAGGGTTTGGGAAAAATGCCATTTATATGGCCTTATTGGCAGATGCCTTCCCCGCGATGGAGGTCTATGCGGCATCCATGGCTCAAGGTACAGCCATGGGAGCGGCACTGGCCATACATGAGGCTTGGAATAGCCATGACCTGCCCCAGGATATTATTGAACTGAAGTACTACACGGCCAATACAGTGCCCTCCTGAGAAGAGCATAGGCAGATGTGCTTTTACAAGCAAAATAGGCTGCAATAAAAACGTTATCTTTGAAGATGTCACCTTATCATATTTTTGTTTTATGTTAAAGTCACTTATTAGAGTTATTTTCCTCTTTTTGCTTGTGCCTTTAGACCATCTGTCTGTTGCGCAAACACGAATAGCTATTACGGCATTCAAGGTGGAGCATTTGCAAAATCCCATAGGAATAGACGTAGAACACCCACGGTTTAGTTGGGTACTTTCTGATGATAGGAGTGATGCCATGCAGTCGGCCTATCAGATCAAAGTGAGCACGGATTCGTTGGGTCTGGCCAAAGGAATTGGGGAACTCTGGGATACAGGTAAATGGCTGTCATCACAAAATAGGGCATCGTATGCAGGAAAATTGCTAAAACCTTTTACTAAATATTATTGGCGACTGGATGTCTGGGACAGGGATGGGGAAAAGACCTCTTCAACTATCATTTCCTCTTTCGAAACGGGGATGATGAACGAACGCAACTGGAAAGGGGCATGGATCTCCGACAATCAAGGTATTGAAGTGAAACCCGCTGCCTATTTTCGAAAGCAATTTACATCGAATAAAAAGATCAAATCTGCCCGTGCCTATATTGCCGTGGGAGGTTTATACGAGTTATATCTCAATGGCGAGAAAGTGGGAAATCATCGCCTTGATCCAGCCTATACCCGTTTTGATCGAAGAAACTTATATGTTTCTTATGATGTAACCAAGCAGCTGAAGCAAGGTGAAAATGCCATCGGCGTATTATTGGGCAATGGGTGGTATAACCATCAATCTACGGCTGTGTGGTTTTTTGATAAAGCTCCTTGGCGAGCAAGGCCAACATTCTGTCTGGATCTAAGGATTACCTATGAAGATGGTACCATAGAGACCATCGTTACCGATAAAAGTTGGAAGACAAACCTGAGTCCAATCGTCTTTAACAGCATTTACACGGCCGAGCACTACGATGCCCGTTTGGAGCAGCCGGGATGGAATAGGCCCGATTTTGATGCCAGTAAATGGAAAGATATCGTGCACAGGGCTGCACCGTCACAACATATCGTATCCCAAATGATGCATCCTATACGCAATGTAGAACAGATTATAGCCAAGAGCATCCATAAGATCAATGATACCACCTACGTGTTCGACTTGGGAAGAAACATATCCGGTGTGAGTGAAATAAAAGTTAAGGGAAAGGAGGGTACGGTATTGCGATTGAAGCATGGAGAACGCCTCTATGAAAATGGGCATGTCGATATTTCCAACATCGATCAACACTATAGGCCTAAGGACGATAAGGATCCTTTTCAGACAGATATCGTTATCCTCAGTGGCAAGGGAGAAGACCATTTTATGCCCAAATTTAATTATAAAGGTTTTCAGTACGTGGAGGTGACCAGTAGTGCGCCCATATCTTTAAACAAGGAAAGTTTGTCGGGCTACTTTATGCATAGCGATGTGCCGGTAAAGGGCAATATCCATTCTTCCAATCCATTGATCAACAAAATTTGGGAAGCGACCAACAGCGCTTACCTGTCCAACCTATTCGGCTATCCCACAGACTGTCCGCAACGGGAGAAGAACGGTTGGACGGGCGACGCCCATATAGCCATCGAAACAGGACTGTACAACTTTGATGGCATTACCATCTACGAAAAGTGGTTGGCTGATCATCGGGACGAGCAACAACCGAATGGTGTATTGCCTTCTATTATTCCCACTAGCGGTTGGGGATATGAGTGGGGAAATGGCCCCGATTGGACTAGTACCATTGCCCTTATACCATGGAATATTTATTTGTTTTATGGTGACAGCACGCTATTGCGTCATTCGTATTTACCGCTCAAGCAATATGTAGATTATATTGACCGCCTATATCCAGATGGGCTGACTACTTGGGGACTGGGCGACTGGGTGCCGGTAAAATCAAAGTCTCCCGTTGAGCTGTCATCATCCATTTACTACTATGTGGATGCCCTCATCTTAGCCAAGGCTGCTAAGCTATTTGGAAAGGAGGGAGACTATGATACCTATAGCCAACTGGCCAACAAGATAAAAGAAGCGATCAATCGAAAATATCTGAATACCGAAACAGGTATATATGGACAGGGCTTGCAGACGGAATTGAGTATGCCCCTGTATTGGGGCGTGGTACCGGAAGAACTCAAAGCTAAAGTGGCAAAGAACTTGGCCGACCGCGTTGCTGCAGATGATTTCCGTTTAGATGTTGGCTTATTGGGCACCAAGTCGGTACTAAATGCCTTAAGCGAAAATGGCTATGCCGATATTGCCTATAAATTGGCTTCAAGGGACGACTATCCTTCATGGGGTTGGTGGATCAGAAACGGGGCTACAACGCTCTATGAGAATTGGGATATCGGTTCGGCAAGTGATATTTCCATGAACCATATCATGTTTGGCGAGATAGGTGCTTGGCTATATAAGGGCATAGGTGGAATCAAGCCAGACCCCGACCATCCCGGGTTTGAACATATATTGCTGGAACCCAATTTCGTGACAGGATTGGACACTTTTGAGGCATCCCACGTAGGACCACAAGGGGAGATAAAAACCGCTTGGGCGAGAAAGGGCAAGAAGGTCTTGCTACAAATTAAGGTACCTGCCAATAGCCGGGCAACCTTGAAGTTGCCGGAGAACGACGGGCGAAAGCTTTACGAAGGTAAAAGGTCGCTTGGAGTAGATAACCAGCAGCTTGTTGCTGGTACGTACGAGTTTGAATGGAGGTGATCTCTTTGTTCAGAAATGCTAAAAAACTTCAGAACAAAATCTGTCTATAGAAATCCAAGCGGAGAGAACGCTTGGATTTTGAATTTATAACTAGCGCGAAATTTAGAGATGCGCACGGCTTTGGCCAATGGTTTTACGCAATATCTTCAGCCAACTTCGGAGCTAAGAAAATTAAACAATTTCGTTTTTATCAGTTGACCTTTGGGTGAACTATTAAATTCCATATTGTGGTGGCAACATTACCTACCCCCAAGTAATATTGCCGCTCCCTCCTTTTTTTCTGGAATGTGAAATGGAAGGGTTGTTTTTGTGAACATAAAACCTTCGCGGTTACAGGACAGCGCAGGATGGATTTCAGGATAGCGCAGGATGCTATAATGATATAGATGGAGTTACCTTTATCTAAACCAAGAGTTAACTGTAAAACTTAAAATTAAACCAAATTATGATGCGTTATATCAGCAGAAAATGTAGAAGTTTAGGGCTGTTTTTGTTTTTTCTTATAGTAGCCTTAAATGCGAATGGTCAAGAATTGACCACAATCACGGGTTCCGTCTCGGATAGTCAAGGCCCGATCCCAGGAGTCTCCGTATTCGTTAAGGGCACTAAGCAAGGAACGAGTACAGATGCAAATGGAATTTATTCAATCACTGCCGAAAAGGGGAAAATACTCGTTTTTAAAACAATCGGTTATCAAGAGAAGGAAATTACGGTTGGCAATGTCCAAAAGATTGATGTAATCTTAGATGTCGCTGCCGAGGGGCTGGATGAAGTGGTGGTCATAGGTTATGGCAACCAGCAGCGGAAAGATCTTACAGGGTCGATAGGCACGGTGTCCCAGCAAGTTATAAAAGACATGCCGGTTGTAGGTGTGGATCAAAAACTTACAGGGCAGGTTGCTGGGGTACAGATCAGAACTGCCACAGGTACTCCAGGAGGTGGATCTCAGATAAAAATAAGAGGATCCGGATCTATTGGAGCAGGAGACGATCCCCTTTTTGTAGTAGATGGATTTCCCTTAACATCATCTGGTGGCCGGGTGACAAACCCGCTCAATCTGTTAAATCCTGATGACATAGCATCTATTACCGTATTGAAAGATGCTTCCTCTACCGCAATATATGGCTCACGAGGCTCCAACGGTGTCGTTGTTATTACAACCAAACGGGGCAGCTCAGGCAAACCACGTGTAGATGTCACGGCTTATTCTGGTTTTCAACAGGTGCCCCAAAAGGGAAGGCCAACCATGTTGAATGGGGAAGAATTTGCTCGTTTCAGGAGAGAAATTATCGAGGATGATTTTGCTTCAAGAGGGCTGGTGGCAGGCGAAGAGGACATACCGTCAGAATACAGAAACCCAAGTCAGTACGGCGAAGGTACTAATTGGTACGATGTGATTCTCCGCACAGCTCCTCAAAGTAATATCAATGCTAGCGTGAATGGAGGCTCAGAGAACTCACGTTACGCATTTTCATTGGGCTACATGAATCAGGAAGGTACCTTGCGCTATACGGGTTTCGATCGCATTTCAGTCAGGGCAAATATAGATAGTGATATAAGTAAACGCGTTAAAGTGGGTTTAAATCTAGCCCCAACCTATTCTACACAGCTTGTAAATAATTTTGAATCCAGTTTTACAGATGTGCTAACGAGTAGTTTATGGTTGAGTCCAATTGTACCGGTATACGACGAATCTGGGAATAGGACTCCTTACATCACGTCTACAGGCATGTATAGCGGACCTAATCCATTAAATAAACTGGAGTTTGGCGGTACAACACAAAAGCTGTTTCGGGGCTTGGGTGGGGCTTTTACAGAAGTAGAAATTATAGATGGGCTAAAAGCACGTTACAATTTTAATGTAGATTATAGCTCTGGTTCAGGATTTGTGTTTAACCCAAGTTTTGTAGGGGGTATCAATGCTCCTCCGCAAAGTTACGTTGCCAATTCAGGTACCAATAGATCTTCCAACTTCAACTGGTTATCCGAAGTTTTGGTTACATATGAAAAGGAGATAGCTCCAGGTCACCGTATAGATGCCATTGTGGGGTATGCAGCACAGAAAGAACGCAGCGAGAATATTCAGGTCAATGCGACAAATTACCCCGATGATCTTATTGAAACCATTAATGCCGCAGCTCTACTGCCTTCATGGGGTCAAGATATACAAGAATGGGCCCTATTGTCTTATTTTGCTAGAGTCAATTATTCATTGAAAGACAAATGGGTTTTTACAGGTACTATCCGGCGAGATGGCTCTTCCAGGTTTGGTTCCGAAAACAAATATGGTACCTTTCCATCTGCGGCCATAGCCTACCGTTTAGGCGAGGAGGAATTTCTGAAAGACAAGAGCTGGTTGAGCGATTTGAAGTTGAGAACAAGCTATGGTCTGTCGGGTAATTTTAATATTGGTAATTATACATATCTCTCAAACATTTCGACGGCAAACTATGCATTTGGAGGCCAGCTTGTTGGGGGTAGAGTACCTACATCGCTGAGAAATCCAAACCTTACTTGGGAAGAATCGGCACAATTGGATATCGGAATCGATCTGGGATTGTTCAACAACCGTGTAAATCTAACGGTAGATGCTTATAATCGCATTACACAGGGGATGCTCTACGATTCTGAAATTCCCTTGTCTTCTGGATTTAGCAATGTGATTATCAATTCTGGAAAAATCAGGAATCGCGGGATCGAATTTGCTGTAAATACCGAAAATCTGACTGGTGATTTTCGGTGGACGACCAATTTGAATATAGCTTTTAACCGAAATATAGTACTTGCGCTCAACGAGAATAATGATCCCATTTATACGGGGAGAAGTGGGGAAGGTAATTACACCCATATTACCCAAGTCGGCTTGCCTATTGGACAGTTTTTTGGATATGTCACCGAAGGGGTTTACATGACCCAAGCAGATTTTGACAATTCACCAAAACACGTCACTTCCGTTTTAGGGTCGATTAAATACCGGGATGTGGACGGAAATGGCGTTATCGAACCTGTAAATGATTTTGCTATTATCGGCAACCCGCAACCAAACTTCATTTTTGGAGTGACCAATAACTTTAACTATAAGAACTTTGATCTAAACCTGGTGCTGACTGGCTCTCAAGGAGGGCAAATCTTGAGACAGGCAAATCAATACTTGAATAATATCGATGGGATTTTCAATGTTGACCGCAAGGTACTAAATCGATGGCGTTCACCAGAAAATCCAGGTGATGGAATGACGCCTACTACTAACGGGGCGCGGGTAATCTACCGAGATGTCAATTCCAATTGGGTAGAGGACGGTTCTTTCTTAAGGATACAGAACCTGACATTGGGTTATTCTTTGCCAAAAAACGCAATAAGTAAGCTCAAGGTATTGCAAAATGCCCGAATCTATGCCAGCGCACAAAATCTGGCGACGTTTACCAGCTATTCAGGTGGTAATCCCGACGTGGTGCCTAGGGCAAATGAGGGGGGGCAAAGTGTTTCTCTGGTTCCGGGCCTAGATTGGACAAGCTATCCTCTAGCCAGAACAATAATTTTTGGATTAAATGTGAACTTTTAAGTGTCAAAAAATGAAACGTATCAGCAATATAATAATTTACAGATTAGCATCTTTGTTACTTATCTTTCAGGTATCCTGTAGTTCAGATTTTCTCGATCTGAATCCTGAAGCTACGGCCAATTCGGATAATTTTTACAAAAACGAGGAGGAGCTCAGACAAGCGGTAAATGGGGCATATAATATCTTGCAGGGTTTGGGGCGCCTTCATTTTTGGTTATATGGAGAAATGCGCTCTGATAACACCACCTTTCAATATAATACAGCAGACAGAGGGCTTGAGTCAAGGGAGTTTATCGATCAGTTTTTAGTTAATGCTACCTTTGAACCTATTTGGCAGTTTTGGCAACAAAGTTATCAAGGTATTTTGCGAAGTAACGAGGTCATTGATAGGATCGATGCAATTGAGATGACAGATCAAAGTCGATCGCAATATCTAGGAGAGGTGAAGTTTCTCCGCGGCCTACATTATTTTAACCTGGTAAGGCAATACGGGGCTGTGCCATTGAGATTGGACGCTACAAATTCTCCAGAGGGAGCAACGTCACAAGGAAGAACTCCCGTTGCGGAAGTGTACCAGCAAATAATTCTGGATCTTTCCGAAGCGGCAGGGAGCCTGGCAAACATCACGTATGGCCAGAGTGACAAAGGTCGGGCTTCGGAGGGAGCGGCAAGGGCCCTACTGGCCAAAGTATATATAACGTTGGGCCAATACGAAAACGCAATTCCCGAATTGCGAAGGGTCGTTTCCCTGGGATATAGCCTGTTGCCAAACTATAGGGACAATTTTGTTCCCGAACTGAAGAACGGTGTCGAATCAATTTTTGAGATACAATATTTGGGTAGTCAACAGGCACTTTCCAGCAACTTTATGTATCAGTTTGCTCCATATACATCTGGAAGTGCCGTTACAGGAGATCCGCAAACACCATTGGGTGGTGCGTCTGGCTGGAATATTCCCACCAAGGACATGATCGAAGCTTATGAAGATGGGGATTTAAGGAAAGATGCTTCTCTCTCAGAAGGCTTCATTAATGCATCGGGAGCCTATGTGGCAATTCCTTATATCACCAAGTACAATAATGGTTTTGTAGAGCGTGGTCAGACGGATGATAATTTCCCTTATCTTAGGTATTCAGATGTCTTGCTAATGCTCGCAGAATGTTTGAATGAGCAAGGCTTTGTTGGTGGAGGAGAAGCTTTTGACCTGTTGAATAGAGTACGGGTTAGGGCGGGGCTTGCTGCCAAGACGGTAGGAAATGCAGTGCCTGCGCTCAGTATAAACAGTCAGGAAGAATTTCGAGAAGCACTTTTCCATGAACGTCGTGTGGAGTTGGCATTTGAAAACCATCGATGGTATGACTTGGTGCGCTCTGGAAAGGCCGTCGAAGTGATGAACGCACATGGTATCCGCGAAAAACAAGGATCTACCATTATACCAGGAAATGCCTATAATGTGACGGAAAACAGATTGCTTTTGCCCATTCCTCAGAGAGAAGTAAACCTGGATAAGTTAGAACAAAATCCTTTATAGACAGGAAGAAAACCTTATTTGATAGAAAATTCCTGATGCAAAAACTGGAATTTTCTATCTTTACTAAAGATTGTGAACCCCATGGATTGGTATCAGTCCATCAAAAACTTAAAATATGATGTCCTTTAACCGCGTAAAAGCAGGTATTTGCCTATTATGCTTTTTTATGGTAGCCGAAGTATCCGTCTCCAAAGCTCAAAAACTGACACTGTATGACCTTACCAGTGAGTATAAACAGAATCCACTGGGAATAGATAATCAGCATCCCCGTCTAAGTTGGAAGATCCGAACTGCATTAAAAGATGTCGTTCAGACAGCTTATGAAATTAGAGTAGCAAACACTAGTAAAGAACTGACCGATGCTAAGAAACTGATCTGGAATTCGGGCAAAGTGGCAACTGATCAATCTATTCATGTGATTTACGATGGAGGCCCTTTGGCGTCTGCGAGCAGGTATTACTGGCAAGTAAGGATATGGGACAATAAAGGCAATGTCTCCGCTTGGAGCGAGCCTAATTTCTGGGAAACAGGTTTTTTGAAGGCGGAAGATTGGAAGGCCAAATGGATTCAGAACAAGGCCAGTGCCCAGAATGAGCCAGGGCCCGTCCCCATGTTCAGAAAGGATTTTCAACTCAAGGGAGACATAAAAAAGGCAAGATTATACATTACTTCTTTGGGGCTATACGAAGCCTATATTAATGGGGAACGAATAGGGGAAGCTTATTTTACCCCAGGCTGGACAAGCTTTCATAAGCAGTTGCAGTATCAGGTGTACGATATTTTTTCGGAATTGAAAAGGGGGTATAATTCCATTGGTGTGATGTTGGGTGATGGCTGGTATAAAGGGAATATATCCGGTGCCCGAAATTTATATGGAAATGAGCCTGCTCTGTTGGCGCAGTTGGAGGTGGAATATAGTAATGGTGAAAAGGACGTAATCGTCAGTGACGGGAATTGGAAAACGACGATGGATGGGCCGATCAGCATGTCGGATATTTACAACGGTGAAAGCTATGACGCAAGGAAGGAATTGAGTGGCTGGACAAGCCCCAACTATAATGATGCACAATGGGTGAAAGTGGAGGTGAACAACCAGATTCCTTATAGTAATCTGGTCATCTCTGCCGCACCACCGGTTACCAGTCATGAGCGAATTCAGCCCATCCGTATGATCACCACCCCCAAAGGCGAAAAGGTGATCGATTTTGGACAAAACCTGGTGGGATGGGTGCAATTCACCGTTAATGGTAAGGGAGGCGAAAACATTCAAATAAGCCATGCCGAGGTCTTGGATAAAGAAGGAAACTTTTACACCGAAAACCTGCGTGCGGCCAAACAGAAAATCTCCTATACGCTAAAAGGAACTGGGGAAGAAACTTATCACCCCCACTTCTCTTTTCAGGGTTTCCGTTACGTAAAGATTGAAGGTGCAAAAGAAAAAATCACCGAAGACAATATAGAAGCCGTTGTTCTACATTCGAACATGAGACCAACAGGTACTTTTGAAACATCTAATGCACTGATAAACCAGCTTCAGCACAATATACAATGGGGACAGAAAGGCAATTTTCTGGATGTACCGACAGATTGCCCGCAGCGTGACGAACGTCTTGGATGGACAGGCGATGCACAGGCCTTCTTCAATACGGCAGCCTACAATATGGATGTCGCCGGGTTTTTTATAAAATGGTTAAAGGACTTGAAAGCCGATCAATTTGCGAGCGGTTCCGTACCTCACGTAATTCCCTATTTCTGGGAAAGAGAACAAGGAGGTTCCGCGGGATGGGCGGATGCGGCAACCATTATCCCCTGGGACTTTTATCAAGCTTTTGGCGATAGAAAAATTCTTGAAGATCAATACGGATCAATGGTGAAGTGGGTGCAATTTATGACAGACAACAGCACCGATTATCTCTGGAGCAAAGGTTGGCATTTTGGCGATTGGCTTTTTTATATTCCTAACGATGATCGAGATGGAAGGGCTGCTATTACCGATAAGTATTTGATAGCCCAAGCTTTCTATGCCCATTCTGTGCAGCTTATGATCAATGCGGCAAAGGTGCTGGATAAACAGGAGGACGTAGCAAAATACGAAACCTTACTTAAAAACGTAAAAGCGGCATTCGTGAATGAATTTGTCACAAATTCTGGACGACTGGTGTCAAGTTCTCAAACGGCGTATGTATTGGCACTACATTTTGACATGCTGCCGGAAAATAAGCGGGCACAGGCGGCGGAACGCTTGGTCGAAAACATCAAAAGCTATGACAATCACCTTACTACGGGTTTTCTTGGCACACCCTATCTTTGTCATGTACTCAGCAGATTTGGGTATGATGACGTCGCTTATACCTTACTGTTGCAGGAAACGTATCCATCTTGGCTTTATCCCGTAAAAATGGGGGCAACCACAATCTGGGAACGTTGGGACGGCCTCAAACCTGACGGTTCTTTTCAGAGCAAGGAAATGAACTCCTTTAACCATTATGCCTATGGTGCCATAGGTGATTGGATGTACAAGAATATTGCCGGTATTCGCGGTATAGAAAGTGCTCCTGCCTATAAAAACTTTATCATCGCTCCTAAACCTGGAGGGGGATTGACAAAGGCAAGTGCCAGTTTGGAGACTGTCTATGGCAAAATAGTCTCTTCATGGGAAATAACAGGAGATAATATGCAAATGGATGTGGAAGTGCCCCCCAATACCCGCGCACAGATTGTCTTTCCGGATTTGCTAACCGGCACGGTAAAAAACGAAGGAGGGCAGTCCATAACAGATAAGGCTCTTTGGGTTGGCTCCGGCAAATATCAGTTTACGTTCAAAGTAAAGGAGTGACCTCATGAACCATGGATCTTCTATATCGGTTGTCACGACAATTTCGTTAATACTGTCTTTCCTGCCGTTATTTAATCTGGCACAAGATTATGGTGCTGTTGCCAGAAAAAAGTGGTTGGATCAGGCAAGGGTCAATAAGCCAGTTCTCCATGAGCGCCTTATAAAGCCTGTGAGACTGGGTATATTAAAAAAAGATACAAATGCTTTTCAAGGGTGGAAGGTAGAAACATCAGTAGCCGTAGACAGCCTATATCAACGAGGATTTAAGAGTCAGTCGGGCGTAATTGTAGATTTTGGCGAGCATTTTACAGGGTATGTGTCTTTTTCTTTAGCCGCATGGGGCCGCACTCCGGATGCCCCCTTGCGGCTAAAATTTACTTTCGGAGAAGTGCCCTCGGAGTTAGCAGTTCCTTTTGAACCTTATTCAGGCAGCCTAAGTAGGGCCTGGCTACAGGACGAAATTGTAACGGTCAGCGAGGTTCCCTCTACGTTGACTATCCCGCGCCGCTTAGCCTTTCGCTATGTAAAAGTAGAACTTTTGAGTCCATCCATTGGCTATGACTTTAAGTTAACGGATTTGCAAATAAAGGCCACGACATCGGCGACGGAAAATGTGGCCTCTTTACTCCCAAACACATCTCCTTTGGTCAAGGAGATAGACCGTGTAGGTCTGCGTACCCTGAGGGAATGCATGCAAACAGTTTATGAAGACGGGCCCAAACGAGACAGGCGATTGTGGATAGGTGATCTATACCTGGAAGCCTTGGCCAATGACCTTTCTTTTAAGAACCATAACCTGACAAAACGCTGTTTGTACCTACTTGCTGCATTAAGCAATAAGGAAGGCTACCTGCATGGTACCGTCTTTGAAAGACCAGAACCGCACCCCCAGGAAGGGCAGCTGCTGTTTGATTACGCCTTACTGTATAACGTGGCTTTAAGAAATTATTATAAAAATACGAATGATCGTGAAACAGCTTTGGATCTATGGCCCGTTGCCAAGAGGCAATTGGAACTGGTGAAATCATACTTGATGCATTCAGGTCTGATAGATTATGATCGAGCAGCAAAAGAAATTTGGATATTTATTGATTGGAAAGACGGTTTACATAAAGATGTAGCCATACAAGGACTCGCTATCTATGCATTAAAGCAAACTTACGAATTGGCAAAGTCATTGGGAAAAGAACATGAACTTGCAGAAGTGCCCGAGATGATAAGAAAGATGTCAGCCGCAGCAAAACAACACTTGTTTGATAAGAAGACCAAGCTATTTCTAAGCGGTGTGGACAAGCAGATTTCTTACGCCTCGCAAATTTGGATGATTTTGGGCGGTGTGGTTAGTAAACAAGAGGGAGCAAAAATAGTAAATACACTTATAGCCCATAAAGAAGCGCTAAAGCCAGGGGGACCTTATCTATATCATTACCTTTTGCAGGCAATGATCGATTGCGGTATGAAAGATGAAGCTAAGGAAACAATGCTAAATTACTGGGGAGCTATGGTGGAAAAAGGTGCTGACACTTTTTGGGAGGTTTATGACCCAGCGGATGAATATAGGTCCCCATACAACTTTTATCCAATAAACAGTTATTGCCATGCCTGGAGCTGTACTCCAGTCTATTTTATAAGAAAATATCCCGAGATATTTCAAGATTAGCCACATTATAATTTATTGGATGCTAGATTGAAGTTGAGAATTTGAAATAAGTATTTCGAGTTGCAGTGTTCAATGATGAAAGCGATAAGTACACTACAACGTTAACCCATTTCTTGTTACTGAATGTTGAAGACTAACTAAGCTTTAATTTAGCCTCTGCCTGCCTTGGTGTTTTGAATTTGGTTCCAATTATGGATTGTTTGTTGGTCTTTTTGACTGTTATGATATGCAATCATATCCCTTATCTAATGCTGTCCATGAAAGAACATGACGGTTTTGAAATGAAATTATAATATGTTTGGTTGGTGCTGAGTGTATTACATCTCAATATTCAAGTAGTATAATAACCAATTGCTATAAATGTATGAAACCAATTCTTGCCAACTGCGTACTATTGTTATTAAGCATCTTCGTTGTTTTTGCACAAGGGGATCGAAATGGCCTCAGAATCGAAGCCAGCAATCGCTCCGATGTCTTAACTCGAAAGTTCGTCACCCCATCCCGAATATTATTTAAGGTCGGACAAGTGAAAAATGAAGATGCATTGCTTCTACCTGGCAACGGCCAAGCAGTATTACATCAGACGGAGGTTTGTGTTCTGAAAAATGAAAGTGCTGGAGAAAAGGCCGCAATATTACTTGATTTCGGTAAAGAACTGCATGGTGGAATTGAAATTGTGACAGGTATGTTTCCTGGAAATAAGCCCATACAAGTAAGAATACGCTTCGGAGAGTCTGCAAATGAAGCTATGAGTGAAATAGGACAGAAAGGGGCGACCAATGACCATGCCATTAGAGATTTCAACGTATTGTTGCCTTGGTTGGGGAAGATCCAAATCGGAGAGACAGGTTTTCGGTTTGTTAGAATTGATTTAGAGGAAGGTGCCGAACTTCATTTAAAGGAAATCAGTGCTATCTTTACATATAGAGATCTTCCGTACTTAGGCTCCTTTAAAAGTAACGACGACAGGCTTAACAGAATTTGGGAGACAGGGGCGTATACAGTGCATTTGAATATGCAGGAGTATCTCTGGGATGGTATAAAGCGAGATAGACTAGTATGGGTGGGTGACATGCATCCCGAGATTGCTACTATAAACAGTGTGTTTGGTTTCAATGAAGTAGTTCCTAAAAGTTTGGACTTCTCTCGAAAAAATACGCCTTTGCCGAATTGGATGAACGGTATAAGCACCTATTCTATGTGGTGGATTATCTCTCAAAGAGATTGGTATATGCATCATGGAGATTTTGGTTATCTCAAAGAACAACATCATTATCTATCACATCTACTTAGGTTAATCGTTTCTAAAGTGGATGGAAACAAGGAGCATCTCGACGGCACAAGATTTCTGGATTGGCCATCAAGTGAAAATGAACAGGGAGTACACGCTGGTTTACATGCTATGATGATTCTATCCTTAAACACTGGGATTGAATTATCCAAAATATTAGAAGATTCGGAAACGGCGAAGTTATGTGAAGAAGCTGTAAATCGACTCAAGCAATATGTTCCAGATCCCAATGGTTCAAAGCAAGCTGCGGCATTAATGGCATTGGCCGACTTGATTCCTGCAAAAATGGCAACGAACCAGGTGTTAGATATTGGTGGTGTAAATGGTTTTTCGACATTTTACGGATATTATATGTTACAGGCTATGGCAAAGTCTGGTGATTACCAGCAGGCCTTGGATAATATTCGTAGCTATTGGGGAGCCATGCTTGACCTAGGGGCGACTACGTTTTGGGAAGATTTTAATCTCGATTGGGTAGCTAATGCTTCGAGGATAGACGAATTGGTTCCTGTAGGAAAAAAAGATATTCATAGGGATTATGGTGCCTATTGTTATGAAGGGTATAGACATAGCCTCTGTCACGGATGGGCTTCTGGACCAACTGCCTGGTTGACGGAGCATGTCTTGGGAATACAGGTTACAGCGGCTGGCTGTAAAGAAATTCGATTGCAACCACATTTAGGGGATCTTCAATATGTAGAAGGTACTTTTCCTACGCCACTTGGTGTACTGTGGGTAAAACACAGCAAGCAGAATGGAAAAGTAAAAACTGAATTTCGTGCACCTGAGGGAATTAAAATTATACTGTAAGCAATTATGGCAAGAATCGCATTTAAAATGAAATTAGTTTCAGGATTTGAGGCGGAATACAAAAAAAGGCACAATGAAATCTGGCCAGAACTATGTAGGCTTCTTAAAGATAGCGGAATAAGTGACTATTCTATTTTCTTGGATGAAGAAAGCGGTACTTTATTCGCTGTACAGGAACAAAATTTAGGCAAATCATCCCAGGATTTAGGAGAGAGTCCAATTGTAAAGAAATGGTGGGCCTATATGGCTGATATTATGGAAACGAATGTAGATGGCTCTCCTGTTACGATCCCGCTTCGTCTGATGTTTCATCTCGATTGATACCGCTCAGGTATTATGTGAATTAATCTCATCTAGAAAATAGCAATAAAAATATACATTTGTCTGAAGGCCAAAAAATTACTTCGCTTATGATAAAGCCTCATTTTTTTGATCAAATTTTGATAGATGAACTTTCTCCATCCCTAGGTATCTTCAATTGGTCAATGCAATTGTTGATTAGATGAGGAAAGATTTTTTAGGTAAACAGGGCATGCTTCCTTCCATCACTGAAGTTAGTTATGTGTTTGAAATTTCTAGAGGCACTGTAGAGAAAAGCTGCAGATTCCCGCTCGTTATATTCATATTATTTATTTTTTTTATTCGTATTACACAAAGGAATGATTTAACTGTCTTAATTTTAAGAACGTTGATGAGATATTAGGCAAAAAGGGCGATGCATTACAAAAAAGCACAAGAATTACTTGACAAGTATAAAAAAGGAGAATGTACTAAGGATGAAATTGCCTTGCTCGAAAGTTGGATTGATTCCTATTTGAATCAAAAAGATAACGAACTATATCACGATATAGACGTACAATCTATAATGCAAGATGCTAAAAAAGAGCTGAAACTGAACGTAAAGAGGAAGAGTCATGCTGTGCATAAGATTTGGTACGGCCTTGCCGCAGTTATTTTGTTGGTATTGGTAATAGGCTCGCTGTTCTCGATAATTGTAAGACAGGATGACAAAATAGCTATGAGTGATGTGCTGGATGTCGAGCCGGGAGGTAATACGGCAGAGCTTATTCTGGCTGACGGAAGTATAATCTCATTAGATAGTTTAGCGAAAGGTGCTGTGATTAAACAAGGTACTTCAACAATAGAGAAAAAAACAAGTGGACAATTATATTACGCTGTAAGCAACGATAAGTTAAAAGAAAACAATGTTGAACAAAACCTTAAAAATGAAATCAGAACGCCCAAAGGAGGGCAATATCAGGTAACGCTACCAGACGGAACGTTGGTATGGTTGAACGCAGGGTCGTCCATAAAATTTTCTTCCTATTTTTCTGGGAAAGAAGCTAGGTCTGTGGAATTGAGGGGAGAGGCTTATTTTGACGTGAAAAAACACAGGCATATGGGAACACCTGTCCCTTTTATTGTGAATACGCCCTATCAAAATATAGAGGTTCTTGGTACGGAATTTAATGTAAATGCTTATGATGAAGAGGCTTTTGTTCATACCACATTGATTGAGGGAAAGGTGAAAGTCTCTCGTCCCGAAGCGGGTATTGCTAAGGAACTGAAACCAGGGCAACAGGCTGTTTTACATAAAACATCACCAGCGGAGAAAGAGATGTTTAACGTTTCGTCTGCCAACCTACATCAAGTGACAGCTTGGAAAAACGGAATGTTCGTTTTTGATAATTTAAGCCTTCCCATCTTAATGAGACAAATAGGAAGGTGGTATGACGTGGAGATAGATACAAAAGGCCTGCCAAACGATGAGTTCAGCGGTGAGATGTCAAGAGACGTTAAATTGTCGCAGTTATTGGAAATGATAGAAATAGCCGGTAATATCAAGTTCAAATTAGTGGAAGAGAAAAATAGAAAAGAAAGGAGGTTGATAAGGATAGACTGACACAGATCATATAAGAAGACTTACATAAAAGAAAACCGAAGTGCTACGAACACTTCGGAAACATTAGGTCTTAAAAAATACCAATTAAATAGCCAATATTATCTAATAACCTAATTATACAAATATATGAAAGTATTTTTTCCAATAGGAAAAAGTAGGGTGTATTGTCTGCCTTATTTTTCTTGGAATAAACCTATACAGCGATTTTTCCTAACCATGAATCTGACAACTATTTTGGTCTGTATATTTTTCATACAGATGTACGCTGCGGCCCTTTCTCAAGAAATATCTATATCCATGAGGGACGGGCACCTTGAGGATGTTATCCAACAATTGCGTAAGCAAACCAATTACTCTTTTTTCTACAAGGCAGATTATATGAAACAAGCAAAGCCCATAACAGTCGATTTAAGGAATGTACCTATAAAGGAGGCCTTGCCCATTATATTTTCGGGACAACCATTTAAGTATGTGTTAAAGGATAAAGCTATTATCATTCAGTATCAGCACCAGCTGAATAAGGACGTGATGGCTAAGCCAATGATACAGGATATAGTGTTTGGTGTGGTAAAAGATTTGGAGGGTCCCCTCCCAGGTGTTTCAGTCTTGGTTGAAGGAACTTCAAGAGGCACTTCTACTGATACCGAGGGAAAGTATAGCATAGCGGCAAATAATGGCGATACTTTGATTTTCAGAAATATAGGGTATAAAGAACTTCGAATTCGAATTACGCAATCGACTATGGATATCCAAATGGAAAAAGTCAATGCAGGGTTGGACGAAGTAGTGGTAGTAGGCTATGGAACGCAGAAAAAGGCTTCTGTAACTGGTTCCGTAGCTATGGTAAACAGTGATGAGCTTACTAAAACTCCCATAGCTCAAGTTTCAAATATGTTAGCCGGTCGTGTACCTGGTCTCGTCGCTGTTCAAAGTTCGGGCTTACCTGGTGGTGATGCTTCTTCATTGAATATCAGAGGATTTGGTGCCCCGCTGATCTTGATTGACAATGTGGAAGGGAATATGAATGCCTTGGACCAAAACGAAATCGAGAGCATTACCTTTTTAAAGGATGCTTCGGCAGCTGTATATGGATCGAGGGCTGGAAATGGCGTCATCTTGGTTACTACAAAGCGAGGCAGCGAAACTGCTCCTACTATTATGTTCAATCAAGGAGCAACTTTTCAGTCTGTAACAAATATGTTGAAACCAGCGAGCTCTGGTCAGAATGCGGAATTAATTCGCGAAGAGCATTTGCAGTCTGGTAAACCGGAAGAAACCGCTCGTTTTACCCAAGAGGAAGTGGAATTATTTTACGCTGGAACTAATCCAGATTATGCAAATACAAATTGGTTGAAAGAAGTAGCTCGTAAATATGCTCCTCAGCAGCAATATAACCTGTCGGTGAAAGGCGGCAGTGGAAAAGTGAATTATTATGGATTCTTGGGTTTCTTGGATCAAGAATCTATGTTTAAACATAATGGAGGTGAATATAAGCGATATAATATACGTTCCAATGTAGATGCGAATATTTCTAACGGACTGAAACTGCAGATCGATTTAGCCTCTATCATTAGTGACCGTGATTTTCCTTGGAGAAGCGATGAACGTGAAAGCTCTGTGTGGCAGGATTTTTGGAATACTGAGCCCTATTATCCATCAAGTTTGCCCGATCCCACCAAGATTCCATATGCAAATGGCAGTGGTACGGGAGGCGTACACGTCACGTCAAACAGTGAAATCTCAGGTTACCGCAAAACGAATACGCAGTACTTGACTGGCAATGTGTCCCTTCAATATCAGGTGCCATATGTCAAAGGACTTTCCCTAAAAGCGTTGGGCAATTATCGGCAGGACTATACTTTCCAAAAGGTATTCGAAAGATTGGTTGATACTTGGACTTATAATCACGAGAGTGACATTTATACTCTTGCAGGATCGGGTAATAGCCCCAAACTGACACATAGGGATAATAGGAGTCGTGTGTTGACGGGGCAATTTTACGTAAATTTTGATCGCGAAATAGCGGTCGATCACCACCTTTCAGCTATGGCTTTATATGAAGTTATAGATTATTATTCAGACAATATATTGGCAGGAAGGGAAAATTACCTTACATCCACAGTAGATTACCTGTTTGCGGGCGGTGTGGCCGTTCAGCGGGCAGACGGAAGCGCCGCTGAAATGGGAAGAGCCAGTTACGTTGGCAGGCTGAATTATAGCTTCTTGGGAAAGTATTTGCTAGAAAGTACAATACGGATTGACGAATCTGCAAAGTTTAATAAAGATTCCAGAAGGGGTATTTTCCCGAGTATCTCTGCTGGTTGGCGACTCAGTGAAGAAGAATTTATCAAAACGGGGTTGCCATTTGTAAACGATTTGAAATTGAGACTGAGTTATAGTCAGACGGGGAACGATGCAGCAGTAGGGAATTTTCCGTATCTGTCTGGGTACAATTTTGGTACGGGCTATGTCTTTGGCAATGCGGTAAAACAGAGTATTATCGTTAGTTTGAACTCTGAAGGATAAATACAAGAAATGAGAATAGATCGTGAAATATATCTTTGGATAAAAAGCTCCATCTGCTGCCCTAACTTTAAAATAATAATAGGTAGAACCTAAGTTTCATATTAAGGACAGCAGATCTATTGAGTCAAAGCCAGAGAGTATTTAGGGAAGAACCCATTATCACGATGTTAGCCACTCAATGCGGAGCATAAATAAAATATTTATGCAAGTATATGGAATAGATTTATCAAAAGAAAAGTTTGACGTAAACTTCTTTGATACAGACGGTAAAGAAAAAAACAGGACAGTGAAAAACAGATTGGACTCCATATCGAAATTTCTATCGAAAGTACCCGAGGGTTCTGTGCTATGTGCGGAGAATACCGGTAGCTATGGAGATCTGTTAGTCTTTCTGTGTAACCGGTGCGGAGTCTCGATAGCACTTGTTCCGGGCTATACGGTAAAACATAGCCTGGGTATCCTTAAAGGCAAGTCAGACCCAATAGATGCCTCGCGGTTACGGGAATACGGGGAGAGATTCTTTGACAAGCTATCTTTCAAAACGTATCAGAGCGAAAGCGGCTCTGAATTACGTCAACTTTATTCGCTTCGTTCACAGTTGGTTAAATCCCGTAAAAAATTAAGGACAGGTGAGCATGCCCGGGAGCAGATGCCCATGCAGAGCATCAAGGTGAACCTCATCCTAAAAGCTTCCCTCAACGCCCTTGACCAGCAGATAGAAGCCGTAGATGAAGAAATGGAACTGATCATAAAGAATGATAGGGAACTGGCCGGGAATTATGGGCTGGCGGTTTCGGTAAAGGGCGTAGGACCGGTCATAGCTACTGATCTGATTATCAAGACGGGCAACTTCAAGACAATCGGAACGGCCAGAAAAGCGGCTTCATACGCCGGCGTATGTCCCTTCCCCAATGCTTCGGGAAATATGGTCGGCAAGCCCAGGACAAGCCCATTTGCAGATAAAGAACTTAAATCCCTGCTGTACATGGGCGCAAAATCCGCAGTGAAGCATAATAAGGAATACAGGTTATATTATCAGAAAAAGCAACAGGAGGGTAAACCTCATTACCTGATCATGAACAATGTTATGAATAAATTATTAAGAACGGTCTACAGTGTAGTAAACAGCAAAAAACCTTATGATAAGGATTATGTATGCCTAGACCCAAGAGAAATTAACAAAAATGTAAACGGCTCCGAAAAAATAGTGGCCTAGAAACTTGTAATTTATTAGAGTATATGAAAACAAAACTCAGAATTTCCGTGGCCTTTTTCTGGAAAAAGATAATAGTGAGGTCATTTTTGCCGAAAAATATACGGGAATCACTGGAAAAGGGCATTCCTGGGATATGTGGGAGAATCCATTTAGTTATAACGTATGGGCTGGGGGACAGCAATCAACGGTTTATCTCGAAATGGTAGAAGCATTTGAAAACATGGATGGTTCCTCACCAAAAATAGACAGGGAGAAAATCAGTGCCGATCATCTTTGGACGTTGGATGAACTATGGGGCAAAAAAGACCCACGTTTCAGGGCATCTATTTATACACATGGAACGCCTTGGCTAGAAGGTATATTGGATTATCACGATGCTATTTTGCTGCCAAACGGTACTTTACAAACCGTGGGAGCTTATAAAGGAGTAAACAGCCGATCAAGAAGTTACGGTAGGCCTACACCCTTTGGTATATTGAAGTATTTGGATGAATCCAAAGGGATTATCCAAGAACGATATTATTCAGATACAGATTATATTATCTTCAGATTGGGCGAGATTTATTTGAATTTGGCGGAGGCATCCTTCGAGTTGGGATTTATGGATGAAGCACTTACGGCAATAAATGCCATAAGAAGTAGGGCCGGCATTCCAATTCTTGATAATATTGATAGGGAGAAAATACGTCATGAAAGGAAAGTGGAATTAGCATTTGAAGGCAATCGGTATTTTGACCTACGCCGATGGAGAACTGCTGTAGACGATTTGACTAGGAGCTTTTCGGGACTGCGCTTCATCATCGACGGGGCCTCACTCACAGAAGGAGAATACGATCCGTCAAATCAGAAATTCAGGTTGTATATTGTAGAAAATGTTGCTGGTATGCACAGTCCATTTTTTGTGGAAAGAAATTATTATTTGCCCATTGGCCAGAGCAGGACGTCTAGCAATCCTAATTTAGTAGAGAATCCAGGTTATCAATAAAATTTTATAATAGATGAAGAAATTAATCGGTATCGGGTTAACGATTATAGGTGTACTCGGATGTTATATAGCGTCGGAAGCACAGACTGCCCCATTGAAAATTCCAAAGGGAAAAGTAGAAGTGGCGGCATACTATTTCCCTAATTGGGGGCCTTTTGATCAATCGGAATGGCCACTGATTCAAAGGGCCTTGCCACGGTTTGAGGGTCATCAACAGCCCAAGACCCCGTTGTGGGGATATGAGAATGAAGAGGATCCAATAGTTATGACTAGGAAAATTAAGGCAGCTGCAGACCATCACATTAATTCATTTATTTTCTGTTGGTATTATTTTGATCCAGCCTCATTGGGAAAGCCTGGCGGGAAATATCTGTATAAGGCTTTGGAGGAGGGTTTTTTGAAAGCCGCCAATCGATCGGATATGAAATTTGCCTTAATGTGGGCCAATCACGACGTAGACGCTATGAAAGGAGCGATTATGCCAGAAACTTTTGAAGAGATGACAGATTATATAATAGCACATTACTTTAAGGAAGATACCTATTGGAAGATCGAGGGATGTCCGTATTTTTCTATCTACGAACCCGAAACATTTATACAATCTTATGGGGATGATGTGAAGAAGGCAGGAGAAGCGTTGCAGAGGTTTCGAGCAAAAGTAAAGGCAGCAGGTTTCCCTGACCTACATCTTAATCTCGTGATATCAGGACTTAGGGGGAGGTCACTAAACGATCTGATAGAATACTTCCCAATGAAAAGCACTGCATCGTATGTGTGGGTTCAACACAATAAGCTACAGGGGTTTCCCACTTCTGATTATAATATAGAAGCAGATCGATATTTTCGAAGTGTGGCATATGGTGGAGGACTGAGTGGCTTAGAAAATCCAGTCAGTAGTTTCCCAGTAAGTTATTATATAAACGTGACCATGGGTTGGGATGCCTCTCCCCGCACCCGGAACTCGGCTGATTGGATGAATAGACAAGAAGGATACCCATTTGGCGCCGTTTTGGTCAACAATACACCATATAACTATAAAAAGGCCTTGATAAAGGCAAAGGAAATAACGCTGAAAAAATCTCCTTTAGACCGAATTATCATGCTCAATGCTTGGAATGAATGGGGAGAAGGAAGTTATTTAGAGCCAGATACAATTCATAAATATGACTATTTAGAGGTGATAAAGGAGGTCTTTGAAAAATAAGAGTATTTGTGGGTACAGTCCTTCATTTTAATATTCATATTGCTTAATATTAGTAAAACTTGAACACGGGAAAAAGACCTGGCGCTAACAGCACAGTACGGGATGGTGATGGCAGTTAAGAAAAAAAAACATATACTTGTATATCCAATTTTATACCTAAAAATGGTTGTATGTCTGATCAAAAGATATTTGATGATCTTAGATTAATCCAATTGCTAAAAGAGAGCAACTACAAAGCATTTGAGGCAATTTACGATCGCTATTGGCCAAAGTTGTTCCGAATGGCCTTTAAATTTTTGAAGGACCAGGATGAAGCAAAAGACATTACGCAAGATGTATTCGTGGCCCTGTGGACCAAAAGCCAGGATATAGTGATTTCTAAATCACTGTCTTCTTACCTGTATGCCATGTTGCGTAACAAGCTGTTAAACAATATTGAAAAATCTAAGGTCAGGAACGAGTACTTGTCATCGTTGGAGGATTATATTAATGCAGGCGAATTATCGACTGAAATGGCCTTGCGTGAGAAAGAACTGAAAAATATCATTGAAAATGGCATCAATAAGCTGCCGCCAAAGATGCGTAAAGTATTTGAGCTTAGCCGTTTTTTTGACTATTCATATAAACAGATTTCAAGTGAATTGAATATATCAGAGAATACCGTAAAAAAACAAATGAATAATGCGTTAAATACATTAAGAACTATAAAAGGCTTTATTTTGTTATGCATTTTGTTTGCCGGTATCCATTTTGCCAATCCTCTTAATCGTTTGTCCCCTATTCTTCGTACTGTGCCGGAAGTTGTTGTTTCAGAAAATTAACCCTCAACGATATCCATTTTACGAAGAATGATATTGCTATCAAACATTCAAAAATTTTGATTTGATTGCAGTGCTAGGCAATTTAAGAGCTAATCCAAACCCAATTCCTTTTCTATCTGCTCCAATGTTTTGCTCTTGGTTTCGGGAATGTATTTCCATACAAAAAAGAAGGACGCCAAGGCAAAAAGACCAAACAGTCCGAATAGAAACTCACTGCCAAGGGACGCAAGAATACTGGGAGAAAACTGGACAATAAGAAAAGAAGAAGTCCAGCTCATGGCAGTAGAAAAAGACATGGCCGTACTTCTTATCCTATTGGGGTATATCTCCGAAATGACTACCCACATGATGGGCGACCAAGTTGCCGCGAAAAATCCAATGAAAATCAAAACGGCTACTAGAATGCTCGTTGGGCTCAAATGGTATAGCATGGCAAAGACCAGGTAAAACAAGGATAGCATAGAGCCAACGGAACCTATGAGCAGCAATAACTTACGTCCCAAGCGATCGACAAATTTCAATGCGATGACAGTGGAAACAGTATTTATCAGCCCTACGAGGATGGATTGGAAAAAAGGATCGGACTGCGAGCCTGTCTCTGCAAAAATAACGGGAGCATAGTTGACCACCGCATTGATACCCATGGCCTGTTGCAAAACGGCCAATACAGTGCCCAGTAAGACGACTTTGCCCGTTTTTTCCTTGAAAATATCTCCAAATTTGACTTTGGTTTTGTTCGAACTATCTGAAAAGGAGTTGACTAGACTGTCAAATTCCTGCTTTGCCAGCTTTTTACCGAGCGTAAATGTTAACACCTTGTGAGCTTGTTCTTCAAGTCCTTGCCCCATCAACCAGCGAGGACTTTTTGGTAAAATGGCAATGGTAAGAAGCAAGAAAACAACACTGAAAATAAAAGGTACTCCCAGCATATAGTGCCATGCGATAGAGGAATCGAGGTATTTCTCGAAGTAATAATTGAACAAATAGGCAACTAGGATACCTATTGTAATGGCAAACTGATTGAAAGATACCAGTGTGCCCCTCTTGTCAGAAGGGGCAATCTCCGAAATATACATGGGCGATACAACCGATACGGCTCCAACGGCCAGCCCCGAGATAAACCTGAACAAGATAATTAACAATATATGATTGGCAAAGAACAGTCCCAAGGAAGACAGTGCCATCATGATGGCACTTATAATGAACACATTTTTTCTACTGATCAAATCGGCTAGTTTTCCCACGAAAAGGGAACCGATTAAGCAGCCTAATATTAAGACACTTACCGTCAGTCCTATGCTGTTATTAGACAACCCAAAGATAGATTGTATGGTATCCACACATCCCGAAATCCCAGCCATATTAAGACCGTACAACAATCCGCCGTTAGTAGCTATAAATGTTATTAAGTAGATGTTTTTATTGTCCATTTTTATGTTAAAATTTGTGGTATTCGTGTGTCTGCGAATATATCAATAAACCTATGTGGCTGATTTTATGATAAAAAGAAGAAATTAAATAATGCAAAATTGAGATGGCTTGCTTATTTAATAGGGTGTAAAGATACGGGTTTTAAATAGATATGGGAGACGTAAGGGCTTGCGATTCTATTGACCACATTTCGGGAGAGTATTTTAATTGGTTACCGAATGCGATCAAAATAGAATGGCTTGTGGCGACGAAAAAAAGATATAGACAATGGATGGTTTTTACTGGGTCATCACAGTGCAGGATGGCATTGATTGTCCAACTTAATAAGTTTGAAAAATAATAGGATGCCTTGGTTCCCGTGAGATATTCTATGAAACACTAACCGATTGTGAAATGCAACAGTATAAAGGTTTGTCTGATGATGAATTGATTGCTTTGGTAAAAAGCAGCGATGATCTGGCCTTTGAAGAAATATACAACAGGTATTGGAAGAGAATGCTCTCGGTCGCCGCAAATAAGGTTGAACGGATAGAAGATGCAGAAGAGATCGTGCAAGATATATTCGTTAGCCTTTGGAACAGACGGGAGGCCATTGAAATCAAGTCTTCGCTCGACCATTATCTCGCAGTTGCCGTTAAGTATAAGGTGATCAAAGCGCTTGACAAGAACAGCAACAAACAGAAATACATAGCTTATCTAGGCAGTAACGGCTATGTGGACGATTCTACGAGGGAATGGTTGGAATTTGAAGAATTAAAAAATCAATTGTCTCTCTGGGTCGGTCAGCTACCTGAAAAATGTAGAATAGTTTATCAACTTAGTCGCGAAGTCGGTTTTTCACAAAAAGAGATAGCGCAGCACCTAAATATAGCCGAAAAGACCGTAGAAGCGCATATCGTCAAGGCCACCAAAGTACTCCGTGCAAAACTAGCGCACATAATGGTGTCCGTCTTCTTGTTTTTTCTTTCCTAAATCATCTTATCTTCTTTACAGACGAAAGTTGGGTCCAATATAGCCCTTAATTCCTTTTAAGATAAGGAAATGTGATGTCGTTGATCCTAGGTCGAGAAAAGAAAATTAAATTTTTTTTGAGGGACCTATAAGGGATTGTCGTTTCTGAAAGGACTTAAGGATATAACCAGAGACCCGACTTTATGATGAAAGATTGGTACAGATATAGAGAATTGGCCAAAAAGTGGCTGAAAGGAACAATCAGCCAAGCTGAAAAAGAAGAGTTCTCAACTTGGTATAATACGGAGCAAGATAAAGACCTGGACATACCTCCTTATATCGCTGGAAGTGAAGAAGAACATAGGGAAAAGCTATTGAATAATATAAGGAATGAAATTGGCCGACGGCAAAAGCCCAAGAAGTTTGTCGCGAGATGGGTCAGCCTTGCCGCATCTGTCATCTTAATTACGGGATTTTCCATCTTCTTCCTGATTCGGACAGATAACCGAAAAAATGATCTCCAGCAGGAAAAAATGCTCAGTTTAGCAAATGACGTCCCTCCCGGCAAGGATCAAGCTATACTTATATTGGGTGATGGGAAAAAGATCGCCTTGGAAACGGCCAATATCGGAGAGTTCGCGCAAAATGATGGTCTCATTATTTCAAAGGGTAGCGATGGGCAAATCACCTATACGGTTTCTGATCAAGCGTTGGAGAAAAGCAACTTGACAAGTAAGCACACTATTATGACGCCCAAGGGAGGACAGTATAAAGTGGTGTTGGTCGATGGAACTACCGTGTGGTTGAATTCCTCTTCTTCCCTCACTTATCCTACAAGATATGATCCAAAGGTGCGTAGGGTGCACCTGAAAGGCGAAGCCTATTTTGATGTTGCCAAACAGGACAATAAGGCTCCCTTTATCGTCAGTACCGATAGACAAGATGTGAAAGTATTGGGTACGCAGTTCAACATTAATGCCTATGACAACGAAGTGGCGGAGACGACAACTTTGGTCGAAGGTCGGGTACAAGTAACAACCAAAGGTCAGGAAAAAGAGCAAATATTGCTTCCTGGCCATCAAAGCAAGGTTGGCATTCGCAACAATGAGGTCTTTCTGCAAATGGCAAAAACAGATGTGGAGGAGTTTACTGCTTGGAAAGACGGTTATTTCTATTTCAATGACCTAGATATTTATGGGGTAATGCGCCAGCTTGCCAGATGGTACGACATAGAAGTTCAGTACGAGCGCATGGACATACCGGACAAATTTGCCGGGAAAATACCGAAAGATTCCAATCTATCTATTGTCTTAGGAGTGCTCAAGACTGCCGGTGTCTCTTTTAATATAGAAGGAAGCGTGTTGAAGATAAATTAATAAACAAAATAGGATAAACTTAAAACAGTATAAACTTCAAAAAGGAGGACAACATTGAGGGATGAATATATTTCATTGACCGTAGGAGGCAATTTTCCATCTTATGGTCTGCGTTTAAACCAATTCAACTTTATGATATAAAACTAAGTAAAACCAAATTATGTATTTAAATCAATTTGTACGCTTAAAATTTTTTTTGAGTCGGACTTTTAATCATTCCATTTTTCATCACAACGGAGATTCCGTTTTCAAAGGAAAATATCTGTCTTTGAACGTCATCGTGATGTTATTTACGCTCACTTTTGCTTTTTGTGATGTATATGCGCGTGCACAGGGGATTTCACTTTCGGAAAACAATGCGACCATCGAAAAAATACTCCATGATATAGAAAAGCAAAGCGGGTATGGCTTTTTTTACAAGAAACAGGACGTCCAGTCCGTTAAGCCCATTTCCATCCATGTCGAAAAATATACCCTAGTGCAGGTCTTGGACGAACTGTTTGGTTCCCTGCCATTGGCGTATGAAATACAGGGCAAGATCATCGCTATAAAAAGAAAGGAAATCAGTTCCATCCCGGCGCAGCAAACGGCGCAAGAGTTGATCACTATCAATGGTGTGGTACATGCCTCATCTGGAGCGCTGGCCGGTGTTTCCGTACTGGTAAAAGGAACCAATAAAGGAACATCGACAGATGGTACTGGTAATTTCTCGATAAAAGTCTTACCCAATTCTTCCCTGGTATTCAAAAGCCTGGGTTACCTTGAAAAGGTGATTCAGCTGGGAACCGAATCAGCCACATTGGACATCTTGATGGAGCCAGGCATGGACAACCTGGAAGAGGTAGTGGTAGTAGGATATGGCACCGTCAAGAAAAGGGATATTACGGGTGCCGTCTCTACGGTAAAAGAAGAAGATATCAAGTCCATGCCCATTGTGGCCTTGGACAGGGCATTGCAGGGTAGGATTGCGGGTGTACAAGTAACGACCAATTCTGCCCGACCAGGAGGCAGCACCTCCGTTCGTATCCGTGGAACAGGATCTATCAATGCTTCGAATGACCCATTGTATGTCATTGATGGATTTCCTACCGGAGACCTGAACTCCATCAATCCGGCAGATATCGAATCTATTGAGATCTTGAAAGATGCCTCTGCAACGGCTATATACGGATCTAGGGGAAGCAATGGCGTAGTGCTTGTTACCACAAAACGGGGTACAAAAGGGCAATCCAATATGAATCTGGAAGCCTATTATGGTATTCAGTCCTTGCGGCACAAAATCCCACTATTGAATGCGCGTGAGTATGCTGAATTTATCAATGAAGCGCGAATAAATGGCGGTGGACAGGCCTATTTCGATGGTTCGTCGGCAGACAGGCCATTGCCGTCGCAACTGGGAGAGGGAACGGATTGGCAAGATGTGGTTTTCCAAAATGCTCCGATACAAAACTATCAGCTCAACTTTAACGGTGGCGATAGTAAGACCCAATATTCGCTTTCCGGGGGATATTATGGGCAACAAGGTATCATTGTTGATTCCGAATTCAAAAGATATGCCATGAGGGCAAACGTGGACCGTGAAGTAAAATCGTGGTTGAAGGTGGGTATATCCATGCAAGGGGCACATACCAATTCAAACAACTCCAGAACCGAGACGGAAGGAGGTGCAAGTGGCGGGGTCACAAATGCCGCATTGAATTTTGCACCTGTTTTCCCGATATACGATGCTAACGGAGTGTATTATCGAGATGTAAGTTCGTTGAACCCAGATTATTCATTATAAGTTAACTCTTTGATTATCTGAATTGTTTATTGTTCGTTTTCTAATGAATGTCATTAGAAAACATATTAGTTAAAGAACTAATTATCAGTTATTTAAATTGAATATTCATATAGAATAATTATGTTTTTTAAGTTGAATTATGTCTAATGAACATTTTGGGTTGAATGGTAATTTAGTGGATAATCCCTTGGGGATTGCAAAGGAAGTGACCGATAACTATAGGACCATCCGCGTGTTGACCAATGCATATGCCGAGGTTAAATTCTGGGACGATCTGGTGTTGAGATCAACCTTTGGCGCCGATTTGTTGAATGCCAAGTCGAATTACTACGCCACCCGTTTGATTGCACTTGGAGCTAATTCCAACGGTACAGCCAGCATATCATCTTCGCAAAATGTCAATTGGCTCAATGAAAACACGCTAACCTATAGGCATCTCTTTGCCGATAAGCACGATCTTACGGCACTTATCGGATATACGGCACAGGCCTATCATAATGAGGATTTTGGTGCCTCGGCATCCAATTTCAACAATGATTTTGCGCTGTTTAATAACCTCGGTACAGGCGCCACGTTGATTCCTCCCACATCGGGAGCCGTAGAATGGTCCCTGATTTCATATCTGGCCAGGGTCAATTACAGTTATGATAGCCGTTACCTGTTGACCTTGACCGCTAGGAGCGACGGCTCCTCCAGATTTGGACCGAACAACAAATACGGATTTTTCCCATCCGGTGCTTTCGCCTGGCGTTTGTCTAACGAGCCGTTCTTTAAAGGCGCAATTTCTTGGATTAACGATGCCAAGTTGCGCGTAAGCTATGGCTTGACAGGCAATCAGGCAATAAGCGACTACGCTTATTTGGCCACCATTGTCAGAAGTACGGCAATACTGGGAGGGGCAAATCCAAGCTTGAGAATTGGTGGTGTACCCAACATTATCAGCAACCTAGACCTCGGTTGGGAAAGTAACAAGCAATTGGATATAGGTGCCGATCTAAGTTTTGCCAACGACAAACTGCGTTTTACGGCAGATTACTACGTGAAAAATACGGCAGACCTTTTGTTTTCCGTAAATGTTCCCCAAACTACGGGCTACAGTTCTTCCCTTAGCAATATTGGAGAAGTGCAAAACAAAGGGGTCGAACTCACCTTGTCCACAAACCTGGGTAATAAGGAATCCCTGCAGTGGAATGCAGATTTTAATATCTCTTTCAACAAAAATAAGGTGTTGAGACTGGACGGAAGACCGGAGTTTTTAACCGGTTCGGGCGTATCGCACCTTCAGGTCTTCAATACCATTTTGATGAAGGTGGGCGAGCCATTGGGCAATTTCTACGGACGTGTGTTCGAGGGCATTTTTCAGACTGAAGAGGAAGTGGCCGCTTCTGCACAGCCAAATGCCAAGCCAGGAGATGTCAAATACAAGGATTTGGATGGCAATGGCGTAATCAATGACAACGACCGAACTATTATAGGCAACGGATACCCAAATTATTTTGCCGGGTTCAACAATACATTTTCCTATAAAGGATTGGAACTTAATTTGTTCCTTCAGGGTAGTTTCGGCAATGATATCCTGAACTATGGCCGGTTTGATCTGTACAACCTGAATGGCAATAACAACCAATCAAAAGATGTGCTCAATAGATGGACTCCGTCAAATCCATCCAACGAGATCCCCAGAGCCAACTCACAGGGGGGACAGCGAATCCTTTCCTCCTTTCATATAGAGGACGGTTCTTATGTACGGCTGAAGAATGTGTCACTGTCCTACAATTTGCCAAGGGCATTTGTGGACAGGATAGGGGGAAGAAACGTCAAGGTCTACATCTCCTCGCAAAACTTGATGACCATCACCAATTACAAGGGCTATGACCCGGAAGTTAGTCGTTTCGGAACGTCATCTATCAGCCAAGGGATGGACTATGGTGGATATCCTGCGGCCAAGACATTCTTATTGGGAGTGAATATTGGGTTATAAATTTAGACATGAAAGAAATGAGAACGGTAATAACAAGATATTTTGCCTATTT
This sequence comes from Olivibacter sitiensis DSM 17696, assembly GCF_000427965.1. Taxonomy (GTDB): domain Bacteria; phylum Bacteroidota; class Bacteroidia; order Sphingobacteriales; family Sphingobacteriaceae; genus Olivibacter; species Olivibacter sitiensis. The sequence goes on along the minus strand of NZ_ATZA01000011.1, from coordinate 42,311 downwards.
ATTGGGGGTGATAATGGTCACCTCCTGTGTGCCAAACCTGGATTTGGATCGCTTGGACGCACAATCAGTCAATTCATATTACAAAAATGCGGATGATGCCAATGCTGCCACAATTGCTTTATACGGCCTCATCAGGGATCTCTATCGCGATGAGGTCATCAATGTACCCAACGTAGTAGCCGCGGACGACGGCATCCCTTTTCTCACGGGAAATGCAGACCGCGTGGCCCTGTGGAATTATAACATTACCTCCGTCAATACCTTTATTGGCAGTATATGGGCTAGCTCCTATACAGGCATTCAAAGGTCAAACGTGGTGTTGAATCGGGTTTCGCCAATTGCAATGGACGAGACCCTGAAGAATCAGTTTTTGGGCGAGGCTCGATTTCTGCGCGCACTGCATTATTTTAATCTGGTACGATTTTATGGCGGTGTGCCGATCGAACTGAATGAGGTAACCTCCTTGGAGAACGTAGCTTTGCCCCGTTCCAGTGTAGATGCAGTGTATGACGTGATCATAGCCGATTTGCAGGAAGCTATAAACACGTTGCCTACACAGTACACGGGCACAGATATTGGTAGGGCAACTAAAGGGGCTGCAAGAGGTTTACTGGCCAAAGTGTACCTCACGAGGGCAGGCACGGATGGGGCATCGCCTTATTGGCAAGAGGCTGCCAGTCAGGCCAAGACGCTTATTGATATGGGGATATATGATCTTTGGGATGACTACGCTCAAGTCTTTAGCTTGCAGAATCGCTGCGGCAAAGAATCCTTGTTTGAGGTACTTTATATAACCAATCTTTCTGGCAATAATTTTACTACTGGCTATGCACCGAGAGGAGCACCTATCGTTCCTGGTACCGGAAGTGGCATATTGCGGGTAAGCAAAGACCTGTTTGACAGCTATGGGGACACCGACAGTAGAAAAGCGGTCACTTTTCTGACCTCCTACACCAATCCCTCCAGTGGGGCGCTCGTGCAGCTGTCGGCAGATAATACCGACCCTGCACTGGCCGTGTCCTTTTGGAAACTGGCAGACCTGACATCCACAGTAGGCGGTGCCGGTGGCAAGAGCTTCCCTGTATTGCGCTATTCCGATATATTGTTAATCTATGCCGAAGCGTTAAATGAAGCAAACAATGGTCCCACTGCGGAGGCTTACTGGGCCATCAACCGCGTGCGCAATAGGGCACAATTGACCTCATTGGCTGGCTTAAGCAAACAGCAGTTCAAGGAAGCAGTGTTGTCGGAGAGACGTAAGGAGCTTTGTTTTGAAGGCAATAGGTGGTTCGATTTGGTTAGGACAGGGCAGCTGGTGGAGGCGGTGAAAAATGAAAATAGCTTCTCCAGAAATGCGGCAATCAGCAATATCAACGTTCGTTTTCCTATACCGCAAAGAGAAATGGACATAAATGAATCATTAGTTCAAAATGAAGGTTATTAAAAAAAGCAATGCCATGATCTGGCGCCAACTTATTTTCTTGTTTGTTGCCGTAGGGCTTTTTGGGACTGGCGGTTACGCTGTGCCCAAAAAGTCTTATGATATCGTCATCTACGGAGGCGGTTCTGCTGGTTTCATTGCTGCCATCCAGGCAGCGAAGCTAGGGAAGCAGGTCGCCTTGTTAGAACCATCTCAACACTTGGGGGGGATGAACATAGAGGGGCTTGGCGGTACCGACATAGACAATCATGCCGAGTTTCAAAATAGCTTGGCTGTGGGGGGGCTTGCTCTGGAGTTTTACCGCCGGATAGCGAAGACCTATGGCAGAGCGCATGAATTTGAAGACATGGTTTCCAAAAAAGCCAAACGGTTTGACCTGTGGAGGTTCGAACCACATATTGCGCAACAGGTAATTGATCAATGGGTGGCAGAATATCCGATAGCGGTTTTCTATGGTGCGCGGCTTAAGGAAAAGCGAGGCGTGGAAAAAGCGGGCAATAGAATAAAACGAATACACTTGGACGATGGTCAATCGTTTGTCTCAAAAGTGTTCATAGATGCCAGTATAGAGGGCGATTTGCTTTTCCACGCCGGCGTCAGTACGGCGGTTGGCCGTGAAAGCAATAGCCAATATGGAGAAACCAATAACGGCATCAGGGGAGAAACCACCCATGCACAGTTTGCGGTCAAGGTAGATCCTTACAAAGTGCCAAATGATCCACATAGTGGCCTTATTTCTACCATAGTGGCAGATGAATTGGGAACACCTGGCGACGGGGACAACTATATTCAGGCCTATTGTTTCAGGATGTGCCTCACGAAGGACAAAGAAAACCAAATAGCATTTTCCAAACCTGAAAGTTATGACAGAAATGATTATGAGATCTATTTGAGGTATTTAAGAGCTGGGGGAAAGTTATATGTTCCACAAGTTTCTATCCCCAATGGCAAGACCGATTTGGGAGCTTGGCATGACTTGTCGCATAATCTCTATGGCATGAATAGGGGCTATCCCGAAGGAGGATATGCCTTGAGGGATTCCATTTTACGTTACCATCGGAATTTCACACAAGGTCTGTTTTATTTTCTGGCAAACGATCGGGAAGTGGGGCAGCTGGATGGCGCCTTGCAAAAGGAATGGGCAAGCTGGGGACTGGCCAAGGATGAGTTCTTGGATAACGGCGGCTGGCCGAGGCAGTTTTATGTCAGGGACGGCCGGCGAATGGTGTCAGATTTTGTGATCACAGAACATCATATCCGGCAGCTGGAACCTGCACTATTGCCGCATCCCGTTGCCATGGCCTTTTGGCCGCCCGATCTGCACAGTGTACGGCGAATAGTCAAAGATGGCTATGCATACAACGAAGGTTTCGTCTTTGGTGGCGATTGGTGGCGGCCTTTTGGCATTCCTTATGAGGCCATAGTGCCAAAATCTTCCGAATGCACCAATTTGATTACGGCAAGCTGTCCCTCTTCCAGCCATGTGGCATATGGCGCCATCCGGATAGAATTTACCTTCATGGCATTGGGACAAGCCAGCGCGGTGGCGGCAAGCCTCGCCATAGACGGGAAGAAGCCAGTCCAAGATGTTCCATATGTCCAGCTCCAAAAAATATTGCTGGAAGAAAAGGCGGTGCTGCATCTTCCTGAAACAATAAATTGATGTCATCATAACCACTAACAATCATGATCTATATCGCTTTCAAATGTAATAAATACGGTAGGTTTTTAGCCTTTTGCGTGTTATGCTGCTGTAGCGCCATCTCTTTTGCAAGGCAGAAAGGGCATGTCGGAGACTTTATTTCCGGAACGAGCCAATTGGAAATTAACGGAGAAATAGGGCAAAGGCTGATGGCGTCCTACCAGCACCGTATCCTGGCCCAGGATGTGGATCGGCTGATTGCGGTGTTCAGAAAGGAAAACAGGACGGAAGATCACATGTGGCAATCGGAATTCTGGGGCAAATGGTTTACGTCTGCCGTGCAGGCCTATGAGTATCGTCCCAGCGAGGCGCTCAAAAAGGTCATCGATAAGGCCGCAAAAGACTTGATGGCTACGCAAACGGAAGACGGTTATATCGGCAACTATGCCCCAGACCATTTGTTGGAACAATGGGATATATGGGGACGGAAATACTGTTTGCTTGGGTTGATTGCCTACTATGACTTGACCGGCGACAAAAAGAGCTTGCAGGCAGCATCACGGGCGGCAGACAACTTGATGAGTGACCTCAAAAAAACAGATGGTATTATAGTCACGAAAGGAAACTATCGAGGTATGGCGGCTTCTTCCATATTGGAACCGATATGTTTATTGTATGCAAGAACAGCAAATAAAAAATACCTGGACTTTGCCGAGCAGATTGCCTCCCAATGGGAGACAGCTACAGGGCCGCAGCTTATAAGCAAGGCATCCATCGATGTAGGAAAACGTTTTCCCAAGCCTAAATATTGGTATAGCTGGGAGCAAGGGCAAAAGGCTTATGAGATGATGTCTTGCTACGAGGGGCTCTTGGAGCTCTACAGGTTGACGGGTAGAACCGAGTATAAGAGGGCTGTTGAAGACACTTGGCAAAACATCTTGGACACAGAAATCAATTTGGCAGGTTCTGGCGCGGCGGCAGAGATGTGGTTTGGGGGCAAGGCCTTGCAGACAAATATGATAGCTCATTACCAGGAAACCTGTGTCACGGTGACCTGGATAAAATTAAGTTTGCAATTATTCAGGCTTACCGGAGAGGCGAAGTATGCCGATGCCGTTGAAAACGCGTACTACAATGCCTTGCTGGGCTCGATGACTGCCGATGGAGCCACTTGGACAAAATACACGCCACTGAAGGGCCAGCGTCTTCCCGGTAGTGAGCAGTGCGGCATGGGCCTAAACTGTTGCGAAGCCAGCGGTCCCCGCGGCCTTTTTGCCGTTCCACCGTACGTGTCTACGGCATCACAGGATGGCCTGTCGGTAAACCTGTTCATGGATGGTGTTTATCAGCTGAAAAGTCCCATTGGACAAGAGGTATTGCTGACCCAAAAGACCAGTTATCCCTTGTCGGGGCAGATTGCTATACGTGTAGGACTGAAAAAAGAAGAAGATATGACGCTATCTGTCCGCATACCCTCGTGGAGCAAGGATAGTAAAGTGAAATTGAATGGAGATTTATTAAATGAACTCCCTAGCCAGGGCTATGTAAAGATCAAGAGGAAATGGAAATCGGGCGACGAAATTACCGTCCAGTTGGATATGTCTGCGAGATTGGAAGAGCGAGGGGGAGCAGAAAAGCAATTGGCCTTGTTCCGAGGCCCGATATTGTTGGCTCGGGATAGTCGATTGATAGGGCCACCCGTTGGAGTAGCGCTGGCTCCGGTACACCTTGCAGAGGGCACCATCCAAATAGAACCGGTAGAAACTAATACTGACGGTATTTGGCTGAAATTTAAGGCCAAATTCTTGCCGGAATCTTATACGGAAACGGGCGCCGAACCCGTAGAAGTAGAACTGTGCGACTATGCATCTGCCGGTCATGCGCCAGGTTTACCGTTTTATTCCGTTTGGTTTTCTCAATTGATAGAGCCCCAGCAGTTAAATCAAAACTTTTAGGGAATCTCATTCAGTAAAACGTAAATTTGTGGATTCGCACAGGCTATTTACCGATTATGACAAAGTCCCATCTATTTTTTGAGCAGATTCAGATAGACGAATTGTCTTCTACACCAAAATACCTGCAACTGGCCAATGCCATTATTGACTTGTTGAAAAAGGGGGTATTGGTGAAAGACGATTTGTTGCCCTCTATCAACGAGGTGAACTATATGTTTGAAATCTCCAGGGACACAGTGGAGAAAAGTTATCGTTATTTGAAAAAGAACGGGCTAGTTGGCTCCTTCCCCGGCAAAGGCTATTATATTGCCAGTGGCGACTTGCGAGATAAAAGGCACATTATATTGCTCTTTAACAAGTTGAGCGGGCATAAAAAAATTATTTATGATGCTTTTGTTAAGGCAATGGGGCCAGATACATTGGTAGACCTATATGTCTATAACAATGATTTCATACTCTTCAAACGTATCCTGCAAAACAGGAAGCGTGATTACGACAATTATGTGATTATTCCTCATTTTGTTGATGGTGGAGGAGATAAGGTAGGTGAAATTCTCAGGGATATACCGAAGGCCAAGTTATTGATATTGGATAAGCTTCTGCCAGTTATATCCGATGAGTACGCCGCTGTCTATGAAGATTTTTCAAAGGATATTTATACCGCTCTGGAAGAGGCGCTTCCATTACTCGGAAAGTACCATACGTTGAAACTGATATTTCCGGATAAGAGCTATTACCCTAAAGATATCATTAAAGGTTTTTACCGCTTTTGTCAGCAGTATGCCTTTGAACATTGGCTGGTGGCCGATGTAACGGAGGAGGAGATACAGCAAGGAGAGGTCTATATTAATCTCATGGAAGATGATTTGATAGCCTTGTTGGACCGGGTCATAGACCTCGGTCTGGAGGTAGGAAAAGATGTAGGGGTTATCTCCTATAATGAGACTCCCATGAAAAAATATATTCTTAACGGCATCACGACGATCTCAACAGATTTTGAGCAACTTGGAAAAATGGCCGCCGAATTGATACTCACCAATTCGACACAACAGGTTGCAGTGCCGTTTTCACTCAAAGTACGTGCATCAATCTAATGGGCAATGGGATGGCTTGCTTTTTTGAGGACCGTTATAAACCATCATCCGTTTATTGTTTAATCATGTAAGTACAGGACGCCTATCTAATTCTTTTTGTTTTATTTTAAGTCCGATATGCTAACCAATAGTTATAAAACCTTGCTCAAGACCTTCGATCATTGCGACAACGTTTGCCGCAGAGTAGCGATGGCAAAAAATCTCCTTTGCTATTTGGCCGCAATACTCATTACCGTATTGCTCCATTCCTGTAGTCGCCCGTCTGACACTTCATTTTCGGCTATCGAACAGGGCTTTCAGTCGGTGCCCGACTCGATACAGACCAGCGTCTATTGGTATTGGATTTCCGACAATTTATCAAAGGAAGGGGTGATAAGAGATTTGCAGGCCATGAAGGCAGTCGGGATCAACCGTGCCTTTATCGGCAACATCGGACTGGGGCCAACAGAAACGCCCTATGGCAATGTCAAGCTGTTTTCCGATGAATGGTGGGACATCATGCATACAGCATTGAAAACAGCAGGCGATTTGGGTATCGAAATTGGTATTTTCAATAGTCCGGGTTGGAGCCAGTCGGGAGGTCCCTGGGTGAAACCCGAAGAGTCCATGCGCTATTTTATTTCTTTGGAAACAGTTGTCGAGGGTGGAAAACCGATAGAGGTGAAATTGAAAAAGCCAATCGATCAATTTCAGGACGAGCGGGTGATCGCCTTTCGTACGCCAAAAGATTACGGTAGCAACGTCGGACAGCTTTCGCCAAAACTTAGTGCCATGCCCCATGTAGAACAACTTGGTGTACTTTTGGATGGCGACACGACAAAAACGGTTAGATTTAGCGAAAAAGGAAAACAGGAGATTTATATTGATCTTTCCTCAGGTTTTGCCGCACAAAGCCTGACCCTTTATCCAGCTGCCATGCGTATGACTGCGAGGGCAAAGCTGGAGGTCAAGAACGATACGGGCTATCAGACGATCAAGGCATTTGACATCAATCGTTCCAACGATGCTTTGAATGTAGGATTTTACCCTCATGCTCCAGTTGCCGTTTCGTTTCCTTCGGTAGAGGGAAGCTCTTTCCGTCTTACATTCGACAATTATACATCCAATAGTGGGATCACGGAGCTTATCCTCTCTAGCAGTCCCAAAGTAGAAAGCTATATCGAAAAAACGCTGGCCAAGATGTTCCACTCTCCCCTGCCTTATTGGAACGAATATCAATGGCCAATGCAGCAAGAAATAAGCGATAGAAGCTACGCAATAGATCCTAAAGAAATAGTCGATGTCACTTCGTTTATGACGGCAGATGGGACGCTGAAATGGAATGCTCCGACAGGTACCTGGACGCTTATGCGTACGGGTATGACGCCTACCTTGGTTACCAATGCGCCTGCCTCGCCAGAAGGTACGGGACTGGAAGTAGACAAAATGAGCAAAAAGCACGTTGCCTCGCATTTCGACGGCTTTTTGGGCGAAATCATCAGGCGCATCCCTAAGGAAGATCGAAAAACCTGGAAAGTGGTTGTGGAAGATAGCTATGAAACAGGGGGACAGAATTGGACCGATGGTTTTATCGAAGATTTCAAGAAAGCCTATCATTATGATCCGTTGCCGTACCTGCCGGTTTTTAGAGGAGATGTTGTCGGGAATCAGGAACAGTCGGATCGCTTCCTATGGGATGTACGACGTTTGGTGGCAGACAAGGTAGCTTATGATTATGTGGGTGGTTTACGGGATGTGAGCCACAAAAATGGTCTAACGACCTGGTTGGAAAACTATGGACATTGGGGGTTCCCCGGTGAGTTTTTGCAGTACGGTGGGCAATCGGACGAGATTGGCGGTGAATTTTGGAGCGAAGGGGATTTGGGCAACATAGAAAATAGGGCGGCATCGTCTGCCGCGCATATCTATGGTAAAACAAAGGTATCTGCAGAGTCCTTTACGGCCGCGGGAAATGACTTTGGCCGTTATCCCGCCGTGATGAAGCAACGAGGAGATCGTTTCTTTACCGAGGGTATCAACAATACGCTGTTGCACGTATATATACATCAACCATATGAAGATAAAAAACCAGGTGTCAATGCTTGGTTTGGTGCCGAGTTCAATCGCTTCAATACCTGGTTTTACGATATGGATTTGTTTTTGCAATACCTCAAACGATGCAATTTCATGCTGCAACAGGGTAAATACGTGGCAGACGTCGCTTACTTTATAGGAGAGGACGTACCAAAAATGACGGGCATTCAAGAACCTGCGCTGCCTCAAGGATACGCTTTCGATTATATCAATGGCGAGGTGATTAGGGATAGGTTGACCGTAAAAGACGGGAGGTTTGTATTGCCAGATGGCATGAGCTACAAGGTGCTGGTTCTGCCAAAGCTAGAGACCATGCGGCCCCAATTGCTGGAAAAGATAGCGGCATTGGTAGCGCAAGGAGGTGTGGTGCTTGGGCCTCGCCCCCTGCGGTCCCCCAGCCTACAGGATTATCCAGCAGCCGATAGGCAAGTGCAGGAGCTGGCAGCAAAACTCTGGGGCAAAATCGATGGTAAAAACATCAAGGTCAACGCATACGGTAAGGGAAAGGTCATGGATGGCATGCGCCTGGAGGAAGTTTTTGAACTATTGAAGATGCAACCCGATTTCGGCTTGCCGCAGGGTGAAGAAGCCTTGTATATACATAGAAAGGTAGGAAATGGGGATATTTATTTCGTATCGAATCAAAAGAATGAACGTATTGATATAAGTCCCAAATTTAAGGTGCGTGATCTTCAACCCGAATTATGGGACGCAACAACGGGAAAAATAAGGATATTGCCCCAGTTTGTTCAGGATGAAGGATCGACGAAAATCCCATTGAGTTTAGAGCCATTTGAGAGTGCGTTTATTGTCTTCCGCAATAAGGTGGCAACGCAATTGCCCGAGGGAACCGGTTCCAATTACGGACATTTGATAGAAGAAAAGGAAATTGCCAGTTCATGGACAGTGGTTTTCGATTCCTTGGCAAGAGGGCCGGTTGAACCTGTGGTGTTTGGCCAACTAGGTGATTGGTCGCTTCACGACAATCCGAAGATAAAATATTATTCGGGGCATGCACGGTACCACAACTCTTTTCAGATAGACAAGATAAATCCCGGAGAGCGGGTGACATTGGATCTGGGCAATGTAGTAGCCATAGCGAAAGTGAAGATCAATGGGCAGGAAGCTGGAGGAGTGTGGACATATCCTTACCGTGTGGACATTACGGATTTTATCAAGGAAGGGAAAAACGAGGTTGAAGTGAGGGTGGTCAATACATGGATCAACAGATTGATTGGCGATAGCTTCCTGCCAGAAAATGAACGGGGCACATGGTTATTGACTGCAAGTCCCTACCATAAGGATAGCAAGCCCGTGCCAGCCGGATTGCTGGGACCAGTGGTGTTGAAACGAACAAAATACGAAGCCATGGATTGAAAGCTAGGATGAGGTAATTATCTCCCTCATCCTATCAAATGACCTTTCGCTTTCCCTTATTTGGATGTCTAGCGTTCTTTGCAATTCGCTTTTGGAGACCGCTATGGCCTTGGCATATTGACTCGCAATTTCATTCAGGTTCACGACATGATTGAGCGCTTCCACGCCCCATGTCTTGAGGTAGCTGTCCAGCTTTTTTACCCTCAATCCCACGTAAGGTACGGCAAAGCTCATGGCTGTGATGGCGCCGTGTAGGCTGGTGCCAATATAGGATGTGGCATTGGCAATGAGGTACATCACATCCCAGATGTGCGAATCGCCAAAATAGGCAGCATCTTCTTTCAATAATGGCCGGATGCTTTCCAATGCCTCATGATCGTCATGGTTGAGTGCCCGACCTATGGGGCAAAGGCATATCTTAACGGCATGTTGTTGCTGCAGCGCGTTCAGCTCATTGGCTATCAAGGACTCCTGCCCTTTGGCGTGGTTGCGGTTGGTCTGGAAGAAGACATAATTTTGTGCATGATCGGCGACAAAGTCCCTTACCTCGGGGGACACCCGCTTTGCCAATACCTCCCTAGGGAAGAACTTAGACATCAGAATCGCCGAATCGGGGAACAATAGTGTATTTATGCCTGCATTGCCAAGATTTTGCCGTGTAGTCTTATCCCTCACGGCGAAGTAATCAACCTGTTGTAGTTTTTGTTTCAATATCTTTTCCTTGGTGAACAAGGCAGGGTCTATTTCAGAGCCCCCCAAAGAGTTGAGCAGCACATGGTCAACCGCTTTGAAATCGTTGCTGTTGAATACAAAAGGGAAATCCGTACGGCCTTTCAAAATTGCTTTGGCGGTCTTATTAAGATCTATGATGCGGTTTATGTGGTGCTGATAGCGTCTGGTAAGTCTGAAATATTTATTGAGTGCCACCAAGAGGGAATTCCATGTCACGGCCACGGCTTCGCCCCCGGCTACGATAACGCTTGCCTTGCCGGCGGCAATGTCGTCGCAACGCTGGTAGAAGTCTTGGATACTTTCCGTAGGCTTGCCCCCCAATGCGCTTAAATCGCTTTTTACTATGCCGTAGTAGTTGAATGTAATATCGTCGCCATAACTTTTCAATTGCTGTTCAATTATGATGGGAAACAGCAGGTCACCGTAATTGTAGCGGTCAAATGCACCTATGATTAGTATTTCTTTCATGTTTTATAGTATCAAGATTCTAGTATCAAGACGTACAATGAGTAAGGTATCCCCCTCATGCCTTATTTCCCTATGCCTTATAACTAAAAGTCGCTAGTCTTTCAGCTTTAGTCTATTTTTTATCTTCCCAATGGCATCCCATACCAGCACTTTTTCATCTTCGCATAGCCCAAAAAGCAATATGCTGATGACAAATATAAGGCCACTTATGGCCGATGTAATGAGAAATCGCCAAGGCATGTCCAAATATCGGGTGCAAAGATAGGCGGCGGCAATAGCCAGTAAAGTTGGGGCAGCTTCTTTTAAGAAGACCCTTTGGGTGTATACCCTGATGGACAGCCCGCCAAGATGCCTCAAGAGCAGAAGTCTCGCCAGACAGGCCAAAAGCTCTACCGCGATATAGCTACCCAGAATATAGTGAGCTGGATAATTCATCTTCAACAAAACGTATGCAATGGGCAGATTGATCAGCAGCAAACCGCCCACCACCATTTGATAGGCCTTGATATTGCCTATGGCCTGTATGGCCGACTGGAGGCCGATAGTCAGCTGGTTGGCCAATGTAGCCAAGACGATATATTGACAAAAGATTACCGTGTAAGGGGGGACTTCCTCTAGCCATACGCCCAATATGGCATCCATTTCGAAAATACAGGGGACGGCAAAGATGGCCAGCAGGAAAAAGCCAAACTTGCTGGCCATCATGGATAGGCGCAGCATGCGTTCCCTATCATCGGCTCCCTCGCTTTTCATGATTTGCGGATTGAGCGCCCTCAGCAGCGTAGCGGAGAAGAAGTTGAGTTGTGACGATACCTGATTGGCAAGACCATAAGCGGCATTAACCACGGTGCCCAGAAAAAGATTGAGCAAAACGGCCAATCCTTGTGTACGGCCAAGGAAGCAGAGCGAGCCAAACAAATTCCAACCGGCAAAGCCGGTCAGCTCTTTCAACATATCTTTGTTGATGGCCTGAACGGTTAGTCTGCCGCATTCAGCATATTTGGAATAGCAATAAACGGCATACAGAAGAAAGCTCGCCACGCTGATGCCAGCGGTAAGACAACCGTAAAGGATGAGTTTGTCGCCACTGAATACCAATAACGCTAAGGCAATGGCCAATTTCAATACTACCTCCAAGACATTTACTATCGCCACCCAAAGCATATTTTCATGTGCCACCAGTGTACCATTAAAAGGTACGGCCAGCACATTAAAAAATACCGTAGCGGCCATGAAGTGGTAGATGATTTTGGCCGCTCCCATCCGATTCATAGGTATATTGAGGAAATCGTCAAATAGAAAGAACCCGGCAACTTCCAATAGCAGACAAAGGATCAAACCAATACCAATGTGCAGCCACAAACTGTTCTGGAAGACCTTTTTTTGCATGGAGGGGTCGTCCTTGCCCTGATAGTAAGAAAGATAGCGCTGGGTGGAGGTAGCCATAGTGGTATTGAGGAAGGACAGCATCAATATGATGCCGGCAATCAGGTTGAAAATGCCATAGTCGGTACTGCCTAAGGCTTTCAGGGTGACACGTGTCGCGTAGAGCGAAATGCCCATGGTAAGCAGCATGCGTGCGTAAAGTATGGCGGTATTTAAAGCAACTCGATTTGCTGGTGTCATATTTTTAGATGATGCTTGCTGCTAGCCAAAAGTATGCCTTTTTGTGGGTTATTCGGGTTTTGATGGAAAATTTATGTCAAAGCAGGCTATCCGTCTATTGAAGATCGCTGTGCAATATGCGTGAATTTGGAACTAAGTATGTTAAGGTTTATTTTTGTTAAAAAGATTGGAGCAATTATGCAATTGATACTAGATAACGTAAGTAAGCGTGATTACGAATGGCTACTATCCATGGCTAAGGCGCTCAATTTTAAGGTCACCACTGATGTATCTTCCCAAGATATCACATTGGACAATGTGGATTTACTATTGGAGGAAGATGCCCCGGACATCCCGACAACTGATTTCATGAATTCATATGGGGTAACGGATGCTGATGTCGCTGAGTTTAGGCAACGTAAAGCCGATTATCAATCTGGCAAAGACGAACCCGTCGCTTGGAACACCGTTAAAAAGCGCTATGGGCTTCTATGAAATCGAACTTTCGCCAAAGACGTCACTGGAACTGGACAAAGCCTATGAATGGTATGAAGAACGATTAGCTGGATTAGGCTCTAGGTTACTCAAAGAAATAAATAAATATCTTACTACAATAAGTAAAAACCCTAAACTATTTCAAGTTCGTTTCCAGTGTTGCCATTCCCCGTCAAAGCAAACATTAGCTTGTATTTGTTTGTATGTAGCATAGTTTGCCCATGTTGAGGAAAAAGAGGTGATCAAGATGGATGGACCTTAATCGCTTTTTTACAATCTGACAATTTTGTATTATATTTGTGTGGATTGATAACCTTATTGATATATGACAACGATCACAGCAACGGTTTCTAAGAAAAAGGATGTGAAGTTGATTAAGGAGATTTTGGAGCGTTTTGGCATAAACTATACCATTGAGGAACCTGCGGAGGACTATGTTTTTTCAGAGACTCAAATGGCGGATTTCGAGCGTACCCAACAGGACTTCTTTGCAGGCAAAACCAGTGTCCGTGATTGGGAAGATATTAAAAAAGGCCTAAACCGTGTATACCCTTAAACTGCTAAAAAGAGCAGAAAACGAACTTTATCAAGCTTGTGAGTGGTATGAAGAAAAGCGAAAAGGATTAGCCCGTCGTTTTTTGAGAGAGGTCTATGCTCGATTCAATACGATTGCAAAAAACCCTAAACTGTATCAAGTACGGGGAAATGGAAACCTACGCTTCTCTCCGTTGAAGAAATTCCCATTTGTTATTATTTATTGGTTCGATGATAATCTGAGCACCGTTTTTGTTGTTTCTGTTTTTCATACAAGCAGAGAGCCTTTTATTCAGGATCGGTGATTGGGGCGGAGTTTTCGCTTTTAAAAACGCATCATATTGAGGACGAAGAGCCCGTATGGTGCACTCGGTGACCGCATAAAGCTCCTGCCAGGCCAGTTGGCCAGCCACTGAACCGCGGTCTGCTTGGCATGGATGAACGGCTCCCTACCTGTCCCCGTCAAAGCAAACATTAGGTTACATTTGTTTGTATGTAGCATAGTTTACCCATGTTGAGGAAAAAGGAAGGAACATGGAGGCTATACCCGCTTTTGCAAATAGCCTAATAGACCAAATGTAAAAGAAAATCCTAAATTCGGCGTTATTTGTGCTAGTTGCTAATAAAAAGAATATGCTTAAAGATAATTTTCCCAGGTATTCCATTTGCATCCCTGCCTATAAAAGTAGGTTTCTAAGAGAATGTATTCAAAGCATATTGGCGCAGCGTTATACCGATTTCGAGCTCATTATCTTGAACGACTGTTCCCCCGAGCCGGTAAAACGCATCGCTAGCAATTTTAAGGATGGCCGCATTAGATACGAGGAGAACGATAAGAACGTGGGTGCAGTGCGTTTGGTAGACAATTGGAACAAATGTCTGCAGATGGCAAAGGGAGAGTTTATCATGATCATGGGAGATGACGATATGCTGGCTTCCGATTATTTGGACGAATTTGAAAAGCTTATCCAATCTTATCCTGCCTTGGATGTATACCATTGCCGAAGCACGATTATCAATTCCAAGGGCGAGCCCGTAATGCTCACGCCCGCATTGCCCAGCTACGAACAAGTGTATGACAGCATTTGGCACCGCTTGCATCAATTGCGGTCCAACTATATTTCCGATTACGTCTACCGTACAGATACATTGCGGCAAAGAGGAGGCTTCTATGACCTGCCCCTGGCATGGGGTACGGACGATATTACTGCATTCATAGCCAGTAAGGATAAAGGGATAGCACATACCAACAAGCCCGTATTTCATTACCGCAGCAATGAGCTGTCCATCACCTCAACAGGGAACGACCTGAAGAAGATGGAAGCCCAAATGGGCTATGCCGCCTGGTTGGGTACCTATCTCACGCAGATGCCCAGTGATGAAGCAGACCGGGTAGTATATCGCCATCTGGTCGACAGACAGTCTTTCTATATGCAGCAACGAAGAATCTATACCATGACCGTATCCATGCAAAAGCAACCGTGGAAAAAGACCTTGTTCTGGTTGAAGCACGGCAAGCAGTTTGGCATCTCCGCAAAGGAAGTGCTCACAGCATTGTTTACGGCCATCAAACGGAATCAATGAGTGTCTCGCAAAGCCGCAGGGCCGCAAAGTGAAAAGAAAATTAAATTAGATAAGATGTGATTTATTAAACGGATTGAAAATAAATGCATGAGAATGAGTTGTCGAAATTAGTATTTAATGCAGCACTAAAAGTTCACCAACATTTAGGACCAGGTCTTTTGGAAAGTGCTTATGAAGAATGCCTTTTTTATGAATTATGTAAAACGGGGCTTATGGTTCAAAAGCAGAAACCATTACCATTATTTTACGAGGATGTAAGACTAGAAATAGGATATAGAGTGGATATAATGATAGAAAACAAGCTAATCATTGAAGTGAAAGCTGTAGACGCCTTAAATGACGTTCATTTAGCACAGGTATTGACTTATTTGAAATTGTCTGGTTGTAAACTTGGTTTGTTAATAAACTTTAATGTAACATTGATTAAAAATGGGGTAAAAAGAGTAGTGAATAATCTATAGCTGCCTCGTTGGCGATAAACCGCAAGGAACGCAAAGGGACAGCGCAAAGAACGCAAAAGTTGACGTCAGAGAACTTATCATTGCGACCTTAGCGCATGCTTTGCGATCTTAGCGGTAAAAATACATAATATCTTAGCGGTTAAAATTAAAACATGCCAGAGAAAAGAAATATCATATTCAGTCCAGATAGCAATCCCGAGAACAAATACATAGAGACCCTCGTGGGCGGCCTGCGGGAGCGAGGGTATCAGGTCAGTGCCTTGGACGATCTGTTTTCCAGTTGGGCGCATTTTCGATCCATCGATTTGGTGCACCTCAATTGGTTTGAAAACCTACACAAAGATCGGATGTATAAAAGCCTGTTCCGCAAGTTCTTTGTGCTTATTGTACTGAAATTGTTCGGCAAAAAAATTGTTTGGACCATGCACAACCGCGAGAGCCATGAGAAAGATACGGGAAAATGGAGCAATTGGCTCACCAACTTGCTCTGCAGGTGGTCGGATGCCATAGTGATACACAGCCACCTTTCATTGCAAATATTGGCTATCAAGAACAAGAAACTGGCAGAAAAGGTAATATATGTGCCACATCCCAATTTTGTGGATGCTTATGGCTCCTCATTGGAGCAGGAACGTATACACGAAGGGCCATTGCGCCTGTTGTTTCTGGGAGCAGTGAAGCCCTATAAGAATATAGAAATGCTGCTATCCGTATGTGCACGCATAGGCAAGGATGTGGAACTGAAGATATGCGGCAATCCCAGTGCTAAGGACTATGCCAATGAATTGAAGAAGAGAGCCGCCAACAGCCTCAATATTACCTTCGATTTCAGGTTTATCCCCGATATGGAAATTCCAGACCTTATGGCCGAGGCAGACCTATTGGTATTCCCCTATGATTTGGCGAGCAGTCTCAACTCAGGTTCGGTATACCTCGCTTTTTCCTACCAACGTAGCGTGATATGCCCGAGCATAGGTTCCATCATGGATTTGAGCGAAGAAGCCAAGAGCAAGGTACTGACCTATAGTTATAAGAACGACGCTATCCACAAGCAGCAACTGGAAACCAATATCAGACAGGCTATACAGCTAAAGAAAGAAAGTCCATTGTACCTAGAGGAAATGGGGCTTTTCCTGTATGCCGAGATGCTGGAAAAGCACGATCCCTATATCAGTATCCAATTGTTGGACGAATTGTATCAAAAACTCCTTAAATCCGACAAGAAGAAATGAAGATACTCTACGTCAATACCCTATACAGCCCTGATATCAAAGGGGGAGCAGAGATTAGCCTCAAGCTATTGGTGGAGGGAATGAAGGTGCAGGGACATGAGGTAGTGGTGGCAGCCTTGCGGCCAGAGGGGCAGCAGGGAGAAGATGTAGTGGACGGCGTGCACGTTTATCGATGTGGCTTGCGCAATCTCTATTGGCCTTATGTCCCGCAAAGGCCCAAGGCGCCCATACGCTTGGCCTGGCATTGGAAAGATCGGTACAATGAGGAGATGAAGAGACAACTGGCCGATATCATTTCAAGAGAACGGCCGGATGTAGTCTCCTGCCATAATTTGGCCGGCTGGTCCATTGCTGTATGGGATGCCGCCAAAGAGCAGGGCGTACCAGTGGTGCAGGTATTGCATGACCTGTATCTATTGTGCGCCAATAGCGATATGTTCAAGGGGGATAAGCCTTGTAAAGGACGTTGCTTCAGCTGTCAGGTATTGCGATTGTCCCACGCTCGAAAATCTAGGCAATTGGATGCCGTGGTAGGCATTAGTCACACCGTACTTCGGCGTTTTGAGCGTTTTGGATATTTTCAGGAAGTACCGAAGGAAGTGATATACAATGCTCGGTTTATAGCCGATAAAGGCAGGCACGCCAAGGCGGAGACCTTTCGGATAGGTTATCTTGGGACCTTGTCTCCCAAGAAGGGCCTGAACTGGTTAATTACGCAATTTAAAGAACGGGTAAAGCCCGCTAGAAAGGCCGAGTTATTCATTGCGGGCAACGGGCAGGATGACTATGTATGCGAGTTGCATCAGTTGGCTCTGGGAGATCAACGCATTCATTTCCTTGGGCATCAGCCATCCGATCAGTTCTATGCCGAGATAGATGTATTGGTTGTCCCCTCGCTATGGGAGGAACCTCTGGGGATGGTCGCTATTGAAGCTTTGGCGCACCATATTCCCGTCATAGCCAATGAAGTGGGAGGTCTTGCCGAGACGGTCATTCATCAAGAAAATGGCTTGCTCGTGCACGGCGATGCCCCCAACTCTCTGGGCGACGCCATGAATCGATTGGTTGTAGATGCATCCTTATATGAAGTGCTGGCATCCCATGCGAGAAAATCCGTAGCGCACTTTTTGAGTGTGCCGCGTATGACTCAGGAATATGAACAGCTATTGAACAAGGTAGTAAATGATAATAAAGAAGTATACGATTGATGGTCAGGGAAAAGACTATATGGAAACATAGCATTGCCGCCAACAAGATCGGCGAATGGCTGTTTTGCTTGTGTTTGGTAACGATTTTTCTTCCATTAAAAATCTACCCCCTGGTGTTTCTAGTGGCAGGATTGTTTTTCCTGTGGCAAACGGGCATTTGGTCGAAAACCAATTGGTATTGGCCTTTGGGCATATTTGCCGGGTATACGCTGGTGCGTTTTGCCTTGGACTATGGTGGGCAAAAAGTGCTATTAGAAGGGGAAATCAAATTGCTTGTCAACTTGTTTTTCCTCGCCAGCGCGACGCACTGGTTGTACAATAGGGACAACAGGGAGTTGCTGACATTGGTAAATCGTAGTCTGCATGTGGTGTTGCTATTATGTTTCGTGCAGTTGTGGATATATCATCAAGCTTGGGATTATAAGCTTGTTTTTGGGGGGGCATCCTCGGGCGAAACAAGTAGGCTTTATCGTTATCGACTTTTTTTCTGGGGCTTGCCAGATAAAAATATGTTTGGTGCGCGCATCGCCTTATTGGGTTTTGCTTATATCCTGATACCGTTTGTGAAGGAGAGGAAAATCGTGCTATGGCGCATTCTTGCCATAGGCTTACTGGCTTTTCTGTCCCTATCGCGCACACCTATTGTGGCGCTACTGATTGGTGTGTTTTTATTGGGATGCTTTTACTTGCCCAAAAAGGCCAGGTTGATATTGATTGTGCTAATGGCCTTGGCAGTTCCAGTTGTGGTCGTGAAGTTACTGCGGGTAGATAGCATAACGGCCTCAAACGACGGTATGGGGGTGCGGCTCACCTATTGGAGAGCTTTCTTCTCCCACTGGAACGAAATATCCATTTGGGGCAACGGACTGAATGCAGGTGGGCCTTTTTTAGCGAAATATGCGCGATACTATCATGGCGAACCGCATGTACACAATACCTTCATGACCTGCTACATGGATTTTGGATGGATTGGACTGGGCAGTTACCTAGCGTTTTTGATCCTTTTTTTCAGGGATATCTACCTTGTCAGTTCTTCCATGAAATGGATGTGGCTCGTGCTCGCGCCGTTATTGGCTATTATGATGATACTCTATTCGGGCTATGATAACGATGTGGTATGTTATTTGGCTTTGGCAACTTTGTTGACTACACAATATCGAAGTTATGTCCTCTCACCATCATAGCGACTAGACTATTTAAAACGTACAGCTTACAACTCAAATAGGACACATGCAAGATACGCACAACTCACAACTTACAACTCGCAACGCACAGCGCACAACACACAACATATTGGTAGATGGTAGATGGGCGGGCGATACTGGCATAGGGCGTATGTACCAAGAGATTATTTCTAGGAAGCCTGCAGATATCGAAATAGAGCATGTACAAGAGCAATTTCCGCTCGGGAGCCTGTGGAGTCCTATAAAGTTGGCTCAAGAGATAAAAAAAGCGACGGACTGCAGGTTGTTCTATAGCCCTTCCTTCATGCCACCGCTAAGCAGTTCCGTTCCCTATATTATTACTATTCACGATTTGATGCATCTTTTTTACTATTCGTGGGCCCACAAGTTATATTACAAGCAAGTCATATCTCGGTTGGCAAAGAAAGCCAAATACGTAATTACTGTGTCGCATTTCAGCAAGCAGCAACTTGTGGAATTGCTGGGCCTGGATGCTGACCGCATTAAGGTTATTTACAATGGCGTGGATAAGCGTTTTTTTGAGGAGGAAAGTACGTTTTCTTTAGTCGGTCGACCTTATTTCCTCTATATTGGCAACAGGCGAAAGAACAAGAATATACAAAATATGCTCGAAGGTTTTGCCAAGGCAAACATTCCCAATGATTTTGTTTTCGCCTTGAGTGGCCATTCCGATGCCGAACTCCATCAGTTGATACACCGATTAGGCATCGTTGATAGAGTAAAGTTTTTGGGTTTTGTGGAAGAGAAAGATTTGGCGTCGGTGTACAAAGGAGCATTTGCTACCTGCTATGTGTCACTGATGGAGGGGTTTGGTCTGCCCATTTTAGAATCCATGGCTGCCGGAACACCCGTTATTACCAGCAATGTCAGTTCACTGCCCGAAGTGGCCGCAGGAGCGGCATTGGAGGTCGACCCGCATAAGCCCGCGGCCATCTCAGAGGCTATGGAAAGATTGGTGGCTGACGATGGACTGTTGCAAAGACTAACTGCAAAAGGAAAAGTACGCGCCAGGGAATTCGATTGGGAGGACACGGCAGCCCAGACATGGGAATTGATCAGAAGTTGTCTATAAGAAATTTGATTGTAAATATTGAATATGAATAAAATATACCGTTTTGTTATAGTCGTCTTTATTCTTGGTAGTTTTTCTTGGGGCTTTGGTTGCTCCTCTAGCCAAACAGCCAGTGAAAAGTCGGACAGCACTTTTTTTGGAGAAGACGAGAGCAAATTGTTTCAAGGCTGGATAGACAGTGCACAGGTCGGCGATACGGTGTATCTTCCGAAAGGTACCCATTATGTACGTACCTTGAGGCTCCGTACGGGAGTAAGCATCGTGTCGGAAGGTTTGCTCAAGCAACTGCCCCATACAGAGGAATTGGCATATAGCATAGAGAAGCAAAGTTCCGGGCGACCACTTTTTCGGGGCGACAGGGTAAGGGACATATACCTGCAATTTGAGGCGGAAACAAGACAAGAGGCCATTTACTGCCACAATTCGCAGGCTATTACCATTAAACAATCCAAGATGTATGGCGACTCTACGAAACTGCGTTCATTTGCGGGTATGCTCTTCTATGGTTGCGATAGCATCACGATAGAGAACAGCGAAATAGCCTATTATGGTATGGCAAGGAAAGATGCTAAAAAGTACCAACCAGGTACGGGACTACGCTTTTTAGCCTCGCGCGCCATAAGGGTAACGGGTAGTCATATACACCACAATGGGGAGAACGGAATATTCTTTCACGAGTGTGCCCAGGCCTATGTGGAGGGCAATAATATTTCGTATAACGGCATGAGCGGAGTGCAGGTGGCATTTGGCAGAAACAAAATAGAGAACGATTATACCATCAATCACAACCGTCTAGAACATAATGCCGCCGATGCCATAGACATCAATCAGCCAGACAAGAGCTTTCGAACATCCATCGATGCACGGATTCAGGATAACGTGGCGGATGACAATGGCCTTGTAAAGGGCGAAAGCACGGTGGACGGATCGGGTATTGCTACTTTAGTAGGAGTGAGTTCCGTCCACATAAAGGGAAACAAGTCAACGCGTAGCAACAGGCCGGCTATCTACTTGCAGCATTGCGACAGTATATATGCCCATGGCAATGAGGCAGATCAGGTCATGGAAATGGTGGGGGAAAACGGAACGGTAACGCTGGATAAGAATAAACTGGCAGGTGTGCGCTTGTTGCAAAACGTGCAAACCAAGAAATTGGTCTTGACCAATAACGATATCAGGACGCTTTCTTTTCCCAATGGCATACAAGTGGATAGCCTCTTGCTCTACAATAATACATTGAAAGGCGTGGTGAACGTGAATATGAAAGGTGTTTTTTTGTTTAGGGGCAATACTTTATATAGCCCGTCTGCGGCAGGGGCGCTGCTGCTCACTAAGGTTGACGGCGCAGCGATCAAGGGCAATCAAATAGAGTCGACCAAAGCTCCGGCAATTAGCGTAGAAGCATCGGCACGAAATGTGCTCATAGAGGACAATGACATCAAATCCGTGAAAGCGGACGTATATAGCAAGAATGCTGAAGGGCTAGTATTGCGAGCAAACCGGTTTCAGCTGATTAAGTAAGGTATGAGGTCTCACATCTCATATCTAATATCTCACGTCTAAAAAATGAAAACATTCAACTTATATATTCCCACGCTCAATGCCGGCAAAAGATGGCCGGAACTTATACGTTCCATCAAAGAACAAAGCTTGGTTCCACAAAAGGTAATCGTGCTGGATTCCGGATCTACCGATGGAACGATCGAGTTGGCAAAAAGCGCCGGATTTGAGATTGTCCCCATCGCAAAAGGAACGTTCGACCATGGAGGCACACGCGATTATGGCATTCAGTGTTTCCCAAATGCCGAAGTGTATGTATTCATGACCCACGATGCCATCTTAGCCAACGAGCAGGCTTTGGCTGCTCTTATAGAGGCTTTTGACGCGCCGCAAATAGGCATGGCCTATGGGAGGCAGTTGCCACATGATGATGCCAAGGTGCTGGGAGCACATGCCCGGTTGTTCAACTATCCGCCCCATAGTAAGGTGAAATCGATGAACGACATTGCCGAGATGGGAATCAAGACCATCAGCTGTTCCAATTCATTTGCGGCATATCGCAGAGAGGCCTATGAGCAAGTGGGCGGTTTCCCTACGCAAATCATATTGGGCGAGGATGTAGTGATAGCGGGGAAGATGCTATTGCAAGGCTGGGAAATGGCCTATGTGGCGGAAGCCCAAGCAAAGCATTCACACGACTACACCGTGAGCGAAGAATTTAAGCGCTATTTCGATATCGGGGTGTTCCATGCCGATACTCCCTTTATATTCGAACATTTTGGCAAGGCCGATAGCGAAGGGTTTCGTTTCCTGAAATCGGAAGTCACTTATGTGCTGAATCACCGTGTTTTGTCATTGCCACAGTCTTTTTTCTCTACCCTGGCAAAATGGCTTGGCTATAAAATGGGATTGCGCTACCACAGTTTGCCTAAAAGGTGGCTGCCCACATTGTCCATGCAACCACGCTATTGGAAATTGTAGCGAAAATTCCACATAATTATACTTCATTTCTCCTAAATCCACATTTTTTAATTCCATTTTAACCTCAGGGGCCTTTTAAAGGCTATTTGTCCCTTTGGCATATTTCTTGGCTTTAGATGTACAGTGTTGGCCTCGATTGGCTATCAGATATTGAGAATACAATAACGAGAACAAAAATATATGTGCCATGAGAAATAAGCAGATAGAAAACATACAGTACAGAAACACAGATCAAAGTGCCTTGCTATACAACTATGATATCAATGCGCCTTTCCCTGGTTCTTCAATTCATTATCACGAATTGGCGGAATTGCTCAAAGTAAGTAAGAAGCAAGCGATAGATTTTCAAACGGAATTTTTTAAGAGAAGCTTTGACGTTCTTTTCTCGGCAACCGCACTTTTGGTAGGAGCACCTATCTATTTATTGTTGATGGCTATAACGAAGTTTACTTCCAAAGGCCCTATATTCTACAAGCAAGAGCGATTGGGCAAAGACGGCAAGGCATTTAATATATACAAATTTAGAAGTATGGTGGTGGAGTCTGAAGCCAACGGACCACAACTGGCGTCGGATGACGATCCTCGCATCACCAAATGGGGCAAGTTTATGCGCAAGACTAGGCTGGATGAGCTTCCTCAGTTTTGGAATGTGCTGAAAGGAGACATGTCCGTGGTAGGCCCAAGGCCAGAAAGACCGCACTTTGTACAGATGATGCAAAGTAAGTCGCCCGTTTATAGAAGGCTTCTGAATATCAAGCCAGGTATTACTTCAGTGGGTCAAGTGTGTTATGGATACGCTCAGAACGTAGATGAAATGTGTGAAAGGGCAAATCTTGATTTGCATTACCTTAAAGGCGTAAATTTCTTTTCAGATATCAACATCATCTTTAGGACTTTAAAGGTCATGGTGCAAGGAAAGGGAAAATAATCGGTAGGTCAACAACTGGATTTTTTCTTTTTCTGTTAAAAATATACCAATGAATTGAGAACATTTGCCGAAATTTGGGCTAGTCAAACCCTAATCTTGGCAAATGGTCTCTCTTTATGTGGATTATTCGGATAGTGAACTGCTTGTTTTGCTTAAAACAGGAGATCAAGAGGCTTTTGCGGAGATATACGATCGTTACTGGTCTGCCATATATGCTCAGGTGTACAAAATGGTACGCAATCGTGAAGAAACTATGGATATCTTGCAGGATATCTTCAGCGCGTTGTGGCTTCGTGCCGATTCCATCAATGTGGAGACCAAGCTTTCGGGCTACCTTTATATCGCCGCACGCAACAGGGTCTTCAACCTGATAAAGCAGAACAAAATAAGAAACGATTATCTGGATGCGGTGGCCACCTATATGTCTGAGGTAGCCACAGAGACCTTGGATCAGCTGGACGAGCGGGATATGGCTGCTGCCATAGAAGCCGAGATTTCGCTACTCCCGCCCAAGATGCGCCAAGTTTTTGAACTGAGCCGTAAGCAAAATCTAAGTCACAAAGAGATTGCAGCCCTTTTGGGTATTTCCGAACAAACCGTGCGCAAGCAGGTACAGAACGCATTGCGCATATTGAAGCCTAGACTCCAAGCCTTGGGTGCAGGCATAACTATACTCATGTGCTTACGCTGAAAAGCACCATTCCTTTTAAAAAAAAATCTCATATTCATCTACCCTATACCACTTCCTCAATTGTTTTATAATAAAAGACCATCAGATACATGGACAGAGAGGAAGTAATTGCATTGTTTGAAAAGTACGAGCATGGCTTGGCTACGGACGATGAACGCTTAAGGCTCGAACGCTGGTACCATCTGGAACTCGCTCGGCAGCGCCTGCCAGAGACAGAGATGGACTTCTTCTTCTTGAAAGAGGCGATATGGAAGGGAACCCTTTGGCGCGCAGGCTTAGCCAAGAATGACGCAAAGACCAAACGTATCCGCCCCTGGCTCCGTTATGCCGCCGCCATTATCTTTTTGGCCTTAGGCATCGGGATCTATTTCTATGTTGCCGATGGGAATAGCGGTGGCAAAGGCGTAATGCATTACGCCGCAGCAGACATCGCTCCTGGCGGCAACCGCGCCACCCTCACCCTGGCCGATGGCCGCACGGTGGAGTTGAGTGAAGCCCAGAGCGGCATCGTGGTGGATGATGGGGATATCCGCTACAGCGACGGCTCCGATCTGGGATTTGTCATCGCGGACCCAGAGCCTGTCGAAGGGCAAGCTAATAACCCACTTACCACTTACGACCTACAACTTACAACACCAAAAGGCGGCACCTACCAGGTGACCCTGCCAGACGGCAGCAGGGTATGGCTCAATGCGGACAGTAAGCTGAGATATCCCTCTCGCTTTGATGGCAAAGAGCGAATTGTTGAATTGGAAGGCGAAGCCTATTTTGATGTCAGCCACCAGCTGCCGACTGTCGGCAATCGGCAAACACGCACAATGCCATTTATTGTGGCTACACCAAGGCAAAAGGTGCAGGTGCTGGGCACGGAGTTCAACATCTCGGCCTATACGGATGAACCCGATACCAAGACCACGCTAGTGAGCGGCGCCATACAGGTAGCCAGCTATGCAGGTAGTACGCCAATACTGTCCCCCTTAGGAGGGGCGCGCGATGGGAATAGCGTTGGAAGGGGGAGGTATAGCATACTAAAACCCGGCCAGCAAAGCATCATTAGCGAAGTAGGGATTCAGGTAAAAACTGTGGATATCACGACCGCCACGGCCTGGAAGAACGGCCGTTTTAGCTTTGAGGGCAAGTCGTTTGAACAGGTCATGCGCGAGCTGGCTCGTTGGTATAATATCGACGTGCGTTACGAAGGGACTATACCGCAGGTGGAGTTTTACGGCGATGCCTTCCGGGATCGCAACCTTTCCATTGTACTTCGCATGTTGGAGAGCGCAGAATTGCATTACCGTGTGGAGGGAAATACCTTAGTTATAGTCCAAAAAGGAAAGGAGGCAAGTAAGTAAGGACAAAATAAGATGGACGTGCGGCTGGCGTCCAAAAAATAAGGGAAGTGCTGTCAACACCTCCCTCAAGCAGCTTGGATCAGACATATTATCGAATTTATCACTATCCAAACCATAACAAAGTTAATGAATATACCTTACTTATTGAGGGTAATGAGGCTACTTATGCTCTTTTTGTTGGCGGGATTTATGCACGTATCTGCCGCTAGCTATTCGCAAAACATCTCGTTGAGTGGGAGAAACATCCCTTTTGAACAGGTTCTTGATGTCATACGACAGCAAGGCGGCTATGCCATCACGAGCAATAAAGCACTGCTCAAACTGACCAAACCCGTCACTATAGACGTGAAAAACATGCCCATCGATGTGTTTTTAAAAGCTATCCTACGTGACCAACCCCTAGAGGCACAGCTGGAGGACAAAACCATTATCTTATCGCGCAAATCTAATCCCACTATCATCCAGAGGCAGGGAGAATCCAATCTGTCGAATCTCATCCTGGCCTACCCCGAGGTGCGCGGCCGCGTGGTGGACAGCCTGGGCAATCCCTTGCAGGGCGCCAACATCCGTGTGCTCAATGCCGAAGGGAAGCGCACCACCCTGCAGACCACTACGGATAGGCAGGGCGAGTTCCTGCTGCACAACGTACCGGAGGACGCCACGCTGGAGATCACGTTCGTGGGATATATTTCCCAAAAGGTATCTGCCGTGGCAAATATAGGCACCATCGTGCTGAAGGCCCTATCCAGCGAGCTGGAGGAAGTGTCCGTAATGGTCAACACGGGTTACCAGCAATTGCCCAAGGAAAGGGCGACGGGGAGTTTTGAGCAGGTTGATAACAAACTTTTCAACCAGCAGACGGGGACGGATGTCCTGAGCAGGTTGGAAGCTGTATCCAATAGTATTGTAGTCGACCGCGGAACCAATTACTCGGGACGAATTATGATACGAGGGCTCAGTACGATACAGGGACCTAAAGATGCATTGGTTATTTTGGATAATTTCCCTTATGATGGCGATGTCGGCAATATCAACCCCAATGATATAGAAAGCATTTCGATATTAAAGGATGCCTCCGCAACATCTATTTGGGGTGCGAAGGCAGGTAACGGAGTAATCGTCATAAATACGAAAAAAGGACAATATAAACAGTCAAATACACTTGATTTGAATAGTAATATTACCGTTGGAAAAAAGCCAGATCTTTACTATATAAAACAAATGTCTTCGGCAGATTTCATAGGGGTAGAGCAGATGCTTTATGAAAAAGGTTACTATAGTAGTTGGATTAACTCCTCTTCACATAGAGCGCTATCTCCTGTAGTAGAGTTGTTGATGCAACAAAGTAATGGACAACTTTCTCCAATACAAGTCAACGAGCAACTTGCTGTACTAAAAGGTATTGATGTTAGAGATCAATATGCTCAATACATGTATCAAAATTCCTTTAATCAACAATATGCACTCCAGTCTCGAGGAGGAAATGATAAAGTAAATTGGAGTTTATCTGCGGGTCTGGATGACAACAGAGACCAGCTTGACATGAATTATCGTCGTATTAATCTCCGGGCACAAAACACATTTCTGCCATTTCAGCATACAGAATTGACCACCCAGATTTATTATACAAACAGCACTACGAAGTCTGGCCGTCCAGGTTACGGAGATGTTGGGTCCTATAATGGTTTTTTCCAGCCTTATATGCGTTTTGCCGATGAGAAGGGCAATGCATTAGCCATGATAAAGGATTATTCGGCAACATATATCGCTTCTTTGGATAATAGCTATCTCCAAGATTGGACGTATTATCCATTGGAAGATTATAAGTATGCTCGTACGAAAGGAGGAACCTCAGATATATTGGTTAATCTAGGGCTCAAGCAAAAATTGATCAAAGGATTACAAGCTCAGTTGCTCTACCAATATGAACGACAGTCAGGAATAAATGAAACTATATACGATGCATCCAGCTACTATGGGCGAAATTTGGTTAATCAATTTACCCAAGTAGCCTCTGACGGAGCAATTAGTTACGCAGTCCCGAAAGGAGGCGTTTATATTCCTGCAAACAGCCTGATGGAAAGCAAAAATATTCGAGGTCAACTGGATTACTCTAGGAAGATCAATAAGCATGATATTGTGGTCATTGCAGGCGGCGAGATTAGGCGTGCACACACTACTGAACAAAGTAGTTCTTTTTATGGTTACAACGCCGATAACTTGACGTTTGCAAAAGTAGACTTTACACGTCAGTACCAGCATTACGTAACGGGTTCAATGCAGTATATTCCCGATAATACGAGCCTTTCTGATATTAGAAGAAACTACCTGTCTGTATTTGCCAATGTCGCATATACTTTTGATGAAAGATATATTTTATCTGCTAGCGCAAGACGTGACGCTTCCAACCTCTTCGGGCTGAATACCAATGATCAATGGAATCCTTTTTGGTCCGTAGGGGGAGCTTGGATCCTGAGTAACGAACATTTTTGGAAATCCGACAAAGTAGATTATTTAAAATTGCGTGCAACTTACGGTGTCAGTGGAAATATCAATCCATTGATGGTGGCACAAAGTACTATCACATATTATTCTTCCATTTCGCCGTTTAACGGACAAAATATGGCTCGAATCTCCAATTATTTCAATCCTGATCTGAAGTGGGAGACAGCGAAAATGTTCAACATTGGGCTGGACTGGAAGTTGAAAGGGCAGCGATTCAGTGGTAGCTTCGAGTATTATCGTAAGAATGGCGATAATCTTTTTGGTACAGTGCAGAATGATTATACTAATGGGATAGGAAGTGGGGTTACCAAAAATGCAGCCTCTATGATAGGAAACGGGATCGACATAAAAATACAATCGATAAATATGAAGATCCCGACGCTGACTTGGACTACGATGCTGAATGCAAGTTTCTATAACGACAAGGTAACGGAATACTATATCAATAACTTACAAGGTAGTAACTTTATTGGTTCTGGTACCTATTTCCCCATTTCTGGATTGGAAGGGAAACCGGTCTATGCTATTTATGGTTACAAATGGGCAGGCTTGAATCCGGAAACAGGTCAGCCCAGAGGCTATTTGCAGGGAGAAGTGAGTGAAGATTATTCTTCGTTGACGGGGAGTGGGACTACAGTAAACGACTTGGTCTATTATGGATCGGCAATCCCCACAGCATATGGTAATCTACTCAATACCTTTTCATATAAAGGTGTTTCCGTCAGTTTCAGTTTGCTCTATAAACTGGGGTACTACTTCAGACGGCAATCAATAAATTACTATGAGCTCTTCTCTCAATGGAGGGGACACTCGGACTTCGAAAAGAGGTGGCAGCAGCCGGGCGACGAGAAAGTAACAGATATTCCAGCACTGGTGTATCCTGCCAATTATTCGCGCGATAAATTTTACACGGGATCTGAAATGTTGATAGAACCCGGGGATCATGTACGCCTGCAATATATTACGTTGAGCTACGATATGCCTGTTGCGCTTTGGAGAATCAACTATGTAAGGTCATGTCAATTCTACATGAACATGACTAATTTAGGGACCCTATGGCAAAAAAATGATCAACATATAGATCCAGATTATTCCTTTGGCTTATATGACACACCTTCACCTCTCACGGTGTCTTTTGGTCTTAAATTGAACTTATAAAATAGATGAAAATGAAAATAATATCTCGCAGGTTTCTGGGAATACGTTTGTTTTTTCTAGGGATTTTGTTATCTACTATGGGATGTGACAAGTACCTGGAAGAAAAATCCGACTTATCATTGTCCACGCTGTCGTCGGCCGACGACTTGCAGGCACTACTTGACAATTATAGCTTTATGAATACGAATTTCTCTGGAGCTGGAGAAGTCAGTACAACGGATTTTTACGTAAAAGATGAAGTCTATGAAAGCTTTAGCTTTGACCAAGACAAAAGCATGTATCAATGGGCCGGAAAGAATCTCTTTGTGCCTGCGAACACCACAAAGAATGACTGGCAATATGGCTATGAAGCTATTTATTATTGTAATTCCATTTTGGAGGCGCTTTCCGGCCAGATATCTGGAATGGAAGATCGTTTAATGAATATAGCAGGTCAGGCATATTTCTGGCGTGCCTTCAGGTATTTTCATATGGCACAGATTTGGTGCTTGCCCTATGATGTGAATTCGGCCACATCTAGTTTAGGACTGCCCTTACGGACGGCCCCTGATTTTAATCTCCCGAGTCAAAGGAGTAGCATGGCTGATACTTATCGTCTTATTTGGGATGATCTACATCAGGCCATTGCTCGGTTGCCCGAAACTACGGGCACAAAAGCGCGTCCTTCACGTGCCGCGGCGTATGCGCTTGCTGCCCGTATAAGCCTATCCATGGGTGACTATTCCAACGCAGATCTATATGCCGATTCTGCGTTTGCTTATGGCAACAGTCTAATAGATTATAATGATCTGAATCCAGAAGATAGCTATCCCATCAAGGACTTAAATAACGAAATGTTGGTTTGGGCGTCCATGTCTGTATATCAGGCATTATACGCCGCGAACTTATGTGTCGTTCCCGATTTGCTTGCATTATATGATGATTCTGATCTCCGTAAAGTTATCTATTTTAAAGTAAATGCGGATGGCAGCTATATGTTCAAGGGAGAGTATACAGGAAGTTATACAATCCCTGTGGGTTTGATGACGGATGAATTGTACTTGATTAAAGCAGAATGTCGCGTTAGGGTGGGAGATTTAGAATCAGGACGAGCATACCTGAATCAATTGCTGGAAAAGCGGTTTAGAAGTGGAACATTCGTGCCGGTAACAGTTGACGAGAGAGATCAATTGTTGGAGAAAGTATTAACGGAGAGACGTAAGGAATTGTTGTTTAGGGGATTGCGATGGATAGATATTCGCCGATTAAACCAAGAAGGGTATGGTATTACACAATCGCGGACAGTAGGTGGAATAAAACATACGCTAAATCCTAATGATGCTAAATACGCCTTGGCTATTCCCGAAGATGTAATTGCCTTGACAGGTATGGAACAAAATCCATTGTAATCAAATATTAAGATCGAGATAATGAAAAATATAAAAAGTTACAACTTACGTTTTTTATTGACTGTGTTCAGTTTATTCGCATTTAGTTGTTTGAGTGCACAGGATTTTTCTATAGAAGGACATTTTAGATCGGTGCAAAAAGGGATAAATAAAGTTTATCTGACGGTGTATTCCACCGCATTGGCTAGAAATCCCCAATTTACGGATTCCACAGCAATTATAGATGGAAAATTCACATTTAAAGGGAAATTACCTTTATCACCTACCGAAGCCAAGCTATTTACGTTTAAGGACAAGCAAGGGGATATGTCATTTGGCGAGCGATATGCTGAGCGTCCTCTCTATATAGATAGCCAACCAATTTTGTTGTTGGCAGA
Source organism: Olivibacter sitiensis DSM 17696 (assembly GCF_000427965.1). GTDB lineage: Bacteria > Bacteroidota > Bacteroidia > Sphingobacteriales > Sphingobacteriaceae > Olivibacter > Olivibacter sitiensis. The sequence goes on along the minus strand of NZ_ATZA01000011.1, from coordinate 11,253 downwards.
TTCTTCATTGGCTGAAAGCCATGTGTACAATTCCCGTATTAATTTTGACCAATTATTGTTTGAGAGAAGGATGTCCACCGTAGACTCTCTTTGTAACGAACGTGTAACCGCTTTAAACAAGGAATTTCGTTCTTTGCCTGATTCCATCCGCAGGAGTGATGAATATCACCGTTACAGTTTAAACATATTTAAGGAAAATGATCGGAATAAATTACCGATATGGGAGAGCTTTATCAGAAGCTATCCGGATTCATGGATCAGCCTTTTTTTGGTTTTTCGGATGAACAATACTTCTTTTGGTATGCTTCCAAGCGCGGCACTATTGTTTGAAAATTTAAGTGACTCATTGAAAAACTCCCATTATGGACGTGAGTTTAAAACATATTTAGACAAAATACCGGCATTGGGTATTGATAGCGAAGCTCCAAATTTCAGTATTCCTGACACATCAGGCAAAGTAATTAGTTTGGAATCTTTCCGTGGGCATTATGTGCTTTTGGAATTTTGGGCTTCATGGTGCGGCCCTTGTAGGGCTGAATCTCCCTTTTTGACCAAAGCATATAAAAAATATCACGAAAGTGGATTTAATATAGTAAGTATCTCATTAGATACCAGAAAGGATGAACAACGATGGAAACAAGCTATTATAGAAGATGGTACTGGTTCTTGGGCTCAACTTGCCGATATGAAGGGATGGAAAAGTGATGCTGCATTACTTTACGATATTCGGAGTATCCCCGCTAATTTCCTGATTGATCCCGATGGTAAAATCGTCGCAAAGGATTTAAGAGGACCGTATTTAGAAGAAAAGTTGGAAGAGATTTATCGCTGAAAAGCAACATGTTTTTTCATGTGTCCCTGCAGCCCCTGTCCTTATTTAAAAGTATAGGGGCTGCCTTTTTGATAAATAAAACAAGCCAGTCTTCAAGGACTAAGGGAAGTGGAGAAATAGCTGTCGGGCCTAATCAGTCTTAACCCAGTGCATAGCCCAATCTTAGAGGCGATGGGTAAATGCCAGTGTCAAGGGGGTAAATCCATGGATCGATTAATTTACCTTGTCTTTTTCCTCTTCTTTTTCTTTTCCTCTTTTGCCTGGATATCCGCCATTATGCGTAGCTTTTCGTCGGTGATATCATAAAACTTTTCCTTTGCTCGAAATGGAAGGTATTGCTCGTCCTCAGCGGTAAGGGCCTTGTTGAGCATATATATTTGCTCGTCCACACGGAAAGCCGTTAGTATGGCGGCAGGGCTATATTGGCGTTCGGCCACATATTTCTTCTGTCCAAGAAAATCTTCCCGATAATAGTGCAGCGAGCCATAAAGCAGTACGAAATCTTTTTCCTCCAGCCTTTTCAGGCAGGTCCAGTGTATGTCCCGCGGCCCTAGCTTCCAGTTTGTACGAGTGGCTAGCTCCATTTCATCCAGCTGAAGCATGTTCCACTCGCCAGCACGATAGTTTACGGATATGGCTGCTAGCCGCAATGAACAGGCTACGGTAAGCGTGGTTTTGGCCATAATCTCCAGAAAGGGGATATCCATATTGGGGGAGAGTTTTGTTATGGATACCGTTATGCTGCCCTCTTTGGAAACGCTCACCTGCATGGCTTTGTTCAGACAACGTTCGAAGGGAGCATCCATATTGAACTGAAAGCCGGCCAGTGGCGACGGGTCAATATCGGCCACAGTGCGTTCACCTACCGCTCTATCTACTTCTTTTAGGCAGTGACGTAATACAGCATTTAATCGGCCGCTGACCTGACCGTCACTGTATTCGTACAGGAATATGCCTATCTTTCGCAAAATGGCAGCCGCATTGCTGGCCATGGCAAATTCCTGAGCGGCTAGTTTGGATGCCAAAGTCTGTTTTACCCTGCCGGGTCCTGATTGCACAATCGCTTTCCCGTTGATTTCCCTATAGACTAAATTGCCTACTTTTCCTTTGAAATCCCCTTTTTTGTTTATCTTCGCCATAGCCTAGAGCTTATTATAACCCATTATTCGCTTCTTTTCCATTACCGATTTTTATTGCTTCAGACTAAGTAGGAGATAACTACCTACTTTCTTCTGCTTCACAGTTCTTTACTTCTTCTAATAGTCCTATGATTATACAGGCTTTATTAGAAAAAGCTGGATTTACCTTGGACTTATACTGGACTCACCCTGGACTCAATTCGAAGAAGATACGAAGAGAATACCCCGTTGATATTAGCCTAGCTCGTCAAAACAGGCGTGCTATATACGTTAAGGAGTGCCCAATGTTTGGTTTTCTTTAGGTAGGCAATGCAATATAGAGATAAATGTTTTTCCGTGCAAGAAAAGTGCACGGTATATTTCCGTTCCTTTTCATATTGATAGGGTGTGGGGCCATGCCGGTACTTAATAGGGTACAGGATCTGACGTCTGTGCTACAAGGAAGCCGGATGGTTTTTTCCCAATTTGTGCTACTCTGCTAATTTGTGGGTGTGCAGGGAGTCTTTGGATCCTCTTATAAAAATAAATTGTACTTTTAGCGCCATTAAACAACATGGCGCTAAAACTGTTAGATGACGAATTGAGCGTATTGGTCTACGTGTCCGAGGGCAATCACCGTGCCTTCTGCCAACTGTTTGACCACTACCATCCTTATGTTTATGGTTTTGCGCGCAAGCTGACGCGTTCTGACGAACAGGCGGAAGAGATCGTACAGGATATCTTCGTCAAGATTTGGGTCAACAAGGCGCAGTTGCCGGCAATACATAACTTTGCAGCTTATCTCACCCAACTAGTGCGCAATCAGGCCTATACTGTGTTGCGGAAACAAATGCGTCAAGTGAAGGCATATGAATCCATGTCCAACCAAACGGGCGAGAAGCAGCTTGACTTGGACAGGCAGCTCGACTTCCGGGAGACGCAGCGTATCTTGGATGAAGCCGTTGCGGGGCTAAGTCCGCAGCAACAGCGTGTTTACCATTTGTGCCATCAACAGGGCTTAAAGTACGAAGATGCGGCAAACGAATTGGGTATTTCGGTAGATACCGTGCGTTTCCATATGAAAGCGGCGCTGAAAAGTATAAGAAATCATTTTGTGCGCTATGGTTTTGCCTATATGGGGATCATTTTTCGCATGTTTCAATAAATTTTAATTTTTTTTCCAAATAGACCTACCCTTTTTTGCCGCTCGTACGTCGTACTTCTAAAACGGCGGTATGGAAAATGGCGTGGTCGGCCGACTGAAATTTCTTTTGGAGTGCTATCTTAGCGATAACTTGTCTGGGCTAGAAGAAGAGGAGTTGGCCAACTACCTCGACGACCCTTCGCTGGAAGAGCTTGTTCGGCAGGCGCTTGGGGAAGCTTTTCTCGCAGAAAAAGCATTTCGGCTGCCTCATGAAAGGCGCAATCACATTATCCAACAGGTGGTGGGAAGGAAAAGTTCCGTTTACTTGTGGCGGTATATCGCAGCAGCCGCCATCATCTTTTTGGCCCTAGGCATCGGGATCTATCTCTATGTTGCCGACGGGAATAGCGGTGGCACAGGCGTAATGCATTACGCAGCAGCAGATATCTTGCCAGGCGGCAACCGCGCCACCCTCACCCTGGCCGATGGCCGCACGGTGGAACTGAGCGAAGCCCAGAGCGGAATCGTGGTGGGTGATGGGGATATTCGTTATACAGATGGCACTTCGTTAGCATTATCCCCCACTGGAGGGGATAGGGGGAGGTTGGACGGCAGCATGGTACTGGAACTGCATACTCCCAAGGGCGGCACCTATCAGGTGACCTTGCCGGACGGCAGCAGGGTATGGCTCAATGCGGACAGTAAGCTAAGATATCCTTCTCGCTTCGATGGCAAAGAACGAATAGTCGAATTGGAAGGCGAAGCCTATTTTGATGTCAGCCACCGGCTGCCGGCTGTCGGCAATCGGCAAACACGCACAACTCCGTTTATCGTGAATACACGAGGTCAGCAGGTGCAGGTGTTGGGCACGGAGTTCAACATCTCGGCCTATGCGGATGAGGAGGATACCAAAACCACGCTGGTGAGCGGCGCTGTCAAAGTCTCGCAACTCACAACTGGCAACCCACAACTGTTAAAACCCGGCCAGCAAAGCATCATTAGCGAAGCAGGGATTCAGGTAAAAACCGTGGATGTCGCCGCCGCTACCGCTTGGAAAGAAGGCAAATTTTCCTTTGAGGGCAAATCTTTCGGACAGGTTATGAAAGAGCTGGCCCGTTGGTATGACCTAGAGCTTGTTTACGAAGGAGCTGTACCCAGAGAAACCTTCTTTGGGGATGCCTATCGAAATACGAACCTATCTATCGTACTAGGTGCCCTAAAAAGTGCCGACATCGGATACAGACTTGAAAAAGGTAAAAAACTGATCATTACTGGAAAGAAAGGAGGTACACCCTAGACAGTGCAATGCCATAGACGTCTCGCTGGCGTCTCAAAAAAAAGAAGGGTGCTCCAACACCCCTCCTAAACAGCCTGGATTTTACCCGTTAAAGTAATCATTATCCAAACCTTGACAAATTTAATGAAATTACGTTACTTTTTGAGAGTAATGAGGCTACTTATACTCTTTTTACTCGCCGGTTTCCTGCATGTTAGTGCCGCCGGCAACGCACAAACAATCACCCTAAAAGGGAAAAAGCTTCCTTTGGAAGCCGTACTTCAGGCCATCCGCCAGCAGACAGATTACACCGTATTCGGTGCCGGCAGTATCCTAGTGGGTACCCACCCCGTTACGGTGGATGCACGGCAAATGCCTTTGGCCGATTTCCTGAATACCATTTTCCGCGACCAGCCGCTGGAAGCGAAAGTGGAGGACAAAACCATTATACTATCTCGAAAATCCACACCTCTTGTCATTCCCAATTCCCTCATCCTGGCTTACCCAGAGGTGCGCGGTCGTGTGCGGGACAGCGTGGGCCACCCTTTGGAAGGTGCCAGCATCCGCGTGCTCAATGCCGAGGGCAAGCGCACCACCTTGCAAACCACTACGGACAGGCAGGGCGAGTTCCTGCTGCACAACGTACCCGAGGATGCCACGCTGGAGATTACGTTCGTGGGATATATCTCTCAAAAGGTATCTGCCGTGGCAAATATAGGCACCATCGTGCTGAAGGCCCTATCCAGCGAACTGGAGGAAGTGTCCGTAATGGTCAACACGGGTTACCAGCAGATTCCCAAGGAAAGGGCAACGGGGAGTTTTGAGGTCGTCAGCCAAAAAGCGCTTTCCCAGCGCGTAAGTACCGATATCTGGCGTAGGCTGGAAGGCGTGAGCAGCGTGCTTTTTGACGAGGCTTATACCAATACGATAAGACCCAATCACACTATCCGTGGCATAAGCTCTATCAATGGCCTTAAAGATCCTTTGGTTGTCGTTGATAATTTCCCATTTGAAGGCAATATCAATACCTTGAATCCCAATGATGTGGAAAGTGTGACCATTTTGAAAGATGCCGCAGCGGCATCCATCTGGGGCAGTCGCGCAGGCAATGGGGTCATTGTCATTACAACAAAAAGGGCCAAGAGAAACACTCCTTTCCATTTGAATTACAGCAGCAACGTTCAATTGGTGTCCAAACCGGATGTAGACTACCTGAAGTGGATAAAGAGCAAAGACATCATCGATATCGAAAAAATATTGTATGCCAACGGTTTTGAATCTAGCTTTTTCACTAGTGTTTCAAAACCTTATATCTCGCCCGTCTATGAGTTGTTGCGACAGCAGGAATTAGGCCAGGTGGATGCAAGTTACGTAGATGCTGAGCTGGATAAACTGGCGCAATACGACATCAAAGACCAGTATGACCGATATTACTTGCAGAAAGGAACCAACCAGCAACATTACCTGACAGCTAGTGGGGGAACGGATAAAGCTTCTTATCTTTTGTCAGGCGGCTATGATCGTAATGTGGGCAATTTGGATGAACGTTACCAACGGTTGACCCTGAAATCGGTCAATACGTTTCGCCCCATTAAAAACCTCATGGTAGATTTGCAGCTCAATTATAACCGCTCAAAAGACAAGACGGGTAGGACCGCTTTGGGTAGCCTCACTGGAACTGCTTGGTTTAGCAATTATGCCCATTTTGTAGACTTGGACGGGAATGAATCTCCACTTTATCTAAATAGACAATCCTATTTGGATACGGTAGGCAATGGCAAATTGCTTGATTGGAAATTTTATCCATTGTCAAATTATCAGCACGATTACTACGAGACGATCATTGAAAATATTAGACCCTATATGCAATTGAAATATGATTTGCCCCTGCACCTGAGCGCACAAGTACAATACCAATATGAACGCCAACGTCAGGAGCGTATCCATATGCAAGACGAGGATAGCTATTATACACGTAATCTCATTAACCAGTTTACCCAAATAGATTCCAATACGGGCAATGTAACCAGAAACGTTCCTTTGGGAGGCATTGTAGATCGTTCCTATACCAACTTGTTCAGTCACAACGTACGCGGCCAATTGAACTACAATCAGCAGTTTGGGGATCACGATGTCAATGCTTTGGCTGGTGCGGAGCTGCGGGATATCCGTGGCAGGAGCAATGGATACCGAGTATATGGTTATGACGACGAGGTGAAAACGGTGGGAAAAGCAGATGTGGTCAATCCATATAAAAACTTCATTACAGGTGCAAATGCGTATATACCAGCCAATACCTCCGAAGGAGGTACCTTGAACCGTTATGTGTCTTTATTTGCCAATGCCGCCTATACCTACAAAAAACGGTACACACTTTCGGGAAGCATGCGACGCGATGCCTCCAACCTATTCGGGGTTAACACCAACGAGAAGTGGCAACCCATGTGGTCGATGGGGGCAAGTTGGAATTTGTCGGACGAAGCTTTTTACCATAGTGATTGGTTGCCATATCTGAAGATGCGAGCCACTTATGGTTACAGCGGCAATGTGGATACGCGAAAATCAGGTGTTACTACCTTGCGATATTCGGCTATTGCGCAATATACCAATTATCGCACGGCTACTTTCTCGCAATATGCCAATCCCCAACTAAAATGGGAAACCATCAGGACTACCAACCTTGGGGTGGATTTTCGCTTAAAAAATGATTTGCTTAGCGGTAGTCTGGAATATTATGTCAAGAAAGGGGATGACCTTTTTGGTAATTCTTTGATAGACTATACAGCTGGATTAGGCACGAATTACGTAACAAGGAATGTCGCCAACACGGCGACTAAAGGTGTGGATTTAAACTTGGCCTCAGAAGTTTTCCATACGCATGATTTTTCTTGGAATAGCAATTTGTTGTTTAGTTTTAATAAAGGGAAAGTAACTAAATATTTATATGAGCACACCTATCTTTCCTATTATATAAGCATGATGCCTTTAGTTGAAGGAAAGCCCATCTATGCCATGTACAGCTATCGTTCCGCAGGTTTAAACGCTGAAGGGAAACCTCAGGGCTACTTAAACGGGCAACCAAGCACGGCTTATTCGGATATTATGTATGGTACAGATTTATCGGGGTTGGAATATAACGGGCCCATTATTCCCCAATGGTATGGCGGCTGGACCAATACGTTCCTATGGAAAGAGTTTGCATTGACCATAAATGCGACCTATAAGCTTAACTATTATTTTAGTCGCAGTTCTTTTAATAATTATTCAACTATTGCTAACCTGTATGGTCATGCAGATTATTATGAAAGATGGCAGCAACCTGGTGATGAACAGACTACTCGTATTCCAGCCTTTGTATATCCCTATGACAGTAGTGCAGATTCATTTTATGGCAGTTCATCCGATCTGGTGGAAAAGGGCGACCATGTTCGCTTGCAATACATGGATCTCAGTTATACCATCCAAAAAAGCAAGCTACAAAGATTTCCGTTTCAGTCATTGCAATTACGGGCGAATGTCACCAATTTGGGCATCCTTTGGCGAGCAAATGAACACGATTTGGATCCAGATCTGATTGGTAGTAACCTGCCAAGTCCAAGAACCCTTACTTTCGGAATAAATGTTAACCTCTAGTAAATTGAGAAATGAGAAAAGGAACATATAGATATAGATACTTTATTGGTCTGCTGACTTTGACAGGGGTAAGTTTTAGCTCCTGTTCCGATTACTTGGACGCTAAGCCGAGCGATTCTATGATATTACCCAATGGTTTGGAACAGCTGCAGGCCTTGATGGATATGAACCAGTGGATGAACCAATCTACCATCCTAGGCCTTTGGCAAAGCGACGATTATTACCTGACCGATGCGAATTGGGTCAATACTTATGGCGAGTGGAAAAAGCAAACTTATTATTGGAAATCCGATGTGGAACTCTACGACATGGACGCCTACAATGGTGACTGGGGCATTGCGTACCGCTTGGTCAACTATGCAAATACAGTTTTGGAGAATATAGATGGTATAGCGCGTACGCCATCCAATCAGGATGCTTGGGATAATGTAAAGGGAACCGCCCATTTCCAGCGGGCGAGGGCGCTCTTTGAAGTGGTAAGCATATGGGCAAAACCTTACCATGCGGAAACTGCCGCTACGGATTTGGGAGTACCTATCCGTATGGGCACAGATTTCAATGAACTTTCTACCCGTGCATCTTTAAAGGAAGTTTATGACCAGGTATTGGCGGATTTGCAGGAGGCACTTCTCTTACTGCCGGATTATGCAGCGCATGTCATGCGGCCTTCCAAAGCGGCTACGTATGGGATGTTAGCCCGAGTTTACCTAGCCATGCGGGATTATCCCGCTGCGCGAGATGTTGCCGATAAAGCATTGGCATTAAATCGTGAATTAATGGACTACAATTTGTTGGATAGCACAGCCAATTATCCCTTGCCGGCCTTTAATTCCGAAATGTTATTTTATGCCAATCCGATTGCCTCGCCATCGGTCATGTATTTGGATACTCTTCTTTATATCTCCTACGATGGAGATGACATGCGTAAAAAGCTGTATTTTAATAAAATAGATGTTTTTACCATTCAGTTTAAGGGAAGTTATAGTAATGGTCCCGCATTATTTACAGGCTTAGCTACGGACGAATTATACTTGACACGCGCAGAATGTGCAGCAAGGACAAATGATGTGCAAGCTGCACTGACAGATTTGAACCATTTACTGAAGACAAGGTGGAGGACAGGCACCTATAGCCCCTTTTCATCCAATGACGGTCAAGCGGTACTGGACAAGATTTTAGAGGAGCGACGTAAGGAGCTGGTATTTCGGGGTACCCAATGGAACGATTTAAGGCGTTTGAACGAAGAAGGTCGGAATATAACCCTAAGGCGTTTCCTCAATGGACAGGAGTATACGTTGCCTCCGGGCGACCTGCGCTGGACACTTTTGTTACCGCAGGATGTGGTAGAAATAACTGGAATGGAACAAAATCCCCGTTGATAATTAAGAAAAGCAATATGAAGATCATTCAAATAGTATATGGCTGCTTTGCCGTAGCCCTTTGCATGGGGGTGCCAAAAATAAATCTCGCGCAAGACCAAAGTCTTGCGCCTGTTAAATTTGGCGAACAAGTGCCTGATTTTAAGTTGGAAGGCCTTGTAAATAGTGAGAAAACTTCTGTCAGTTTGTCGGATTTGAAAGGCAAGCTAGTGATATTGGATTTCTTTGGAACCTGGTGTGGAAGCTGTATACCAGGTATTCCGAAATTGGATAGTTTGCAAAAAGTTTTCGGCAACCAGATCCAAGTCATTGTACTCTGCCATGATAAGGATATAGAGACGGTTGACAAGTTCATCAAGCAAAAGTGGTCGGGTTTAGACCTGCAAATCCCTTTTGCACTAGCCAAAGACTCAACCTATGTAGCTAATCAGCTTTTTCCTCATAGAATGGTTCCGCATGAGGTGTGGATTAGTCCTGAGGGGAAGTTGTTATATACGACCGATTTTAGAGATATCACCTACGCAAATATCAAAAGCGTCCTCGAAGGAAGATTACTGCCGTTAACGAACAAGGAGGACCAGATCCAATTTGACCGTAGTCGTCCGATATTCGAAAACGGAAATCTGAGGGATCTGAAGCCTTTAATGGCCAAGACGGGCTTCTCCCACTATATTCCTGGTTTGCCGGGTGTAGCTGGTAACGAAGTGGATACCACTTTAGGTACCAAACGCATTTACTACACCTATAGCACGGTGGAACAATTGTACCAAAGAGCGGTCGCATTCCGTTTCAATCCAGATAACCGAACTATTTGGCGGGTAAAGGATATGGAAAATTATGTGCGGCCAGCCGTTTATGATAAGGGGTGGGAAGAAAAAAACTTATATTGTATCGAGGTAACACTTCCTTTGCATGCCAGTACAGAGGATTGGACCCATTATTTTCTACAAACCATTAATACCAACTTGCGGCTGAATGGTCATTTGGAAAAGATACGCACCAGTTGTTATGCGTTGGTACCCCTGACTGGCCGTGACACAATAGTCATTTCTACAAAAGGCAATACGAGGAGAATGTCTGTCGATAACGAAGCCCAGGAGTATGTCTACAGCAATATGCCGCTGGATATTATCATTAATAACCTCAACTATAAGGGCGGTCCTATCATCGTTGATGGAACGGGCGTCAAGGGACACGTGGATCTCAGACGTCCCATGAAAGACAATGCAAGCATAGAAGCGTTCAGGGCGAGCTTTCAAAAGCAAGGGCTAGACCTCGTACTGGTAGAGCGGGAATTGGATTTTTTGGTCATTGAGGAGCCAGGTTACCTGTCGGCATCGACGGATAGGATGACGGATTAACCTGCCGATTTTTTTTCATGTGTGTTTGTTTACAGTCCCTTGCTTTATTCGTAAAGCAAGGGCTGTTTTTATTGTTTTTTTACGGACTAAAGTATCCCTTATATTCTCTAAAAGGCAGAATTACGCGTCTTCACAGCTGATTTCCCCTTTTTTTAGTATTATTGCATGGTGTTATTAATACGCATATTCGATTAGAGACGAAATATAGATCATCGTTAGTTTGAACTCTAAAGAATAAAGACAAGCAATGAGAATAAATCGTGAGGTATATCTTTGGATAAAAAGCTCCATCTGCTGCCCTAACTTTATTTAAACCATGGGTAGAACCCAAGCTTCATATTAAGGACAGCAGATTCATTGAGTCAAAGCCAGAGAGTATTTAGGGCAGAACCCATTATCACGATGTTAGCCACTCAATACGGAGCATAAAACGTAAAGTTTATGCAAGTATATGGAATAGATTTATCAAAGGAGAAGTTCGATGTGAACTTCCTTGATTCAAACGGGAAA
>NZ_ATZA01000002.1 GCF_000427965.1 Olivibacter sitiensis DSM 17696 | reverse complement strand
AGAACGCAATCCGATCGAAGGAAAGTTTGGTCAAGCAAAGACTGGTTACGGAATGAATCTCATTTTAGCTCGTCTAGCAAGAACCAGCGAAGCTTGGATTAGCTGCATCGTATTGGTGCTTAACTTGGTCAAATTGGCCGAGCTAGCACTTTATTGCATTATCAATATAGTAATCAAATATGTGGTAGATCTGCGCAAAGATTACAACCTCATACCCCAATACTCAAAAATCTGCTGAAAAAATCATTGAGTTTTTCAGCAGACCCTATATAATTCTTTGCCCCCTTTGGACAACAGCCATCCAGTGCTGGTTTTTTCCAGCTTGTAATCTTCATTGGAGAACATTTTTCCATCAGGTGACTCCACCGAATTCAGTACTACGTTGTCCTGTTCATTGGGGACGAAGATTTCTGCCTTAGATTGGTCCTCGTTCAAAATGATATAGGCAACCAAGACCTGTTCATCGTTTGTTTGTTCTATTGGGGACAGCTTTTCTCCCGCTTCCCATAACCTAACGCAATCGTTTTTTAGTACAGACCAAATATAACCCGCACTTGCCTTGCAGTCATGTGCATCCTCATCGTTGCCTACCAAGGACGTTTCGGTTGTATCGAGGGAAGAGGAAGATGCCTGCTCTTGCTCCTTAGCGGGGTTGTTGCAGGCCGATATACCCAAAGCAAGGAAGGCGAAAATGCCGATAGCCGTTCTTTTCATGTTTTTTTCAATTGTTTTTCTTTGAGGTTTCATAATATTCATTCAATAAAAATAGGTACGCCTTGAAGGAATGATGGAAATAAGGGCCATCGTTGTTCTTGTCGAAAAATTGTCGATAAGCCTCGTTTGGTACAAAGGAAATAGGAACTCCAGGACGGACAAAGTACGCTGTATTTACCGCTTGTGGCAATTCCAGGTGGGGGTAAATATTTTGTGTCCATTTATATAGATAATCTCCCAGGTATTTCTGATAGGCGGCAGAGGATTTATTTGCACTGTTGCGCATTTTGTTATAGGCTTTTTTCATCATGATTCGTTTCAGGAAAGATAGTTTCTTGAAAGTTTCTTCCATGTTGATAAAAGGATTCGGCTGATTCATGTCGGTTTCCCATACTTGCGTAGTGAAGGGCGTTTCCGGCACTAGATCGGCCGAGTTGGTGACGCTGAAGGTCCAGATAGACCGCGTTGTATTGTCGTAATCATAGGCAAAGTACATATTGCCCACCTTGGGCGACGCACTGGCATAGGTCTTCACCCTGATATCGGGGTAGATCTCGTTCAAGTGCCACATCCACGCACTTAAGTAATAGCATAGTGCACCGCCCTGGCTGTGGCCGGCAACTATGAACTTGCGGTAGCCATCACCGTACAAGGAGTCCAGCTTCGGTTTGAAATCACGCGCTATGAAAGCGAAGCCGATAAGCCACCCGGCATGTACCGTGGCGTTTTCCAAGGACGATAGTTTATATGCCAAGGTATCGTTCTCTCCAAAAACGATTTTCCCGTTGGCAGGGATCATCGCACAATAGAAATCGGCCAAGAGCGATTTGGTGTCGGCAGTGGTCCCTCTCAAGGTGACAACGATCGTAGAATCTTTTCCCTTCCATATATCGTAGGTGTTATCCATTCCCATGCTGGGCGAGCGGTACAGGAAGCTAAAGTTGGGATCGTAATCAATAAAGCGATTGCCGGCAATGGTGTCCATAAATGCCTCGTTCAGATGCATCAAATCGGCATATTCATTTGGATCGAAGCCTGTCTTGAACCTGTAGCTGTCGCCTTGCGCTAATACCGTAAGGCTTTTTATGATTAATAGGATACTCCATGCAAAAGCTGCTCTCATAGGACGTTACTAGCTAATAAGAGCTAAAGGTAGATCTTTAGTGTAGAAAACTGAATTTTTACCTTAAGTTTTTGTTAGGCGACGCAAGTCCTGTCCTTTCACTCCGAAGACATTACCCTAGGGGGCAAGGTATCCGCCGTCTACTGCGTAGTATCCGCCATTGGTGAAAGATGCTTTGTCCGAACTTAGCCATAATACCAATTCTGCTACCTCCTCGGGCCTGCCCAGTCTTCCTACAGGATGCTTGGAGGCAAGGAATTTGAGGGTGTCCTCGTCCATATCTTTCAATAAAGGGGTATGGATAAAGGCTGGACCTACCGATACGGCCCTTAGTCCTTGGGCAGCGTATTCCAAGGCAATGTTTTTGGTGAGACCTACTACACCGTGTTTGGCAGCCACATAGGCCGGGCTATTGGGAAAACCTACCTGCCCCAATATGGATGCCATGTTGATTATGACTCCATTTCCGGTCTTTAGCATTGCGGGTATTTGGTATCGGCAGCCATAGAAAACGCCAGAAAGATTAATGGCTATTACCCTGTCCCACCCATCAATAGGATATTCACCTGTGGGTGAGGAGGGGCCTCCCACCCCTGCATTGTTGCAAGCAATATGGAGCGAACCATAGCGCTCTATGGTCTTCGAGACCAACAGTTCATTGTCTACGGCCCTAGAGGTATCTGCCTGTACAAAGAATGCTTCCCCAGCATTGCTTTTTATAAGTTGCACCGTTTCTTCGCCCGATTGGGCATTGATGTCGGAAATGACGACGTTTGCTCCTTCTTTAGCATATAGTTCTGCAATGGATCTGCCTATGCCCGAGCCGCCACCTGTTACCAATGCTGTTTTTCCTGTGAGTAATCCCATAGCTGTTTTGCTTTTTTAGATTTATATAGGTACAAATATGCATTAGTTTTGATGTTGAAAAAATGAGTTTGGTCACCAATGGGCTAACAAAACTTCGATAACACGATTTAAAATTATAATTTAGCAAAAAAAATTCTGATTATGCTACCCAAGATAGATTTTACCAAGACCAATGCATATGCTTATTTGAGCAGTCACTATATCGATATTGCACCCAAACATTTACGGGAGTTGTTTGCAGGCGACGAACAGCGATTTGAGAAATTTTCCTTGTCGTTTCAGGATCTGTTGTTCGATTTCTCAAAAAACAGAATTGATGAGCAAACGATGGCCCTGTTGGTTCAGTTGGCAAAGGAGTGTCAGGTAAGCGAAGCCATCAAGGCTATGTTCTCTGGTGAGTTCATCAATGAAACCGAAGGTCGTGCCGTACTTCATACGGCGCTGCGTTATCAAGGAGATCAACCTGTCTTGGTAAATGGGGAAGACGTGATGCCGGCAGTTCGTGCGGTATTGGATCACATGAAGCAGTTTAGTGAGCAGGTCATAGGTGGTGCGTGGAAAGGCTACACGGGCAAGGAGATTACCGATGTGGTCAATATTGGCATTGGCGGTTCGGACCTGGGTCCTGTGATGGTCACGGAAGCCCTCAAAGCATATAAGACACGGCTCAACCTGCATTTTGTCTCCAACGTGGATGGGACACATATTGTCGAAACCCTGAAGGCTGTGGATCCAGAAACCACCTTGTTCCTCATTGCCTCCAAAACATTTACCACACAAGAGACCATGGCCAATGCACACAGTGCGCGCGATTGGTTCCTGCAATCGGGAGCAACGGAGACCGATATTGCCAAGCATTTTGTCGCTCTTAGTACCAATACGATTGCGGTAGAAGCATTCGGTATCGATAGCCAAAATATGTTCGAATTCTGGGACTGGGTAGGTGGTCGTTATTCCCTTTGGAGTGCCATCGGCTTGTCCATTGCCCTGGGTATCGGATACGACAATTTTGAGGAGCTGCTGAAAGGTGCCTACGAAGCCGATAAACACTTTCAGGAAGCGCCATTTGAGGAAAATATACCGGTTACCATGGCATTGCTAGGAATATGGTACAACAATTTCTTCGATGCCGAGAGCCATGCTATATTGCCGTACGACCAGTATATGCATCGTTTTGCGGCCTATTTCCAGCAGGGCGACATGGAAAGCAATGGCAAGTACGTGGATCGCAATGGCGAGCCGGTCGTTTATCAGACAGGCCCCATCATCTGGGGTGAGCCGGGAACGAACGGACAGCATGCCTTCTATCAGCTTATTCATCAGGGAACGAAACTCATTCCCTGCGATTTCATTGCGCCGGCACAATCGCACAATCCCATAGGCGAACACCATACGCTTTTGCTTTCCAATTTCTTTGCCCAAACGGAAGCCTTGATGAACGGCAAGACGGAAGAAGAAGTACGTGCCGAATTTGCCGCTGCTGGAAAGTCTGGAGAAAAGATCGATGCCTTGGTGCCTTTCAAGGTGTTCGAGGGCAATAGACCTACCAATTCCTTCCTGCTGAAGAAGATAACCCCTCGCTCGCTCGGAACCTTAATAGCTTTGTATGAGCACAAGATTTTTGTGCAGGGCATTATATGGAATATCTTCAGTTTCGACCAATGGGGCGTGGAGCTGGGCAAGCAACTGGCCGGAAAGATCTTGCCCGAATTGCGAACAGAAGAAGAGGTGATTAGCCATGATAGCTCCACCAATGGCCTGATCAACCAGTTTAAGGTTTGGAGGTAAGTTTGCCTATTGCTCGTCGGCTTTTGTTGGTCATTGGTTGATTAGGCAAAGATTTTAATGCTTTGTTGAATGGATCGAAGAGAGATGAGACACCACTTCAATCTATAAACTGGTTGTCAATGGTAGCGACGAAATTTCAGGAGTAATCGCACTTATCGATATCCCCGACGAGCAGCGTATCGAAATAAGGTTATTGGCTTGCGCGACGGATCAAATAGGGCGGAATAAAACTTACGAACGGATTGCTGGCTGTTTGATTGCGTTTTCGGGTCGTTTGGCAGTCACTAAATATGGTGTAAGTGCATGTGTGTCGCTAGTGCCTAAGACGGCTTTGGTAAAACATTACATGGAGCGCTATGGTATGCAGTTTGCTGGCAGACAGTTGTATTTGGAAGGCCCCTCATTGCTCGGGCTATTAAAGGATTATTTTTATGAACAAGGATAAGAAATATACCGACGAAGAACTGGCTGAGGCATTTGTTTATCCAGTTTCACTAACGGATAAACAAAAAAGGGAGGCAGTGGAACAACTGGCCATTGCCCGTAAAAAGGGCCAAAAGGAAATGACGGATAACGATCGGCTTGCTTTGAAGCTTTGGCAGCTGAAATTTCAGCTGGAAGAATACATCGCAGGAGACTATGATCCCGAGAAGCACTTTGGGTATTTTCTACGGAAGTATATCGACATTGTGGGGGCGAAAAGAAAGGTATTTGCGGATACCATAGGTATTGACGAGACACTGTTGAGCCAATTGATCCACAAGCATCGTAGCCCGCCTGATTATATGGCTATTCGACTTGAGCTACATTCGAATGCTACCATTCCTGCTGCTTACTGGTATAGGTTAGTGGAAAAGGAAAAGGAACACTTGATAAAAACGGATATGAAGGCTAGAAGAAAGGAAAGCAGGTTTGTGACGAATCGTCTGACGGTTTCTTTTTAATCTTATCATTTCCAATGACAAGAGTTCCCAAGGAATAAAAAACCTTATGTCCTGTTTCTTGTTGTTAATTCTGAAAGATGATTTTGCGATTAAAACTTTGAGATTATGCAGCTACAGGACATATTTAAGGTAATTATATTAGGAGGAGCTTCTTTATTGTTGGCCTGCAATAGCGGAGCAAAGAAAGGTGATGGGCAGGACGGCGACCCGGTGGTAGACTCTGCAAGTGTAGAGTATGGCTCATCCATTGATCCCGTGGAACCATTGGCCACGGAGCCCCAGAACAAATACGCTAAGGTGATAGGTTGGCCGGAGGGGAAAACGCCCGTGGCCAAAGCGGGATTCAAGGTGGTGAAGTTTGCCGCCGATTTAAATAGCCCCCGTAATATATACGTTGCCGATAATGGCGATATTTTCGTGGCACAGGCCCGTACGGAACGTGAGGGCGAAGCCGAGGAAAAAAAGGCTAGCCGCAATGTGTCGCCCAGCAAAAGTCCCAATACGATTCTTCTTTTCAGGGATACCGATGGCGATGGTACTCCCGACGAGCAATTTACATTTTTGCAAGGCTTAAGCCAGCCTTTCGGCATGTTGGTGCTGGGCGATTATTTCTATGTGGCCAATACGGATGGCTTGGTACGATTTCCCTATAAGGCAGGGGAAACGACAATAAAAGCGAAAGGGGAGAAGCTTGTGGACTTGCCCGCAGGGGGATATAACAACCACTGGACGAGGAATCTCCTAGCTTCCAAAGATGGCAAGAAAATATACATTACGGTAGGATCGGGCACTAATGTAGCCGAACAAGGGTTGGATGTGGAGAAAAGGCGTGCCGATATCTTGGAGGTCAATCCCGATGGAACCGGTGAAAGAATCTTTGCTGCTGGCCTGCGCAATCCGGTAGGAGTGGCTTGGGAACCGGAAAGCGGTAAGTTGTGGACTGCAGTCAACGAAAGGGACGAATTGGGTGACGAATTGGTGCCCGACTATATCACCAGTGTGAAGGAAGGTGGTTTTTATGGATGGCCGTTCGCCTATTGGGGCAAGAATCCAGACCCTCGCCTTGAAGGGCAACGCGAAGATCTAGTGAATGAGACGATAGTGCCCGACTATGCGTTGGGTGCTCATACGGCCTCCTTGGGCTTGGCGTTCAGCAAAGGCGAGAAATTTCCTTACGGTGCTTATATTGGTCAGCATGGATCTTGGAATCGATCCGATTTCGTAGGCTATAAAGTGGCTTTTGTGCCATTT
Organism: Olivibacter sitiensis DSM 17696; assembly: GCF_000427965.1. Lineage (GTDB taxonomy): Bacteria > Bacteroidota > Bacteroidia > Sphingobacteriales > Sphingobacteriaceae > Olivibacter > Olivibacter sitiensis. The sequence goes on along the minus strand of NZ_ATZA01000002.1, from coordinate 221,545 downwards.
GAAGCGGGCAAGCCAAAGGGAGAAGTGCAAGATTTCCTGAGTGGTTTCATCGCCAATAAAAGTACCAATGAAGTATATGGAAGACCGGTTGGGGTCGCATTTGCCAAGAGCGGCTATCTGCTGGTGGCAGATGATTCGGCTAATACGATATGGGCAGTATTGCCTGATTAATTGTTGAGGCGTCCGCCAATAGATACGTTGTAAATTAAATCTATATGATAAAGTCAGGCTATTTCTTTTTGATAGGCATACTACTCTATGGCGCGATGTCTTTGTATGCGCAGGAAAACAATAAATCAGAATACGGCAGGGAATTGGAATTGAAAGCGCCTTTCGCTACATCCTCTGCCAGCAAGGTATCCAAAGTTATCGGTTGGCCGTCCGATAGGACACCAATTGCGCCTGATGGTTACCGGGTAGTGAAATTTGCCGACGGCCTTTCCAATCCCCGGTGGGTGTATGTGGCTGATAATGGTGATGTTTTTGTATCGCAAGCGCGTACACGCCAAGGGAACAACATCTTGCTGTTTCGAGATACGAATGGAGATGGCGTGGCCGATACGCAAACGGTTTTTCTCGCTGATTTGAACATGCCTTTCGGTATGCTGGTTTTGGGTGATAGCTTCTACGTGGCTACCACCGATGCGGTATGGCAATACCCTTATCGGGCGGGTGAGGATAAAATAACCGCCAAGGGCAAAAAGATTTTGGACTTGCCCGCCGGCGGATACAACAACCACTGGACACGCAATCTTTTTGCCGGCAAGGACGGGCAGAAAATCTTTGTAACCGTGGGTTCTGGTAGCAATGTGGGCGAGAACGGGATGGAGCACGAAGTGGATAGGGCCGATATCTTGGAAATCAATCCAGACGGAAGTGGCAAGCGCGTGTATGCCGCTGGCTTGCGCAATCCGGTAGGATTGGATTATGAGCCCGAAAGCAATATGCTGTGGACAGCGGTCAACGAACGTGATGGCTTGGGGGATGAACTCGTGCCAGATTACATCACAAGCGTGCAAGAGGGCTTTTTCTACGGCTGGCCCTATGCCTATTGGGGCAAAAATCCGGAACCAAGAAGGAAAGGTGAGCGCGACGACCTAGTGGCCAAGAGCGTAAAGCCCGATTTTGCTTTGGGTGCTCATACGGCTTCTCTCGGTTTGGCTTTTAGCCGCTCTGCGGCATTTCCAAAAGGAGCCTATATCGGCCAGCATGGCTCATGGAACAGATCGCAATTTGCCGGCTACAAGGTGGCATTCGTGCCCTTTCAACGTGGTAAGCCTAGTGGCGAAGTGCAGGATTTCCTGAGCGGCTTCATTGCCGATGAGGGCAAAAACGAGGTGTACGGCCGTCCAGTAGGAGTCACTTTTGCCAAGGAAGGCTATATGCTGGTAGTAGACGATGCTGGCAATACGATATGGGCGGTGTTGCCAGATTAGTTTAATTATGGATAAGTATCGGCATATTTGCCAATTTATTTAAAACTGCTCGTCCGTGAGCTCTTTATTGACCATGGCGCCCGTTAGGTTCCCGCTGAATACGGCATTGGCGACCGAACGCATCATGGCCGAATTATCTCCGCAGGCAAACACGCCCTTGGCGGTTGTTTTCTGGAGATTGTCTACTTTGATATATCCTTGCTCTGTCAGTTCGCAACCCAAGGAAACCGGGATGTCCGAATGCTGCTCAAATGGAATAGCTGCATACACCGCCGTGAAATCCATTTTGTCGCCGTTTTCGAAAATCACCTGCTTGATCTGTCCATTCTTGTGATCTACTTCCGCAATTTTCTTTTCCAAGACTTGTATGTTGTGCCTGTCCAGTTTCGTGCGTTGTTCTTCGGTAAATGCCGCTTTTCCCGAAGTCAAGATAGTGATGTTATCGGTCAGGTTATTGACCAGTGAAGCTAGGTGAAATGCCCGTTCTCCATTTGCCATAATGCCTGTTTTTTGGCCACGAAATTCGTAACCGTGGCAGTACGGACAGTGGATTACGGAAATTCCCCAACATTCGGGAAACCCCTTGATGTCTGGCATGAGATCTTTTATACCTGTGGCAAAAATAAGTTTCTTCGCTTCAAATTCTCCACCCTTTTGTGTAGCAATTGCAAATCCATTCTCGTTTTTCCGCCCGCTAAGGGCTAGGTCGCTATGGAATTTTACGGTACCGTAGTTCAAAACCTGTGCTTTGGCTTTTTCTGCAATGGCACTTGGTTTTTCTCCGTCCTGCGTAATGAAATTGTGCGAATGGGGCGTTTGCCGATTGCAAGGTTTTCCGCTGTCAATGATTAGGACTGTTTTCATGGAACGGCCCAAAGACATTGCTGCAGCCAGTCCTGCATAGCTTCCGCCTATTACGATAGCGTCAAAAAGAGGGGTTTCTTTCATACAATGGGATTTTGTGTTGCCCAGAAACCATGTGCTTGTTGATGCAGATCTGCTTGCACGTGATTTTAAAAGCCTACACAAAGATAGGAATAATATTTTATTGCCATAATGTTGCAATAAAATATTCCTACGGTAATAGACCGGAGGGCAAAATCCTAACGTGTCATTTTGGAAATGCACTACTGGTATAGGAATCCCTATATAACTGTCTAGTTTTTATTTTATTAGTTTCTTGACAAGAGCAATATAGCTGAAGATTGATGATAGTCTGTTCCATCTTTGTATTGGTATTTCCAACGGGTCTAATTACGTTCGTCCTTGTCCATCAATGACGGGCTAAGCTTTAGCAATTTCGCAATGAAGGGAGGCACAGATAATGTACTGCTGGTTGCGCAGCTTATCCAAGAACGTGTAACACAAGAGGCAGCAAGCTGCTGCGGACCGTAAAGTTTTTAGTGCGGCCTGCTATCTTCAAAAAATGGTTGAACCCGAGCAATTCTCCGAGGGAAAGGTTCAACCGAAAAAAATGAAATTTATTTTTGAAATATAAAATTACACTCTATATTTGCAGTCCCAAACGGGAGCTTAGCTCAGCTGGTTCAGAGCATCTGCCTTACAAGCAGAGGGTCACTGGTTCGAATCCAGTAGCTCCCACAGAGGTATCCATTATTTGGATACCTTTTTTTGTTTCAACCTATCCCTATTGTACTTCGTTGGGAATACCTGTTTGATATTTGGCCAGCTAGAACCTTAAAGGCTGAATTTTTGCTTTTACTTAAAAAGGAGTCCTTACACTCTTGCGAAATTATGTTGGGCAAATTTTAGTGATTTGCCCAAAAATTGGTAATTTTATGCAGGCTTTGCGTAAGTTTGCCATCTAGAATAGTAATAGTGTATGCCGGTAAAAGGAAATAATTTTAGGACCAATACATTACGTAACGAGGATGAAGGAAAGGGCGCATCCTATAGACCATCCAACAAGAGCAAGTCTCCGCGGGATGGGAAAAAAAGAGAAAAGAGCATCCCAAGCGTCACTACCGCCAAGTTGATAAAGGTAGCGGGGCTTTTCTTTTTAGTGCTGTCCTTGTATTTTTTGGTCGCCTTTACTTCTTATCTTTTTACTTGGCAAATAGACCAAAGCTATGTATCCGAAAGCAATGGAGGGTGGTCCAATCTCACAAAGAGTAGGGAAGAATTGGAAGCCCTTGGGATAGATAACCCCGTTGTGCAAAACTGGCTGGGCAAATTTGGCGCCTTGCTGGCCCATCAATTCATATATAAGTGGTTTGGCGTGGCCTCTTTCCTTTTTATAGGGGTGTTTTTTATCATAGGATATCGTTTGTTGTTCAAAGTGAAGCTTGTGGCATTGGACAGAACCTTTGCTTATGGCTTTTTCCTGTTGTTGTATATCTCGCTTACGATCGGCTTTTTTCACGGCATTGTCAACAATTACCCCCATTTTATGGAAGGCGAATTTGGCTTTTGGAGCAACCGCTTGCTACAGGCGCAGATAGGTCGTACCGGTGTAGCTGGATTCTTGATTTTTGCAGGTCTTACGGCCTTAGTCATTGCCTTTAACGTGGATTTCAAATTGCCTGAACGTAAAAAACGCATTAAGCTGTATGGCGATGGAGAACAGGCGTTGGAGGACGATGAAAGTATGGACGAGGATGAAAATCAAGAAGAAGGCGATTTTCGTTTTAACCGTATCAAGGTGCCAGAAAGGCCCATGGCTGCAGACGGCGGGCGCTTGAGCCAACAACTAGATGTGAAAGCTCCACAACAGCAAGATCAGGATAAGACAGCAGAGAATAAGGGCCTTGAACTGGAACTGGAGAAAACCGATGGGCGTGAGGTATCCTTTGCAAAGAACGAAATCAAGGAAACTCCGGCAAAGAAGGAGGAGCTGACGTTTGAAGTGGAGGAGTCGGTGCCAGATGAGCCGTTGACCCTGACAGTGGAACAAGTAAAGGAGGAAAAGCCTGTAGACAAGGCTGCATCACTGGTGGAAGAGTTTGGGCCATATGATCCAAAACTGGACTTATCGGGATATCGCTACCCTACCTTAGATTTGCTGAAAGACTATGGTTCGGGAAAGATCATGGTGAACAATTCCGAGCTGGAAGCCAACAAGGATAAGATTGTCGAAACCCTGGCCAATTATAATATCGAGATAGATAAGATAAAGGCTACCATTGGCCCTACGGTGACCTTGTATGAGATTATTCCAAAGCCAGGGGTAAGGATTTCCAAAATCAAGAACCTAGAAGACGATATTGCCCTAAGCTTGGCCGCTTTGGGTATCCGCATAATAGCCCCCATGCCCGGCAAGGGCACCATAGGCATTGAAGTGCCCAATACAAAGCCAGAGATGGTGTCCATGCGTTCGGTCATTGCTACGGAGAAGTTTCAGAATACCGATATGGACCTGCCTATTGCATTGGGCAAGACCATCTCCAATGAGGTTTATATTGCCGATTTGGCCAAAATGCCCCACCTTTTGGTAGCAGGAGCTACGGGACAAGGTAAGTCGGTGGGTATTAATGCCATCTTGACCTCGCTTTTGTACAAGCGGCATCCAGCCGAATTGAAATTTGTTTTGGTAGATCCAAAGAAAGTGGAGCTGTCCCTGTTCAAGACTATCGAGCGCCATTTCTTGGCTAAATTGCCCGGAGAAGACGATGCCATCATCACAGATACCAAAAAAGTCATCAATACGCTCAACTCGCTGTGTATTGAAATGGATCAGCGCTACGATTTGCTGAAAAATGCTGGGGTGAGGAACTTGAGAGAGTATAATGCCAAATTTGTAAACCGCAGGCTCAATCCAGAGGAAGGACATCGTTTTCTGCCATTCATCGTACTTATAGTAGATGAGTTTGCCGACTTGATGATGACGGCAGGCAAGGAGGTGGAGACACCTATCGCGCGTTTGGCGCAGTTGGCCCGTGCCGTGGGCATCCACTTGGTAATTGCTACCCAGAGGCCTTCGGTAAATATCATCACGGGAACGATCAAAGCCAACTTTCCCGCGCGTTTGGCCTTTCGCGTCTTGTCAAAGATCGACTCGCGCACCATTCTCGATACGGGAGGTGCCGACCAGTTGATAGGGCGGGGAGATATGCTCCTGGCCACGGGAAGCGATCTGATCCGCATTCAGTGTGCGTTTGTAGATACGCCAGAGGTGGAAGAAATATCTGAATTTATCGGCAACCAGAGAGGCTATCCATCGGCTTTCATGCTGCCAGAGTATGTGGACGAAAATGGTGAGGGCAGTGGTGCAGCCGATGTAGACCTGGTAAACGATAGGGATGCCTTGTTTGAAGACGCGGCCAGGCTCATCGTGATGCACCAACAAGGGTCTACCTCATTGATACAGCGGAAACTCAAATTGGGGTATAACCGAGCAGGGCGCATCATCGACCAGCTGGAAGCAGCTGGGATAGTAGGTCCATTTGAGGGAAGCAAGGCGCGGGATGTACTCTACCCAGATGAATATTCATTGGAACAATACTTGGATACCTTGAATAATGGCGGCAAAGACTAACCTTCTTTCTGTTTTTAAACTTAACGAGATTGCTAGCGTCTAAACTGAAACGAAAGGGGAAAATGATGTACATGATGAAGAAATGGATGTTGGCGGTCTTATTGCTCGTTTTGGGTAACTTGGCTTTTTCACAAACTGGTTCGGTTGCGCAAAAACTTATGCAGGAAGTCGGCCAGAAATATAACGGATATTCCAAACTGAAATTGGATTTTTCATTGAAAGTTACCGACAAGAAGCAGCAAAATACCTTTGGGGACGATGGGGTAGCTTTCTTGGATTTAAAAGCGGATAAGTACAAGGTGGATATGGCCGACCAGACGATTATCTCGGATGGCAAAAGCCAGTGGTCTATATTGAAGGAAGAAAGGGAAGTGCAGTTGACCGAGGTAGACCACAATGACCAATCCATCAGCCCTGCCAACCTGTTTACCTTTTATGATAAGGGCTTCAAATCGACTTTGGCAAAGGATGAGAAATTGGGTGCTACCGTGTTGAAGGTGGTAGACCTATCGCCCATGGATACCAAAAGGCAATATTCTAAGATCCGCCTAAGGATCAATAATGCGACAAAGGAAATATATGATGCCACTGTATTTGACAAAAGTGGTAGCATGTACACCTATACCATCAAGAAATTGCAGACTGCCGCTAACATAGGCAACGAAGTATTTACCTATGATAAAAGCAAGTATCCGCAATATGAACTGGTAGATTTAAGGTGATTTTCAGGATCTTTGCTTGGCCAACTACCTAGTTGCCATCCGTATAAAAGCCGTAAAGCCGTCGACTATATGTTGTACGGCTTTTTTATTAGGGTAGTTTCTTAGATATTGGTTTAATTTTTATCTCAATAATTCCTTGTATTTTTCTATTTGTAGAAATATTTGTTCTTTAAAAGTTTTTATGTGTTTAATTTCGATATAATATATAATTTTTGTTAATTTAGTAGCGATGTATCATTAGCCTTTGCCGAAATGATATCTAAATCTGCTACAATATTTTTCTTTCTATATGGTGCTGCAGTCTTAGGTCAGGACCTTGGTATTGGCAGGTCCCTCGCTATGGGCAATAGCGGTACCGCGCTGGGAGGGATGGAAACATCCATGTTCAATGCCAGTGCTTGGAGCTCGATTTCCGGTTTTGGGATTGGCGCTTATCATCAACGTCATTTCATGAACGACGATATTAGCACCAATGGCTTGCTATTGGGTTTGCCCATTGGAAATAGTGCCTTAGGACTTCAATTGGCTAACTATGGCGTGGATGGGCTTTACAGCGAGACAAGGGTCGGGATGGCCTATGCACGGCAATTTGGTCCAAATCTGTCCATGGGCACACAGCTCAATTTTCATCAATTGCAGATTTCCAGGTATGTGAATACCAAAGTCTATTCGCTGGACCTTGGCGTGCGATACCTTGTGAACGAGAGGTGGTCTTTGGGACTTGCTGGCGGCAACTTGGCCAATGCTGCATATGAGGCCGAGTGGGCGGCAGAATTGCCCATGCGGCTACGTTTGGGGGCGGCATATGCAATGAGCCCTGAACTGCTCTTGGTGGCCGATCAGGTTTATTCTCCAAACGAAAGTAGACATGACTTCCGCTTGGGTTTGGAGTACAGCATCAGCAATCTGGTGCTCATTCGTGGCGGAACAGCCCTCAACCCATTCATGCATTTCATGGGTTTGGGCCTGCACGGAAACCAATTTCAGTTGGATTTTTCATCGGCTATCCATCGTCGGCTCGGTGTATCGCCACAAATTGTTTTGGGCTATGGCTTTTAGGCGTTGTTTGGCAGTAATGTCCATTCTGTTGACTATGCATGTTTTCGGTCAGTCGGAAGGGGAAGCAGGCGACATGGAAGTCCTCTTGGAACAGCTGATGGAAGAGATGGCCGAGCAGTTCGGGGAGGATTTCGACTATTCGGAATTGACCGAACGTCTGCATCACTACCTGAAAAATCCCATAGACCTCAATCGGACAGATGGTAGGGATTTGCAGGCGCTGGGCTTCGTTTCGGCTTGGCAGATCAGGAATTTGCTTGCCCACAGGCGGGAGAGCGGCGACTTCATTTCCGTGTACGAACTGCAGGCGGTGGAAGGGATGGATATGAACACGCTTCGCTTCCTTTTGCCCTTTGTTGCGGTGTACGACAAGACCGAGTGGCTACATGCAAATCTAAGGGCGTACTTCCAGGAAGGCGAACACGACCTGATGTTGCGCTATGGAAGATCAATGCCTTTGGCAAGAGGATACCGCATTGCCGATAGTTCGGGAAGATCCAGGTATTTGGGCAGTCCCGACCGCTATTTTGTGCGCTACCGCTATGCCTTTCGCGATAAGGTCCAATTCTCTATCAACATGAAAAAGGACGCAGGCGAACGTTTCTTTGGTGGAGCGCAGGCCCAGGGCTTTGACTTTTATTCTGCCAGCTTGTACCTGCGACAGCTGGGAAACTGGCAGAAAATCGTCATTGGCGACTTCGGCCTCCAATTTGGGCAAGGACTGGGCATCTGGACAGGCATGGCCTTCGGGAAGGGCAGCATGCTCCAGATGATGGCACGTCAGGAGCAGGGTTTGCGCCCTTATACCTCTTCCAATGAATATTTTTACCTACGAGGTCTTGCGGCAACTTATGTTAAGGGTAGGATTTCCTTTACGCCCTTTGTTTCCTACAAACCAATGACCGCTACCATGCAGGATAGCGTAAATGGCATGCGCTCATTCAGCAGCATAAGCCAGACAGGACTGCATAGGACGCCAAGTGAGGCAGCTAACAGAAATAGCCTTCGCCAATGGTTGTATGGTGCCAATACCCTATATAGGGGACGGTATTTTCAGCTGGGAGCAACGTACTATCATATGGAGTTTGACGGGTTTTGGCAGCCAACCGATAGACTGTACAACCGTTTTGCCTTCGCTGGGAGCAGGAGCGATCAGACATCCCTTTACTACGATTTCAATGCGGGCAATGCCTATGTATATGGTGAAGGGGCCTACCAGTGGGGGCGGGGCTTCGCCTATCTTAATGGGGCCATATTCAGCCTTTCCCATCAGCTGTCAGCTCTGGTATTTCATCGCCATTATCAAAAAGAATACGACGTGCTTTACAACCAGGCCATTGCCGAAGGGAGCGAAGCAAGCAATGAACGAGGTTTCTATTCGGGACTGAGCTTTCAGCCTCATAGACAATTGGAGTGGGTGGCCTATGCCGATCACTTTAGCTTTCCGTGGCTGCGCTATCGGGTAGACGCGCCATCGAATGGGCTCGACCTCTTTACCCAATTGACCTATTCGCCGCAAAGAACCACGCGTATCCTCCTGCGGTACAGGTACCGGGATAAGGCAGAAAACGAAGGTGGCGAGAGCGCCTTCGATGCTTTGCAAAGCGTAAAAAGGCAGCAAATGCGGCTGGACTTACAATATCGCGGCAATGATGCCTGGCGATTTCGCAATAGGGTGGAGTACATCCTTTATGATAAAGGAGGTGATAGGGAGAAGGGCTATATGGTCTATCAAGATGTTTTCTACCAGTTATATAAGACCCGATTGAGCTTTAATGGACGTATCGGTTATTTCAATACCTCTGGATATAATACAAGGATATACGCTTTTGAGAACGACGTGCTGTATGCCTATTCCTTTCCGCAATACAGTGGCAAGGGTATTCGCTATTATATGAATGCACGATGGAAAATAGCGAAAGGTCTGGATGCATGGATTCGCTATGCGGGTTTTACCTATCGCGATAGGGATACCATTGGATCCGGCCTAGACGAGATACAGGGAAACAGGCGGTCGGAGGTGAAGGTGCAATTGCGATGTCAACTTTAAGAAGCCATGGAAAAAGAAAGATGGTATAAAGGCAGTATTCCATTTGTGCGGTTTTTGATCGCCTATGTGCTGGGTATTCTAGTTGCTTTTTTCGTCTCTCCAACGCCGTCTTGTCTTTCCATAGCTTATGCTGCCTGTGCTGCTTTATTGTTTGCCATTGCGCTTTGCCGTTTTTTTAAAAAGTGGAATAGCAAGAAAATAACACTTCATGGCCTATTGGTTTTTCTTTTCTTGATGACCGTGGGCCTGCTATTGGTATGGCGCGTGCAGCCCTCGGTCAATGAGATGCATTTTAGCAGGTCCTCAGGAGAGGAGCTGATTGGCTACATCCGTTCGGAAGCGATAGAAAAGAATGGTCGGATGCGGTTTGATTTTGAAGTGATAGGTGTGAGGGAAAAGAGAAAGTGGATACCAGCGGATGGGCGCTTGCTGGTGAACGTCTCGACGGACGAGTTGCCGGCGAGTGATTGGGGCTATGGCGAAATGCTGGTATTGCCACAAGACTACCGCGTGGTAGAAGGGCCCAAAAATCCCAACGAATTCAATTATCAACGATATCTTTCCAATAGGCAAATCTATCACCAAGCATTTCTGAGGGAGGAGCAGGTGCTGCATATGGACATTAGCAGAGGGAATCCGATTGTGAGTCTGGCGCTAAAGTGGCGGCAGAAATTATTGGAAAAGTATCGGTTCTATATCAAGAACGAGACGGCTTTTAATGTACTCAGTGCTTTGGTGCTAGGCTACAGGGCAGAGATAGACGATCATCTCTATCAGGCCTTTTCTACAACGGGAACGATCCACGTACTTTCCGTATCGGGAATGCATGTGGGCATGGTGTATTGGCTCCTTGCCTTCCTCCTGGGCTGGATGAAAGGCAGTAGGTCTATAAGGTGGTTTAGGTATGTCTTAATTGTTCTGGCTATATGGGCATATTGCGTGCTCACGGGGATGGCCCCTTCTACATTGAGAGCAGCTGTCATGATCAGTTTTGTGGTCACCGCCCAATCTTTTTCCCGACAACATCAGGCGTTCAATACGATAGCGGCATCCGCTTTTGTGCTCCTTTTGTTCAATCCCCTTTTTTTGCTAGATGTGGGTTTTCAATTGAGCTATTTGGCAGTTTTTGGAATTGCTTGGCTCTATCAAGTGCTTAACCGGTGGATGCCCGTTGCGAACTGGGTCTTGAGGCAAGCCAGGGATGCTTGCTCCATTTCCTTATCGGCACAGCTTTTTGCCACCCCGCTTTCGATGTTCTATTTTCACTTGTTTCCCAATTATTTCCTCTTGGGTAACCTATTCATAGGGCTGCCAGCCACCTTAATGGTGTATGGTGGCATATTGGTGCATTTTTTGCCTTACGGCAAAGCTGCCTATGCCCTGTCTCATATTCTCGAACGATTGACTCTATGTACCATGGACGGCCTGTCTTTCTTGTCCAAATTGCCCTTTGCATCCATTAGCGGCGTATGGCTTTCTGTTTGGCAGACGTTGCTGTGGTACTGCCTGATAGTTTTTACGTTATGGGCATTCTTCCATAGGCAGAAAAGCGCCTTCATAGCGACCCTTGTCTCTTTCATTGTTCTTGCCTTCTCGCAGCTGCTTACGTATTTCGAACACCACGGTCATGCACGGTTGGTTTTTCATCAGGTTAATCAAAGCTGGGCTATCAGCTATGCCGATGGAATGAAGGCTTTGTGCCTTTCCAATTTGGACGGACCCACTAACAGTCAATTTCGCTATTCGGTGCAGCCCTTTCTCGATCGATTTCATTGTGCTGAAAAAAAGTTTATGCCGGATGAGCATAAAAGCTATCTGTTTCGTATGGGCGATTGGCATATACTTGTCTTGGAAAAAAACGTGTCTATAGAAGATATACCCGACAATATAGATTTTGTGCTGCTTCGTGGCAATGCAATTGTCGACTTACAAGCACTGTCAAATTCTTTGTCTCATATTACACTCATTGTAGATGGTAGTAATAAAACCGAAACAGTACAAGAAGCACAAAGTTTGGCCATTAAACGACAGTGGAAGTTTTATCCCTTGAAGGATAGCTACGCATATATTTCCGAATGAGTTTTCTGAGAGATAGCTATTGGACGGCTACATGCATGTTTTTCTCTGCTTAAAGTCATTTGCATATAAAGGACGATTTAGCTAAGTTTGGATTGAGGAGGTAAACCAGCGTGGATTTGGACGAAATACTTTTTAAATATTGGCATCATAAGCAATTTCGGCCTTTGCAGCGAGAGGTTATTGACCATGTCATGCAAGGCAGGGATACGCTGGTCTTGATGCCCACCGGTGGCGGAAAGTCCCTGTGCTATCAGGTACCTTCAATGGCCATGGAAGGAATCTGTATAGTGGTAAGCCCCTTGATTGCACTGATGAAAGATCAAGTTGAGATTCTGCGGTCCAAAGGTATTCAGGCGATGGCAATCTTTTCGGGCATGAGCAAAAGAGAGGTGGATATTGCCTTGGACAACTGCGTATATGGCGCCATCAAGTTTCTCTACCTGTCGCCGGAAAGGCTGATGAGTGAGTTGGTGCGTGAACGCATAAGGTACATGAAGGTGAATCTTTTCGCCATTGACGAGGCGCATTGTATAAGTGAATGGGGCTATGATTTCCGTCCTCCTTATTTGCATTTGTCTGACTTGAGGGAGCTGCAGCCAGATGTGCCCTTTATTGCGCTGACGGCGACGGCTACAGAGCAGGTTGTGGAAGATATACAACAAAAGTTGGCATTCAGAAAGCCAGATCGCGGCAATGCGGTCTTTCGGACCAGCTTTGCTAGAAGCAATCTAGCTTACATAGTGCTGAAGGAGGAATCCAAGTTTTCACGATTGCTCAACATCATCCGTAAGGTGGGCGGTAGTGGCATTGTCTACGTGAGGAACAGGCGCGAAACCCAGGAAATAGCCCGCTACCTATTGCAGGAAAAGGTGAGTGCCGATTTCTACCATGCGGGATTGAGCACGCCCGATAGGGGAGCAAAACAGGACGCATGGCGGAGAAATCACACACAAGTTATTGTAGCCACAAATGCCTTCGGTATGGGGATAGACAAGCCGGATGTACGTTTCGTGGTGCACATGGATGTGCCAAGTTCCCTAGAAGCCTATTACCAGGAGGCTGGTCGTGCCGGTCGCGATGGACAAAAAGCCTATGCAGTATTGCTCTATAACGAAGGCGATAAGGAAAGGCTGGAGACAAACTTCTTGGCGAGCTTTCCCACTGTGGCAGAAATTAGGCAGATCTATTACCATCTATGCAACTATTATCAGTTGGCATATGGTGCCGGACAGTTTATGACCTTTAATTTCGATGTTGGTGATTTTTGTACACGCTATCAGCTGGATGTACTCAAAACATTGAGCGCATTGAAGTTCCTTGAACGGAGTGAATGGATTGCCTTGACGGAAAATGTCTATTTGCCGTCACGGTTGCAGTTTGAGGTTAACCCGAGCGACTTATATACTTTTCAGGTAGCGCATGCCCATCTGGATAGCTTTATTAAGACTATCCTTAGGGCATATGGCAATGCGTTTGACCGTTATATTTCTTTTCGGGAATCTGATTTGGCTCGCAAAATGGGCCTGCCGATCAGCAAGGTGATCGATATGCTGGAGCAGCTGCAGAAATTTGAGGTGATAAGCTATATTCCGCAAACCGATAAGCCCCAGCTGCAATTTCTTTTGCCCAGGAGCGACTCGCAGCACCTTGAGGTCGATAGACAGCATATCGAGGCGCGCAAGGCAGTAGGGAAAAAGCAGCTTAAGGCGGTAATGCGCTTTTTGGATGATGACCTATGTAGGAGTGTAAGCTTGTTAGACTATTTCGACGAGCATGATGCTACGCGCTGCGGTATCTGCGATGTGTGCCTGCGGCTCCAGGGCAAGAAGGCCGAGTCGCGCATAGAACAGATAAGGCAAGAGATCATTACTGCATTGGAGAGCGAAGCTAGGGCCCTTAAGACACTGCTAGCAGATGTAGATACGAACGAAGAAGACTTGTATATTCATGCCATTAGGGAAATGGTAGATGAGGGTATCCTGATTATAGAAAAAGAGCTGTATGTGTTGAATAAGAAGCTCTCGTGAACTTGTCGGATGCAAATCAAATATTCGGTCAGTCGATTGCTTTTTTCATGGTGTGGCTCTTGAGAGCTCCAAGATGGGCTAGGCCGATTAAAATAATAGTTTGACCTTGTAAGTTTCTTTATTTTGGGCTAGGTTTGTCAGGTACACTTAAACGAGTATGCCATATGGACGATTTTATTGCTGCCCGTTCGCAAATGGCTCTTTCATTGGGCTTTCATATCATATTTGCATGTGTAGGCATGGTTATGCCCTTCTTTATGGCTATTGCCCATTTTAAGTATTTGCGTTCTGGAGACGAAATGTATAAAGGCCTTACCAAGGCATGGAGCAAAGGTGTGGCCATATTGTTTGCAACTGGCGCCGTTTCCGGTACGATGCTGTCCTTTGAATTGGGTTTGCTATGGCCCAAGTTCATGGAACATGCAGGCCCTATTTTCGGTATGCCCTTTTCGCTGGAGGGCACGGCCTTTTTCATTGAGGCGATTGCTTTGGGATTTTTCCTGTATGGATGGGGAAGGTTCAACAAATGGTTCCACTGGTTCACGGGAGTCGTAGTGGGAATCAGCGGACTGGCTTCGGGTATATTGGTCGTGGCGGCCAATGCTTGGATGAACAGTCCTGCCGGATTTGATTTTGTGAATGGCGAGTACCTAAATGTCGACCCCATGAAAGCCATGTTCAATGAGGCGTGGCTCAGCCAGTCTATACATATGAGCATTGCCGCTTTTTCGGCCACGGGTTTTGCCGTTGCGGGGGTGCATGCGCTGATGATCTTGCGCCAGAAAAATGTCGAATTTCATAGCAAGGCATTCAAAATAGCCGCATTTTGTGCGGCTATAGCAGCCATATTGCAGCCACTGAGTGGCGACTTCTCTGCCAAGGATGTCGCCAAGCGCCAACCCGCTAAGCTGGCGGCCATGGAAGCTCATTTTCATACCGAGGCTCATGCTCCGCTCATCGTAGGAGGTGTGCCCGACGAGGAAAGCCAATCGGTTAAATATGCTGTCAAACTTCCCGGACTTCTTAGCTGGATGGTACATGGTGATGCTTCAAAGCCGGTGACTGGATTGGTAGATATTCCTAAAGAGGATAGACCGCCGGTAGCCATTACCCACTATTCCTTTCAGGTAATGGTAGGACTTGGAATGGTGATGCTGCTTTTGGGTGTCGTTTATCTCGTGTTGCTTGCGTTGAAGAAGCAACCTTTGTCCAAGAAATGGCTAATGCGGCTTTTTGTGCTGGCTACTCCATTGGGGTACATCGCTCTGGAAGCTGGCTGGATGGTAACGGAAATAGGAAGGCAGCCATGGATTATCTATGGTGTGATGCGCACGGCCGATGCGGTTACACCCATGCCCGGTCTGGTCTATTCGTTTTATTTGTTTACGGCTGTATTCGTTTCGCTCTCGGCCATTGTAGTATTCCTGCTCTATAGGCAGATATTGATGGTTAGCAAGCTCTATGACGTGAATAGCCCGGATTATTTGGATAAAAACTAAGGAATTATGCTATATGTAGTCATTGCCTACCTATGGGCTTCTATATGGTTGTACCTGCTTTTGGGGGGAGCCGATTTTGGCGCCGGCATTGTGGAGTTATTTAGTTCCAAGGGAAATAAGCTGCATACCAGAAATATCATGTACAAGGCCATTGGCCCTGTATGGGAAGCCAACCATATGTGGCTCATCATTGCCGTGGTGATTCTCTTTGTGGGCTTTCCTCAGATATATACCTTGATGTCCACTTATGTCCATATTCCATTGGCGGCCATGCTGCTTGGGATTATCGCAAGGGGCACGGCTTTTACGTTTCGTAACTATGATGCCATAGACGACAGGTGGCAAAAGGTGTACAGCAAAATTTTTGTTTATTCCAGTGCCGTTACGCCATTTTTCCTTGGCATCATTGCCGGAACTACCGTTTCTGGCACGATCAATCCGCAGGCCGACAACTTTCTGGACGCCTATGTGCTCAACTGGCTCAATTGGTTCTGTGTGTCGGTAGGATGTTTTACGGTGGCTATCTGCGGCTATCTGGCCACAATCTATATTATCGGAGAGGTAAAAGAACAGAGCGACAAAGCCCTGTTTGTTCGCAAGGCCAAATTTATGATTATCGCTGCCTTTGTTTTTGGTGCATTGGTATTTGCCACTGCGGCCTATTCGGGCGTGCCTTTGGCCCAATGGATTTTCGGCCATACAGTGAACGTTATTGCCATTGTATTGGCCATAGCCTCGCTATTGTTTATGTGGAAAAGCCTATATGTGAGCTCACCGGTGCTTTTGCGCATTTTGGCGGGCTTTCAGGTTACGATGATCTTGTTTGCCGCTACTTCCACCCACTTTCCAAATATCGTCTTGTTACATGGCGGACAAGCACTTTCGTTGCTCGAGGATGTGGGAAGTCCAAAAACGATAGCAACATTGGCATGGGCCCTTTTGATAGGGAGCATCTTTATACTACCAGCATTGTTTTATCTGATGTATTCCTTTGGTAAAGAGAATAAAGAGGTGATAGGACACGATGCATGACCGATGCACAACAATGAATGGAAGTAGTTTTTTCTATGCGTCTTGATTAATTGCCTTCCAGATTAGATCTTTCAGTGGAGCGATGCCAGTCTGTGCTACGGCCGATATAAATACGGAAGGTATGTCGTGCGGAAGCTCCTTTTTCATTTCCGCTATCAGCTCTTCGTCTAGCAAATCCGATTTGCTGATGGCTAGTAGGCGCGGCTTATCCAGCAATTCCGGATTGTACGCTGTCAGTTCCTTTAGCAGGATATCATATTCTTCCTGAATGCTACGATCGGTATCCGCCGGGACCAAAAATAGCAAGACCGAGTTGCGTTCAATATGCCTTAAAAAGCGATAACCCAATCCCTTTCCTTGTGATGCTCCTTCTATAATCCCTGGGATATCGGCCATGATAAAGGATTTGTTGTCTCGGTAGGAAACGATACCCAGATTGGGTACCAAGGTAGTGAAGGGATAGTTTGCAATTTCAGGCTTTGCGGCAGAGACTACGGATAGTAAAGTCGATTTTCCGGCATTAGGGAAGCCTACTAGGCCCACATCCGCCAATACCTTTAGCTCTAAAATGATCCACTCTTCCTTGCCATCTTCGCCAGACTGTGCAAAGCGAGGAGTTTGTTTGGTAGGTGTTTTGAAATGCCAATTGCCCAAGCCACCGCGACCGCCAGCCGTGAGAATCTTTGTCTCCCCATCTTCCGTGATGTCAAACAGTACCTCTCCTGTTTCGGCATTGCGCGCAATGGTGCCCAAAGGCACTTCCAATACCTCATCCTGGCCGTCTGCACCGTGTTTTAACGCAGAACCGCCAGTGCCACCGTTTTCGGCGATGATATGCTTTCTGTATTTGAGGTGCAGTAAAGTCCACAGTTGGCTGTTGCCCTTTAGTATGATATGTCCGCCACGACCTCCGTCGCCCCCATCAGGCCCACCTTTTGCGGTGTGCTTGTCACGATGCAAATGGGCCGATCCTGCCCCTCCTTTTCCCGAGCGGCAACATATCTTTACATAATCGACAAAATTGGAGCCTTGAGCCATAGTTATCTGTTATTGGTGGATGTTTGCCTGCCTGTCTGGTGGCAGGTCGTTAGTGGTGCTTGGATGAACAGAAAAAGCGCCAATTATATTTATTAATTGACGCTTCGCTCTTTTTTCGAAAACATTAAAAACTATCTATTTCCTTACTGATATTATTGAAAATAGTGTCAATGTCGCCAATACCATTTACCTTGGCCAGTTTGCCTTGTTGCTCATAGTACGGGAGCACGTGAATGGTCTTGTTGAAATACTCGGCAATTCGCTTTTGCAACTTGTCGGCATCATCGTCAGCACGATTGCTTATCTTTTTGCGTTCGGCGATGCGCTTTGTCAGCTCAGCTTCGTCTACATCCAGCGCTACCACGCCCGATATGCTCGTACCGATGCTTTCAAGGAATTTGTCTAGTGCTTCGGCTTGCGCTACCGTACGTGGAAATCCGTCAAAGATGAAACCTTTGGCTGTCGGGTTTTTCTCGATTTCCTTTTCCAGCATGGCAATGGTGATGGAATCCGGTACCAGCTGGCCATCAGCGATGAGGCTGCTTACTTGTTTCCCTAGTTCCGTTTGGTTTTTGATATGCGCCCTGAACAGATCACCGGTAGAAATATGTACCAAATTGTACTTCTCTATCAATTTTTCAGATTGAGTCCCTTTGCCAGCTCCCGGAGGGCCGAATAATACCAAGTTTAGCATAGCGTCCTAATTGATAAAAAAAGCCTAATCGTTGCCGACTAAGCTTCAGTGAAAAAATGTGCGCTTGAAGGGAGTCGAACCCCTAACCTCCTGATCCGTAGTCAGGTGCTCTATCCAGTTAAGCTACAAGCGCGTTGTCCTAGAATTGGACTGCAAAGATAGAAATGGAATTTGATTCTGCAAAGAATAATTGGAAAAAAATCCCTCTAAATTGCATGCTCGGCCTTAGTTCTTCCATCAAAATGGACTATACTTTTTGCGTAAAATTTGTTAGTCAATGGGTTGTGGCTAAATGTAGTTTGAAATAAATTCAAAACTCATTTGCTTTTTTTTGTTATATATGTATATAATTAATCCATCATGGACCATAAAATTCAACGGAAGAAAATAAGGTTGTCGGACATCAGCATCTCTTATCTGTATAAGGGCAGTGCGAATCCGACTATGACGATCATTTTTATTCATGGCTTTCCATTCAACAAGAATATGTGGCAAGGGCAATTAGAGGCTTTGCCAGACCATGTCCTAGGAATTGCAATTGATGTGCGCGGCCATGGAATGAGTACCAGTGGTCATGGCTTTTTTAATATCGATTTGTTTGCCCAAGATCTCATTGCCTTTGTCGAGAAGCTTCAATTGCTACATCCAGTACTTTGTGGTATATCCATGGGAGGCTATATTGCTTTGCGGGCAAGAGAAATGTCTCCTCAGCTCTTCAGGGGTTTTGTACTGGTAGACACTCATCCCTTTGCCGATATGGATGCAGCAAAGGTAAAGCGATTTGAGTCCATACAATCTGTGTTGAAACATGGGCGCAGGGCTTTTGCTGTGGGCTTTGTGGCCAACGTATTCAGCCAGCAAAGTATGCTTCATAAGCCGGAAGCCGTCGAGCTGATTAAGAGTAGCATCAGGAGAAATGATATACGCTCTATCTGCGCTACGCAATTGGCCCTTGCTGCAAGGACCGATACTTCCAAGCAGCTTACAAGCCTTACGCAGCCCTGCTTGCTCATAAGAGGGAAGGAAGATAAGCTGACAAGCCATGAGCAAATGCAGGCGATGGACGATAGCATTGCAAATAGCAAGTTGGTGGAAATAGAGCACTGTGGGCATTTACCAAATCTAGAAGACGCTGTGGCATTTAACAGTCATTTATTGCAGTTTTTGGACCAATTTAAGTAGATATATGCCATCTTTGGAGGATAATTTTTGAAGATAGCAAATGTTGAAAGTAGCAATAAATGGATTCGGCAGAATAGGTCGGAATACCTTACGTAATCTTTTTCTTAGGGGCATGGGTGATTTGGTGGTGGCCGTCAATGATTTGACAGATGCCGATACACTGGCACATCTTTTTAAATACGATTCTGTACATGGACCGTTCGTTGGCGAGGTAACTGCTGAGGCTGGGCAATTAGTGGTCAATGGACATGCCATCAAGATCATCGAGGAAAAGAGTCCAGAAGATCTGCCATGGGGAGACTTGGGGATTGATTTGGTTATTGAGTCGACCGGTCGTTTTACGCATTTGGAGGACGCGCGCAAACACTTGATAGCTGGAGCCAAGCAGGTTGTTCTTTCTGCTCCTTCCCCAGATATGGATGTGCCCACCGTGGTGCTTGGCGTGAATGATGATCGGGTAGATTTAACCAGTCCAATCCTTTCCAACGCTTCTTGTACGACAAATAACGTGGCGCCGCTTATTAAGGTGCTGGACGAACATTGGGGCGTTAAAGACGGATATATCACTACGGTACACTCGATGACTGGCGATCAGAACTTGCACGATGCCCCACACAAGGATTTGCGGAGGGCTAGGGCCGCTTCTCGTTCCATTATACCGACGACTACGGGTGCAGCAAAAGCGGTGACCAGAATATTCCCGAAATTGGAAGGCAAATTGGGGGGAGCTGGTATCCGTGTACCTGTATTGAATGGGTCGCTGACCGACTTTACTTGTACATTGAGTGCGCCAGCAACGGTAGATGGTATAAACAAAGCGTTTTTACGAGCTTCTCAAGGAGAGCTGAAAGGCATTCTTCAATATACGGAAGACCCTATTGTCTCGATAGATATCAACAACAGCCCTTATTCCTGTGTATTTGATTCCCAACTCACCTCCATTGTGGGCGACTTGGTGAAGGTGGTAGGCTGGTATGACAATGAATATGGTTATTCTAATCGATTGGTGGACCTGATCGCAAAAATAGGAGCTCTTGAAGACAAGAGATAGAACCGATCATGCCATGGCGTGTCAGATACGTTGCTGGACTAATGGCGTAATTTAATGGAAGGATAATGGACTAAAAATTAGGTTATATATTCAAAAATATTAATTTTGCTTGAATGGCCTTTTGGCCTGGACGAGCCAAGGGGCGGACAAGCGGCTAATGTCTTTTAAATTTTTACTTTTAAATTTTTACTTTTTTATATAAAGATGAAAACCATAGACGATTTGAATTTTGCGGGCAAGAAAGCCCTGGTTCGAGTAGATTTTAACGTTCCGTTGGACGATCAATTTCATATTACGGATGATAATAGGATAAAGGGCGCTAAGCCTACCATAGAGAAAATTTTGAAAGATGGCGGATCCGTTATCTTAATGTCTCACCTGGGAAGACCGAAAGATGGTCCCACAGACAAATATTCTTTGAGGCATATCGTCGACCATCTGTCAAAGGAATTGGGTGTGAAGGTACAGTTTGCCGATGACTGTATAGGTGAGCAAGCGAAAGAAAAAGCTGCTGCTTTGAAACCCGGTGAAGTGCTGCTGCTAGAGAACCTTCGTTTTTACAAGGAAGAGGAAAAGGGAGATAAGGATTTTGCGGAAAAATTGTCCAAACTGGGCGATGTTTATGTAAATGATGCCTTTGGTACTGCCCATAGGGCACATGCCTCTACCGCCGTGATAGCACAATTCTTTCCTCATGCGAAATACTTCGGCTACTTGATGGCAGCCGAACTGGGTAACGCACAGAAGGTTTTGGAACACCCAGAAAGGCCGTTCACGGCCATTATGGGTGGAGCTAAGGTGTCCGACAAGCTAGATCTCATCGAAGCGCTGTTGGATAAGGTAGATAACCTTATAATAGGCGGTGGAATGGCCTATACCTTTGTGAAAGCACGTGGTGGCGAGATCGGGCAATCGCTGGTGGAGTTGGATAAGCTGGATTTGGCCAACAGCCTCGTCGCAAAAGCGGCTGATAAGGGTGTAAAGTTGATCTTGCCCGAAGACGCACAGATAGCAGACAAATTCGCTAATGACGCAAAGGTCTATGACGGACCAAACGACGAGATTCCAGCAGGCCTTATGGGCTTGGACATTGGTGCAGCATCGGCGGTCAAATTTGCCCAAGTCATCAAGGCCTCCAAAACCATCCTTTGGAACGGTCCAATGGGGGTGTTCGAGATGGATACCTTTGCTAAAGGAACCAAGGCGGTGGCCGATGCCGTTGTGGAAGCAACCAAAAATGGAGCTTTTTCATTGATAGGTGGTGGTGACTCTGCCGCTGCGGTAACTAAGTTTGGTTATACCGATAAGGTGAGCTATGTAAGCACAGGAGGCGGCGCACTACTGGAGTATATGGAAGGTAGGGAGCTGCCCGGTGTGAAAGCCATAAACGAATAGGGGATAAAATTAATTGTTTTTCCTTTTAGGCACGTGCCGCGGCCTCCATCTTTTTTATGGAGGCCGCGGCTTTTTTGTTAGTTCCGATTTTTTATACTAACCCTTTTCGGTTGGAATCGAAGCGCAATAAAATAAAAAGCAATACCGTAAAACTGAGTAGGGAGGAACCTCCATAGCTCAAAAAAGGTAGCGGAATCCCGATAACAGGAACTATGCCAATGGTCATGCCAATGTTGATGAAAAAATGAAAAAAGAAGATAGAAGCAACACAATAGCCGTATACCCTTGCAAAACTGGTGCGTTGCCGTTCAGCAATTTGTATCACTTTTAGCAAAAGTGCCAGGTATAGCGACACTACCACCATCGAGCCCACAAATCCCCACTCTTCACCTACGGTGCAAAAGATGAAATCGGTACTTTGTTCAGGTACAAAATTATACTTCGTCTGTGTGCCTTGCAAATAGCCCTTTCCAAAAAGTTGTCCCGAACCGATGGCTATTTTGGATTGCCTCAGATTATAACCCTTGCCACGTGGATCGTCTATTTTGCCCAATACTACATCTATGCGATGCCGTTGATGAGGCTGCAATATATGGTTGTAGGCAAAATCTACAAAAAGGACAAAAACTGCGGACGCAACAAACAAGATAATGGCGGAGCTGATGGCTTTGCGGTTTCTCCTGAAAAGAAAAGCTCCAAGAGCACATAGCACGAACAAGGTGCCTATAATATACCATTCTGAAAACAGTAAGCTCAATATGAATAGGATGATGCAGAGTAGGGCAAACAGCAAGAGTTGCCCGGAAATATAACCTTCCCTATAGAATACAAAAACCAGTGAAAAAAAAGTCATTGCCGACCCAGTGTCTGGCTGAAGCATAATAAGGCAAACAGGTGCCAATAGTATCAATGCACCAAAGAAAAGTGTTTTGAAGTTGGGTGTTTTGTTTGTGTAATCTCCTAGATAACGAGCCAAGAGCAAGCACGAGGACAACTTGGCAAATTCAGAGGGCTGCAGTTTGAAAGCTCCAATGGAAATCCAGGCCTGGTTTCCACCAACATTTTGCCCTACTAACAGCACTAGCACCAGAAGTAGTAGGGTTATACCATAAAACACGGGTGATATATAATTAAAGAACTTGCTGTCTATCATCATTATAAAGAATGCCGTAATCATGCTGGCAATGATGAAGATGAACTGCCTGCCGTAGTTGGTGTTCAGGCTCACAATACTGGGATGTTCTGGATCAAAGACGGCAGCATGAATGTTGAACCACCCAATGATGCATAGACAAAACCAGATCAAAATAGTTACCCAGTCAATATTGCCGCCAAATATATTTCGCTGATTAGTCATTCTTGTTCAATACCGCTTTTAGACTAGCCTGTTGGTTTGTTGTGTCTTTCTGCCTGTTGGTTTGTTTACTTTTGTTTTGTACGGCCGCCACAGTGCCCGAAGTACTTTTTTCTTCTTCAGGCACATAGAGGTTGTTGCCATTGAGCACCCTTTCCTGAATGGCTTTAGGCATGGTGATGGTGTCTTTAAGGTACTGTTCTATCATCATGCTGGCTATAGGACCTGCCCAAGATCCGCCAAAACCCATGTTTTCCACCAATACTGCAACGGCGATTTTTGGGTTTTCCCTCGGAGCGAAAGCAAAGAATACGGCATGGTCTTTTCCGTGTGGATTCTGGGCGGTACCCGTCTTTCCGCACATCTCTATTCCAGGGATGCGAACGCTGTAGCCGGTACCTCCCGGAACGTTCACTACCCGGCTCATGCCTTCTATGACAGGCTCAAAATACCTTTCTTCTACCCCTACATCTATTTTTTCCGTAAATTCTTTTTTGATCACATGGTCCTCGCCTATGGATTTGATGAGGTGAGGGCGATAGTAATATCCCCTGTTTGCCACTATCGCCATAATGTTGGCCATTTGCAGTACCGTGATCTCCACTTCACCCTGTCCTATGGAATTGGAGATATTAAAGCTAGAAGTCCAATTGGCATTCCCAAAGCGCTTGGTGTAAAAGTCGGCAGTCGGCAGTAATCCCTTTCGTTCGTTGGGCAGATCTATTTCCAGGTCGCGCGCAATACCGAACTTCATGACTGCTTCTCGCCATAAGGAATATGCTTTTTCGGGCTTCATCTTTCTCTTGTCCAACATCGTTGCATAGGTGTAGCCGAAATAAGTGTTGCATGAGTGTTGTATGGCTTGTATCAGGTTGATGGATCCATCCACGTGCATGCATCGCATGACATGTCCTCGGCCGTAGTGATATCCGCCGCCGCAATAGAAGATGGTCTTTTCGTTCAGCATGCCGGCTTGCTGGGCAACTAGGGCGCTTACTACCTTGAATACCGATCCAGGCGAGTATTGTGCTTGGATAGGACGGATAAACATCGGTTTGTTGGGGTCGTTCAACAATTTCATGTAGTTGTTGCCTTTTTCTCTTCCTACCAATAGATTCGGGTCATATGAGGGAGAGCTTACAAAAGCTAGGATTTCACCCGTAGATGGTTCTATGGCCACGGCAGCTCCACGTTTGTTTTTAAGGAACCTTTCGGCTAATTTCTGTACTTCCAGATCGAGCGACGACACCAAGCCTTCGCCAGCCCTGGCCAAGGTGTCGTACTTGCCATCCATATAGTGCCCTTTTGGCCTGTTGAGCGCATCTACCATCAGGTTTTGTACGCCACGTTGTCCCCGGAGCATCTCCTCATAGGCTCTTTCTACACCGCTCACTCCGATATAGTCTCCCGGTCTGTAAAATCCATTGGAACGTTCTATGTCCTTGTCGTTTACTTCGTTGATATAGCCTAGGAATTGGCCGGCAATGCTGTCGGGATAGCTGCGCACCGTGCGATTTTGTACATAGAAGCCTCTGAACTGAAACAGCTTTTCCTGCAGTCTGGCATAAGTCTGAGAGGAAAGCTGTTTCTCAAAAACAGACTCTCTATAAGGTGAAAAACTTTTAGCCTTGTTAAATCGCTTGCGAAACCCTTCCAGGTCGATGTCGATCAATCGACAGAGTTCCAGCGTGTCTATATTTCCTACTTCCCTAGGTACGACCATGAGGTCGTACACAGGTTCATTCTGTACCAATATTTTTCCGTTTCGGTCTAGGATAACTCCCCTAGCTGGATATACTACCATTTTGCGCAACACATTGTTGTTGGCAGAAAGCAGGTATGAGTCGTCTATAACCTGCAGGTAGAACAGACGAATAGCCAATAAGAGCGCTACGGCTATAAATATTCCTTGTATCACGTATCTTCTAGCAAAAAAGCCGTTGTTCATCCTTTGTTCAACAATAATAGAGGTTGAATTAAATCTGTTATGTGTTTCAAAGCTACTGATTATTCTAAGTAGATAAGAAAATTAGCGCTTCGTTTTTCTGTAAAATATCAATGAAAATAGTAGAATGACTACCTCTGTAAATATAGAACTCAAAAAAGCGCTTATTAGTGTGTAGTGCAGGTTGGAGAAAGTGAATGCTTCTACCATAAAGAGTGTGAGGTGGTGAGTCAGCACCAGAACTGAACTGTAAAAAAAGAACCACCTAAAGTTCATTTCGCCAATGCCGGGTGTGGCGAGTGTTTCATGTGCCTCATAATCTACCGTGAGCTTCATCACGATGATACGCACAAATGCCAGCGTACAACAAGCAGCAGCATGGACTCCAAAGGTGTCGTAGAACATGTCCACGACAATGCCAGTGGCTAAGGAGATGGTATAAAGAAGCCAATTCGGTATATTAAGCGGCAGTAATAATAAAAACAATATATAGGGGAATGCGGTAGCAACGTTATAATAGCCTACATTTTTGAAAAGAAATACCTGTACTGCTAAAAGCAGGAAAAACCGTATAATGTTAAGGATAAATATGCTACTCATTTTCGGTGTTCAATTTTTCCAACTCCTGTTTTTCATCGGACATCTTGTCTAGCACGACATAAACGTACTGCAAGGTGCTGAAATCCGTGTCCAATAGCACTTCAATGTCCAGAAAGCTATCTCCGCTCATATCAGATTTGATTACTTTCCCTATTGGGATATGAGAAGGAAACAAGGAATAGCCAGTGGTCACTACTTTCTCGCCTTCTTTCACCTTAACATGGTTTGGAATATCCCTCAAAGCAGCTTTGGTAGGGTCTACTATTTTTCCTCCCCATATCAGCGAGCCGAAAGCATTGACTGTATCGAGTGTGGCGCTGATGCGCGTGTCGGGGTGCAATACCGATTGTATAGTAGTGAAATGTGGCGACACATTCAATACGATACCTACCACGCCATCGGCAGAGATAACTCCCATGCCTTTCTGTATTCCATGAAGGCTGCCCCGGTCTATAGTGATGTAATTGCTTTTTTGATGCACGCTATTGTTGATTACCCGAGCTACGATATAGCTATAGCGTTGGTCATAAAGGCTGTCATTTACCTGGTGCTCGTCTACTATATTGGAATACAGGGATTGTCTCAACTGTTCTCTAAGCGCAGCGTTTTCATTGGCCAAACGATCATTGGCCTTCCCCAGATTGAAGTACTTGGTAAATTCGTTAACATGGGCGTAGATGCTTCCTACAATCAGGTTGGCTGAATTAAAAGCATAGGAACGCTGATAGATATTGTTCCTTATCACCAAAAATAACGAAAAGCCAAAGAAAAGCAGGAACAAGAAAAAAGCATTGTATTTACCAATGAAAATCCAAATATTCTTCATTCTGGTTCATTTTTACTTATTCTCCCCTTTTTCGTCAATAAGAATAAATATAATATTATAGTTAATTCTGCTACTGCATTAAAAATTTGTACCCATGAATGTTTTTCAGGGCAATGCCCGTTCCACGTACTACCGCACGCAATGGATCTTCGGCCACATGCACGGGCAGCTTGGTCTTGGCTTGGATACGTTTGTCCAGCCCACGAAGCAGTGCACCACCACCCGTCAGGTATATGCCTGTCTGGTAGATATCTGCCGAAAGTTCTGGTGGCGTGATCTCAAGCGCCTTCAAGATAGCTTCTTCTATTTTTGAGATGGATTTGTCTAAGCAGTGTGCAATCTCCGTATAGCTCACGGTAATCTGCTTGGGTACTCCGGTCATTAAATCTCTTCCCTGTACGGCAAAGTCTGCAGGAGGGTCCTGCAGTTCGGGCAGCGCTGCGCCTACTTCAATTTTGATTTTTTCAGCAGTTCGCTCACCGATCATGATGTTGTGCTGCCTACGGATATACTGCACAATGTCAGCATCAAAGTTGTCTCCGGCCACGCGTATAGATTGGTCGCACACAATACCCGAAAGTGCTATGACCGCAATTTCCGTGGTACCGCCACCGATATCAATGATCATGTTGCCCATGGGCTCTTCCACGTCGATGCCTATTCCCACAGCGGCAGCCATCGGTTCATGGATGAGATACACTTCCTTGGCACCGGCTATCTCGGCCGAGTCGCGTACCGCACGCTTTTCCACTTCGGTGATGCCCGAGGGGATGCAGATAACCATACGAAGCGAAGGGAAAAACCAGCCTTTTCCGTTGTTGACCATCTTAATCATGCCGCGTATCATGTGTTCGGCAGCATTGAAGTCGGCTATGACACCGTCTTTGAGTGGGCGAACAGTACGGATGTTGTCATGGGTCTTCCCTTCCATCTGCATGGCCTGACGGCCAATGGCGATAACTTTATTTGTAGAACGGTCAAAAGCAACGATACTCGGCTCGTCGACCACGACTTTGTCATTATGTATGATTAATGTATTTGCTGTTCCTAGATCTATGGCCACTTCTTGAGTAAACCAGTTGAATAAGCCCATTCAGAATGCTTTTAAGAGTTATAAATTTAATAGGCAAAATTAAAACAAAAAAATGATATTCTATCGGTGTCTTTGATGTGAATCAAATATAAAAATCATTTTTCTTGTCGGTTAGACTTCCGACTCTGAAGAGTTTAGGCACTTGGCCTTTCGCAAGGCACGTATTGGGGCTTAAGAAGCAGCTTTTGGTATTGAAAACAATAAAATGGGCTGTCTTCTCCAGTATAAGGATTGTAGACAGCCCCGATTTCATTAAAAGAAAGACACAAAAAGTCTTTTTGTGGAAATATTATGAAGGCAATCTTGCCTAGTGCTTAAAATGCCTTACGCCAGTAATGACCATGGCGAGTCCTTTTTTGTTGGCCATGTCAATAGAATCCTGGTCCTTTATAGATCCTCCTGGTTGCAAAACGGCTGTAATGCCAGCGTCTGCCGCTAGTTCCACGCAGTCTGGGAAAGGGAAGAATGCATCGGATGCCATAACAGCGCCATGCAGGTCAAAACCAAAAGACTTGGCCTTTTCCACAGCTTGTTTCAGGGCATCCACACGTGAGGTCTGCCCTACACCGCTTGCCAGAAGCTGATCGTTTTTGGCAAAGACTATGGTGTTCGATTTGGTGTGCTTTACCAGTTTATTGGCAAAAAACAAGTCCTTCAGCTCGGCCTCGCTAGGCTGCTTATCGGTGACCGCTTTCATTTGGTCCGCATTTTCTATGGTACTATCCTTGTCTTGTTCGATGAAGCCATTGAGCAAGGTCTTGAATTGCGTTTTGGGCAATTCCACTTCGTGCCTTTGCAACAGGATCCGATTTTTCTTGCCTTTCAACACGCGTAGGGCATCTTCGCTAAACGAGGGCGCTATGAGTACCTCAAAGAACAGTTTGTTTATTTCCTCCGCGGTGGCTTTGTCTACCTCGCCATTGCAGATGAGCACACCGCCAAATGCAGACACCGGATCGCAGGCCAAGGCATCTTTCCAGGCATCGAGCAAGGTAGGCCTGGTAGCTACGCCACAGGCATTAGTGTGCTTCAAGATAGCAAAGGTAGGTTCGTCAAATTCATCTATTAAAGCTACGGCGGCATCTACATCTACCAGGTTGTTGTAGGATAGCTCCTTTCCGTTCAGCTTGGTAAACATGGCATCCAGATCGCCATAAAATACGCCCTTTTGGTGGGGGTTTTCTCCGTAACGCAGCGGACTGGCTTTTGCCACACTGTATTTGAACACCGGCAAGGGGTCTTCTTGGTTGAAGTAATTGAATATAGCAGTATCGTAGTGAGACGATACATGAAAAGCTTTTTTGGCAAAGGCTTTCCTCTGCTCTAGAGTCGTATAGCCTTCATTTTCTTTGAGTATGTCTTCCAATGCCTGATAATCATCTTTTGAAGAGATGATGACCACATCCTTGAAGTTTTTGGCGGCAGCGCGAATGAGAGAAATACCACCGATGTCTATTTTCTCGATGATGTCGGCCTCACTAGCACCAGATGATACGGTTTCCTCAAAAGGATATAAATCTACAATGACTAAGTCGATCTCCGGAATGTCGTATTTTGCAATCGCTTCCTGATCTTCGGCTAGCTCGCGTCGGTTGAGGATGCCACCAAATACCTTTGGGTGAAGTGTTTTTACGCGTCCACCCAATATAGAAGGGTAGCTAGTTAGTTCTTCCACAGGGGTAACATCAATACCTAGTTCGCGAATAAATCTTTCGGTTCCACCAGTAGAGTAAAAATGAACGCCATATTGGTTTAGTGTCTGGATGAGGGAGTCCAGCTTGTCCTTGTAATAGACAGAAACCAGAGCGTTCTTAATTTTAACGGGTTGGCTCATTTTACTGTTTTTTGAATTTTGGCGCAAAGGTAGGGTTAATTAACGACATAATAAGGGATATTTTGGACTAAAGCAGAAAGACTAAAAATAAAAGAAGGAATACCAATAATGGCTAGGCGAGAAGCAAAAAAGATCGTGTTCATTGTTGCTGTTTGTAGCTTGTTAGATATTTCTTGATCAAAAAAAAGCAAAAAACGGATTTTATGCTTATCAAATAGCATCTACCTTTGTACTATGGAAAGCGTAAATCTCAGCATACAGCAGCAAATGGACTATAAGCGCATAGCCGATGCCATTGATTACATCAAACAGCACTACATGAAGCAGCCAAGTCTGGATGAAATAGCGGAGCACGTTCACCTTAGCCCATTTCATTTTCACCGCTTGTTTGCCGAATGGGCGGGAACTACGCCCAAAAAATTCCTTCAGTACATCAGCATTGGCCATGCCAAGAAGATGCTTCGGGAAGAGGGGGCCAACCTGTTTGATGCGGCGTACAGCACGGGACTTTCAGGTACCAGTAGGCTGCACGATTTGTTCGTGAACATTGAAGGGATGACGCCTGCCGAGTTTAAGAACGAGGGCAGGAACCTCTCTATTAACTACAGCTTTGCACATACCCCTTTTGGCCGTGTCCTAGTGGCTTCCACGAAAAAAGGCATATGCCAATTGGCTTTTGCCCAAGACGAATTGTCGGCATATACCGAATTGCAGCGGCAATTCCCCCTTGCTTCATTTACCGAAAAACAAGACTTGTTCCAGCAGGAGGCATTAGCCATTTTCTCCAAAGATTGGCAAGACCTTCGTCAGGTAAAATTGCACTTGAAAGCGACTGATTTTCAATTGCGGGTATGGGAAGCGCTTTTGAAAGTGCCTATGGGACAGCTCACCACTTATGGCCATATTGCCCAAGTTATTCAAAGACCTACGGCTTCTAGGGCTGTGGGGACTGCTATTGGAAGCAATCCAGTGGCCTTTCTCATCCCTTGTCATCGCGTGATACAGCATAGCGGCCTGCTGAGCGGTTATAGGTGGGGCACCACACGCAAGACCGCGCTCATTGCTTGGGAAGCGGCGAAGGCGGCAGGTAGCTAATGGCAGGCTTTGCAATGCGTTTTAAGGTGTAACATTTGCGTGGCAATTAAACTTTGTCACATAAAGGCATTCCATAGTTATTGTCTGTTAAACTTAACTATGCATTTGGTAAAATATACGTCTATTCTTGTGTTTGTTTTATTCGCTTGGGCTACAGAATGTGTATATGCACAGCATACCGTGCAAGGCATAGTGGCAGACAGCACAGGACTCAAACTACAGGGAGCTACCGTTCGTTTACAGCATAAGACAGATTCTGGCAGCATACGGCAGGTTCAGAGTGTGATGGGAGGCGCTTTCACGTTTACATCTGTTCCCGAAGGGGCATATATCTTTTCGGTACGTTCCTTGGGCTACCGCACCTATATAGGCGAAATTTCCGTTTCGGCCAATATCAAGCCCATTATGGTGAAACTGGAAATCTTTACCGACTCCTTGCCCGGCGTAGATATCGATGTGACACCCGATGTACTCATCAAGGGGGATACCACGGAGTTTAATGCCGCTGCCTTTCCTACGGAACCCTATGCCGATGCCGATGCCTTGGTGGTACAATTGCCCGGCATAGAGATGGATGCCAGCGGTGCCATTACAGCGAGGGGCCAAAGCCTCAACCGCATCATCGTGGATGGTAAGGAGTTTTTCAGCACAGATCCCAAGGTGGCCTTGAAGACCTTGCCAGCAGATGTTATTAGCAAGGTGCAACTGATAGAAGAGAAAAGCGAGCAATCTCAATTGACGGGCTTTGACGACGGAGATAGGCGCATGGTACTCAATATCGTGACCAAGCCTGATAGGAGGCATGGCTATTTTGGCAAAATAGCGGGGGGTGGAGGAAGTGAAGAACGCTATAATACCGGCGCTGCTATTAATGTATTTGATGGCAACAAGCGATTCAGCCTTAATGCTTCTTCTAATAATGTAAATCAAGAGGAGTTTGGTATGGATGCCAGCGGCCCGCGTGGTGGAAGGAGCGGCGGCTCTAGGGGCAGCGACAACGGTATTGCCACCCAGCATACGGTGTCCCTTAATTACAACAATACTTTTTTTGGGTCTATGGACTTGAACGCGAATTACGATTACAAGAATAGGGACAACGAGGTGGTCACCAATTCCATACGGGAGACTTTGCTGGGGGACAACGCCAATCAATTTCGACTGGCCAATGCGGAAAATAATGTAGGCTCTCACGCACACGCGCTGTCTTTCAGGGCTCAACGCAGAGACTCGATACACCGATTCACCTTTCAACCGCAATTGTCCTATACCAAAAATGGTTCTGTCAACACCTCTACGAACGAGACTTGGCAAGAAATGCAGGAAAGGCTCAATGCTTCGGCAAGAACTAATGAGAACCATTCGAATAATTTTGCATTGCGTGGTAGCCTGGACTATGGTGTGCGGCTCAATAGGGGCGGTCGCTCCCTCAGTTTTCACCTAGATGGCAACCTGAGCAATAATGATAGCCGTTCTTCAGTATATTCGCTCAATGAATTTTTCAGTACCGCGCGCATGGATACGGTAAACAATCGAGGCAATACCCTTGGCAATGGCAATACCTATAATGCGCGGGCAAGCTATACCGAGCCATTGAGCAAAAGCATGCGGCTTATGGCCAACTACGGTCTCCGGTCCAACCGCAACTATTCTGATAGGGAAACCTGGCGATATTTGGCCGAAACGGGGCAGTACGATATTTTGGATAGCTTGCTTTCCAATGAATTTCGTAATGAATATACCTTTCACAGTGCCGGCGCCAGCTATCAGTATACCAAGGGTAAGGCTCTGTTTGATCTAGGTGTCGACTATCAGCGAGCTCAAATGCAAAACCACAGGTTTTTTCCGGTAGATAGACTCACCCGGCGCGACTTTGAGAATTATTTGCCCAAGGCCAATTTTACTTATCGCTTTTCTCCCGAGAAGACCCTGAAATTCAACTATAATAGTCGTACCAATCCACCCAGTATCAATCAGCTGCAAGATGTAATAAACAACCAAAATCCACTGAATATCTCGACAGGTAATTCTAATCTCAAACAGGAGACGCAGCAATCTTTCTCTTTGAATTACAACATGGCCAGTCGCCAGTCCAGTGTTAGCCTTTCGGCAGGCATCAATGCCGATTTTTCTGCCAATAAAGTGGTCAATTCTACTTGGATAGCCAGTCGGGACACGCTCATTGCCGATGGCGTATTGTTAGGACAAGGCGGGCAGTTTACCCGTCCGGAGAACGTCAACGGTTATTATGCGCTGCGCGGCAATTTCAGCTATGGTGCCCCCATCAAAAAGTTGAAATTGAACATGCGCCTCAATACCAATCTGAGCCAAACGCACGACGTGGGTTACCTCAACCAGCAGGAGGTGTACAGCAATCGCTGGGTACTGGGGCAGGGCGTTAGCTTCAATAGCAGGATAAGCCAGGATATACAATATAGTGCCAGCTACAACATCAATTACATCGTAGCCGAGAACATGAGCAGCACGCAGCAGACCTCTAAGAACAGCAATCAACGCATAGGTGGAGATGTGACCTACAATCTTAAGGGATTTCGAGTGGTTTCCAGTTTCAACTACAACATCAATAGGGGCTTGGGGGCCAATTATGACCGTGACTTCGTATTGTGGAATGCTGCCTTGGGCAAGAAGCTCTTCAAGCAGCAAAATGCCGAGATTACCTTGACAGCCTTTGACCTACTGAAGAGTAATTACAGCGTGCGCAATTCCATTAGTGAGCGATATATAGAGAATTCGGAAAGTAATACCTTGACACAATATTTTCTCTTGAGCTTTACCTATAATCTACGGCAATTTGGTGGCAGCGCTACGGGTGGCGATAGGGGAATGGGGCCAAGCCGCATGGATAGGGGAAGGGGCCAGATGGGGCGCCCATAGTAGGTGCACAATGCATTGCGCACCTACAAATTAATGGCTGTTATGATTTCATCAATTTTTTTCTCGCCATCCCAGTGGGCGCGTAGCTTACGGTCGCTGCCGTATACGTATACCGCAGGGTATTGCTTCGGATTGAACTTGGGCAGAAATTCCATGTTCCTGTCATAAAGCAGGGTCACATTGTCCTTTCCTTTCAGTTCGCCGCCATAGGTGTTTATAAAACCTTCCATCAGGCTTGGATCTTGCATGGCAATGAAATAGAAATTGGCCGTCTTCACTTTTTGATAGTTCTTGCCTATATCGCGCGTTTCATCTTGGCAATGGCTACAGCCAGGGTCAAAGAAAATCAACACGATATTGCCTTTTTTGGCCAGGTCATCTTGCGTGAACTTGATACCGCTATTGGCTTTGAAAAACGTGAAGGCGGGAATTACCTCGGGTACATCGGAGATGGAGACGGAAGGGGCTGAGCCGGTGTTCGTTTCCTGCTGTGCACTATCTGATGTGGTACTGTCGTTGGTTTGCCCGTTGCCAGCACAAGAGGCTATAGCGAAGGCGAGTCCTATTAAGTTGAACAATAACATATATCTTTTCATTCGTTTTTTGCTGTATTAAAAAATATTGTCCCTTTAGTTCCGTTGACGGATCAAACTTAGATAAACTAGGCTATATATGCAACCTGATAGTGCCATATCATTGTATTTAAAATCAAAATAGATGAAATTCTCTGCCAGTGGGAACTTTTTTTTATAGAGGAAATTTACCTAAGTTTGGGCTGCCATTGCAATGCAAGATATTGCCGTCGCCATGGAACAACACGAGAATATGATGAAAAAGAGGATAGCCATTTTTGCGTCGGGGTCTGGATCAAACGCACAGAAAATCATGGAGCATTTCAAACGGAGTGATCTGGCAGAGGTGGTGTTGGTACTGACCAATAACCCAGATGCCTATGTGCTACAACGTGCGGACAATTTTGAGATACCTACCCATGTGTTTGATAAGAAGGAGTTTTACAAGAGCGATAGTGTGTTGCAATTGCTGAAAAAGCTGGAAGTTGACCTACTTGTGTTGGCCGGCTTCCTTTGGTTGGTACCTGAATACCTGCTGCAGGCATATCCTAATCAAATCATCAATATTCACCCCGCTCTGCTGCCAGCCTATGGTGGCAAGGGCATGTATGGCGATCGTGTTCACCAGGCCATCTTGGACAATAAGGAGGAGGAATCGGGTATCACTATCCACTTTGTCAACGAGCGTTTTGACGAGGGCGAACATATCTACCAGGCCAAGTTCAAGATAGAACCGACAGATACGTTGGAAACCATCAAGTTTAAGGGACAGCAGCTGGAACACCAACACTTTCCACGTGTCATTGAAACCATATTGAAGAAGATACAGTAGTGTATAATATGCCTCAATAGCGTATATTTAAGAACACACGGCCCACGGACTCCTTATCAGAATTGCTACGCCTAAAAAAAACCGGGATGATTGCGGAAGAGCTTGTCGACTTTTGAAATATTCCTTGATAATAGTTGTTTTTTGTAACATTACGCCAGCTCTTCGGTCTAACTGTAGGTGGAACGGCCCATTTATTTTATTAAGCAATATTTTACGCATGAATAAGAACATAGTATTATTTTTCATTTTATCTATCGGTAGTTTCAGTGCCCTGCTAGCACAGGGGTACAGCTATTCCGTCAACCTCAACGATATCCAAAACGACCAGCTATCGGTTACCCTGATTACGCCGGAACAGGAAAACAAAAACGTCGTGTTTTCCCTGCCCAAGATTATTCCGGGTACTTACGCCATAAGTGACTACGGGGCTTTTATCAGCGATGTGACAGCCTATGACAAAAAAGGTAAGCAACTGCCAGTGAACCAACTCAACGTGAATCAGTGGGAAATATCCAAAGCCAAGAAATTGCATAAGATTGTCTATCAGGTGGAGGATATCTTCGATACCGAGAAGGAGCATGAAATATACCCGATGGCGGCTACCAATATCGAGAAGAACAATATTGTCATCCACTCACCGGGCATTTTTGGATACTTGGACCATTTGAGCCAAGTACCCTTCGAGATCACTTTTGATAAGCCATCCAATTTCTATGCTTCATCGAGCCGTTTGCCCGTTTCCAGTACGGCAAGCCAAGATGTCTTTGAGATGGACAATCTGGATGATCTGTACGATACGCCCATTATGTACGGCATAGCCGATACGGCCTCCGTGAAGGTAGGGAATTGCGACGTACTGGTATCGGTCTATTCACCCAATCAACTGATCAACGCCAAGGAAATTGTCGGATGGTTGACCGATCTGTTGCAGGGAGCCAGGAGCTATTTAGGAGGGAAACTGCCGGCAGATCGGTATGCATTTCTTTATTATTTCAACGATCCCAAGGTGAAGCAGTCGTTTCAGCCCGGCATGGCGGGTGCATTGGAGCACACTACTTCTTCCTTCTACTACCTGCCCGAACTACCAGCTCAACAGCTAAAGCCATTTGTCGTGGATGTTGCCTCCCACGAGTTTTTCCATATCATCACCCCACTGACCATTGCGTCCAAGGAGGTGAAGGAGTTTAACTATAATGAGCCCGTGCTATCCAAGCATCTCTGGCTATACGAAGGGTCTACGGAATATACCGCACATCATGTACAGGTAAAGAGCGGTATCAATACCAAAGAGGAATTTTTGGCCAAGCTATCCCAAAAAATTGCCGATTCCAAAGCAAGCTACAACGATACGCTATCCTTTACGCAGCTTAGCAAATATGCTGCCTCCACTTATGCCGAGCAATATGGAAATGTGTACCAAAAAGGCGCTTTGATAGCGGCCTGTTTGGATATCTATTTACTGCATTTATCTGATGGTGGCTATGGCTTCAAAAATTTGACGCACGATCTGGGTATCCGTTTTGGCAAGGAACGCTATTTCAACGACGACGAGCTGTTCGATGAAATCGAAAAGCTGAGCTATCCTGAAATCAAGGAATTTTTGTTGAAGTATGTAGATGGCACCGCGCCTATTCCCTATGACTATTTCTTCGGTTTGGCAGGGGTGAAGTACCAAGATACAGATAGATCGCTGCATTTTGACGATACTGCCAGTGCAAAGGCCTTGAAAATCCAACAAGCTTGGCTTGGGACCGAGTGTAAATAGGGATATAGTATTCCCCTAGATATAACCCAGTATTTTCAGCACCTGCTTGCTGTTCTGCTCTTCGCCAAACACTTCGAAGTTGAATGTCTCGTCGCGATTTCTCCTGATGATGACATGCTTGGGAGAGGGGAGCAGGCAGTGGTGTATGCCGCCGTAGCCGCTCAGCACTTCTTGGTAGGCTCCCGTGTGGAAAAATCCTAGGTACTGTACTTTTCGCGTTTTGGGCATGAACACGTTGTTCATATGGGCCTCTTGGTTGTAATAGTCCTGTCCGTCGCAGGTGATGCCGCCAAGGTTCACGCGTTCGTACTCCGAATCCCAGTTGTTGATGGGAAGCAGGATGTACTTTTGGTTTAGCGCCCATACATCGGGCAGATTGGTAATAAAAGAACCGTCCAGCATGAGCCATTTCTCCCGATCGTTCTGCTGCTTGCGGCCCAGTACCTTGTACAGTATCCCAGAAGCTTCCGCTACGGTGTATTTGCCAAATTCGGTGATGATATCGGGTTCCATCACATCGTGTTGGGCACAGATCTGCTTAATGCGGTTGACGATCTCATTGACCATGTACTCATAGTCGAAGTCGTGTACCAGGGAATCTTTGAAAGGCATACCGCCACCGATATCCAAGGTGTCCAGATCGGGGTTTATCTTTTTGAACTTGCAGTAGAGCGTCACGTACTTTTCCAGCTCGTTCCAGTAATAAGGCGTATCCG
Source organism: Olivibacter sitiensis DSM 17696 (assembly GCF_000427965.1). Taxonomy (GTDB): domain Bacteria; phylum Bacteroidota; class Bacteroidia; order Sphingobacteriales; family Sphingobacteriaceae; genus Olivibacter; species Olivibacter sitiensis. The sequence goes on along the minus strand of NZ_ATZA01000002.1, from coordinate 184,262 downwards.
ATATGCCCGAATTGATGAAAAAGTGCAATAATTTTACCCTAAAATTGGGGTTTGGAACGATCTTGTTGTTGTAAAAATCAATGATGTCCTCCATGCGCACGCCCAGCCTGGAAGTATAGAACTGCGAGTCGGGCTGTTCCTCTGCCGCTATGCGTATGCCGAGATTGCAGGGCGTATCCAGTTCCACCTCGTCGTCGTATAGGTTGAACTCTTCCTTATTATCCAGTACGGGTATGATATTTTGAAAGCCGTCGTGCAGCATATCTATGATGTACTGCTTGTACTGAAAGGTCTTGAAACCGTTGCATATTACCGTGATGTCCTTACGGATGGTACCCTTTTTCTCCAGGGCGTCGATCATGGGCATGTCAAAGGCAGATGAAGTTTCCAGGTGAATGTCGTTTTTAAGTGCCTCTTCTACGATGTGCTTAAAATGCGAGCTCTTGGTACAATAGCAATACTTATAGGTGCCCCGATAGTTGTTCTTCAGGATGGCCGTTTGAAAAAGGATTTTTGCCTGCTGTATCTTTTTGCTCACAAGGGGCAAATAGGTGAAACGCAAGGGCGTGCCATACGTCTCTATCATTTCCATTAGATTGAGGTCGTGGAAATATAGCTCATCGTCAATGATTTCAAATCCGTCCTGAGGGAAGCCTACACTGAGGTCAAGAAATTCCTGGTAGCTCTGCATGTTCTATATATAACAAAATTTGTGCAAAAATGTGATTTTATTTAATGATAAGCAATAAGCTTTTAAGGCGTAGCCTTCTACCTTCTCGCCTTAAGCCTTTTTATCCAGAAATACCTCCGCCATCATACATCGAGCGCTGCCTCCGCCATGTTTTTCAATGGTGTACAAAGGCGATTGTACGATATGGACCAATCCCTTAATGGCGCGCAGCTGCCCGTCGTTGAGCGATAGGTAAGCCTGCTCGGACATGACGAGCAGCTGTTCGCCGTTCTTGTCGTGCACGTTGAGCATATTACCGGCAAATTGGTTTACCTGCTCAAAGCTGAGCGCAATGATTTTCTTTCCTGTCTTTTGCAGCGATACTACCACCCTTTCTTCCTCTTCCTCATCGGTGATGCTCTCTATGCAAATGAAGGCAAGGTCTTCACCTACGCTCATCATCACATTGGTGTGGTATATGGGCTTGCCAGCTCGGTCAAAGGCATGAAAAGTAATGGGCGTGTAGCCAAACTGCTGGCAGAACAGTTTCAGTGCCTCTTCGTTGGTGCGTTCCGAGAGGCAGGCATAGGCTATTTTGTTTTCCCTGTCCAGCACCATGCTTCCCGTGCCTTCCAGAAATATATCGTCCCTTTCGAGGTAGCTGAGATCGAATACCTGTTCCAGCTGGAAATCATGACGCAGCGTGCCCAGGATATCCGTTCTCCTTTCCAACCTGCGGTTGGGGGCGTACATGGGATATAGTGCGGCTACGCCCCCCTCGTGAAAGGACAGCCAATTGTTCGGGAAGAGCGAATCCGGCGTATCTTCATCCAGTGTGTCTTCGAAGATGAGTACTTCTACACCTTCTTCCTTCAACAGTGCCACCAAGTTGTCAAACTCTTCCAAGGCCTTGTCCTGTATGTTTTGCTCATCGCTATATTGCTGAAAGGCGTTGTCGCCCGCCGTTTCTTCATTGTACCTAAAAGCCTTTGGCCTTATCATCAGTATCGTGTTGGTCGTTTGCATGGATAGATTTGCTTATAGGTGTTCACGTAATATGGGCAGGCTCATGCAGTGGAAACCACCGCGGGCACGCGAAAGCTCGGCCGAGGGCATCAAGATGAGGGTGTTTTCTATATCTTGGGCCGTTCTCTGTCCGTTTTCAAGTTGAGTGATGAGTTCTTTCACGCCGATAACGTCAAATCCAGCCTGCTTGAAAGCGCTTACGGTCTTATCGTTGCGGTCATATCCCAGTACCACACCCTCCTTGAGAGCAAGTAGGTTGCAGCTGTCCGTCCATTGTTCACGGGCATCATAGGGAAATATGTTGTTGCCACTGTAAATGAATTTGGTAGGCTCCTTGCTTTGCAGTTCTTGCTGGCTTATCTCGTCCAACAGGTCTTCTAGGCAATCATAGGTCCTTGGGTTTTCCACGGCGTCACGGCGAAACTGGATGATGGCCGTGTCGGGCTCGGTCTTCTCCATGAAATGGAAATGATGGATAGGCTCCTTCCCGTTCGGCTCGGCCTTTTTGGAAACGGAGGCCAGTAATGCCCATACGTTTTTCTTAACTTGGGTGAAGAGGGTATCTATGTGCATGAAATCCCGTTTATTGGGTATTTTCACCAGCGTGACCTTTTCTACTACTCCATGTTGGAAGAGCAGCTTGATGGCCTCATTGGCGCCCTGGGCCGACGTACGCTCGCTGCAACCTATCAGCACATGACTGGGACTGATGGTCATCACGTCGCCCCCTTCCAGTGTGGCCCTGTTGTCGTAGTCTTCCTCGGGGCGCAGGAAATACTGCACGGAATCGGGTATTTCCAGTATTTTTCCCGCATAGCTTGCAAAGAAAGGATGGTTGAACAGCACGTACCGCATGATGAGGTTCTCTCGGCTGCGCGCCTTCTTGGCTGGCTTGTTTAGCAAAATATGGTCGTTTATTACTACGGCCAGGTCCCTCGTGAAGATGAGGTTGGGTATGGGAGCAAAGATCATGTGTTCATCGTCCAATGCTCCCGATAGGATGATCTTGGCCAACTTCTTGGGTGCAGTGTCTATCAATGCCAACTGCAGTTGGTAGGTGCAGCCTTCGATAGCACAGACCGAAGCCACCAATTTTTTGCGGATACTTTCGTTTTCCAATATATCGGCCAGCAGGCGTTGCACCTCGATGACTTTATCGGAACGGTAGAAACCTGCACTGTCTGGCTTGAAAAAGGCTCGTCCATGTGTCGTATCTTCTAGGGTACCCAGCTTTCCCTTGATGACGGTAGGGTCTAGAAAATAGAGTAAGAGCTTGAGGTAATAGTCGTACTCCATTCTTACGGTCTTAAGGTGTACGATATCTTCAAATAACCAATCCTGGGCCTTGGAAGGTACGACTTTGCCTAGGCCACTGTCTGGGCTATGTACGATGATTTTTTTGAGCGTGCCTATTTCCGAACTTACCTGAATCATAAAAAATAAAACTACATGTTTATTACCTTACTGCAAATGCTCTTCTTGTCGTGCATGCCTTGCAAACTTAGGGAAAATTACGCTGAATTATAGTCTTGTGTTGTCGGTCGGATTCATATGGAATAGCATTTGGTAAAAAACGAGTGGATGTCAGGATAGATGGATGTCGGGTTACAGGGTAATTGGACTATGGAAGGTAGGTCTTCTAATAGCTCGAGCCATCTCTTGGACAAACAGATACCTAAGTTATATCAAATTAGCTATTAACAGAGCTTAAACAAAGTATTAACAGTGGGTTAACAGAGGGTTAACATAGGTATAATCTATGTTAACCCTCTGTCAAAACTATATAAATACTCTGTATACTCTCAGTTAACTGAATACATGGTATTAAGTTGGTACCTATTAAAGCGGAAGGACAGATGAAAAAAAAAAGTGGGTTGTCTAATGTAACAAAAAGCTATAAAAAGCCCTTTGGTGTCGTTGTAATCTTTATCTTAGTGTCGTCAAAAAACAAATCAATACAAACATGAATACTTTATCTACTAGAATTAGTTCTTCTTTTTGGAAGAAGGCAACCTGTAGCATGCTGTTTTCGGTCATCTTGCTTGGCGGAAATAGCTATGCCCAGAGACGTGGCATGATGGGCGATATGCCCGAGAAATTGGATCCTATTGTTGAGTCGATAGTGAAAGAAGGAACTGAGAACTCACAACTAGAGCTATTGGGACGTGAATTAATGGATGGAATAGGGCCTCGTCTGGTAGGTAGTCCGCAGATGCAAAAAGCGCACGACTGGGCTGTGTCCAAATACGCTACTTGGGGCATAGATGCCAAGAATGAGAAGTGGGGCGAATGGCGCGGATGGGAGAGAGGGATAACCCATATCGACTTATTAAGCCCACGAGTAAAGTCATTGGAAGGTATGCAGTTGGCCTGGAGCCCTAGCACGAAAGGCAAGACAGTAACAGGAGAAGTGATAATATTGGCCGATGTTGCCGACTCCATCGCTTTTCAGAAATGGCTGCCATCGGTGAAGGGGAAATTTGTATTGGTCTCTTTCTCGCAGCCAACGGGTAGGCCCGACTACAATTGGGAAGAGTTTGCGACAAAGGAATCGTTCGAAAAAATGAAAGATTCGAGAGCTGCTCAGCAGCGTGCCTGGGCAGAACGCCTGAGTAAAACTGGATATAGCACGAAGGACCTACACAGGGCGCTGGAAAATGCAGGCGCATTGGGTATTATTAGCTCCAACTGGTCCAATGGTTTTGGAGTGGACAAAATTTTTGGGGCCAACACGTTGAAAGTGCCTACTGTAGACGTGGCGCTGGAAGACTATGGTTTGCTTTATCGCCTGGCCGAGTCTGGCAATGCCCCCACTATCAGCCTTAAAGCAGACTCAAAGGAGAATGGAATGGTGCCCACTTTTAATACTATTGCTGAAATTAGGGGTACTGAAAAGCCGAATGAATATGTATTCCTGTCCGCGCATTTTGATTCATGGGATGGGGGGACTGGTGCTACCGACAACGGTACGGGCACGTTGGTTATGATGGAAGCTATGCGGATACTCAAGAAATTATATCCAAACCCTAAGCGGACGATCATCGTGGGCCATTGGGGAAGTGAAGAGCAAGGACTGAATGGTTCTCGCGCCTTTGTGGAAGACCATCCGGAGGTCGTCAAGAACTTGCAGGCGCTGTTCAATCAAGACAATGGAACAGGAAGAGTAGTGAATATCAGTGGACAAGGGTTCTTGCATGCTTATGATTACTTGGGCCGTTGGCTTTCCAAGGTGCCACGCAACATACGCCAGCACATAGAAACCAGCTTTCCCGGAGCACCAGGCGGGGGAGGTTCCGACTATGCTTCATTTGTGGCCGCAGGAGCACCCGCTTTCTCTTTGAGTTCGCTCAACTGGTCATACGGCACCTATACCTGGCACACCAATAGGGATACGTATGATAAGATCGTGTTTGATGATGTGCGCAATAATGCCATCCTTACTGCTATCCTGGCCTATTATGCTAGCGAAGATCCCGAAAAGACTTCTACTGAAAGGATCAAATTACCGATTAACCCAAGGACGGGCGAACCGATGGCTTGGCCAGAGCAACGCTCACCAACCCGTAAGGGGGGTGTCGACTAGCTGATAGATCGTTTTTGTGATATGAATGAAAAAGTGGGACAATCTCCCACTTTTTTTGTTTTAAGTGCTTTTTGTTTGATTATCAATTTGTTTTGAATACGAAAATTGTCTTTTGAACAAGTTTGTTTTACTTAAATTTTTTTGGACATCTGGGAAACAACAGATAGAAAATACTGTTGGGTGGGAAAAAAGGTGTGGAAAACTTTTTTTGTGGGTAATTGTGGGAGAAAGTGGAAGTTTTTTCTACTTTTACATTTGATTAGCTAACTCTATAAAGTAGCATGACTCATTTTATCGGTGAATTTGAATGTAAGCTAGATACCAAAGCAAGAATGGTATTGCCCGCCGGCCTCAAGAAGCAAATGCCTGAGGTTGAAAGGGATGGGCTTGTTGTGAACCGAGGGTTTGAGAAGCATCTGGTAATTTATACAATGGCGGAATGGGCCAAGAAGCAAGAAGAGTTGAGCAAGTTAAATACCTATGATCCAAAAGTAAGGGAGTTCATTCGGAAGTTTACCAGAGGGGCTACCGTGTTGAGCTTGGATTCGGCCAATAGGGTGCTGTTGCCGAAGGCCTTGATGGCTTATGCAGGTATACAGACGGATGTTGTGTTGGCCTGTCAGTTTAATACCATAGAAATATGGTCTAAGGAAGAATACGAAGCGCAGTGGGAGAACGATTCCAGTGAGAATTTCTCTTCCTTGGCTGCAGAAGTGATGGGTGGCAAGGATATATAGTATAGTATGTAATATGGAAAAGGTCTACCATGTACCGGTGATGTTGCAGGAATGCATAGAAGCCTTGGCTATTAAGCCAAATGGAGTCTATGTGGACGTAACGTTCGGTGGTGGCGGGCATTCCAGGGAAATTATTAAACATTTGGGCGAAGATGGTCGGTTGTATGCCTTTGACCAAGATCCGGATGCATTAGGAAATGCCATTGGTGACGAGCGTTTCCAACTCATACATCAGAATTTTAGGTTCTTGAAAAACAGCCTTCGGCTGTATGGAGTGAGGCAGGTGGACGGTATTTTGGCCGATTTGGGAGTTTCTTCTCATCAGTTCGATGAGGCTGATAGGGGTTTTTCCATTCGTTTTGATGCCAGTTTGGATATGCGCATGGATCAATCGGGTGATTTGGACGCGGCCTATGTGCTCAATTCTTATAGCGAAGAAGCCCTGCACCGCATATTTGGCATGTATGGCGAGGTCCATAATGCAAGGAGTTTGGCAAAGACTATTGTGACAAAACGCTTGACAAAGCCAATCAATACGGTGGCCGATTTAAAGGAGGCCGTGGCCAATTTGGTACCTAGGGGAAAGGAGAATAAGTATTACGCACAGCTCTTTCAGGCCTTGCGCATAGAAGTAAATAAAGAACTAGATAGCCTGCAGGAAATGCTCTTGCAGGCCAAGGAGGTGCTGAAGCCTGGGGGGCGATTGGTCGTGATGTCCTACCATTCGCTGGAAGATAGGTTGGTGAAGAATTTTTTAGCCAAAGGTAAGTTCAAGGGAGATGTGGAGAAAGACTTCTATGGCAATCAAATGAAGCCCTTTGAGCTGATTTCCAAGAAGGCCATCGTAGCTAGCGAGGAAGAAATAACTAGAAATAGTCGTGCTAGAAGCGCTAAGTTGAGAGTGGCGGCAAAAAGGGAAGAGGATGAGCAATAATTTTAGAAAAGGGCTAAGCGAAGAGCAGCAAGAGGAGATGGAAATGGCTGTGGAAGAGAAGGCAAATGCCTCCCAGCATTTCCTGAAAACCTTGTTTTCCGGAAAAATCCTTTCTTCCTCTACAGCCGTATCTGCTGTGCCCTTCATTGGCTTTATGGCTTTTTTGGGCATTTTGTATATAGGAAATAGGCACTATGCGGAAAATACGGTGCGTGAAATAGATAGGTTAAGCAGAGAGGTGAAGACGTTGAGTTGGGAGTACAAATCGTTAAGTGCTGAGCTGATGCTCAAGAGTACACAAAGCGAAGTGCTAAAGAAGGTGGACACTTTGGGGCTAAAAGAGCTGGTGCAGCCACCCCAAAAAATAGTGATACCCAAACAAAAAAAGAAATAGGGAAAAGCGAGCAAGCGAAATATGAATATCAGAACCGACATATTGTTGCGTGTTTATCTGTCCTTTGGGCTGATAGTTCTCATTGCCTTTGCCGTGATGTATAAATTAATTTATGTACAAACGGTTCAAGGGGCAGAATGGCGAGCTATGGCCGATAGTCTCTCTACGAGAAAGCAGACGATTGAAGCTGTAAGAGGGAATATTTATTCCAACGATGGCAGCTTGTTGGCCACCTCAGTTCCTGAATACGACATCCGCATGGATATGCTTGCACCAGGAATTCAGGAAAACGACGTGTTCTATGCCAAAATAGATTCATTGGCCAATGCGTTGTCGAATTTTTTTGGAGATAAATCGGCCGATCAATATAAGCGATTGTTGAGGCAGGCAAGAAATGATAAGAACCGTTATTACCTAGTAAAAAGGAATGTGTCTTTTCAGGAAATGAAATCCGTTCGCGAATTTCCGATTTTTAACCTGGGCAAATACAAGGGAGGGCTGATAGCCGATCAAAAGAATAAGCGCATATTACCTTTTAAGGACTTGGCAGAGCGCACCATTGGCTACAAAAAAGCTACGGTACAGCCAGTGGGTCTGGAAGGTGCTTACGCTGAGTATATTGATGGTGCTAGTGGAAGCAGGGTGGTGCAACGTATTGCTGGCGGGGCGTGGATGCCTATAAACGAGGACGCAGAAATAGCGCCTACCGATGGGGCGGATATCATCTCTACAATTGATATAAACATGCAGGATGTGGCACAAAAGGCACTGAGAGACCAGTTGTTGAAAAGCGATGCCGATAATGGTACCGTCATTCTGATGGAGGTGAAGACGGGTGAGATTAGGGCTGTGGCCAACTACACAAGGATATCCGAAGGTGTTTATAGAGAGAAATTCAACTATGCTATTGCCCAAAGTGCAGAACCGGGGTCTACATTCAAGTTGGCTTCCTATATGGTAGCACTGGAAGATGGAAAGATCGACACCAGTGATATCGTGGATACGGGAGATGGCACGTTTAGGGTATATAGGCATACCATTCGGGATTCGCATCATGGGGGATACGGGAAAATCACCGTCAAACAAGCTTTTGCACATTCATCCAATACGGCCATTACGAAACTGATCAATCAGCATTATAAGGAATCCCCTGAAGCCTTTACCAAGAAGCTGTATGCCATGCACCTGAATGACAAGTTAGGCCTTCAGATCCCAGGCGAAGGAAGTCCACTGGTAAAGTCACCCAGCAGCAAGAGTTGGAGCGGCCTTACGCTTACTCAGATGAGTTGGGGGTATGAGCTGAAGTTGACCCCGTTGCAGATGCTGACCTTGTATAATGCAGTCGCCAACAACGGAAAAATGGTAGCTCCCTTGTTTGTTAAGGAAATCAGGCGATTGGACAATACTATTGAATCCTTTCAGGCTCGTGTTATAAATGAGAAGATTGTGTCTGATAGGACCTTGGGTAAGGCACGGGCCATGCTCGAAGCAGTGATAGAGGAAGGGACAGGTAAGGAACTGAAATCTGCACCTTTCAAGATTGCTGGGAAAACAGGAACGGCACAGATGGCGCAGGGCGCGGAGGGGTACAAAGTGAAGCGGGCTTACCAAGGGTCATTTGCGGGGTATTTCCCTGCGGATAACCCGAAATATTCCATGATTGTGGTAATACAGAATCCGAGACGTGGAGGGTATTATGCCGCAACGGTGGCTCTTCCAGTTTTTAAGCAAGTTGCAGAAAGAGTCTATGCAAATGACTTTCATATTCACCAGTCGCCATATACTACGCATATGGCTAGGGTGGGAGAAAATCCAGAAGTGAAGACAGGCAGTGCCTCCAAGACAGTTACTGCAGCCAAAAGCATGGGCTTGAAAGCTAAAGCGCCTCAAAAGGCGGAGAACGAGGAAGATTTACCTTTCAAGGAGAACAGGGTGCCAAAAGTGGAAGGAATGGGCTTGAAAGATGCCCTGTATCTACTTGGTAATGCGGGGCTGAAACCTAGGGTTGTGGGTTATGGAAAAGTAGTGAAGCAATCACTTGTAGCTGGTACTGTAGTGCAAAAAGGAGCATCTATTGACATAGAACTGAAATGAACAGATTGAAAGAACTTTTGAAAAACATTCACGTGAAGGATATTATCGGCATGTCCGATAGGTCCATCCATGCGTTGTGTTTTGACTCCCGTAAGGTAGGGGAGGAAGATCTGTTCGTGGCGGTACGAGGTACAATGGTAGATGGTCACGACTATATAGATAAAGCTATAGCTTCAGGGGCTACGGCCATCGTCTGCGAGCAGTTACCCGCCAACAGAAAAAAGGGGGTGACATATATTGTAGTGGACGACGCAAGCTACACTCTGGGGCTGTTGGCCAGTCGTTTTTTTGACTTTCCATCGAGCAAGCTCAAATTGGTAGGCATAACAGGTACAAACGGGAAGACAACCGTGGCTACGTTGCTATTTAAATTGTTTCGAGCTTTAGGGTATCGAGTAGGGTTGCTGTCCACTGTTCAAAACCAGATAGACGATGAGGTTGTTGCGGCTACCCATACGACACCAGATCCCATTGAGCTGAACGGCTTGTTAAAGGAGATGGTAGAGAAAGGTTGTGATTTTTGTTTCATGGAGGTTAGCTCACACGCCATAGTCCAGAACCGCACAGCGGGTCTCAATTTTGTAGGCGGTGCTTTCACGAATTTAACGCATGACCACCTGGATTTCCATAAGACGTTTGATGCTTATATTAAGGCAAAGAAGGCATTCTTTGATTCTTTGCCATCTTCGGCATTTGCCTTGACCAATGTAGATGATCGCAATGGAATGGTCATGTTGCAAAACACCAAGGCGCACAGAAAAACCTATGCGTTGAAGAATATAGCTGATTTTAAAGGCAAGATTGTGGAGAGCCATTTTGATGGAATGCTTTTACAGATAGATGGAAAAGAGGTTTGGGTGAAACTTACAGGTCTCTTCAATGCTTACAATATACTTGCCGTATATGGTGTAGCCATATTATTGGAACAGGATAGCTTCAAGGTACTGACCGCACTGAGCAAGCTGAGCGGAGCAGAAGGCCGATTCGATGTGCTTGTTTCGCCCGAGGGTGTTTATGCCGTAGTAGATTATGCGCATACTCCCGATGCTGTTAAGAACGTGTTGGAAACCATCAATACCCTGCGGAAGGGTATAGGCGAGCATCTGATAACCGTATTGGGTTGTGGTGGCGATAGAGACAAGAGTAAACGACCTGAGATGGCAGAAGTGGCCGCACAGCTGAGCGATAAGGTAATTATCACATCTGACAACCCGCGTAGCGAAGACCCACATCAGATCATACGAGATATGGAAGAGGGTATCCCAGCAGATAAGAAGAGGAATGTGTTTTCCATTGCTGACAGGAATGATGCCATCAAGGCGGCATTTCATCTTGCCCAACGCGGTGATATTATTTTAGTGGCAGGTAAAGGTCATGAGAAATACCAGGAAATAAAGGGGGTGAAACATCCTTTTGATGATAAGGAAATATTGAAAGGGCTGTTTAACCAATAATAAGAAATAACGAACGGATGCTGTATTATTTATTTACATATTTAGATAAACATTGGAACCTCACGGGAGCTGGGCTTTTCCAGTATATATCCTTTCGTTTTGCAATGGCGGTGATCCTTTCCCTGGTCATTACTACCATCTTTGGCAAGCATCTCATTAATCTGCTGCACAAAAAGCAGGTAGGAGAGACGATTCGCGATTTGGGATTGGAAGGAGAAGCGCAGAAAAGAGGGACACCCACCATGGGCGGACTCATTATCTTGGGCGGAATATTGATTCCTACCTTGTTGTTTGCCAATCTATCGAATATCTATGTGCAGCTGATGATTATTGCTACGGTATGGATGGGCGCGGTAGGCTTTCTCGATGATTATATCAAGGTGTTTCGGAAGAATAAAGAGGGGCTTAGTGGCAAGTTTAAGGTGGTAGGTCAGGTGGGTTTGGCCATTATTATTGGCTGTACCATGTATTATCATCCATCCATCGTGACAAGGCAAAAGGTAAGTGGACCGAAGGCCGGTGAACACGTAGAGATTCAGCAGAACTTTGACGGTAGCAAGAACTATTACAACGTGCAGGTCAAATCTACCAAAACAAATATTCCATTCTACAAGAACAACGAATTTGATTATGGCAAGGTACTTACCGTGTTTGGTTTAAAGGATGGCAAATATGCCTTTTGGGTATTCTTGTTTTTTGTCATCATCATTATCACCGCCGTATCTAACGGTGCTAATATTACGGATGGCATAGATGGGCTGGCAACAGGTACGTCTGCCATCATTGGCGTTACCTTAGCGCTACTGGCTTACGTTTCGGGCAATTCGGTTTTTGCCGACTACCTCAATATCATGTATATACCCAATTCGGGTGAACTGGTGGTCTTTATGGGTGCGTTTGTGGGGGCCTGTATAGGTTTCCTTTGGTATAACGCCTATCCAGCTCAGGTGTTCATGGGAGATACCGGTAGCTTGGCTATTGGAGGGATAATAGCGGCATTTGCCATCATGATACGCAAGGAATTGCTTATTCCGGTGCTTTGCGGTATATTCTTGGTAGAAAACCTTTCTGTGATTATGCAGGTGAGCTATTTCAAATATACCAAAAAGAAATATGGTGAGGGGCGGAGGATTTTTCGGATGGCTCCCCTTCATCATCATTATCAGAAAAAAGGCTATCACGAATCGAAGATCGTGACACGGTTTTGGATAGTCGGGATTATTCTGGCAGTTGTCACGATCGTGACCTTAAAGGTGAGATAAGAGTAAAATGGAAACATCATTAACTAGGAAATTGTGTGTGTTGGGCGCCGGTGAAAGCGGGGTGGGCGCAGCCATTTTGGCACGCGATAAGGGTTATGATGTCTTTGTTTCCGACAAAGGACCGATATCGGAAAAATATAAGAAACAGCTAGAGGATGAGCAGATAGCCTATGAGGAGCTGAAGCATAGCGAGGAGAAAATAGTGCTGGCGGATGTCATTGTGAAAAGTCCTGGAATTCCGGAAACAGCTCCACTTATCGTGATGCTGAGGGAAATGGGCAAGGAAATTATCGGCGAAATAGAATTTGCTTCACGTTATACGGATGCCAAGTTGATAGCCATTACAGGTTCCAACGGTAAGACCACCACGACTTTGCTTACCTATAGCATTCTCAAAAATGCAGGTGTAAATGTGGGCTTGGCGGGAAATATAGGCAAGAGCTTTGCACTTCAGGTGGCAAGAGAGCAATTTGGCGTGTATGTGTTGGAAATCAGTAGTTTCATGCTGGATGATATGTACGCCTTTAAGGCAGATATAGCGGTGTTGCTCAATATTACTCCAGACCATCTGGATAGGTATGATCATAAGATGGAAAACTATGTGGATTCCAAGTTTCGCATTCTGCAAAATCAAACGTCCAATGATGTATTTGTCTACTGTGCAGACGATCCGGAGACGCTTGGTGGGCTGCTGCGCCATCATACCGATGCAAAGGTCTACCCTTTCTCACAAAAGATAGAGATAAAAGAGGGAGCCTATTTAAATCAAGAAAGAGAAATAGTAATTAATATACCAAAACAAGAACAGTTTAAAATGGCAATCAAGGACTTAGCGCTACAGGGGATGCATAATGTGTATAATAATATGGCTTCAGGCATAGTTTCCAAAGTATGGGAACTCCGCAATGAATCCATTAGGGAGAGTATGGGCGAGTTTGTGAATATTCCGCACCGCCTGGAGTTTGTTTCTTGTATTTCGGGGATTAACTTCATTAACGATTCTAAGGCTACCAATGTCAATTCGGTATGGTATGCCTTGGAGAGTTTGCCCGAGAAAATCGTGTTGATTATGGGGGGAGTAGACAAAGGGAATGATTATGCCATGTTGCAGGAACTGATGCACGATAAGGTGAGGGCCATTGTTTGTTTGGGCAAAGATAATGTTAGAATACATGATGCCTTTGAGGATGAGGTGGACGTGATCGTTAATACGCAAAATATGAATGAGGCTGTAGAGGTTTCTTATCATTTGGCACAAAAAGGGGATACGGTGCTGTTGTCTCCCGCCTGTGCAAGTTTTGATCTTTTTAAGAATTACGAAGATAGGGGTGATCAATTTAAAGCAGCGGTGAAGGAACTGTAAGATAAACAAAGCTAGGGCAATGGAGCCTGGGTAACTAGACGGCTGGCAATTAATAACACTTTAGAATATGGAAAAAATATTTAAGGTACTAAAAGGAGATAAATGGATATGGATCATAGTGATTCTATTGTCCATGTTTTCGTTACTGGCCGTATATAGCTCAATCGGTACTCTTGCCTATAAAGACGGAAAGGGTACGGAAACCTATTTGTTGAAGCATATGACCCTCATTTTTGCGGGGCTGATACTGATGTATTATTCGCATAAATTGGACTACCGCTATTATGCAGGCATTTCCAAAGTGTTGATGATCATAACCATCCCTTTGCTGCTTTATACACTTATTTTTACAAATTCTGTGAATGATGCCAATAGGTGGGTTACCATTCCTATCATCAACCAGACTTTTCAGACTTCCGATTTGGCCAAGCTGGCCTTGATTACCTTCTTGGCAAGAATGCTGACGCGCAAGCAGGAGAGTATAAAGGACGTGAAAAAGGCTTTCATCCCCATCATGGGCTCGGTGTGTGTGGTGATTATACTCATCGCTATTGCAAATATGTCGACGGCATTAATGTTGTTCGCCGTCAGTATCTTGTTGCTCATCATCGGCCGCATCAGTATCAAGCAGATTACCTATGTTACTTTTGCAGGGGCATTCTTACTTACCCTGGTGGTGCTTATAGGACCAAGAAGGCAAACTTACATATCGCGTGTACAGACCTTTATGGGATATGGCGAGCCAGATCCGGACAAGTCTTTCCAGGGAAATCATGCGAAGATAGCAATTGCCTCAGGAGGTTTTTTTGGTAAAGGGCCGGGCAATAGTACGCAGAGGAATGTGCTACCGCATCCATATTCAGACTTTATTTTCGCGATCATTATTGAAGAATATGGTGCCTTGGGCGGAGCGGTCATCGTGGTGCTTTATCTGGTGTTCATGTATAGGTGTATCCGTATCGTGACTCAAAGCCCAAAGGCATTTGGCACTTTGCTGGCTGCCGGTTTGGGTTTTAGTCTTACCATCCAAGCCTTTGCAAACATGGCGGTCGCAGTAGGGCTAGGACCAGTGACAGGTGTGCCGTTGCCATTGGTAAGTATGGGGGGAACCTCCATCTTATTCACAAGCATTGCTTTCGGCATAATTTTGAGCGTAAGTCGTAATATTGATGAGTTGAAAGAGCAGGGTGACGGCGAAAATGAAAAAGGAGGAAAAGCAAACAGTAAGGGCAGAAAAGATAAGGTTGTAATAGGTGAAATTCCTGCCGTTGCCTAAGGTATATAATAGATCATATGACAAAGAAACTAAAAGTCATTATCAGCGGAGGTGGTACAGGGGGGCATATATTTCCGGCCGTGTCCATTGCCAATGCCATTAAGCGCCTTCTGCCTGACAGCGAGCTGCTCTTTGTCGGGGCAAAAGGCAGGATGGAAATGGAGAAAGTGCCAGCGGCGGGATATAAGATTATAGGCTTGGATATTCAAGGCATTAATAGGCAATCCCTGTTGAAAAACCTGTTGCTCCCGTTTAAGCTGTTGAAGAGTATACGAATGGCGAAGCGCATCATTAAGGACTTTAATCCAGATGTGGTAGTAGGTGTAGGAGGCTATGCTTCCGGTCCTTTGCTTATGGCGGCAGGACAGTTGAAGGTCCCCTATCTAATACAAGAGCAAAACTCCTATGCTGGTATAACCAATAAACGACTTGCAGCCAAAGCGAGCAAGATATGCGTAGCCTTTGAGGGGATGGATAGGTTTTTCCCGAAAGGGAAAATCGTAATAAGTGGCAATCCTGTGCGAAAGGATGTAGTAGACATTGTGGGGAAGAAATTTGAAGCGGATGAACTTTTTGGCTTTGATCATGAGAAGCGGACCCTTTTGGTAACAGGTGGAAGCCTAGGTGCCCGAACGTTGAATAATTGCTTGTTGGAAGGCTTGGCGAAGTTGAAGGCCCACGATATACAAGTTATATGGCAATGTGGGACCTATTACTACGAGGTATTAAAAAACGAATTGAAAGGCCAATTGGACGATAGTGTGCAGTTGCGGCCATTCCTAAATAGGATGGATTTGGCCTATGCCAGCGCTGATTTAATTATAGCGCGGGCGGGAGCGGGTACCATTGCCGAGCTCAGCATCGTTGGCAAGCCGTGTATTCTGGTTCCTTCGCCCAATGTGGCCGAGGATCATCAGACAAAGAACGCAATGGCCTTGGTGGAGCGGGGTGCCGCCAAATTGGTGAAGGACACTGAGGCCTCCGAAAAACTGGTAGATGAGGCCATCGCTTTATTGTCTGATAAGGTACTGCAAAAGAAGTTAAGTGAAAATATAAAGAAGATGGCCAAAGAAGATGCCGATGAGCTCATTGCTCAGGAAGTATTGAAGTTGGCAAGATAGTTTTGGAAATATGCTCAGACTGGACGACATAAAAGAGGTGTTTTTGATTGGGATAGGAGGCATAGGCATGAGTGCCCTTGCTCGTTATTTTCAACATCTTGGTTGTGGCGTCTATGGCTACGATAAAACAAAAACGACTTTGACCAGCCAGCTGGAAAAGGAAGGAATTTCGGTGTTCTATCAAGATGATATTGAACGTATTCCTGCGCCCTTTCAGCTATATAGCGAACAGCATCTTGTTGTCTATACGCCAGCTGTTCCGAAGGACCTGAATTTGATAGCATGCCTAAAGGGAGTGGGCTACGTCTTGCACAAGCGATCTGAAGTATTGGGAATCATCAGTGCTCATCGTTATACCATAGCGGTGGCAGGTACACATGGGAAAACAACTACTTCCAGCATGATTGCCCATATACTGACGTATAGCGGAGTGGGATGTTCGGCCTTTTTGGGCGGTATAACGGCCAACTATGGTACCAATGTTTTGTTTTCCGATAACGATCTGGTGGTCGTAGAAGCCGATGAGTTCGATCGATCTTTCTTGACCTTGCACCCAGATATCGCAATAGTGACGTCGACCGATGCCGATCACTTGGATATCTATGGAGATGCAAGCCATGTTAAAGAGTCCTTTCGCTTGTTTATAAAACAAGTCGCCTCTAATGGGCTCCGCATCATTAAAAAGGGACTTGATTTGCCTGCCGATATTCATTATTCGGCTAGTGAGCAGGCAGATGCCTACGCGAGTAATATCTGCATAGAAAATGGCGATTATTACTTTGACTATATAGGAAATACCGAGAAAATAGAGAGAATCCAATTGGGGGTACCAGGCATTCATAACGTAGAAAATGCCGTGGCTGCTATTACTGCTGTGAAGCATTTAGTGGAAGATGTGGGACTGCTGAAGGCCGCATTAACCAGCTTCCGGGGTGTGAAACGCAGGTTCGAATATATAGTAAAGAGTGAAAGTCACGTTTATATTGATGACTATGCGCATCACCCTGAGGAGTTAAAGGCTTGTCTTGCTGCGGTAAAGAGCTTGTATCCAAATGAACGCTTGGTTTTTGTGTTCCAGCCTCATCTATACTCGCGGACAAGGGATTTCTTGGATGATTTTGCCAAAGTGCTGTCGCAGGTAGATGTGCTGCTGTTGATGGATATCTATCCTGCTAGAGAGCTGCCCATAAGGGGGGTTAGTAGTGTCGTTCTTTTGAACAAGGTACAATGTGCTGAGAAGTATTTGGTTTCACCTGAACAAGCGGTTGAATATGTCGCAAGGCATAGGCCATCACTGGTGGTGACTGCCGGTGCAGGGGATATAGATTTGTTGGTAGAACCCATAAAGGAGGCTCTGAATGCTTAAGCGGTTGAAAAATATCAATTGGAACCATGTAGGCATTCTATTTGTCTGGTTGATAAGTCTGTCTGGACTGTTTGTGCTTATGAGTTTTATTTCAGTAAAAAGTAGCGAGCAAGCATGTAACGATTTGGAAATTATCATTCCAGGGACACAGGCTTTTGTGTCCAATGAGGACGTGAAGGCGCTAGTAAAAGAGCTGGAAGGAGATATAATAGGACGTACGCTTCAAAGCATAGAAATTCACCGTATTGAGCATGATATCCGACAAATACCCTTTGTGGAAGAAGTGAAAGTGTTTTGCGACATGGATGGCAAGGTGCGGGTAAAGATTCACCCTAGAGAGGCTGTGTTGCGAGTGATCAACGGCATGGGAAGTGATTTCTATATTGATAGAAAAGGTTTCAAAATGCCGATTTCCTTCAATTACGCACCACATATCATTGTGGCAAGTGGCTACATAGCTGAACGCTACAATGATAAACTGGATACAATGCAGACAACATTGATAAGGGACCTGTACAAAACGGCAGATTTTATCAATAGGGATAGCCTGTGGGAGGCTCAGATTGAGCAATTGTACGTTAATAACGAACAGGACATTGAGTTGGTCCCCAGAATTGGCAATCAACGTATCGTACTTGGGAATGCGGACTCGTTGGAAATAAAGTTTACGAAGTTGAAGTTGTTTTACGACCGCATAGTCAGACAGGCGGGATGGCAATATTATAAAACCGTGAATTTGAAATATGCCAATCAAATCGTCTGCGAAAGGAACGACGATATTATACAGGAGGAAATTAAGAAAATAAATACGAACAGTATAAATACGCACTAACATGGAAAAGCGAATTACTAACCCAAAGGAAAACCCCATAGTTGTCGGGCTTGATATCGGTACAACAAAAATCTGTGTCACTGTCGGACGGCGGAGTGATTACAACAAGATTGAAATTTTGGGTATTGGCAAGGCCGAATCCTTAGGAGTGAGCAGGGGAGTGGTAGCCAATATTCAGAAGACTGTAGCCAGCATTATAAAAGCTGTGGAAGAAGCTTCTGCTCAATCCAATGTAGATATCAAGGTGGTGAACGTGGGTATTGCTGGGCAACATATCAAAAGCTTACAACATCGAGGTATTCTTACTAGAAAGGACGATAATGAGATAGAACGGAAAGATATCGAACGTTTGATCGAAGACATGTACAAGTTAGTACTGCCTCCTGGGGAGGAAATCATTCACGTGTTGCCGCAGGAGTTTACCGTAGACAACGAGCCGGGCATAAAAGATCCTATTGGAATGGCTGGCAGGCGTATGGAAGCCAACTTCCATATCATTTCTGGACATGTGTCTGCCGTACGCAATATCAAGCGTTGTGTGGAGTATGCGGAGCTGGAAGCCTCGGAGCTTGTCTTAGAGCCTTTGGCATCTTCGGAAGCAGTACTGAGTGAGGAAGAAAAAGATGCTGGTGTGGTGCTTGTCGATATAGGAGGAGGTACTACCGATGTTGCCATTTTCCATGAGGGCATTATTCGACATACGGCGGTGATTCCTTTGGGTGGCAATATCGTTACTGAAGATATTAAGGTGGGCTGTTCGGTATTGCGCAACCAGGCAGAGCTGTTGAAGGTCCGCTTCGGATCCGCCCTAGCTGATGAGAATAAGGAAAATGAGATTATTAGCGTGCCGGGATTGAGAGGCAGGGAAGCCAAAGAGATCAGCGTGAAAAACCTAGCTTACATCATTCAGGCTAGAATGGAGGAAATCATTGAGCATGTTTATTATGAAATCAAATCTTCTGGCTATGAGAAAAAATTGATAGGTGGTATCGTAGTCACTGGAGGTGGGGCGCAATTGAAGCACTTGTTGCAATTAGTAGAATACGTGACTGGATTGGATTGTCGTATTGGTATGCCCAATGAGCATCTGGCCAAGAATGAAGTATTGCAAAAAAGTGTTTATGACGAGCTCAAAAGCCCGTTATATGCAACAGGGATAGGTTTGCTAATTAAAGGGATAGAGTCTATCGAATATGACGAGGCAGATGCCCAGCCGCAAGAGAAAGTAGTAAAGAAAATGGCAGAGAAAACTAAGAAGAAGTTCGGTTTTTTGGATACCATTATCAAATATATTGCGGATGATAATAAGATAGAAGATACAGACTATGTTAAATAGTTTTCAACAATGCGCAAATTTTCCACATAATACACATTTGTGGAAAACTATTGTTGAAAAAGTGCTAATATTACAATGGGTTTGTATAGGTAATTGAAAAAGTTTAAGCGCTCTGATAACGAGTAAAATAGGATATTGATATGAAGTTTGAAATGCTAAAAGAACAGTCGTCCATCATCAAGGTAATAGGTGTTGGCGGTGGAGGCGGCAATGCTGTGAATCACATGTACAGGCAAGGGATAAGTGGTGTGGATTTTATTATCTGTAATACGGATGCACAAGCCTTGGAACTAAGTCCTATCCCTAACAAGGTTCAATTAGGCGCCAGCCTTACCGAAGGTATGGGGGCTGGTGCTGATCCATCTGTGGGAGAAAATTCGGCTATTGAGAGTATCGAAGATATCAAGCGGATGCTAGGCACCAATACCAAGATGCTATTTATCACGGCAGGAATGGGAGGCGGTACGGGTACCGGTGCGAGCCCTGTCTTGGCCAAAGCTGCCAAAGAAATGGATATCCTTACTGTGGCGATCGTTACTACGCCCTTTGCATTTGAAGGAAAACGTAGGAGAACGCAAGCCGACGAGGGACTGGATGAGCTGAAGAAATATGTCGATTCCTATTTAGTTATCTCAAACGACAGACTGAGGGAGATTTTTGGTAACCTTACTATTACTTCTGCCTTTGCAAAAGCAGACGATATATTGACTACTGCGGCAAAGGGTATTGCGGAAATTATTACAATACCTGGCTATATAAATGTGGATTTCAAGGACGTTCGCACTGTGATGAACGATAGTGGAGTGGCCATTATGGGCAACGCACTTGCGAGCGGTGATGATAGAGCCTCCAAAGCGGTTGAGGGTGCATTAGCCTCACCTTTGCTGAAGGATAGTGAAATTGAAGGTGCGCGATATATCTTGCTGAATATATCATCGGGGAAGACGGAGGTGACCATGGATGAGATCTCTGTCATTACCGATTATATCCAAGAACGTGCAGGCTTTACTGCAGAAATCATATGGGGTAACTGTTTGGACGAGAAATTGGAAGACGAACTTTCGGTAACCATCATTGCTACAGGTTTCCAAACAACAGAAGAGCGCGCCAGCGAGGCTGCAAAACGTAAGGTTTCTATCCCCTTAACATCTGAATCTAGTCCTTTGGTGCGACCTGTAAATCAGATCATCGAAAAAGAGATTGAGGAAGCTCCAGTAATAAAAAAACAAGAGGTTGAAGAGGTGCAAGCTGCCGTAGTCAGCCCTATCAACATCCCGTCAGACCTCTTTAGCGGGTTTGGTAGGCAACAAAACAGGGGGCAAGAAATTGCTCCTGCAAAAAAGGAAGACCATATCATTCGCCATACGCTGGATCCAGAGGACGAAGTGACTTTGAAGGGCGAGTCCAATATGGCGGACGATTTTCAGGTGAGAGTGGCTGAAACGCCTTTTCCGTTTCATACCAATCAGGAAGAAAATTCCAATAAGTCGCAGGTAATGCCAACTGCCGCCAATGAACGCAAGGAAATTCCCGTTCAGAAACCAGTATATGCTACAGACGCCAAGCAATCTGTAGATGATTCAATTGAAGACCAATTGAGGAAAACCAAAGAACGGATTCTGAGATTGAAAGACTTAAGTATGAAGCTGAGGTCTACAAACGGTTTGCAAGAGATTGAAAATGAGCCTGCATATAAACGCAAGCAAATGGCTTTGAACCAAGTGCCGCACTCTTCGGAATCGCAGGTTTCTAGGTTCACCTTGTCCAATGAGGACGGAAATACGGAGATAAGACCAAATAATTCCTATTTGCACGACAATGTAGATTGATGCTTGTGTATCCCGAAATAACAAAGGCTGTGCAAACCGAAAGGGGGGCATGGCCTTTGTTTATTTAGGGAATAATGGAAACAATGCTGTTTTTTCTTCGTTAATTACAATGATCTTTGAAAAAAAAATCGGTCAACTAAGTTTCTATATTTTTATTTTGGATTTAAAACAAGTTTATTTTGGATTTATTTGATAAAGTTGTTGCGAGCATGGGGCCTATAGGCCAGCATCATAGTTGGGCTCATGGCTACTTCTCTTTTCCAAAGCTCGAGGGGAGCATTGGAGCGCATATGCGGTTCAATGGAAAAGAACATATCGTTTGGAGTTTGAACAATTATTTGGGGCTGGCTAATCATCCCGACGTAATGAGGGCTGATGCCGACGCTACTGCCAAGTATGGCTTGGCCTATCCTATGGGGGCTAGAATGATGTCGGGGCAGACGGGCGAACATGAGAAACTGGAAAAGGAGCTGGCATCGTTTGTTGGAAAAGAGGACGCGTTTTTGCTGAACTATGGCTACCAGGGAATGGTTTCTTTGATAGAAGCTTTGGTAGACAGAAAAGATGTGATAGTTTATGATGCTGAATCACATGCCTGTATTATAGATGGTGTGCGTCTGCACGTGGGGAGGCGATTTGTGTATAAACACAACGATATCTGCAGCTGTGAGAAACAACTGATTCATGCACAAAGGGTAATTGAGCAGACCGGTGGAAGTATTTTGTTAATTACAGAGGGCGTGTTTGGGATGTCTGGCGCGCAAGGCAGACTGAAGCAAATTACTGAGCTAAAGTCAAAATACGGCTTTCGCCTGCTCGTTGATGATGCGCATGGCTTTGGCACTATGGGTAGAAATGGGGCAGGGACCCATGAAGCGCAAGGATGCATAGAAGGGGTAGATCTCTATTTTGCTACTTTTGCCAAGGCCATGGCTGGAATTGGAGCTTTTGTAGCTTCCAGGAGCGATATCGTCACGTATTTAAGATATAATATGAGGTCGCAAACCTTCGCCAAGGCACTCCCTATGCCGATGGTTTTAGGCTTGCAAACACGGTTGGAATTATTAAAGAAACATCACGTCTATCGGGAAAGGCTATGGCATATCGCAGAGACTTTGCAACAAGGCTTAAAAGCACGGGGCTTTGATATCGGTGAGACAAGTACTGTAGTGACGCCCGTTTTTCTTAAGGGGAGCTTAAATGAGGCGACGGCTCTGACAAGGGATCTCAGGGAAAATTACGGCATATTTTGCTCTATTGTTGTCTATCCCGTTATACCAAAGGGGCTCATAATACTGCGGCTTATTCCTACTGCACTTCATAGTGTCGAGGATGTCAATCGTACCCTGGAAGCCTTTTCGGTTGTTTCAAAAAAGCTCAATAGCAAATGCTATAATTAATTCGAGCTTTTGCTGTTTACACTCACGTGTTGTTGGCATTCGTTTATTGCGAATAAAGCTTATAGAGGGCGTTTTTGTCCATATTTAGTAGGAATGTGTTTAATTTTATGAAATTGGCTTAGCATTAGGTGGAAATTAATTGCCAAAAATTTTTTTTTTAAAAAAAAGGTTATACTTTAGCCTCACAACAAAGATTATTAACTTATTACAAAACAAAAAGGAGTATTTGATTATGGCAAGTATTGAAAAATTTAACCAACTTAAAAGTTTAATTGAAGGTTTGGAAGCTGATGCTGACAAGTTTTTTAACAAAGGTAACAGTGCAGCTGGAACACGTGTTAGAAAAGGGTTGCAGGACGCAAAAAATTTAGCCCAGGACATTCGCTTGGAAATTCAAGCAGCTAAAAATGAAACTAGTAAATAAGCCTGTTTTGTAAGATTCAGGCCTTGATATAGTCTTTAAATTTTTTTTCTGCCAATTGCATTTCTATTGGCTACAAAATAAATTGAAAGAAAAATAAAAATGTCATCTACCATATGAGATAGATGACATTTTTATTTATGTAAGATTCGGTTTTATGCTTGTATGGAAGCCATTTCTTTAACGGCCAGTGCAATCCTGTCTTTGGTAACTTGACTTACCTCTGTGAGAGGAAGTCTTAATGTACGGTTACAAATCCCCATGACCTGGAGCATCTCTTTCACACCCGCGGGATTGCCTTCTATAAAGCAAAGCTCATCGATACGCAGCAGTTTATAATGAATGCGGTTGGCCTCCTCAAATTTCCACTCGTTGCAATATTTTACCAATTGTTGGGTTTCTCTAGGAAAGGCATTGCCAACTACGGTGATAACTCCCACCGCACCGAGGGACATCATAGGCAGCGTTAAAGCATCATCGCCAGAGATGAGCATAAAGTCTGCCGGCTTTTGCTCCATGATGCGGGTAAAATGCTCAAAATTGGCAGAAGCTTCCTTTACTCCGATAATGTTGCTGAATTCTTTGGCAAGGCGAATAATCGTATCTACCGATACCATACTCCCTGTGCGTCCAGGTACATTGTATAAGATAATGGGTAGGTTTGTTGCTAGCGCCAGGGCTTTATAGTGTTGGTATATTCCCTCTTGTGTAGGCTTATTGTAGTAAGGGCTCACGGATAAGATGGCAGAATAGGAAGGATTTTTAAATTCCTTTAATTGTTCCACTAATTCTGCGGTATTGTTGCCCCCAAAACCAGCCACCAAAGGCACTCTCCCAGCTACCTGTTTTGCGGTAAAGTCCAATACGTCCAGTTTTTCTTTTTTTGAAAGCGTGGCGACCTCTCCAGTGGTACCCATGCTCACCAAATAGTCCATGCCTCCTGCTATTTGGTACTCTATTAGATTGGATAAGCCTTCATAGTCAATGCTTCCATCCACCTTGAAAGGCGTTACCAGTGCAACACCTGCACCATGAAATGTATTCATCTATTAAGAAATTAATTTGTTGCTGTTTGCCCTGTAATTTATTTTAAATGGCATCAAACATAGCCAAATTTGACTAGATATACAAAGCTTAAAAATTATCCGATCATTTGAAGCAGGTCCTTTTCGGAAATAATGGGTATACCCAGTTTCTGAGCTTTGGCTAGTTTGGACGGTCCCATATTGTCTCCTGCCAAAAGATAATTCAATTTTCCGCTGATTCCACTAAGCATTTTACCGCCATTGCTCACAATGAGTTGTGTGAGTTCCTCACGGCTCATGTCGGCAAAAACGCCGGAAATAACGAATGTTTGCCCTTCCAGTTTGCTGCTGATAAGTTTTGCTTCTATCTCTTTTATCTCAAACTGAAGTCCATATTGTTTTAGCTGCTCTATATAATGGATGTGAATGGGATTTGTAAAGTATTCATATACGCTTTGCGCAATACGTTCGCCTATTTCATCTACCAAGGCCATTTCCTCAGCCGTAGCTTGGCTGAGTTTGTCTATATTCTTAAAATGTTGACACAGCCGTTTGGCTACTGTTTCCCCTACATAACGTATACCCAGACCAAAGAGAACTTTTTCGAAAGGCTTTTGCTTGGAGTTTTCGATGCCTTCCAGCATGTTCTGAACAGACTTTTCGCCAAAGCGTTCTAACGTCAGTAATTTGTTCCGATACTCATGCAGTGTGTATAGGTCCACCACGTTATGTAACAGTTGGTTTTTGAACAGTAGCACGATGGTTTCGTCACCAATACCTTCTATATCCAGTGCTTTTCGGCTGGCGAAATGTTGTATCCTTCCTATAATCTGTGGTTCACAGCCTTCCTCGTTTGGACAATAATGTACGGCTTCGCCATCCCTTCTAATCAGTGCTGTGCCACATGCCGGACAGTGAGTAGGATAGACAAAGGGTTTAGTGTCGTTTATGCGCTTATCGAGGTTGACAGCCGTTATCTTAGGGATTATCTCTCCACCTTTTTCGACCACCACGGTGTCCATCTCATGCAGGTCAAGTCGCTTCATTTCATTTGCATTGTGCAAGGTGGCCCGCTTTACCGTGGTTCCGGAAAGTTGTACCGGCATGAGGTTGGCTACTGGCGTGATGGCTCCGGTGCGACCAATTTGGTAGCTGACAGACTGCAGTATGGTTTCTACCTCCTGTGCCTTGTATTTGTAGGCAATGGCCCAGCGGGGAGATTTTGCCGTAAAACCCAATTCGTCTTGTTGGGCATAGCTGTTTACCTTAAGGACAATGCCATCTATCTCATAGCTCAAATGGTGTCTTTCATTTTCCCAATAATCAATAAAATCATACACTTCATCGAGGTTTTGGCATAGTTTGGTGTGTTCGCACACGGGAAATCCCCATGATTTTACGGCCTCTAGGCTTTCCCAATGGGTCTTGAATAATTTATCCCTGCCATCGCAATAGAGGAAGTACAAGAAACAGTCTAAAGGACGTTTGGCCACTTCTTTGGAGTCTTGCAGCTTGATGGTTCCTGCGGCGAAATTCCTTGGGTTGGCATAGGGGATTTCATCATTTTCGATGCGTTCGTTATTGAGTCGTTCGAAAGCCGCTTTGTGCATAAAAACCTCTCCACGTATGTCAAAACTTGGAGGATATCCATCCTTACGTAGTTTGTTTGGTATGGACTTGATGGTGCGTACATTCGTAGTGACTTCGTCACCCTGGGTGCCGTCTCCCCTAGTTACTGCTTGAACCAGCAATCCGTTTTCGTAGGTAAGGCTCATGGATAGGCCGTCAAATTTCAACTCACAGACATACTCGAAATGGTCGCCAATCGCCTTGCGCACGCGTTCGTCAAAATCTTTTAGCTCTTCGGCACTGTATGTGTTGCTTAGGGACAGCATGGGCCACCGGTGCCTTACGGTCTTGAATTGTTTGGTAATATCACCACCTACTTTCTGTGTGGGGGAGTCTGGATCTAACAGGTCTGGATATTGATGTTCCAGCTCTGCTAGCTCTGCCAGCTTTTGGTCAAAATCAAAATCGGAAATACTGGGCTGGGCCAGTACGTAATATTTATAGTTATGTTCGCTGAGCTCTTTCGTTAACTGATCAATCCGTTTTGCTGCTTCTGTTCTGGACATTGACATGGTGCGAATGTAAAAAAAATAACGGAAAAATAGATTTCACGGAGTTATTCAAATGACACCTTTTGTCCAACTCAACGGGGATTTGAACGATAAGCGATTGAAAAGCCTTTGTCTTTTATAAAATTAGGTATTGCACAATAATTTATTTCTCTGGTTGCTCATTCGTTGAATTTGCGCTTTTGTCTTTTATTGAGGACATAATAAATGAGTGCCAATATTACACATGTGATAAGGACAAACAAGGCTATTTGAAAGCCACTTACGCTTTCGTGCCTAGGCACATGCTCTTTGTTCTGGGCAAAGAGATGTGAATATGCAAATAGATTGGCGATAAAAAGTAGGCGTATATAGAATTTATATGGATACATAATGCATAAAGTTATTATTTGGTTTACTCGGCATTGCCATTTAAGGTATAGACAATAATATTGCCAAGCAATAATGGAATGTTCATATAAAGGTAAGTTTTGTTTTGAACAGTATCAAGTGCCCGAATAAACAAAAAAGGCCTCGTTGCTGAGGCCTTTTTGCTTATTGCTATGGATATTTCCTAATCTTCTTTAAGAAAGCTTCTAAGAACATATTGTAATATCCCGCCATTTCTATAGTATTCTACTTCTATGGCAGAATCGAATCTTACTTCCGCATCGAACTCGATCTTGTTGCCGTCTTCTTTTTCGGCTATGATGTGGAGTTTTTTGTGCGGTTTTAAATCATCGGCCAAGCCTAGGATGGTGAACGTTTCAGTACCATCCAACCCTAAGGACGCAGCATTTTCTCCCTTGGGAAACTCTATTGGAGCAATGCCCATTCCCACAAGATTGCTTCTGTGTATGCGTTCAAAACTTTCTGCGATGACCGCTTTGATGCCCAAAAGGTTGGTGCCTTTTGCTGCCCAATCGCGTGAAGACCCACTACCATACTCCTTGCCAGCCAGCACAACCAAAGGTGTTTTATCCTGAGCGTACTTCATGGCCGTATCAAACACAGTAAGCGTTTCCCCTGTAGGGAAATAGGTGGAAAAGCCCCCTTCCTTATCGGTAATCTTGTTTTTGATACGTACGTTGGCAAAGGTGCCGCGCATCATTACCTCGTGATTGCCTCTTCGTGAGCCATAGGAGTTGAAATCTTTCACCTCTACCCCCTTGCTCTTTAGGTATTGTCCGGCGGCCGTGTCGGATTTAAAAGAGCCAGCAGGGGAGATGTGGTCAGTGGTGACAGAATCGCCCAAGTACAGTAATACTCTTGCACCCTTGATATCTTCGGTTTTGGCAGCTTCGGCACTTATATCCTTGAAGAAAGGTGCTTCTTCGATATAAGTGGAGTTTTTGGACCATTTGTAGTCTTGGCCAGTAGGTGCTTCCAATGCCTGCCATTTAGTGTCGCCATCAAAGATAACACTGTATATCTGCTCAAAATCTTCCTGTTTCAGGCATTTTTTTATTGTTTCGTTTATTTCTTCTTGGCTAGGCCAGATGTCTTTCAAATAAACGGGCTCTCCATTGGGGTCTTCGCCCAGTGGTTCGTTTAGCAAGTCGATGTCTACCCTCCCTACAAGGGCATAGGCCACTACCAGCATGGGTGAAGCCAGAAAGTTCATCTTCACCTGAGGGTGTACGCGAGCTTCAAAGTTACGGTTGCCACTCAGGACGGACGCTACTACAAGATCAGCTTTGTCTACCGCTTCGGCAATATGGGTGGGAAGAGGACCGCTATTGCCTATGCACGAGGTACATCCATAGCCTACGAGGTGAAAGCGCAGAGCCTCTAGATCTTCCAAAAGACCGCTTCTTTGCAAATATTTGGTTACTACTTGAGAACCGGGTGCCAAACTCGTTTTTACCCATGATTTGGTACGTAGACCCCGCTCAATGGCTTTTCTGGCTACCAGCCCTGCACCGACCATCACAGTGGGGTTTGACGTATTGGTACAGCTGGTAATGGCGGCAATAACAATGCTTCCATCACTCAGGACATACTCTTGGTTTTTATTTATGATGCGTACGGAGCGGAGGTCATCCGTTTCCAATACTTCGATGTCCGAGTTGCTTTTCGTGTTTTTCAACGTAAACTGGGTACCAGAGCCACCTTCAGTAAGCCAGGCATGCTCCTGCCTTCTGTCGTACTTCACATATTTACGATTATAATCGCCCTGCAATAGCGATTCAAATTTGTTGTGCAGTTCCTTGACGAATATTTTGTCTTGCGGCCTCTTGGGGCCAGACACCGTTGGCTCCAATGTGCCCAGATCGAGCTCCAATATGTCGGTATAGCTGATGTTTTCTTTGCCGGTGCGCCATAGGAGATTTTCCTTGCAGTAGTCTTCTACAAGCTTTATTTGCTGTTCGGAGCGATTGGTTTGTCGCATGTACTCCAATGTCCGATGGTCTATAGGGAAATAGGTTACGGTACAGCCAAATTCAGGAGACATATTGGATATGGTTGCCCGGTCTGTAACCGTGAGCTTGTCTAGCCCATCGCCAAAAACCTCCACAAATTTGCCTACCACTCCATAGTCGCGAAGCAATTTGGTGATTGCCAGTACCATATCGGTGGCTGTACATCCTTCGGGTATCTGTCCGTGGAGCTTAAGTCCCACTACTTGCGGACAAGTAAAGTATATGGGCTGTCCTAACATCGCTGCTTCCGCTTCTATGCCGCCCACACCCCAGCCCAGTACGCCTATTCCATTTACCATGGGCGTATGGGAGTCCGTTCCTACCAAGGTGTCTGGGAATGCCCAGCCATCGCGTTCAATAACCCCCTTAGCCAGATACTCGAGGTTTACCTGGTGACATATACCCATACCTGGGGGCACCACGGTAAAATTGTCTAATTCCTTTTGTCCCCACTTTAGAAGCTCATAGCGTTCGGAATTTCGCTCATACTCCTTTTCCACGTTCCTTTCATAAGCGTAGTCAGTGCCAAAGAAGTCTACCTGTACCGAATGGTCGATCACCAGATCTACTGGAATTGCAGGGTTGATCTTGGCGCCATCCTTGCCCTTTCTGACGACTTCCGCTCTTATGGAGGCCATATCCACAACACCTGGAACACCGGTAAAGTCTTGCATTAGCACACGGGCGGGTTTATAGGGGATTTCTTTATCCGTTCCTTCCGCCTTCCAATTTGTAAGTGTGTCCAAGTGCTCACCCGTAATGGCAAAGCCATCATAGTTGCGGAGGGCATTTTCTAGAAGGATACGTATGGAAAAGGGGAGTCTTTCGATATCCTTGCCCTCGTCCTTCAATTTTCTCAGTGAAGCTATTTGTTTATCCATGTTTTTTTTGTTTAGTTTATTTTTCGAGAAGTCAACCATAAAACAAAAACGATAGGCTATTGTTTTCTTTCCTTTTTGGTCTTATTTTGATAGGCAATTAACGAAAAAATAAGCAAAAACAAAAGAGGATTATCCATTATGGACAACCCTCTTTTGTGGATTTTGAAAACTAGATGACTTTATCAAAACAACTCAAAGACAATTCGAAGTTGGTAGCCTATTTTGGTGGTCTTGAAGTCGATGTCCTGTGAAGCACTTTCCATACTGTCTGCCGTTGCTTTCATCATGTACATCCTGGCTTGTGGCTGTATATCGCCAGCATCCGTATTATTGTCGTTGACTTCTATGGCCTTTCCAATCTTTTGATCCAAGGCTTCTGCCAGTACCGTAGCTTTTTGTTTAGCGTTTTGGACGGCTTTGATTCTAAGTTGGTTCTTTATTTCAGTCATTTTGGAATAATCGTACCTGGATATGCTGGTAGATTGAATGCCTCGCTCATCCAAAGACCCAAATAGGTTGTTGAGTGTGTTCAAATTGCTAACCTTCAATAGGTATTGCTTACTGGCTAAAAAACCGGGATCTTTTTTCTTTTTGTCATATATGGTGTAGCTCGAAACATTGTTAATGGTCAAATCCTCTTCTTTTAAACCAGCTTTCTTGACGGCATCTATTAGCTGTTTTTCCAATTGGTCTATACCGACTCGGTTTTTATTGTTGTTGTCTGCAAAATACTCTTTTAAGGAGATATTGATATAGATAATGTCCGGGGTTATCTCTTCTTCGGCATAACCATAGACTTCTATTTTATTTTGGATAGGGGCAGCGTTCTGTGCTAAAACAGGTAGTGACGCCAGGATGGCGAAACAAATACTCATGATGATTTTTTTCATTTTATTTATTCGTTTAATGATAGCGTATATATTGGCGCTTTCTAATAGTTAAACGAAAAACGGAACAAAACGTTTAACCGCTACTAATGGAGGGTAAAAAGGAGGGGATTTATTTTTGCTAGTGAATGATGTACATGACGCCTTGCATTATAGCCGTTGCTCGTATGAGGGCAAGACTAAAAGTTTTTCGTATATCTTGGGCAATAAAGGATTACTCCTCTACGATTTCGCTATTATACGAAACCGGCTCTTTGACATCTTCTTTGAAGTACTTCTTTTGGAAAATAAGTATAAGGGCCACTCCTACGGAGATGGCAGAGTCGGCAAAATTAAATACGGGCCGGAAAAAGACAAAATCTTCTCCTCCCCAAAACGGAAACCATTGAGGGAAATGCCCTTGAATAATTGGGAAGTAGAACATATCTACTACTTTGCCGTGGAGCAAACTGCTGTAGCCTCCTGCGGCAGGGAAAAGCACGGCCTTTTGATACCAAGTGCTTTCGCTAAATATCACGCCGTAGAAAGTGGAGTCAATGATATTGCCCATGGCACCGGCAAAGATCAGCGCCACGCAGAGTATGAGGCTCCTGTTATATTTTCTTTGAATCATGTAGTGAAGACCATATCCTATCCCTAGGATTGCCAGAATGCGGAAAATAGATAGTGCTAATTTTCCGATGTCGCCTCCAAGTTCCATGCCGAAAGCCATGCCATTGTTTTCTGTAAAATGTATGATTGCCCTATCCTTGATGAGGTGGTATTCTTGACCGAGGGTCATATTGAGCTTTACCCAAAATTTTATGGCTTGGTCAACAATCAGTACTGCCAAAATAAGGCCGATAGGTTTGGTATATGCTTTCATGTATCTTACACAAGAATGCTAAGCATCTGAAAGCATATTTTCAGATGCTTGCATTCATTTGCATTTGTTCTATTCTTTTAATATTGTTTCATCTTAGCTTCCATGCTAAGTGTTGTATGAGGTACCGCTCTGAGGCGTTCTTTTTGGATCAATTTGCCTGTTTCGCGGCATATGCCGTAAGTTTTGTTTTCAATTCTTACCAGTGCTGCTTCCAAATTGTCAATGAATTTCTTTTGGCGGGCGGCCAACTGATTGATTTGTTCTTTCTCCATAGTTGCAGAACCATCTTCCAGTGTCTTGAACGTTCCGGCCGTATCGTCCGTACCATTGCTGTTTGGACTGCTCAGGGATTGGGCAAGCAAACCAAGTTCTTCTTTGGCTACACGCAATTTTTCCAGGATGATGTCCTTGAACTCTTGCAATTCAGCATCGCTATAACGTGTTTTTTCTGAGTTATTTTCCATGTTTTCTCTTTCTTAGTCAGTCCATTACTCTTATTGCTGCTCCAATAAGTATTAAACTTTTGTCAATAATACATTCAATTCATTGCCGTCTATCTCAACGGATTCACCCGAAGCCAAGGATTTTCCATAAGTCAAGCTATCGGCCAAAATTTCGTCACTAATATACGATTTATTATTTTCAATTGCCTCACTGATTTCAGCGTTTGTTTCTCCCAGGGTTACGGTAATCCTATCCGTTACCTCCAAGCCTATTTCTTTTCGCAGATTTTGCAATCTGTTTACCAGTTCGCGGGCTATGCCTTCCGATTTAAGCTCGGGGCTCAGGTGAACGTCTAAGGCTACAGTAAGCCTGCCTAAACTGCTCACTTGCCATCCTTCCACATCTTCCGCGATGATCTCCACATCATCTTGGCTAACGGTATATGGGCTTTGCTTAAGCTGAATGCTGCCGTTATTCTCCAATTCAGCTATCTGATTTGGGGCAAAAGCGGTAATCTCAGCAGCCACTGTTTTCATGTCTTTCCCCACTTTCGGTCCCAATACCTTAAAATTGGGTTTTATTTTTTTCTTGATGATGCCCGAAGCGTCTTTGATGAATTCAAGCTGTTTGATGTTGGTTTCACTTAAAATCAAATCCTTCACTTTAGCCACCTTTGCACTGAATGCTTCATCTAACACGGGGAGCAGGATTTTGTTTAGCGGCTGTCGTACATTAATTCCCACTTTTTTCCTAAGTCCCAGAGTGAGAGAAGAAATATCTTGCGCTAATCCCATACGTTCTTCCAGTTCGGGATCTACCAACGCCGCATCGTAAACGGGGAAGTCCGCAAGGTGCACTGATTCTACCGCTTCTTTTTTGGTTGCCTCATTGAGGTCCAAAAACAACCTGTCGCTAAAGAATGGCGATATGGGAGACATCAGCTTGGCTATGGTATTTAAACAAGTATATAATGTTTGATAGGCGGAAACCTTGTCTTGAGAATACTCTCCTTTCCAAAAGCGACGGCGCGAAAGCCGTACATACCAATTGCTTAGGTGCTCGTCTACGAAGTTTTGTATTGCCCTCGCAGCTTTTGTAGGCTCGAAGTCGGCATAATACTCGTCAACCTGCTTGGTCAAGCTGTTGAGTAGTGATATAACCCAACGGTCTATTTCTGGGCGTTCCCCGATGGCGATTTCCTCTTCGCTGTAACTAAATTTGTCTATGTTCGCATAGAGGGCAAAGAAGGCATAGGTGTTGTAAAGTGTCCCAAAGAAT
Source organism: Olivibacter sitiensis DSM 17696 (assembly GCF_000427965.1). GTDB lineage: Bacteria > Bacteroidota > Bacteroidia > Sphingobacteriales > Sphingobacteriaceae > Olivibacter > Olivibacter sitiensis. The sequence continues at coordinate 151,244 of NZ_ATZA01000002.1, read as the reverse complement.
TTTCTTCTCACTTCATCCAGGCCTTCTTCGTTAAATTTAAGGTTGTCCCAAGGAGATGCATTGCTGATCATGTACCAGCGAGTGGCATCTGCTCCATATTGTTCTATGGTCTTGAAAGGATCGACGGCATTGCCAAGCCTTTTGGACATTTTATTGCCGTTTTTGTCGAGCACCAAGCCATTCGATACTACGTTTCTATAGGCTATGGAATCGCAAAGCATGACAGAAATGGCATGCAGGGTAAAAAACCATCCGCGTGTTTGGTCTACCCCTTCGGCAATGAAGTCTGCCGGATAGGCGCCATCAAAGCCAGCCTGAAAAGGGCGCGCATCGCCTTTTTCCAATTTGTCGTAATCCAATCCCCATTGTGCGTAAGGCATTGCACCGGAATCGAACCAAACATCTATGAGGTCTGGCTCGCGGTATAGTTTCTTGCCGCTGTCGGAAATCAAGACAATATCATCCACATAGGGGCGGTGTAGATCCAGCGTGCCCGTATCGAGCTTGTCCAGGTAAGCTTTCAGCTTGCTACGTTCATCATCCGTCAACTGGGCAGACAAAAGGCTTTTTTCCATCCATTGGCGCAGCTCGGGCAATGAGCCGACACATATTTCTTCCGATTCGTCTTCACTCCGCCAGATAGGTAGGGGGGTGCCCCAAAACCTGGAGCGCGATAAATTCCAATCCACCAAATTCTCTAACCAGTTGCCAAAGCGGCCCGTGCCGGTAGCTTCGGGTTTCCAGTTTATGGTTTTGTTGAGTTCTACCATCCGCTCGCGCAAGGCCGTGGTGCGGATAAACCAGCTGTCTAGCGGGTAGTACAGAATGGGTTTGTCAGTACGCCAACAATGTGGATAGCTGTGTTCGTATTTCTTTACGTCGAAGGCCTTATTCTGCTCTTTGAGCATAATGGCAATCAGCACATCCGTGGGGCGAAAATCCGGTGCGTTTCGTTCTTCGTCACTATAGTATTCTTCCTTGACATAGCGTCCGGCAAAATCCGACACTTCGGCAACAAAGCGTCCTTTCTTGTCTACTAGAGGGACGTCCTTGCCATTTTCATCCTTTACCAAGATGCCGGGGACGCCATTTTCACGGCATACCCGAAAGTCGTCCGCCCCAAAGGTTGCTGCTGCATGTACGATGCCGGTACCGTCTTCGGTAGTGACGAAATCACCAGGAATTACCCTGAAAGCCTTTTCTTCCAGCTCTGGACTGTTCACATAGGGCATAAGCTGTTCGTAGCGTAGGTTGATGAGTTCTTCTCCCTTGAACTCAGCTGCCAGTTGCCAAGGGATAAGCTTGTCTCCCGCTTGGTAGTCTTGGAAAGGAAGGTCCTTGGCCTCTGCCTTGAAATATTTCGGGATGAGGTCCTTTGCCAATATGACACTAACAGGTAAGTGGGTGTACTGATTGAAAGTACTCACCTTGGCATAAGTGATTTGCTTGCCTATGACCAAAGCACAATTGGACGGCAAGGTCCATGGAGTAGTGGTCCAGGCGATGAATACCGTATCTTCCGAATCTTGGTTGAAGAGAACGGGCATAAGGGGATGTACCTGATCTTTCTTGATCCTGAATTCGGCAACAATCGTGGTGTCTTTAAGTGGCTTGTAAGTGCCTGGTTGGTTCAACTCGTGCGAGCTCAATCCCGTCCCCGCAGCAGGTGAATAAGGCTGTATGGTATAGCCCTTGTACAGCAAATCCTTTTTGTGGAGCTCTTTCAGTATCCACCAGAGGGTTTCCATGTACTTGGTGTCATAGGTGATATAAGGATGCTCCAAATCTACCCAATAGCCCATTTTCTCGGTGAGGTCATTCCATACATCTGTATAGCGCATCACTTCCTTGCGGCAAGCAGCGTTGTATTCCTCTACCGATATGGTCTTGCCAATATCTTCTTTGGTGATTCCCAATGTTTTTTCTACAGCAAGCTCAATAGGCAATCCGTGCGTATCCCAGCCGCCTTTACGTTTTACTTGGTACCCCTTAAGCGTCTTGTAGCGACAAAAGATATCTTTGATGCTACGGGCCATCACATGGTGAATGCCAGGCATACCATTGGCCGATGGGGGCCCTTCGTAAAATGTATAAGGGTTTGATGAGGGCCTATTGAGTACACTTTTCTCGAAAATATGGTTGTTTTTCCAGCTATTCAGTACCTGCTTGCCTATTTCCGATAGATTGAGTTGCTTATATTCTTTGTACATCAGTATGTTGTAATCCAAAATTAAGGTTGCAAATTTACTTTATTCGTATCATAAAGAAAATAGCAACAGCAAACAAATGAGGCTTAATGTTTCTTTTCCATCCATGGAATGCTTTATAAATGTTTGTTAGGTTTATTTTGACAATGCTATTACTACGATATATTTCAATGTTTTTTCTTTAAACCCTATCTTAGACTTTATTTTTATAAATTAACGGCTGGAGGATGAATAAATATTTAAAAAGAGGATTAATACTAACTTTGGCCGGGATAGGACTTGGTGCTTTGGGGATGTACTTTAAGGAATTGGAACTAGGCATATATGAATGGCTGTTGATTTTGAGCGTCATATTGTTCGGTATAGGTTTTTGCACAATCATTTATGCCTTGATGCGTAGGATAGATAGGCAAAGCATCCTGGAGGCTCGCTCCGAAAGCCACGAGAATGATGACAACAAAAAAGAGGACGATTCAAACAAACGTATAGATGCATAAATTTCTACGTTCTTTTGGCTTTGCTTTGGATGGGATCATTTCGGCTTTCAAAACCCAACCTAATTTTCGATTTCATTGCGTAGCGACATTATTGGTCGTGATATTGGGAGTATTCCTGAAAATATCTGCCTTTGAGTGGCTGTGGTTGGCATTGGCAATTGCCATGGTGCTAGCTGCCGAGCTGCTCAATACGGCTATTGAGAGCCTCACGGATTTAGCTTCTCCGAATATTCATCCGTTGGCCAAGAGAGCCAAGGATACGGCTGCTGCCGCGGTATTGGTGATTGCCGCCTTTGCCATTGCTGTGGCAGCGGTAATCCTGCTCCCCAAGCTGTTGTCTTTGTTAGTATAAGTATTGCGACAATATTGATGCAATCCCAACCACCGTCGATAGTAAATAGATCATGCCGGAATTAGTTTTATTGGATAAGACCTTTAGCAAAGCCGATTTGGAACAAAATCCATTGGTCAAAGGCGAATATGAAAACTGTGTTTTCAACAATGGCCAGTTTGCCCACGGGCAATTGGGTGGCTATAAATTTATAGACTGCGTATTTAACGATTGCGACCTGAGTCTGGCCCAGCTGAACAGGACCGTGTGGCAAAACGTAACCTTCAGGGGCTGCAAGATGCTGGGGCTTCGTTTTGATACCTGTGAGGCATTCGGCCTGTCATTTGCCTTTGAGAACTGCCAGCTTCATCATGCCTCGTTCTACGGAACCAAAATCAGGAAGACCATATTCAAGAAATGTGTGTTGCACGAAACGGATTTTGCGACCAGTGACCTCTCTGGTTCGGTGTTTGACGGCTGCGATTTGACAAGGGCGCTATTTGACCGTTCCAATCTGGAGAAAGCTGACTTTCGAACGTCCTACAACTTTGTGATCGATCCAGAAATAAACCGGATCAAAAAGGCCAAGTTTTCTCTTTCCAATATCTCGGGACTCTTGGTAAAATACGGTATCCACATTGAAAATAACCTGTGAAGGAAGGTGGAGAACAGAAAGTATACCTCAATGGAACTGAAAGAAAAATCTGTCGCACAAATAGGTCCTGCTTCGTTAGCATAAATCAAGAAGAATGTAAATGGAGATTAGAGCACATAAGGTGAATGGAGAGCGCATAGCTGAAATCCTTTCGGACGATATAGTAATCGCCGATGCCGGGGATGGCTTGGACTTGTTGGGGGATTTATACTATCAGGAATTTGACAGGATCATCGTTCATGAAAGAAATATAATACCTGAGTTCTTCGACCTCAAAACAGGGATTGCGGGAGAAATATTGCAAAAATTCTCTAATTATCGCGTGCGTTTGGCCATAGTGGGCAACTTTGACGCTTACCAGGGCAAAAGCATACGCGATTTCATGCTCGAAAGCAATAAGGCAGGGCAAATCAATTTTGTCGACTCAACTGCTACTGCGCTAGAACGATTGGCTTAGTGCATTTCAACTTATTTCTCAGGCACCATCGAATAAAGTAAGCTCGTTTCTTTAGTTCTTTTTCAGTATCTTTATTCCGTTTTTTGGTTTATAGACAGGATTGAGAAAAGAGGTTTAAGAAGCATGCTGCATCATACAAGGGGAATCGTACTTCGGGTGACGGACTATAGCGAAAGCAGTGTGGTTGTACAAGTATTGACGGAAAAGTTCGGTATGCAGTCCTATCTGGTTCAAGGTGTAAAGAAGCCAAAAGCAAGGATCCGTATCAATGTGTTGCAGCCGCTGAGTCTTTTGGATCTGGTGGTTTATCACAAGCAGAACGCCAGTCTGCAGAAGATGGCCGAAGCAAGACTTTCTCCCATGTTGCAACGGGTGCATTACGAAATGGAACGACGCTCTATGGGCATGTTTATCAATGAACTTTTGTACAAATCTGTTCGTTTTCAACAGGCAGATGAATTGCTTTTCGGCTTCGTTTATCATGCTATCAGTTGGTTGGATGCTTCGGAAGAACTCCCCGTCAATTTTCACCTTTATTTTTTACTACGTCTTACAAAACATTTGGGATTCCATCCTTCATCCAAGAAAGGCAATGAACATTATTTTGACTTGAAGGAGGGCGGTTTCGTTTCTTTTGATCCTGGGCATATCCATGTGTTACATGAACCCCATACAACGCAATGGGCAACATTGTTGAACTGCCCATTGGAACAATTGCAGGCAGTGTCCGTTAGTAATACGGATAGACGAATTTTGCTGAATAAAATAGTAGAATATTATAGGTTGCATATCGAAAATTTGGGAGAGATTAACTCTCATCGCGTATTGGAGGAAATTTTAAGGTAGATGAAGAAGACATGAGATATGAGACGCGAGATATGAGAACACAAATGTATGGTTTGGATGTTTTGATACTTACCTGCCTACCGCAGGCAGGCGTCTTATGTCTTGATACTTATTTTTTAAACGGATATAAATGAAATTCGGAAAAGTAGACGATCCAGAAAAAATTGATTTCAGTTTGCCAAAGACGCATCCCGCCACCTATGAGGTATTGCATGACGCTGAGCAGCGGCCCTTTGAGGTATATGTAGGCTGTGCCAAGTGGAACAAGCAAGATTTGAAGGGGTTCTATCCCCGTGGTACCAAGGACGAGCTGGTGTATTATGCTACGCAGTTCAACAGTATTGAGCTGAACGGTACCTTTTATAATTCGCCCAGCAAGCAACAGGTAGAAACTTGGGAAGCCAAGACCCCCGATGGTTTCAAGTTCTTCCCCAAGATACCGCAGACCATCAGCCACTATGGGCGACTAAAAAATGTTAAGGAAAAAACCTTGGAATTTACGGATGCGGTGGCCTTGTTCGGTGAAAAACTAGGGCCTAGCTTCCTGCAGTTGATAGACAATTATAAGCCAAAGGATTTTGATAGGGTGCAGGCATTCGTGGAGGAATTCCCAAAGGGCATCCCTTTGGCCGTAGAAGTGCGCAATGAGGAATGGTTTTCCGACAAGGGCGTATTTGAGCGCTATACCATGCTTCTGGAAAACAATCAAGTGGCCAACATCATAGTAGATACGGCAGGCAGAAGAGACATGCTACACATGCGGCTTACTACAGCCTCGGCTTTTGTGCGCTACGTGGGAGCCAATCATCCTACCGATTACCAACGATTGGATGACTGGTTGCAACGCATAGCCGAATGGAGAAAGGAAGGCCTGCAGTCTCTGTATTTTTTCATCCATCAAAATGTGGAACTCGAATCACCTTTGTTGGCTGCCTATTTTATAGGAAAGCTGAACGCGCTTTTTGATCTACATTTGGAGGTGCCGAATAGTAGAGCAAATGGCGAGCAAGGAAAACTAGGGCTGTAGCAATTCACAGCCTTTTGTTCAGTTCGTCCTGGAGCTGCCTGTTCAGCTTTTGTTCGCGTTCCATAGCGCGCTTGCGGTGTTTCTCAAATTCTTCCTGAAGTTCGGAGTATGACTTCTTGGTTTCCACCGTAATGGCATTACTCTTTTTGAACTGAAAGAAGAATACCAGAAAAACGATGAAAAATAGAGCGATAAGTCCCCATACCATGCCGTTATAGCTGGTTTTTTCCATTTGAACGCCAAAGAATGAGAAGCTTTCCTTTTCTGCCTTGGCTCTCTCCAGTTCACTTTTGGCTGTAGATAAGCTGTCTTGTAGTGCGTTTAAATTCTCGTTATGTGAACCCAACGCGTTGTTCGTTTCTGCTAGCTTCTGCTGAAGCGTCTTAATGCTATCGGCAACATTTGTCTTTAATTTTTCAAGCGAGCTTCTTTTTACGACTTTATATTCTTGATAGTTGTTGGACGAATTGAAAATATAGTCGAACTGGCTGCTGATAGTACCGCTGTTCAGAGAGCCCTGTGCCGCGGCGGGTGCAGTGTTACGTTGAGCGGGGGAGCTTGTATTTTCTTGGGCTAAAGTAGATAAGGATATGAGGCAAGCTACTGCCAACGGAAATAGTTTGGTTAATTGCATAGACTATTAATTTTTTTCGGTGTAAATATATCATTAGCTACTTAAAAAAACTGCTTTTTTTGTGATTTATTGTGCCAAAGGAGGAATTAAAGGCCGTGAATTTCGGCCTAAGCCAAGTGACCCTATTATTTTTAAATAGGTTGTTTGTAGCTGTCATTCTTAATTTTCAAATAGTGTTGCCTATATAGTGCATAACACTTAGGTTTGCAGTGCAAGCAGGAAGAAATTATGAATAAAGTGCCCGTACCCAAAGACAACAAATCTACCATACGTGCTTGGGCAATGTTTGATTGGGCTAATTCTGCCTATAACCTAGTTATTACTTCTACCATATTTCCTGCCTACTATACGGCTATCACAACTACGGAAGAGCATGGTGATAAGGTTCGTTTCTTTGGTGTTGAGTTTGTCAATACGGCGCTAGAGAATTATGCCATGGCTGCAGCTTATCTTCTCATGGCCCTGACTTTACCTATCGCATCAGCTATGGCCGATCGTTATGGAAAGAGGAAGCAGTACATGCAATTTTTTACCTATATGGGTGCTGCCGCATGTATGGGCTTGTTCTTCTTCGATCTGGGGAACTTAGAGTGGGGTGTCATCCTTTCAGCTATTGCCGCTATGGGCTATGTAGGCGGGGTGATGTTCAATAATAGTTACCTGCCCGAAATCGCTTCTACGGATGAGCAGGACCGCGTGAGTGCCCAAGGCTTTGCCTATGGCTATGTGGGGAGCGTCCTCTTGCAGATAGTTTGTTTCATCCTTATTTTTAAAAAAGAGTGGTTCGGCATTGTTGACGATACTTTGCCAGTGCGTATAAGCTTCTTTCTAGTGGGCCTATGGTGGCTTGGTTTCTCCCAAATACCGTTCAACAAATTGCAAAATAACAAGCCTAGCAGCGCAAATGGGAAAAGCAACGTCTGGGCGAGCGGTTTTTCCGAACTGAGAAAAGTGTGGCTCCGCATAAAGGAGCTGACTTTGCTGAAGCGTTTCTTGGCTTCCTATTTCTTTTATGCCATGGGCGTACAAACCATTATGTTAGTGGCAGCAGCATTTGGAGAGAAAGTGCTGCATTTGGGCGCATCGAAGCTTATAATCACTATTCTCCTTATACAGATTGTGGCAATTTTGGGAGCCTACCTAATGTCGTACCTGGCAAGGCGCTTGGGCAATGTTCGGGTCTTAGTATTAATATTGATATGTTGGGTGATAGTGGCCTTATCTGCCTATTTTCTCCGCTTTGAATGGCAGTTTTATTTATTGGCAAGCCTAGTCGGGCTGGTCATGGGAGGCGTGCAATCACTATCCCGTTCTACTTACTCAAAGCTATTGCCTTCAGATAGTGTAGACAATACCTCCTTCTTTTCGTTTTACGACGTGACGGAGAAATTTGCTATCGTCGTGGGCCTTTTCACCTTTGGATTTGTTGAGACAATAACTGATAACATTCGATATTCTGCCCTATGTCTGGGAGCTTTTTTTGTGATAGGTCTGATTTTGCTGTTAAGACTTCCCAACAGCTTTTTCTTAAAGCGGCAGTAATAGCATAGCACAGGAAACTAGGTAGTTGGTCAGAATAAGTGTTTTTTTTGTAATGTTTTAGCATACAATTTGTTGCGATATTAAAGCCGAGAAAACGATAAAAATATTTGGAAGCTAGGTGAAAGCTGCTTACCTTTGCAGTCCAAATTAACAACTAAGTACTGCGGAAGTGGCGTAATTGGTAGCCGCACCAGACTTAGGATCTGGCGCCGAGAGGCGTGGGGGTTCGAGTCCCTTCTTCCGCACTTGATTCCTCCCGACAATATCGGGGGGAATTTTTTTATAGGGAAATTAAAGAGTAAAAATGAATATTTCACAGGAGAAAGTAAATGACCTGAATGCGGTATTGACCGTCAATATTGAACCTGCAGATTATACAGATGCAGCAAACAAGGCTATTAAGGATCAAGCAAAAAAAGCCAAGCTTCCCGGATTTCGCCCAGGGATGGTGCCTACCTCACACATAAAAAAGATGTACGGAAAGGCTATTCTTTTCGACGAGGTAAACCGTTTGGTAAGCGATAGCCTAAATAACTATATTTCGGAGAACAAACTGGAAGTGTTAGGGCAACCTCTCCCTGTAGAAGAAGATGCTGACGCCTATAATTGGGACTTTAATGATAATTTCAAGTTCCAGTATGAGATAGGTTTGGCTCCGGAATTTGAGATACCCTATACCGCTAAAGATAAAGTAACTGAATATGTGATCAAGGCGGATGAAGATACCCTGAATTCCCGAGTATCCAATCTTCGCAAATCTTATGGAAAGCGTACCAACCCGGAAGTATCGGAAGAAGGCGACGTGATCTATGCAGAGGTAGCGGAGTTGGGCGAGGACAAGAAAACTCCGCTAGAAGGTGGTATCAGTTTGAAGGCTTCCTTGCGCACAGATATTATCAACGACAAAAGAGTGCTCAAATCTTTTATAGGCCTTAAAGCAGACGATGAGAAAGTGGTCGATTTGAAGAAAGCCTATAGTGTAGAGGACCTGGCTCGCATTTTAAATATTGGCGACGAGCAAGTTGCCGGTATTGAGCATGTATTTGAGTTGAAGGTGATCCGTATAAACCGCTTGGAAGAGGCAGACCTTAATCAAGAGTTTTATGATAAGGTGTTCGGAAAAGACGTGGTGAAGAACGAAGATGAGTTTAGAGCAAAGGTAAAGGAAGAGGTGGAGAGCATGTTTGTGAGAGATGCCGAGCAAAAATTGCAAAATGATTTGTACACGTTGGGTATGGAAAAGGTTAAAATCGAATTTCCCGACGAGTTTTTGAAACGTTGGTTGAAAGCGACTAACGAGAAGCTTACTCAGGAAGAACTTGACGAAGGCTATGCCGATTTTGCCAAAAACCTGAAGTGGACTTTGATCGAAAACAAGATTGTTACCGCCAACGGAATTGAAATCAAATATGAAGATGTGTTCAACCTTGCAAAGGAACGCATAGCGGCTCAATTTAGAATGTACAGCCCCGAAGCCATCAGCGAAGAGCAATTAGCACAATATACGGTTCAGTTTCTTCAAGATAAGGAGCAGGCTAATCGCCTGTTTGAGGAGGTAAAAGCATTGAAAGTGTTTGATTTCCTTAAAGGCGTAGTGAAGATTTCTAAGAAGGAAATAGAGCACAACAAATTTTTGGATTTGAAATAGGCAAATTTCCTCAAGAATGCTTTAGCTGTGCTTTTTATTAAAGCACAGCTTTTTTTATTTATTTTTCTTTCGTGCCATCCTTGATAGGACAAATTGTCAGCTATTTTTCAGAAAATCGAAATGGCGTGCTATTTGAACAGTAAATGCAGGCAATAAATAGGTCTGTTGTCTAGTTTAAATAATAATATTCTATATTAGCTAAATAATTTAATAGCTTAAAGTCAACTGTTATGAACATCGATAAGAACGAATTCAGAAAATACGCAATCAAACACCACCGCATAGGAAGTCAACATGTAGATCGTTTCATTGGGGGAGTTCAACGCAACTTTCCTACAGGGCTGACTCCATATATTATCGAAGAACGTCAACTTAACGTAGCCCAAATGGATGTCTTTTCCAGGTTAATGATGGATAGGATTATTTTCTTGGGAGATGCAATTGGAGATCAAGTAGCCAACATTATACAGGCTCAGTTGTTGTTCTTACAATCTGTCGATGCAAAAAGAGATATCCAGATTTATATCAATTCTCCAGGAGGTAGTGTATACGCTGGATTGGGTATATACGATACCATGCAATACATAAGTCCAGATGTGGCTACCATCAATACAGGTATGGCAGCTTCTATGGGAGCAGTGCTTTTGGTGGCAGGCGCGAAAGGAAAGAGAGCCGCACTAAAGCACTCTAGGGTCATGATTCACCAACCTTCTGGCGGTGCTCAAGGAGTAGCTTCGGATATGGAAATCAACCTGAGAGAAATGTTGAAATTGAAGAAAGAGTTGTATGACATTATATCTGCGCATTCGGGCCAAAGCTACGAATGGGTAGAAAAAGCTTCAGATCGTGACTATTGGATGACCGCCGAAGAGGCCAAGGAGATGGGCATGGTTGATGAAGTATTAATAGGTAAAAAGGATTAAAAATGGCAAAAAGTTCTAAAGAGGTGACCTGTTCATTTTGCGGTCTGCGAAAATCGGAAACCTTGATGCTGATCGCAGGGAACGAAGCGCATATTTGCGACCGTTGCGTGGCTCAGGCAAACGAGATTTTGGCCGAAGAATTGGCATTACGGAAAAACAAGAGTGTTCAGGCAGCCCTGAAGCTATTGAAACCGACGGAGATCAAGAACCATCTCGACCAGTATGTCATAGGGCAAGATGATGCCAAAAAGGTATTGTCCGTGGCCGTCTACAACCACTATAAAAGGTTGAACCAAAAGATAGACAAGGACGAGGTTGAGATAGAGAAATCGAATATCATCCTGGTAGGTGAAACGGGGACAGGAAAGACATTGTTGGCCAAGACCATTGCAAAGGTGCTTAATGTGCCATTTTGCATATGCGACGCCACAGTACTCACAGAAGCTGGTTACGTGGGCGAAGATGTAGAAAGTATCTTGACACGTTTGCTGCAAGCTGCCGACTACGATGTGGCATCTGCCGAGCGCGGAATAGTTTATATCGACGAAATCGACAAGATTGCGCGCAAGAGCGATAACCCATCTATTACCAGGGATGTTTCTGGAGAGGGTGTGCAACAGGCCTTGTTAAAGATATTGGAGGGTACCATTGTCAATGTTCCACCTCAAGGTGGTAGAAAACACCCCGATCAGAAAATGATAGCGGTCAATACCAACAATATTCTGTTTATCTGCGGTGGGGCTTTTGACGGCATACAAAAGAAAATAGCAAACCGCATGCGTACCAGCACGGTAGGCTACAAGATGAACAAGGAAACGGTGGATGTAGATATGGATAACCTCTATAAATACATCACTCCTCAAGACTTGAAAGCTTTTGGGCTAATTCCTGAGTTGATAGGGCGTTTGCCAGTGGTTACTTATCTTAATCCATTGGATAGGGAAACCTTGCTTAGCATTTTGACAGTGCCAAGAAACGCACTCATAAAGCAGTATAAAAAGCTGTTTGATTATGAGCATGTGGATTTACAATTCGATCCGGAAGTGTACGATTTTATAGTGGACAAGGCGAATGAGTTCAAACTTGGAGCAAGAGGGCTGCGCGCAATTTGCGAAGCCATTATGTTAGATGCCATGTTTGACATGCCTTCTTCCCATCAAGCGGGAGAGAAGAAGGAACTATATATTTCGTTGGATTATGCCAAGGATAAATTCCAGCATTCGGATTTGAAGAAGCTTCAGGTAGCGTGAAACAAATAATACAAACTGAAAGCCCTCGCCAATGCGGGGGTTTTTTGTATAATTAAATTAGGAAAGGAGTATTAAATGCCAAAAATCGTAAAAAAAGAAGTAGAAAGCCCGATTAAATCCGGGCTTAAAAACAAAGAAGATATTGTGCACAACTGGTTGCCTCGATATACAGGAAGGCCACTTGAGGAATTTGGTGAATATATCCTGCTGACCAATTTCTCCAACTATATAAGGCTTTTTTCGGAGTGGCATGACAATGCGCCAATATATGGTCTGGACAAGCCTATGCAAAGTGTAACGGCAGGCGGCATTACCATCATTAACTTTGGCATGGGGAGTCCAGTGGCCGCAACCATCATGGATTTGCTTTCTGCTATCCATCCCAAGGCGGTACTTTTTCTAGGTAAGGCCGGAGGTCTGAAAAAGAAAAACAACATTGGCGATCTTATGTTGCCAATCGCTGCTATAAGGGGTGAAGGTACTTCCAATGATTATTTTCCACAAGAGGTACCTGCGCTGCCTGCATTTGCTTTGCAAAAGGCTACATCCACTACTATCAGGGACCATGGTCTAGATTACTGGACGGGTACCGTCTATACCACCAACAGAAGGGTCTGGGAGCATGATAGGGAGTTTAAGAAATACTTGAAAGATATCAGGGCAATGGCGGTAGATATGGAAACGGCCACCATATTCAGTGTAGGCTTTGCCAATAAGATTCCTACGGGGGCACTTCTGTTGATATCCGATCAACCGATGATTCCAGAGGGCGTGAAAACAGCGGAAAGCGATTCTTCCGTAACGGCCAACTATGTCGAAAGCCATTTGAAAGTAGGTATTGAGAGTTTAAAACAACTTATTAACAATGGTTTGACCGTCAAACATTTGAAGTTTTGATTGAACCGTCGTGAAGTAGAAGGTAGAAAGCTTATGTCTTTTCCAGTTTTAATTTTTACTTTTGGTACATATGTGGTACAACAATATACTTGAAACGATAGGGAATACCCCTTTGGTCAAGCTCAACAAGATCGTAAGTGACATACCTGCGACTGTCCTAGCAAAAATTGAAACAACCAATCCGGGGAATTCAATTAAGGATAGAATGGCTGTCAAAATGATTGAGGATGCGGAGAAGGCAGGTCTTCTGAAACCGGGTGGGACGATTGTCGAAGGTACGTCGGGCAACACGGGAATGGGATTGGCCATCGCGGCAGTGATCAAAGGGTATAAATGTGTTTTTGCTACTACAGACAAGCAATCAAAAGAAAAAATTGATGCGCTACGGGCTTTTGGGGCAGAAGTTGTTGTATGTCCCACAAATGTGGATCCAGAGGATCCTAGATCTTATTATTCAGTAAGTAGCAGATTGGAAAAAGAAACACGGAATGCGTGGAAACCCAATCAATACGATAATTTGTCCAATAGCCAAGCGCATTATGAACAAACTGGCCCCGAGATTTGGGAACAGACCGAAGGAAAGATCACCCATTTGGTTGTCGGGGTTGGCACAGGGGGCACTATATCTGGTACGGGTAAGTTTCTCAAGGAGAAAAACCCTAATATCAAGGTGTGGGGTATAGATACCTATGGCTCTGTGTTTAAAAAATATAAGGAAACGGGAGAGTTTGACAAGGAGGAGATCTATCCCTATATCACCGAAGGGATAGGGGAGGATTTCTTGCCCAAGAACGTCGATTTTGATGTCATTGATTATTTCGAGAAAGTGACAGATAAAGATGCTGCACTTATGACTAGGGAGATAGCCCTGCAAGATGGGATTTTCGTTGGAAACTCTGCGGGTGCCGTTATTGCCGGCCTCCATCAATTGAAAGATCGCCTTAAGAAAGACGATGTGGTTGTTGTCATATTCCATGATCACGGTTCGAGATATGTAGGCAAGATGTTCAATGAGGATTGGTTGAGAGAACGCGGCTTCCTGAAGGACGAGAAATTGACCGCAAGTACAATTTTGGCTAAGAGGGGTGCTCAGGAAACGGTCATGGTAGATGAAGAGAAGACCGTGCTGGAGGTATTTAACATCATGAAGACACTCAATATCTCACAGCTTCCAGTAACCCAAAAGGGAATGGTGGTTGGCAAGGTGACAGAAGGAGATATCCTTAATGCGTTGCTGGAAAATCCTTCTGTAAAGTCTGATAGTATTGGTCGGATTGCGACCAGTTCTTTTCCTTTTGTAGATGCCAATGCCAGTATCGATCGTATATCTTCTTTAATTAATAAGACGAATAGTGCGGTACTGGTGGAAGATAGCGACGGAAAGATTGCCATTATCACGCAATATGATATCATTGATGCGATATCTTCCAAATAAGTTAGGTGCGTACGGGTATGTAATATCAAACAAAAGGCTTGAGAAAACTCCCAAGCCTTTTGTTTGATAGATTAATGAGCAATGATTTTTATCTTAAAGTTAATCTCTTTGCTGATCAGGTCGTCTTGCTTCCCTTCATAATTTACGCCCCAGTCCCCACGCACAATATTGAAATCTGTGGTAGCCTCGAAATGTTCACCTGTTGACGCAATCTGCTCTGCATCTATGGTGATATTCTTGCTAACTCCTCTTATAGTTAGATTTCCTGAGATTTTTAGTGTAGACCCTTCTTTACTTACTTTGCTAATCTCGAAAGTGGCTTCGGGAAACTTTGCCACGTCAAAGAAGTCTTCACTTTTTAGGTGCCCTTCCAGCTTCTGTTTGGACTCGCCGTCCAAATCCGTGTTTGCGATCGTATTTAAGTCGAGCACAAAATTTCCACCTACTAAGGTGCTATCCTCAAAATATAAATTGCCGGATTTGATTTTTACTGTACCGTGATGGCTACCAGTTACTTTGGTACCCTCCCATCTAACTTCTGATGCTGCAGTGTCTACCGCCAATTCGGATTTTCCTTCCGTGGTAGCTACTTCGGTTGCTTCGCTGCTATCCGATCGTTTACCTTCCGGATTGCCTGCACAAGAGGCAAGTAAAAGAGCACTGATGCCAACCGCTAATAATTTCTTTTTCATCTTTGAACAATTTTTTGTTAATATTTAACTAAAGCAAAAGAAAATTAATGTGATGTAATGTTTTGCCTTTAGCTTTATTTGTTAACTAACAATATTATTCAACATTATGTTTAGTGTGAAAGAGGTGCTCTATCGATTTTCTTTATATCAGCGCCCAATGCAATTAATCTCTTGTCTATGTTTTGGTAGCCTCTTTCAATCTGTTCTATATTGTATATTGTAGATTTGCCCGAGGCAGACAAGGCTGCTATTAATAGCGAAACCCCTGCGCGAATGTCTGGAGAAGTCATTTCTATGCCTTTTAGTTTGAAGGCCTTGTCGAGGCCAATGACGGTCGCCCTGTGAGGGTCACATAGTATGATTTGCGCTCCCATATCGATCAGTTTATCGACGAAGAAAAGTCTACTTTCAAACATTTTCTGATGGATTAGTACATTGCCCTTGGCTTGCGTGGCTACTACAAGCACGATACTGAGCAGATCTGGTGTAAACCCTGGCCAGGGCGCGTCACTTATTGTGAGTATGGAGCCGTCTATGAAGGTGTCTATTTCATAGTGTGCCTGTGCAGGAATATAAATATCGTCACCCCGACGTTCCAGCTTTATCCCTAAGCGTTGAAATACCGTAGGTATAATACCCAATTCGTCAAAATGGACATCCTTAATTGTGATCTCAGATCCCGTCATTGCTGCTAGCCCGATAAATGACCCGATTTCTATCATATCAGGCAGCATGCGATGTTCGGTACCGCTGAGGTAATCTACACCTTCAATGGTAAGTAGGTTAGAACCTATGCCGCTTATCTTGGCTCCCATGCGGTTGAGCATCTTACATAATTGTTGCAGATAAGGCTCGCAAGCCGCATTGTATATGGTTGTTTTTCCTTTTGCCAGCACAGCGGCCATCACGATATTGGCTGTACCGGTCACCGAAGCCTCATCCATCAGGATGTAGGTGCCCTTCAGGTTGGTAGCATCTATATTGAAAAAATGGTTGTCAGGATCGTAGTTAAACTTGGCTCCTAGTTTCTCAAATCCCAAAAAATGGGTGTCCAGTCGTCTTCGACCAATTTTGTCGCCACCTGGTTTGGGGATCGCTGCCTTGCCGAAGCGAGCCAACAGAGGACCTACAATCATAATGGAGCCTCGTAATCCGCCGCCTTTGGTTTTGAACTCCGGTGACTGGAAATAGTTTATATCGATATTGTCTGCTTCGAAAGTATACGTGTCTTCGTTTATGCGATCTACTTTCACGCCCAATGCAGCTAGCAACTCGATCAATTTGTTGACGTCTTTAATATCCGGTATGTTGCTGATGGTCATTTTTTCGGGCGTAAGCAATACCGCAGATAGTATCTGCAAGGCTTCGTTTTTTGCGCCCTGTGGGATAATTTCCCCTTTTAATGCTTTTCCCCCTACAATTTCAAATGCGTTCATGATGCTAAAAAATAAGACCGGCTCTTTATCCGTTGCGTTGAGCGATAATGAGCCGGCTCTCTTTAATAATAATACTTGGTTAACGAGTGTTTAATGGCGTTTTCCCATTTGGCGCTTTTTGTTATTGTTGTTGCCTTGGTTTCTCTTTTTGCCGTTTTGGTTGTTCTGATTGTTGGCTACTTTGGTACGGTTGCCAGGAGGCGGCGTCTTGAACTCCACCTTTGTTAACGAAACATCTTCAGAAAGTGCGAGCTCGCTGTTGGATATTTCCTTGAGGTCTTCCAGGATATGCTCATCAGCAACCGTATCTTTGTTCCAAGTCATGTAGGCCATTTTCATGAAATTGGCCAGTGACTGCGCCATATGCTGCTTCCGCTCTGGATCCTGCATTTTCTTCGCCTTCTCGATCATCATCTCCACCACATGACCGTAATGCTTGTACTTGATGCGGTGCTGAGGATATTCTAACCGCTCTGGCTTGGCATGGATGGCGCCGGGGCTCGGTTTTGGATAGGGTGAATCTACGTCAATTTTGAAATCGGATATGATGTGTAAATGATCCCAAAGCTTGTGCTTGAAATCAGAGACATCGCGTAGATGTGGGTTTAAAAAACCCATCAAATCTATCACCACTTGAGCATGTTTGTTTCGCTCTTCCTTAGTGGGTAAAGTACAGATATAGTCCACCATGTTTTGAACATTGCGTCCGTACTCTGCCAATATCAGTTTTTCTCTGGTACTATTATAATCGAAATTCATTTTTTGTTCTCCGTTGTGGGTTGTGTTGTCAGCTAATGCAAACAATCAACCGCGTTTAATTGATAATCCTTAATTTTGCAAATTTAAGCAACAATTGCTTCTGTCCTAATTCTTTGAAGAAAATAGTTGCCTTTATGTCTGGCTTGTTGCCTTCTAGGTTGATAACCTTGCCAAATCCGAATCGTTCATGTTCTACTTCCATGCCTACCTGTAGGCCACTGGTGTCCGAAGGGCTAAAGCCGGCAGTAGGGGTGTGCGCCTTGGGCAAGATAGATGTCGTCTTGGGCATGATTTTGGGCTTTGGCTTAGAAAATACATCTTTTGAAGATTGCCCCCAGCCTATGCGTTCGTCATCAAAGCCACCGCCAGTGCTGGGCTTTGCTTGGTTGAAGCTATATTCCAAATGAAGGTATCGTGGATCGAGCTCATCTATGAAACGACTTGGTTCACAATTGTTGAGTGTTCCCCAACGATAACGGGATGTCGCATATGAAAGTGTAAGCTTTTTTTCTGCTCTCGTGATCGCTACATAGAACAGCCTCCGTTCTTCTTCGAGATCGCTGCGCGAGTTGAGGGAAAGCTGTGAAGGGAAAAGGTTTTCCTCTAGGCCCACGATGAAAACCTGCGGGAATTCAAGTCCCTTTGAAGAGTGAATGGTCATGAGCGATACGGTATCGGCATTGGGATTTTTGTCGTTATCGTCATTGGTGAGCAAGGCAACATCTTGCATGAATACATTCAAGCCGTGTTCTTCGATATCCTCCCGCTCGCTAAATTCCTTGATTCCGTTCAGCAATTCTTGGATGTTTTCGTATCTGTTCAGTCCTTCTACGGATTTGTCTTCGTATAAGTCTTTCAATAGGCCAGAGTGCTGTGCGATATGGAGCGCCACATCATAGGCTTTGTGTTTTTTTTCCAGCACTTGAAAGCTCTGTATCATGGATCCAAAAGGATATACCGCCGCCGCGGTGCGACCGTCAAGAAATTGTTGCGGATTGGATACTATTTCCCACAACGTTTTTTGATGTTGGTCCGCAGCTATGAATATACGCTCAACCGAGGTGTCGCCAATGCCTCTTCTAGGGTAGTTGATAACCCTTTTGAGTGCCTCCTCATCATTGGGGTTGAGCGTGAGCCTAAAATAGGCTATCAGGTCTTTTATCTCTTTTCTTTGATAGAAGGAAGTGCCTCCGTATATCTTGTAAGGGATGTTCAACTTGCGTAGGGATTCTTCCATGGCCCTAGACTGGGCGTTGGTACGATATAAAATGGCGAAATCCTTGAAGTGCAGGTTTTGCAACGATTTATCCTGAAGAATGGCCTCCGCTACCATTTTTCCTTCTTCATTGTCACTGAAAGCACGAACTACCTTTATCTTGTCGCCCTCTTCATTTTCAGAAAATACGTTTTTCTTGAGCTGATTCGTGTTGTTCGAGATAATGCTATTTGCTGCGTTGACAATATTTTGCGTAGATCGATAGTTCTGTTCCAATTTGAACACGTGCAGATCGGGGTAATCGCGTTCGAAATTCAGTATGTTTTGGATGTTCGCTCCTCTGAAAGCATAAATACTCTGCGCATCATCACCCACTACACAAATGTTTTCGTTCATGGCAGCGAGCTTTTTCACAATAAGGTACTGCGAAAAGTTGGTGTCTTGATACTCGTCCACCATAAGGTATTTGAACTTGCTTTGGTATTTGTATAGTACTTCTGGATGATCCTTGATGAGCACATTGGTCTTGAACAGCAGGTCATCAAAATCCATTGCCCCCGCCTTATAACACCGCTGGGTATAGGTCAGGTAAATCTGTCCAAGTTGAGAGCGACCGCCCGATTGATCTTCCGCTTGTATTTGGGCATTTTTGGCGTATTCGGCAGCCGAGATCAGGTTGTTTTTCGCCGCTGAAATACGACCATAGACGAAATTGGCATTATATAGCTTATCATCTAGTTGCATTTCTTTCAGAATGGCCCTGATGAGGCTTTTGCTATCGTCGGTGTCGTATATCGTGAAATTATTAGGATATCCAATATGATGCGCTTCCACTCTAAGTATTTTTGCAAATACGGAGTGGAAGGTGCCCATCCAAATATTCTTGGCTTCATTTCCCACTACCTGCATTATCCGCTCGCGCATTTCCTTCGCCGCCTTGTTGGTGAAAGTCAATACCAAGATATTGAAAGGGTCTACACCGTTTCTGATTAAGTGCGCTACCCGATAGGTGATGACCCTCGTTTTGCCCGATCCTGCACCTGCCACTATCATTACGGGTCCTTCGGTTTGTTCTACAGCCGCCCTTTGGGAAGGGTTTAATCCTTGTAAATAATCCAATGCTTCCTCGTTTTTTTAGAGATGTAAAGATAGCGTTTTCATTTGAATATAATTTGTTTTTACATTTGCTTTATGCAAAGTCTCTATCCTTTTAACGTACGTGTATACGGTATCTTGCTGAATGACAAGGACGAAGTGCTCTTGAGTGACGAACAGGAATATGGCATGCGCTTTACCAAGTTTCCCGGTGGGGGGCTGGAATATGGAGAGGGGCTGATTGATGGTCTTAAAAGGGAGTACTTGGAAGAGTGCGGAGTTGCAGTGAATGTACTGAGACATATCTATACGACGGATTTTTTTGAACGATCATACTTTAATGATAGCCAGATCCTATCTGTTTATTACCTGGTAGACTATCCTGGTCCATTTCACGTTTCGTTCAAGGAAAAAGCTTTTGACTTTGATGGAGAAGGAGAGGTGCTACAGGCTTTTCGTTGGATGCCCATACACCTGTTAGACGACAAAGTGCTTACCTTCGATACCGATAAGCGGGCATTTAGTGAACTATTGATGCAACTGGGTACCTAAGATAGGGAGATAGAATTTAATGTAGGCTACCTCTTGAATACCATGCGGATAATGTTTAATTTTAACGATCAATTTCTATAACAACGTGTTGCCATTTACGCAAACTTCTTTGGATAAACTGGAAAGGCTGCTTTTGTCTTTGGGATTTAAAGTTAGGTATGAGAAAGGGAACTTTCGTACTGGTTCTTGCGTGATACAGCATAGTAAGGTGGTAGTGGTCAATAAATTCTCTAACATGGAAGTGAAAATTAATTCGCTGGTCAATCTGATCAATGGAATGGAAATTGATCAGTCTCTGCTGGACGATAAGCAAAAGCAATTACTTTATTCTATCAAACAAACAAAATTAACGCTTTGAAAGTCACATTTCTTGGAACTGGAACCTCACAAGGTGTGCCCATGATTGCATGTGATTGCCCTGTATGTCAATCTACCGATCCCCGGGATAAGCGTCTTCGATCCTCCGTCTTTATCGAGGTGAAAGACAAGCAAATTGTAATAGATACAGGGCCCGATTTTCGTTATCAGATGCTTCGAGAAAACGTCAAGCGATTAGATGCGGTTTTGTTCACGCATATGCACAAGGACCATATCGCTGGGTTGGACGACATCCGCGCGTTCAATTATAGGCAAGGGAAAGCCGTGGATATTTATGCTGATGAGCTTGTGCAAGAGGCGCTAAAGCGTGAGTTTTACTATATCTTCTCGGCAGAGAGGTATCCGGGTGTGCCACAAGTTGAGATGCATTTGGTAGAACAATTGCCTTTCTCGATTGGCGATGTTTGCATTCAGCCCATAGATGTTATGCATTACAAATTGCCCATCAAAGGATACCGGATAGGGGACTTCACCTATCTCACCGATGTTAAAACCGTGTCGGAAGCATCACGAAAACTTATAAAAGGCTCAAAGATACTTGTCGTCAATGCGTTGCAGCGGGAACCACATATATCTCATTTTACACTCTCGGAAGCTATTGCTTTTGCAAAGGAAATCGGAGCTGAGCAAACTTATCTAACTCATATTGGGCATAGGATGGGCAAATATATCGACGTTTCCATGGAATTGCCGTCCAATATTCACTTGGCTTATGACAGGTTGGAGTTGGAGCTCTAATCTGGGCATTAATTAAGAAACGTCGTTCATATCACTGACCATCAGCTCGGCGCTTTCCGTAGTGCGTAGCAGAATGATTTCATCTTCCTGTAAAATGCGATGGGCATCGTAGCCGCAATCATAGGTGAAATAGAAAGGTCTGCACATATCTATTTCCCGTTCTGTCACACAGGTTGCTTGATAGACCATTTCCCCTTTGCTGTCGTAACGAGTGACCGAGTAGAAATTTTCGCTTTTTGAGACGATAGATAGTGAAAACCATGCACCCTCATTTACGCCGCCTAACCATTGGGTATGAGGAGGCAAATCGACAGGTCTTTCAGGTTCATCTACCAAGCCCGGGGCCAGCTGGTCGCTGGGGAGCAAGGCTGCTTTTTTGGAAAAAAGGTTATGCCCCAAGAGCCGTAGTTGAAAATAGAATGATTGAAACCTGTTCATCTTCTTTTGCTCCAGCACGCCTTTGTGGTAGCAATAGACAATTCTGTCTGGCACGCAATTTACCACGTTGCTCATGGGGCTTGGTTTCAGGCATTCGGGTATAAAGACATGCTTCTTTGCAGGATGCTTTGGCGTGTAGCCTGCCAAAAGTATCTGCGCTACAAACCTTGAGCAGCTATTGTTGGCCCGTGCAAACGCGCCGTATTTTATGGGACCCACTTCCATCACTTTTTCCGCATATTTGTTGGCAGCCGTATAAGACAAGCCTGTGGCTACCGAAAAAAATATCCTGCCTGTGCCATGCGTGGCATGTTCTATACGTTCAATCTCGGCTATTATGCTTTCTAGATTTATGATCTTGCCCCGGGAATCGATCTCTGCAGACATAGACAACGTGAGGCGTGGGTCTGTAGTGTGTGAGCGTGCACGCCCGTAGCCACGAGGGGTGATGTACCTGCCAAAGTCATAATAGGCCAACTTGCCACTAGAACGGTGTACCAGTACGATGGCGGCGTGCCCAACTCGAAAATTGAGGTTTTTTACAATTCCAATTTTTTTTAACATCGACATCCAACGCTCGTCTCCGAAAGCTGTTTGGTCTGGCCATGCAATCACAATGGCTAAATCTTGGTAATCGTCAACTTTTCTTAACATAGATATTCTCACATGTTAGGGGCATTAAACCCTTAAAGGTTTCCCTGCCTTTAGGCGGCAAGTAATCCAATCTAAACGCTACAAGATTTATTAAAATTCATTGAACCATCTGATAGTTTAGATTATTTCGGTGTTGAAGATAGAAAAAAAAGGTAAAAAACGGATATCTTTCGTCAAAATTTAATATTTGGGATTTTCCGTATGGCCTTTGTGATTGCCGGTGTTTCTTTTGTTATTTGTTGTAAATCAATTTTTTAATTATTGCATAGTGGTGTGCATGAAGGATTTTTCTTTATGTTTGAGAACCTCCAAGGCCCCATCCCAAAGACGAATGCGCGCCTGCAGTGCTTTAATGACCCCATCGGTTGCCTGTTGCCATTTCTCTTCATCATTCCCACATAGCTTGGCCGTCATCTGCAAGGCTAGGTGGCTGTGGTGATCACCATCTACCTCAATATGTCTTTCCAAATAGTATTTATAAATGGAGATGCTGTTAGATAGTGATTTATTTATATCTCTCACGATGTTGATGAACATGTCTGGAATGAGGTCTTCTCTGCCGAATGTAAATACTGCTGCTTGAACATGCGCTTTCCCGGAATGAATGATGTCAAATGTTTGTCGAATAAAATCAGCTGCTTCGATAGGGATTTGGGCTGTTTTTGCGCTATCGTCTAGCGTATGCCCTGCACGTAATTGCTGCTCCAGCAATAACATGGAACTGGTGTTAGAACCACTTTGTTCCATGGCTTCCAAGTAAAGTTCGTAATGGCTTTTTCTCCTGCCATGCTGGTCCAAGTCGGATTCTTCGCCGGTGACAATTTCGTTGATGAGATACCTCGTTTCGGGATCCCCTACAGGAAACCAGGGTACGGTGGTGCAAGTAAGGGCATTTTGCAATGCTTTCAACAAGGACATGAAATCCCAAACTGCAAAAACATGGTACTCCATGAATGTATTCAAATCGTCGATGGACATGATCGAGGCGTATAGGGGATGATCTACTATTTGCTTCCTGAAAGGTTCAATGTCTCTTTTTAACTGCGCTAGCTTGTTTTCCATAAAAAGTGTTTCAGTTTCGTTTTAGTGCTGCCAAAAATAAGTATAGCAATTGGTTGTTTTGTGATATATTGTAATGTCCGTGTCTAAAAATGGAAGTTTTGTTAAAAATGATAATTTGTACTTGGATTTTAAAACAAAAGTCTATTAATTTGGTAGGTATTATAGTTTGGTGTTTAACAAAACAAAAAGATATGAGTTTGCAATTAGGAGATACCGCCCCAGATTTCAAGGCGAAGACCACAATTGGTGAGATTGATTTTTATGATTATATTGGAGATAACTGGGCTTTATTATTTTCCCATCCTTCGGATTATACACCTGTATGCACAACAGAGTTGGGCAAAACCGCTTCTCTGAAAAGTGAATTTGATAAAAGAGGGGTGAAGGTGCTGGCCTTGAGTGTGGATAAGCTAGAAGACCACCTCGGTTGGGTTAATGATATTAATGAAACCCAAAATGTGGAAGTTAACTTTCCTATTATTGCCGATGAAGACCGTAAGGTATCTGAAGCATATGGTATGATTCATCCGAATGCTTCGGCAACGGCCACCGTACGCTCGGTATTTATCATCGGGCCTGATAAGAAAGTGAAATTGACCTTGACGTATCCGGCGTCTACAGGAAGAAACTTTCAAGAGATTTTGCGTGTGATTGATTCGTTGCAACTTACTGCCAACTATTCTGTGGCGACACCAGCCAATTGGGTGGAAGGTGAGGATGTGATTATCACACCCGCGGTAAAAGATGAGGAAATACCTGCTAAATTTCCTAAGGGACATAAGGTCATAAAACCATACTTGCGTACAACGCCACAGCCTAATTTGTAAAAAGCTAGTGGTATTTTAAACGAATGGCTGCCTGAAATCTTCGCTTGAGAAACGAGATTTCAGGCTTTTTTTTAAGATGGTAAAATGCGCAGCGGTATTGGGTGTTATCTGATGTTAATTGTTTGTTGTTAGCCTGTCCGCTATTTTGGCGTTTTAACGTTTGTTTTTTTGTGCCATTTATTTGATATGTATAATTAATTGATATCTTTGAAATAGTTTAATGGATTCAGTTCAAGGTATGCATTCCCTGTTTTTGTTTCCTGAAAAAAGCGAACGAAAATTCAGTTGAATTCTGAATTAAACGGCCTCTTGTAAGGGGTATAGCTAGTATAATTCAAGCGATTAGATAAATTATTTTCTCTTTTCGTTCTTTTACAAACAATAATAATACAACTTACACAATGAAAACTGGAAAAGTAAAATGGTTCAATGCACAAAAAGGATTTGGATTCATTATTCAGGAAGATGGCACCGATATTTTCGTACATTTTAAAGATGTAGATGGTGGCGTCGATGGTATAGCTGAACATGATACCGTAAGCTATGAAGTAGGACAAGGCAAAAAAGGTCCGCAAGCGATAAAGGTGAAAAGAGTATAAAAATAAGCTTAGAGACAGTGGCGAAAATTTTTTCGCCACTGTCTATCTTATGGCGTTCATATAATTGTCTGAGAGCGCATTTTCCAGGTCAATCAGATAGCCGTTAATAATGGCGTACTTGGCTTCCCCATTCTTTGCTAGGAAAAAGGATGCCTCGCTACCCAGTGTCGGATTGTTGCCTCCAATGGTGCCTTTATATAAGATGACTATGGGAAGTTTGCTGGGGGCATAAGTAGATGCATTGCTTACTCGCACGGCATAGTATCCTTGTTTCATCAGATCATAGGCCACTGTTTTTGTAATAGCAGCCGCACTTCCAAATGTCTTTTCATAGACTTTTCCACTCATAAACTGCAAGCCTTCGGCGTCAAGCTCTTCATAGCCATAACTGTCTTTCAGATCGCCTACATCATCTATACGGCCTCTTATGAAATAGCTGCCGTCAGGAGCATTGATCTCATCGCGCTTAATGGCTAGATCCACCTTGTAGTCGTATTCGTTTACAGAATGCTCGATGTTTTTGATAAGAAGATCGCATAACTTCGTTGCGTTCTCGGGTATCATTTCATACTCATCCTTATCGTATTGTTCATAAGAGTTCTTGGATATCTCTATGAGTGCGTTCAGAATAATGAAGAAGTTGAGTTTACGGATATATTGCTTTTCTGGGTCGTTTTTGTAGCCACCAGACTCTATCAATATGGTACTTGCTCCAAGTTTTTGTACATTGTCCCCAAAGCCTCTCGGTTCGTGCGCATCGCTATATTTGGCCACGCCGTTTGGTATATAGTTTTGCAATAGTTTGTTTATGCCCACGATGAGTTGTATGGCTCTGCCACGGGTATCATTGATATCCCGTTCATAGTTGTAGGCCGGTGCCAATAAAGAAATTGTTGCCGGAGTTCCTGTTCTCGGCACGTTGTAGTATATCTGCTGGTCGTGTAAGTTGAAGCCGTAGTCGGGCTTAATACGTTCGGCCGCAGCGCGCAACAGGCTGGATTCTGGACTGACGTGCTCCCGAAAGTCACGATTTAGGTCAATGTCCAAGGCATTTCTACGTATAAATCGTTCGGCCCCATCTGGATTGACCATGGGGATGAAATATAAGGTGGTGCTTTTGCTAATTAAATTTCTTACGTCATCGAATCCATCATTTTTCCCTTCCAAGAAATTGAATAGATCGAATAGCGCCATAGTTGCCGTGCTCTCATTGCCGTGCATTTGCGACCAAAGGAGCACCTTTTGTTCTCCTTGCCCATATTTTAATTGATAAATAGCCCTTTTTTCTACCGATTCACCAAGTTTTTCCGTGACAAATAAGTTGCTATTTCTTTTTGAAATCAGCGGTTCTATGTCAATGTGTTTTATCCGCCTGTGCGTAAGTGTGCCCTCGCGATACTGGGCGAACGCTTTTTGAAACATATTAGTATCCGGTAAATAGTTGTCCTTAAAATGACTTTGGCCGTGATTTTCCATGCATGAGGTAAGAGCGATGATCATCGATATGACAAAAAAATATGCGGTTTTCATGGTGTTTTTGCGTGTAAATATATTTTCTACTACAAGTGCCAAAGTCTTATATAATGGATATCTTGCAATGAGCAATAAATGCACCAAAAAACGACAAAGTTTCTTAAGACATCGATGCGCTCTCCAAAGGAGAAACATCAACGATTGAACAAAAGCCTTTTTCCTGGCTGGTCATTTTGAAAATGGCCATTAGAATATATCAAATTGCCAGATACGATAGTATGCGCAATACTCGAGCGAAACGTATGGCCTTGAAAAGGAGACCATCCGCATTTTGACAAAATGTTTTCCTTGCTCACCAGGTAAGGCCGATCGAGATCTACCAATACCAAATCTGCGGCATAACCTTCGCGAATGAATCCACGATTGGCTATCTGAAAACAGATTGCTGGATTGTGTGCGGTTTTTTCTACGATCTGCTGCAAAGTGAATACACCTTGATGAACTAGGTCTAACAAAGCCATAAGGGTATGCTGCACCAAAGGACCTCCCGAGGGTGCAAGTGCATAAGGCTGCGATTTTTCACCAAAAGTATGCGGAGCATGATCTGTAGCGATCACATCAATGTACCCACCTATTACGGCCTGTCTAATCGCTGCCCGGTCTATTTCTGTCTTTACTGCTGGATTCCACTTGATGAAATTTCCCTTGGTGGTATAGTCCTTATCGGTGAACCATAGGTGGTGCGTGCAGGCTTCGGCAGTAATACGTTTTTGCGCAAGCGGGATTTCATTGTTGAACAAATCTATCTCTCTGGCCGTGCTGATATGGAGAATGTGCAACCGCGTGTTGTGTTTTTTTGCCAGTGCTACTGCGCGGCTACTGGATAGGTAGCATGCTTCTGCCGAGCGTATTTTTGGGTGCATCTCAATGGTCAATTCGCCATTGCCGTGTACCTTATAATAAGCAAGGTTATCTTGGATAGTTTTTTCATCTTCGCAATGTGTGGCTACGAGCATAGGCGTATTTTTGAAAATGCCCTCCAAGGTGGCTTCGTTGTCTACCAGCATATTTCCGGTAGAAGATCCCATGAACACTTTAATGCCGCATACATTGCTTGGATCGGTTTTCAGCACTTCGTCCAGGTTATCATTGGCCGCTCCCATGAAGAAGGAATAATTGGCTACGGAATTCTTTGCGGCAATGTCGTACTTTTCTTCTAAAAGTTCCTGCGTGAGCGTGTTGGGAATGGTATTGGGCATTTCCATGAAGCTGGTGATTCCACCCGCTACGGCAGCCCTGCTTTCGTGCCAGATATCTGCCTTGTGCGTGAGCCCAGGTTCGCGAAAATGGACTTGGTCGTCAATCAGTCCCGGCAGGAGGTGTAGCCCTGCGGCGTTAATAACGGTATCTGCAGGATGGTTTATTTCCGATGAGATCATTTCGATGATTCCATGATTGAGATAAACATCGGCAACAAAGCTTTCACCTTCGTTGATTATGTTCGCAGACTTGATGAGTATTGAGGACATATGAAAAGGAATAATTTCTTACAAACATATAGAAACGATATAATAAAAATAGAAAGTGTTGTTTTTTTTGCTATTTTTTCGCTAGTTTTATGCAGGCGTTAGTTTTGTCTCATTGAAAAACTCTTATATATGAAAATATAAAAAAAAGGAATGTTGATATGAAAAAACTCACAGTTAATTGGTTTATCGAGGGAAATATCGATTTCGAAAGTAAGAAATACCAGGTTTTGGCATATTTGCAACATGTCAATGCCTGTTTTCATAAGAATAAATTGTATCCCGATCTAAATGATTTGATTTTTCATTATAATAATTTGTTGTCCTTTAAGCGCAACAAAACAGCCTTGTGCAAGACTTTTCCAGGAAAACTCAAGGCGATTGATTTGCAGAATCTCAAACTGATTTATACAAAGATTGTAGAAGATAATGAAATGATGGAGCAGATAGAGCAAATCATCAGTTATTCTTTGAACAAGATGAGCCCAGCCTTACAGGAAGGCAAGGAACTATATGAATTTATTGATAGCCGTTTGGCAGTGGAACCTGTGGGGCTTGTCCCGCTCTATCCATATCACGGTTATTTGCTGTTGCGCAACGGTTCTGAGCGCGATACACGTGTGTACGAATATCAAATAACAATATTTGAAGGCCAAGATGAAAAATATAGAGGGGTCAATACTACTTTTGTGACCAGTTATGAGCGTTCCTTTATTTTTAGTGCTCCTGAAGCGATTCGTACGGACCTCATTCTGAGCAACAGAGCTATTCCCAATCCAGCTGTGTACCACATTGTAAGCGACATGAATTTCCCACTGGAACAAACCCTGCTTCCCCTCGCCAAGCGAAAATTGGTGCGGTGTATATCGGATATGGCGGGCTAGAAAGAGCAAAATACGGCTTCGTATTCGTATCTTTGCGGCCTATGCGTGCATCGTTTGAAGATTTCAAGTTCAATAGGCAGATACTCAATGCAATAGCAGATGCAGGGTATGAGGAGCCAACACCTATACAGCAAAAGGCTATAAGTCCCATTCTTGCCGGACAGGACCTTATGGGCGTTGCACAGACAGGAACGGGGAAAACCGCGGCCTATGTATTGCCCATTATCATGCAGCTTAAGTATGCTCAAGGTAATGATGCACGTGCGTTGATTCTTTCGCCTACGCGTGAACTGGCCATGCAAATAGAAGAGAATATTAAGCTATTTGCTAAGTATACCGATTTACGTACCGTAGTGCTTTACGGCGGGTTGGGGCCGAAAACACAGAAAGAAGCGTTGGCAAGAGGCGTGGATATTTTGGTGGCAACTCCGGGTCGATTTTTGGATCTCTATTTGGATGGCGACATCGTGACCAAATCTCTTAAGTTTCTGGTCATGGACGAAGCCGACAAGATGATGGATATGGGTTTTGTTGGCAAAATTCATCGCATCCTGGAAGTGGTTCCCCGCAGGAGGCAGAACCTGTTGTTTTCTGCTACCATGAGTGAATTGGTGCATAAGATTGCAGGAGACTTTTTGAAATTTCCCGTCGTGGTAGAAGTGATGCCACAAGCTACGCCAGCAAATAGCATATCACAATTCCTGTACCGCGTGCCCAATAATAAGACAAAGATTAACCTACTCCATTACTTGCTTGGCAATACCGAGCAGATTACTCGGCTTATTGTCTTTTGCAAGACCAAGGTCGTGGCCGATAACCTGTTCAAGTTCCTGTCTCGCAAATATGGGGAGGACAATGTTCGGGTCATACATGCAAACAAGGGACAAAACACGCGGATCAATAGTATTAACGCATTTAAGGAAGGTAATATACGTGTACTGGTAGCCACTGACGTAGCGGCGCGCGGACTGGACGTTAGTGAGGTGAGCCATGTTATCAATTTCGATGTACCCATTGTGATAGAAGATTACGTACATCGCATTGGCCGTACGGGGCGGGCACAACATACAGGTGTTGCTATCACGTTTTACAATGAGGCCGAAGCATATTATGTGAAGAAAATAGAACGATTAATTCGGCAAGAGATCCCCGTGAGCGAAATTCCGGAAGACGTAGTTGTGGAGGCCACCCCTTACGAAGAACGGCAGGCTATGGCTCGTGAAATAGATATGCAAAAGCGAAAGGAAAACCCAGAGTATAAGGGCGCCTTTCACGAAAAAAAAGCCAGTAATACAAAAGCGAAGGAGAAAACGAAGCCTAAAAAAAATACAACAAAAGGAAATAGGAAATTTGGAAGAAAAAAATAACATGCATATTCATAATTTGAGTATGTGGTTGGAATTTTAATAGCGACGATTAGAGTACATGAAAAAAGCAAACATCAATTTGACTATAGAGCTGGACGACAATAATGTGCCAGAAAATATTACATGGCAGTCCAGCGATGGCGAAAATAAAGACAGCCTTCCTGCCAAGGCATTGTTCTTGGCCTTATGGGACCACCATTACAAAAATTCCCTGCGTATAGATCTTTGGACAAAGGATATGCCTTTGGACGAAATGAAACGTTTTTTCTATGAAACATTGCAGACCATGGGCGACAGCTTTCTTCGCGCAGCAAATAGCGATCCGCTGGCAGAAGCGGTGATAGGTGACCTCAGGGACTATTGTGCACATTTTGCCGAGAAGATGGAAGTAGTGGAAAAGCAATGAAAAAAAACAAAATCGCTGTCATAGGCGGTGGTAGCTGGGCGACAGCTATGATCAAAATGCTGAGCGACAATCGGGAGGATAAATCCATTTTTTGGTGGATGAGGAATGAAGAGACTGCTATATATATCAGGGAGTACCACCACAATCCCAATTATTTAAGCGCGGTAGAAGTAAAGTTGCCATCGCAGCAAGTCACGACAGACATCGTGCATGCTATCACAGAAGCGGACTATGTAGTGCTCAATGTGCCCGCAGCATTTCTCAAAGATGCCCTTAAAGGTGTGGATAAGGAACTGTTTAAAGGTAAATCTGTGATTTCCGCAATTAAGGGGATCGTGCCGGAAGACAATAAGATAGTAGGCGATTTCTTGCAGTCTACCTATGATATACCCTTGCATAAAATAGCCGTTATTAGCGGGCCATGCCATGCGGAGGAAGTCTCGTTGGAAAAATTATCGTACCTGACGGTTGCTTCCGTAGATATGGAAATGGCTGCGCATTTTGCCCACTTTTTGCGCACGAGGTATATAAAGACGGTTATTTCCGACGATATTTATGGAACGGAATATGGTGCCGTGCTGAAAAATATATATGCTGTGGCGAGTGGCATTTGTCATGGCATCGGTTATGGGGATAATTTTCAGGCCGTTCTTATTTCCAATGCAATACGGGAAATGGCTAGGTTCCTCAGCACGGTACACCCTATCGATAGAGATATTAACGAATCCGCCTATCTAGGAGATTTATTGGTTACCGCATACTCGCAATTTAGTCGAAATAGGACCTTTGGCAACATGCTGGGTAAGGGGTACACCGTCACATCTGCACAGTTGGAGATGAACATGATAGCGGAAGGTTATTATGCTTCTGCCTGTTTGCACGAGATCAATAAAAGATATCAGGTGGATATGCCCATATGCGAAGCAGTATATACTATTGTATATGAAAAGAAATCGCCGGTATATATCATGCGGCAGTTGGCTGATAAATTAAGCTAAGCTTCCACTAACTGCCTGTTCAATTAATATTCTCAATGAGAAATTGCACCGTGTTTACTCCATCTGCATAATCGTCTAGTGCAGGATATTGCGTTTGTCCAAATGTGAACACTGGTAAATTTGACAGAGGTTCAATACTGTTATTTTCAGCTACGATACATTGTATTTCGGTGGATCTGTTCTGTAAGACTGCAGCTACATCATTTATGTTGTCGTAACTTTCATAGTACACCACCGCTAATGGTGAAGCTATTCGTGTATCCTCTTTTAAAAGTAGAAAACCATTATCATAATGTACATCCCCATTTACCAAGTAAATGGATTTGTTATAGTCATAGTTATTATGGTATTTATGGTGTAGACTGATGTCAGAAAAGTGTTCAAGCGGTTCAAAAAATTGCTTGAAATCATATTCCTTTGGGACATATATTTTAGAGACATTGCGACAGCCTAGGCCAAAGTAGTCGAATATATCGTGCCCCAGCCGAACAATTTCGTCCGTTGTTTCCTTTCCCGTAAGAACTGCTATCCCATTGCGGTTTTTACGTATGATGTGTGGGTACTTTCCAAAATAATAGTCGAAATACCTAGAAGTATTATTACTGCCGGTGGCGATAATTATATCGATACCCTGTAAGCGTTCTACCAAATCTATACGGTTTGAAAAGGCTGGCTCAATCTCAATGAGCTTCGAAAGAAAGTGAGGGATTAATAGCTTATCATCGGAAGAAAGTTTGATCTGAACTTTTAATCCGATCAGCAGGGTTGCCAAGACATCATGCCATCCCACCATAGGAATATTGCCCGCAAGCACCAATCCTACTACCTTATCGCTTGTTTCAGCTATTTTTCCGGAGTAGGGAGCTAGCCATTCATCTAGCTTTTCGATAGTGAGCTTGTCCGCCCAAGAGCGGATAGACAGTTGGACGTTTTGTGTAGTAAACCAAGGATTGCCCTGTGCTGCGGTGCTTATTAGAGAAGGCAAATCGTGTGCTTCTTGCATGTAGTAGCCAAGTTTTTTAAAGGCTTCTATACGTTTGCTATATGTCAAATTCGAGTTGTTCAAAACAGATAAAAGATATTAATGTTATATTTGCAAAATCTTTTGATTTGACGTGTGAGTAAAAACTACTTACTTTGTAGACAAATCAATTTGGATTTGCAAAAATAAGTTTAATACCCGATTTATTATATTATAATGGCGATTAAGATTACAGATGAATGCATCAATTGTGGAGCTTGCGAGCCGGAATGCCCAAACAATGCCATATATGATGCAGGTGCTTCGTGGAAGTTTTCCGAAGGAACGGCTTTACATGGGGTAATAGATTTTGGCGAAGGAAATACATTGGATGCGGACGAGTCTCAAGAAGCATTTTCGGACGAGGTTTATTATATTGTTTCAGATAAATGTACCGAATGCGTAGGTTTTCACGATGAGCCGCAGTGCGCAGCTGTATGTCCTGTGGATTGCTGCGTGGATGACGAGGATATTCGTGAAAGCGAAGATGAGCTTCTTGCAAAAAAAGCTTGGCTGCATGGCGAATAGCAAAGCAAATCAGCTTTTGCTGCAACATCCTGCAAGCCTTTTGAACAATCAGAAAACGACCCACTTTAGGGTCGTTTTCCATTTTTGATAAGCTTATTGCGGTTATTTTTTCTCGTCCTTGCTGGGTACAATCAGTACTGGACATACAGAATGCCTAGCCACGCTTTCCGAGACGCTACCGGAGATGAAATGATCAAAACCAGTTCTGCCGTGTGTGCCTAAAACAATGAGATCGGCGCTTATCTCTTGTGCTGTCTCTAGGATTTCATTCTTTGGTTGCCCAATTTTGCTTACTGTATTGACCAGGCTGTCGTCGTCGGTCCATCTTTTTTTCAGGTTGTCCAACAACTCCTTTGAGTTCTCTTCCTGAATTTCATTCAATTCGGGGATGAAAGCTGTTTGGGAGCCCATTATGGGATCCATACCACCGTAGCTATTCGCGGTAGGCGGATCTATTACATGTATGAGCGTCACACGTGCCTTCAAAGATACAGCTAGATCGAAGCCATACTGTACGGCTTTTTCCGAATAGGCGCTGTTGTCTACAGCTATTAGGATATGTCTTAATTTGTAGGTTGTAGTTTCCATTATGTTGTTATTTGATTTTTGTTATACAACAAAACAAATATATCCAAGTTAAGTTTCAACAAGTGGTAACTATTATTTTTTTAATCTGGAAATTTGCCGCGAAGCTATATATTTGCTTTTCTATAAAATAAATGATAGTCCTATAGCTGACGAACTGATGAGATACGGTATATGTAACCTTCCTGTAATTCCTTTGCGAGAAGATATTTCCAATAAGAGTGAGATGATTTCTCAAGTATTGTTCGGAGAATCCTTTGAGGTGTTGGAAAGCTCGAAGGACCATGTTTATGTCCGTTTGGCTCACGATGGTTATCAAGGATGGATCAGCACAAAACAGCAGCAGCCCATAGACGACGAAGTATATGCGCTATTGCGGCAACCTCAGCAGTTGTCCGATTTGTCCACCATGGCAATGGCCTTAAAGGTAGGCAAGGAGGAAAGCATACATTTGTTGCCTGGAAGCGTGCTGCCTTTCTTGGAGGACAACATGTTTCGCATCAACGCACAGGAATACCTTTTTTTGGGCCTTGTGAGAGAACCTGTACTGTCCAATTTTGAAAATGAAGTGGCCGAGGTAAGTCAATTCTTTCTTAATGCACCCTATCTGTGGGGAGGGAGGACCCTGTTTGGAGTTGATTGTTCTGGGTTTGTACAGGCTGTCTATCGGTTTTTCGGCATCCAGCTTTCGAGAGATGCTTGGCAGCAAGCTGAGCAAGGCAGTCAAGTAGATTTTGTACAGGAAGCAAAATTGGGCGATTTGGCTTTCTTTGACAATGAGGAGGGTAGAATTTCACATGTGGGGATGATGTTGGGCGAATCAGAAATAATCCATGCTAGCGGAAGGGTGAAAATTGATCAAATAGACAGTCAGGGGATTTATTCAAAGGAAGAGAATAGATACACCCATCGGCTAAGGATCATAAAGCGGATGGTGTAGAGGCCTTGGGCTATTCGAAAAAACGACTATAATACCCATCTATCTTTTTCCTAGCTTTGTGCCCAATGTCAAAGAAAGTTGCTAAGACAAATGCTATGCGCTTGTTAGATACACATTCCGTTCCTTATCGGGAGATAGTGTACGATATAGACGATGGTGAGATAGATGGAATGTCTGTCTGCCGGAAAGTGGGAGCTGAGCCTGCCATGTTTTTCAAGACGCTTGTAGCAAAATCGAGGGAAAAGAAAATATATGTTTTGGTAATTCCTGTGTTGGAACATTTGGATCTCAAAAAGGCCGCAAAGGTCATAGGAGAAAAACATATAGACATGGTAGAGGTTAAGGAACTGTTGGGGCTTACCGGATATATCCGCGGTGGTTGCTCTCCCATAGGAATGAAAAAAGCTTATCCAACATATTACCAACAAAGCCTGTTGAATCATGAGGAAATAGTTGTGAGCGGAGGACGTCAGGGCCTGCTTATTGGTTTGGCACCTGCCGATTTACTCCTGATGACGCAAGGCAAAACTGCAGATTTGATTGTGCGATAGTAGCTTTTTGTCTGCAATCATATTAAAAAATGATTTTTGACATTATTTTGAATTTTTCTAAATTGTTGCTCCTTTTTTGCCTATCTTTACCCGTACTATGGTTAAGAGCAAGGTTTTATGTGTTTCTTAAGTTAACCGTTTGACACATTATTAGATCAGAAACGGTTTTATACCTATATGTTTTCATCAAGAATCAAATTTATAATAAGTGAGTGTTTTAAATATTTCAGTACCCGAACTTACGTTTGCTGAGTTCATCAAGGATTTTGAGGATACCCTGAAAGATCTATTTCAAGTAAAGAACGATATTAATGAATTGAGCCATAAGCGTGGTCTGCCAGCAAATATCCTCGAGGGGATTATGTCCAAGCAGCCTTTGTCTGTTGCTATTCCCAAATGTTTTGGAGGTCGTGGCGGCATGGTAAAAGAGTGTTTAGGACTACTTTCCGCTGCGTCTTATCAATCGTTGCCACTTTCGCTTACCTTTGGTATCAATATAGCGCTATTTCTGGAGCCTGTGAGCAAATATGCCAATGAGTTGATGAAATCCGGAATTTTCAGCCGCTTTCTTGAAAGGCAGAATATGGGTGGGCTGATGATTACGGAACCCGCTTACGGTAGCGATGCCTTGAATATGAAGACCTGCTATATGGAATATGAGGATAAATATCATATCCAGGGGACGAAACATTGGCAGGGCCTCACAGGTATGGCCGATTATTGGCTGATGACCGCTCGCAAAACGCTGCCCAATGGCGAGTTAGCAAGAGATATAGATTTCTTTATATGCGATTCCTACCAAGATAACCAGCAGATAGAGGTTTTGGAGTACTATGATAATCTGGGACTTTATATGATTCCCTATGGGTTGAATAAGGTAGATGTCGAGGTGCCAAAGCTAAACCGCTTGGAGCCTGAATCTACGGGTTTAAAAATGATGTTGGATATCCTTCATCGCAGTAGAATGCAATTCCCAGGTATGGGAATGGGCTTCTTGAAGCGAATGCTAGACGAGGCAGTGGCCCACTGTCAGAATAGGTACGTAGGATCGGGTAACTTGCTGTCTTATGATCAGGTGCAATATCAGATTTCCCGCATGCAGGCAGCCTACACCATCTGTTCTGCCATGTGTGCAAGGAGTTGCGATATCAGTGGAACGGACAATAACGTAGCTAGCGAAGGGTTGGAGGCAAACAGCATGAAAGCCTTGGTGACCGATCTGATGCAGGAATCGTCGCAATTGCTGATGCAACTTTCAGGGGCCAATGGTTACCGGATCAGCCATATTGGCGGCAGAGGAACACTTGATAGCAGGCCCTTTCAGATATTTGAAGGATCTAATGAGATGTTGTATACACAGATCGCGGACATCGTGTTGCGCGATATGAGAAAAAAGAAAGCCAATAACCTGCTTGAGTATTTAAGTCAAAATCCGCTTACGACCAGCGCTTGTGTTTATGTGAAAGATGAGATGGCTGTAAGCGTGGACGGAAATTTGCCCCAGCGCAAGCAAATCGACCTAGGAAGAGCATTAGCCAAGCTTATTAACATGGGCTATGTGTTGAAATTGGAAGATAAAGGCTATAACAGGGAACTTGTGGCGAGTTGTATTGCCATCCTGCGTCAAGATATTAGTTGCTTAATGAGCTCTTTTGCGTTTAATAGTAAAGTAAATGTGGTAGAGTGCTATTCTGAGAGTAGCAACTGGTTGGCTTTCGCCTAATTAGAATAACAGCTGGCTTACCGAACTTCGGACTGTCGATGATTGTCTTTGGAAGTTAGGTAAGCCTTTTTCAATTATATAATCTAAATTTTTCGCATTTTTATCTTGGCATGCGTTCGGCACGGGATTAATTTTTATTTTTTACTTAAAGGAAGATGTAGTATTTTGTCTTGGAATAATTGAAGCATACGTATGGCGGATAACAGCAAAGGATCTATCGGTGATGGGGAGATGGTGAACGAGACGCTAGACTCAGGGATTCAACATAAGAATAACCCGGTACTGGATCTGCCGCAGATAGTAAAACGCTACCTGAAGGCAGTGAGTGGCCATTACCAGCAGGACAACAATTATTTTTTTACTGACGGTAATGCCGCAGTGGAAGTGAAAGTCGTGAGTGATGAAATCATTCGTGTTCGTTTGGCCCCCCAAGGCCAATTTTTGGAAGATTTTTCCTATGCAGTGGAGAATAAAGATCAGCATGTTGCTGTCTTTGAATTTAAGGAAACAAGTGATACTTATGTCGTAAAGACCAATACGATATCTTGCAAGATAGAAAAAAAGAGTTTTCTGATTTCTTTTGAAGATAGAAATGGCAAAATCATCAATAGGGATTTTGCGCCCATGCATTGGGAGGAAAATGCGGACTTCGGTGGCTACTACGTGTTTTGTACAAAGTATTTGCCTTCAAATGAAGCTTTTTATGGATTGGGGGACAAACCTACTCACCTAAATATTAGAGGAAAGCGCTTTGTGAACTGGAATTCCGACACCTACTCTTTTGGTTTCGATCAGGATCCTCTGTACAGAAGCGTCCCCTTTTATATCGGACTAAACGATGGTGATGCCTATGGCATATTCTTCGATAATACATTTAAAACTTTCTTTGACTTTGGTCATGAACACTATGATCAAACCAGTTTTTGGTCAGAGGGGGGAGAGCTGCAATATTATTACATACATGGTCCACGTATGCTGGATGTCGTAAGGCGTTATCATATGCTAACTGGTACGCATTATCTTCCCCCCATGTGGGCACTAGGTTATCACCAATCTAGATGGAGCTATTATCCCGATAGCAAGGTAAGGAAAATAGCACAAGAATTCCGCAAGCGCAATATACCCTGCGATGCCCTATACCTCGATATAGACTATATGGATGGCTATCGCTGTTTCACATGGAATAAGCAATATTTTCCAGATCCTAAAAGAATGATAAAGGAGTTGTCGGACAGTGGCTTTAAGACGGTAGTTATCATCGATCCGGGCATCAAGATAGATGATAACTATTGGGTGTTTAAAGAAGGGAAGGAGAAGAAACATTTCTGTCGGCGAGGAGATGATTATTTCATGGAAGGTTATGTATGGCCGGGGCGTTGCCAATTCCCTGATTTTACCAATCCTGAAACAAGGGTCTGGTGGGGGAGGCTATTTCGGGAGCTAGTGGATTTTGGGGTAGCTGGGGTCTGGAATGACATGAACGAACCAGCAGTTTTTGGACGGGGAACCTTCCCAAATGACGTACGACATGATTATGAAGGATATAGCGGCTCGCACCGTAAGGCGCATAACGTTTACGGTATGCAGATGGTACGGGCCACCTACGAAGGTTTGAAAAGTTTATTTAAAGACAAACGGCCTTTCACCATTACACGTTCTGCCTATTCGGGTACACAGCGCTATGCGTTGGTATGGACGGGCGATAATGTGGCTACTTGGGAGCATTTGAGACTTGGCGTATTGCAACTTCAGCGCCTGTCTATGTCTGGGCTTTGTTTTTGCGGTACAGACATAGGCGGTTTCAGTGGCGAACCAGATGGCGAACTTTTTGCGAGGTGGATACAGTTTGGCGTGTTTTCTCCTTTTATGAGGGCACATTCTGCAGGTGATACGCGTGAACGTGAGCCCTGGAGTTTCGGCGCATTTTTTGAGAATATAAATCGCAAGTTCATCGAACTTCGATATCGTTTACTACCCTATATCTATTCAACTTTTTGGGAACAAACACGCTATGGCTTTCCTATCCTAAGACCAGTGGTGATGCACGAACAGCGTGTTGGCACCAATATCGCTCGTGAGGAGGAGTTTACGTTTGGAGACAAATTATTGGTGTCGCCCGTGTTATACCCTGGGCAGATGGAAAAAAATGTGTACTTGCCGAATGGGAAATGGTATGAGTTCCGCTCGGAGGAGACCTATGAGGGAGGTAAAGAATATACGGTAAAGACTCCGATAGACGAGATGCCCATCTTTGTGAAAGCCGGAAGCGTTATACCTGAATTTCCGGTGATGCAATATGTAGACCTGAATGTAGTAGATAAACTAATACTCAATGTGTATTATGCGGATTATGAGGTCAATTCTTATCTTTATGAAGACCAAGGCGATACTTTGGCATATGAGCAGCAACTATATCTTGAAAAGAAATTTACAATAAAAGGTGAAAAAAGTAGCTTTCGCATAAACCAATCAGTGGAAGGGCTGTTTACAGAGAGGTACGAAGCTTATGTTTTTTGCATTATAGGATTGCCGTTTCTTCCAGCACAAGTCATAGTCGATGACAAGCATGTCGCATTTGAAATAGACGACAATGGGATGATGAGGTGTGAAGTGACAAAAAAATTCCAGTTGATATGGATTAAATGAATAAAAAACCAAGTATAACAGCAACAGATTTATGACCAACGCCGTAGAAGCATTTACGCTCTTTACCGATTATGATATCAATTTGTTCCGTGAAGGAACTCACTATAGGTTGTATGAAAAGTTTGGTGCACATGAAATAGAAAAGGAGGGCGTCAAGGGAACTTATTTCGCTGTTTGGGCACCTAATGCGCGAGAAGTATACGTCGTGGGCAATTTCAACGGCTGGAACAGGAAAAGCCATGCTCTATACGTACGTTGGGACGGTTCTGGCATATGGGAGGGCTTTGTGCCCCAGGTGATACTTGGCGAATTGTATAAATATTATATCGTTTCCAACACAGGGGAGCTTTTGGAAAAAGGGGATCCTTTTGCTTTGGAGTGGGAAACAGCACCCAAGACAGCTTCGAAAATTGGAACAACATGGTACGAATGGAAAGACGAAGCATGGATGGGAAAGCGTACGGAGTACAACGCATTGGATAAACCCATTTCGGTCTATGAGATGCACTTGGGCTCTTGGCGTAGAGATCCCGAAAACCCGAAAAATTACTTGAGCTATGGACAAGTGGCCGACAGCTTGATCCCATATATAAAAGAAGCAGGCTTCACACACGTGGAGT
This sequence comes from Olivibacter sitiensis DSM 17696, assembly GCF_000427965.1. GTDB lineage: Bacteria > Bacteroidota > Bacteroidia > Sphingobacteriales > Sphingobacteriaceae > Olivibacter > Olivibacter sitiensis. The sequence continues at coordinate 111,181 of NZ_ATZA01000002.1, read as the reverse complement.
TTATGCCGCTCATGGAGCATCCCTATTACCCTTCATGGGGATATCAGATAACGGGCTATTTTGCGGCAAGTGCCCGTTATGGTCCACCGCAGGAATTGATGTATCTTATTGAACAACTGCATCTCAATGATATTGGCGTTATTTTCGATTGGGTTCCTTCCCATTTTCCCGGTGATGCCAATGGACTTTATAAGTTTGATGGTACCCATCTATATGAGCATGCCGACCCCAGAAAAGGTTTTCATCCCGACTGGAGTTCGTACATCTTTAATTATGGACGCAATGAGGTGAGGTCCTTTCTCATTAGCAATGCCTTATTCTGGTTGGATCGCTATCATGCAGATGGATTGCGAGTGGATGCGGTAGCATCGATGCTCTATCTGGATTATTCAAGAAAAGAAGGCGAATGGATTCCAAACGAATATGGAGGACGTGAGAATCTGGAAGCAATTTCTTTTCTAAAGGATCTGAATGTGGCAGTTTACAAGCACTATCCAGATGTGCAAACCATAGCCGAAGAATCAACAGCATGGCCAGGCGTAAGTAGGCCCGTATTTTTGGGCGGATTGGGATTTGGCATGAAGTGGATGATGGGCTGGATGCACGACACCCTTGACTATTTTAGAGAAGATCCGATAAATCGTAAATTCCACCATGGGCAGATTACCTTTAGTACGGTGTACGCATTTAGCGAAAATTTTATGCTACCGCTATCGCATGATGAGGTGGTGCACGGAAAGGGATCGCTCATAAGTCGCATGCCCGGCGACGAATGGCAACGCTTTGCCAATCTGAGAGCGATGTACCTATATATGTTTACCCATTCTGGAGCAAAATTGCTTTTTATGGGAAATGAGTTTGGGCAAACCTCCGAATGGAACTCAAATACTTCTTTAGATTGGCATTTGCTGGAATATGCGCCACATGCGGTCCTGTTTGAATTTGTAAAGGAACTTAACCGGTTGTATCGCCATCAGCCCGCCTTGTACGAAAGAAACTTTTCCTATGAAGGATTCGAATGGGTAGAACTGGGAGACAATGAAAATTCGGTTTTGGTCTATTATCGAAAAGGATTTGATAAGGAGGAGGATTTGGTAGTCATTTTGAACCTCACACCAGTAGTGCGCTACTATTATCGGATTGGCCTGCCCCAAAAAGGCACGTATGAGATCATACTCAACTCGGATGATGCTCGTTTTGGCGGAAGCGGAGTGATTCAGGAGCCAGTAGTGGCTGAATATATAGCATGGATGAACAAGGACTTCTCGGCCAATTTTACCTTGCCTCCTTTAGGTGGGCTTATTTTGAAAAAGAAAGCTAAGAAAGAGGTGCCTGCAAAGAAAAAAGTAACACAAGAAGCCGTTGTGGAAGATAAGACACTCACTCCTAGGAAAAAACCAAGTGCGGGAGAGAAATTTGCGGATGATAAAAGTGCGGATGAACCCAAGCTTACCAGGTCTAAAACTAAGCCAGCAAGGAAAAACAAAAAAGATGACGAGGAAGGAAAAATACCCGCTAGTGGTGCCAAACTTACAAGAAAGAAAAAAGAATGATAAATTTATAATGTTAAAAATTAACACGGTATATGTTCGTCATCCATTTTAGTGCAGAGTGTTATCCGGTAGCCAAGGTAGGGGGGCTAGCCGATGTATTGGGTGCATTGCCTAAATACCAGCAGCAGGCTGGCCTGCGAGCTGCCGTGGTGATGCCTTATGTTCGCAAACCTTTTGTGGAGAGTCATGAAATGTTGATTGTCCACAGCGGCGAGATTGTGCAGGACAGTGTCGTAAAACCATACGTGGTGTTAAAGGAGAGGCATGACGTACTCGGTTTTGAGCTCTATCTTATCCAGATACCGGGCTTGCTCGATAGGGAAGAGGTTTATTGTTATCCCGATGAAAGCTTGCAATTCTTGGCTTTTCAGCACGCTGCGCTACAATGGATTTGTTTTGCGGGCCTTCAACCAGATATTATACATTGTCATGACCACCACGTAGGCCTGATCCCGTTCTTTTTGGAAAATGTGCCCCTATTTAGACGTATTAAGCGTACGCCTACGGTAGCTACGATACATAATGCGCAGTATCAGGGATGGCAGCCGTGGGATATGTTGAGGTTTTACCCTCCTTTTGATGACTATCGTGCCTTTATGCTAGAATATAACGGACAGATTAACCCTTTGGCCAGCTTGGTGAGGTCCGCATGGCATTATACCACCGTTTCCGAGGGATATCTTAGGGAATTGTTTAGGGAAGCGAATGGCTTGGAGCGTCTTTTTGCCGAGTTTAGTTTTAAGGCTACGGGAATTGTGAATGGCATAGATAAGCAGGTTTGGGATACCAAAAATGACCCTATGTTGGCAAATAACTATAGCCTTAAAGATGCGGGGCGCGGTAAACAGGCAAACAAGTTGGCCCTTTGCGAGCAATATGGACTAGACGTTGCCCTTCCCTTAGTGGTCTTTATCGGTCGTTTTGCGCTAGAGAAAGGAGCAGATCTTCTTCCAAGCGTTATTAGGCAAGTTTTGAACAACAATCAGGGTAAAGTCAATTTCCTTGTACTGGGATCTGGTGATGCACAGGTTACTTGGGAACTACAACAACTTTTTGGCAATTATTCTCAACAAATGGGCTTATACATAGGTTATAACGAAGGATTGGCTCACCAGATCTACGCATCTGCCGACTTTCTGCTGATGCCGTCGTGGGTTGAACCCTGTGGTCTTAATCAATTGTACGCACTTCGTTATGGCACCATTCCAATAGTAAGTGCTACCGGTGGATTAAGAGATACAGTAATAGACATAAGTGAACCGAACGGTTACGGCTTTCTTTTTAGTAAAGCGGATATTGGAGCTGCGGTAACGGCAATTGAGCGAGCAATCAGTCTGTTCGAAAATAATGAACAGGTATCTAAAATAAGGAAACATATTATGCAACTTGATTTTTCTTGGGAGAAATCGGCCGCAAAATATCAAGCCATTTATACCGAATTGGTAGAAGTAAAATAGTAAACAATAACAATAAATCCAATGATGAATCTATAGCATGATGTGCAAGGTTGAAAAAGAAAGAATTGACTGGTTGCAACCTACATCGTCATGGGCGGACATTTAAAACGAAGAAAATTATAGTATCATGAAACCAAAAGTTCTTTCTATTGTGCTTGGCGGCGGCCGGGGAACGCGCCTTTCACCACTAACCGATCAACGTTCGAAACCTGCCGTGCCTATTGCCGGTAAATATAGGCTAGTAGATATCCCTATTTCCAATTGCCTCAATTCAGGCTACAACCGGATCTTTGTGCTTACCCAGTTTAACTCTGCTTCTTTAAACAAGCATATCAAGAACACCTATAATTTCAGCATTTTTAGCAAAGGCTTTGTGGATATTATAGCGGCCGAGCAGACAATAGAAGGTGATAAATGGTTTCAGGGTACGGCCGATGCCGTGCGTCATGCCATGCGCTATATGGCCAATCACGAATATGATTTTATACTTATTCTTTCTGGCGATCAGTTGTATCAGATCGATTTTCAGGAAATGATAGAAGCCCATATTAGTAAAAAAGCACAGGTTACCATCGCCACAATCCCCGTCAATGCTAAGGATGCCACTTCCTTTGGGATACTGAAAGCCGATGATCAAGACAATATCATCTCATTTATAGAAAAGCCCAATTCGGAACTGCTCAAGGATTGGAGCTCGGAGGTGAGCCAAGAGATGAAAGAAAAAGGGAGGATTTATCTTGCGTCCATGGGTATTTATGTGTTTAGCAAAGGCGTATTGTCAGATATGTTGTCAAACTCTCCAGGCATTGATTTTGGTAAGGAACTTTTACCGGAAGCAATTGAAGGCGATAAAAAGGTGGTGAGCTACCAATATGATGGATACTGGACGGATATAGGGAATATAGACTCTTTCTGGGAAGCGAATATAGGATTAACCGACGAAATTCCTGAATTCAATTTGTTCGATAAGCAAACGATATATACCAGACCTCGTATGCTTCCCCCCTCCAAAATGTTGCTCACAACCTTGCACAACGCCATTGTTGCTGATGGGTGCATCATCAACGCTAAGCTGATAGAGCGATCGGTCATCGGTGTGCGTTCGCGTATAGGTGGGGGAACGGTTATTAGAAACACCTATATGATGGGAACAGATTTTTACCAATCCCTGGAGGAGCTGAATCGCAGCAAAGAAAGAGGTATTCCAGTGATAGGAGTAGGTGAAAATTGTTACATAGATACTGCCATTCTGGACAAAAGCTGTGCTGTAGGTGACGATGTGCAAATCAAGGGCGGGAAACACCTGGAGGATGGCGACTTCCCTACCCATACCATCAAAGATGGCATTATAGTCGTCAAAAAGAAAGCGGTAATACCTAGCGGTACGGTTATAGGATGAGTGGATATTTTCTCCTCTCTATGATAAATAGCGCATAGAAAAATAACGCAAACGGTTGCGTAGGTATATTCATTTGCAATAGCCATTTATTGAACTATTTTAGTGGTGTTAATAGCTTATTTTAAACACATATCTGTTACATATAGATGAAAGGTTTGTTCGTAAAAGGCTTGGTTGCCATGTCAATGTTGACACTCCCTTGTTTTGCGCAAGAAAAAGAAATGGCCAAATTGATTGAAGAAAACTTCCAGTTTGCCAATAGTCAATACAAGTTGTTAGCCTCTAATATTCCCTCGGACAAAATGCCACAAGCTTATGACCCGAAGACTGGAAAGGTAGATTCACGTGATATCCAATGGTGGTGCAGCGGCTTTTACCCAGGTTCTTTGTGGTATATATATGAACAAACGAAAGACGAAGCGATAAAGAAAGAGGCGATACGGGCCCTTGAGGTAATCTCTCCTAATAAGACATATACTGGAAATCACGATCTGGGATTTATGATGTTCTGCAGCTTTGGCAATGCCTACCGTATTACTGCTGAACCATCTTATAAAGATATCCTATTCGAGTCGGCCGCTTCCTTGTCTACGCGTTATAGGCCTGCCGTTAAGGCAATTCAATCATGGAACAAGAGCAAATACTGGGAGTATCCGGTGATTATTGATAATATGATGAACCTGGAGTTACTCAATTGGGTAAGTGAGCAGGGGGGAGATAAGAAGTTCAAGGATATATCCATTACGCATGCCAATACCACATTGAAGAATCATTTCAGACCCGATGGAAGTTCCTATCATGTTGTAGACTACAACCCTGAGACGGGAGAAGTGTTGCGGAAAGCGACGTGGCAGGGTGCGGCCAACAGCTCTGCATGGGCGAGGGGACAGGGCTGGTCTTTATATGGCTATATACTCATGTATCGGAGTACCAAGGATAAGAAGTATCTGAGGCAGGCAAAGGCCGTGGCTAACTTTATACTGAATCATCCGGACTTGCCCGAAGATAAGATACCATTTTGGGATTTTGATGCCCCCTTTATTCCATATGCCGTTAAGGACGCATCCGCAGGAGCATTGATAGCATCGGCCCTTCTAGAGCTTGGTCAGTATTCCAAAAAAGCGAAGCAAAAGGAATATGTAGATGCAGCAGAAACCATGATCCGCTCCTTAGCTAGCGATGCTTACAGGTCGCAACCCAAAGAAAATGGTGGTTTTTTGCTGATGCACAGCACGGGTGCCTTACCTCTCAATTCCGAGATCGACATTCCGATCATTTATGCTGATTATTATTTCTTAGAAGCCTTGAAACGATATAAGGATTGGTATTTAGACTAGACGCAAAGCTGGCTGATCCCTGAGACAGCATATATTGTTTGTTAGCTTTAGCTTCTCAATTTACTACCTTTGCAAAGTCGAGGAATAGAAATCGGCATCGAAAATGGATAAGGACGATATAAAAAATAACGCTAAGAACTATGCCTATTATACGGGTGTAGGATTCCAGATGATAGCCGTAATAGGTATATTGACTTTTATAGGATATAAAATAGACACTTCCAGATCGGGGGAGGTGGGGGTTTTTACCATCGTATTTTCGTTGCTCGGTGTAGTATTGAGTTTGGTGAGTACGATTAGATCAATAATCAAGAAGGACAATCAGAAAAAATGAGGTTTTTGCAGCGTTTCTTTCTCCCTGTATATCTTATTTATGGTGTATTGATAGCGATATTTTCGGTGCTTATTGACAGCACTATCTTCCCTTACATAGAAAAAGTTCCTCATTATTGGCTTGTATTTGGATTTCTATTTATAATTGTGCTTGTAGCCTATGGTGTGTCTTATTTTGGGATACAGAAGGGCGGACAAACAGCCACAGTAGCTATTCTTTCTGGAATTATTGTTAAGATGCTGTTTGCCATGCTACTTCCAGTTTTTTACCTAAAGAAATATAGTGATAATCAAACGGTTTTCGCTTTTAGTTATTTTTCTTTGGTTTTATTGTTTTCGGTCTTTGAACTTATTGGTTTGTTGAGTAACTTGCGCGACCAAAAGAATTCTTAAAAATCGTTGGATAGATGAAATATAGGCCGTTTTTGATTTCAAAAAAATATTTTTTGACCGCTTTTCTCGCTTTTTTCTGCCTGTTTGGCGCTGTAATGGCACAAGATGTGCATGCGTCGCATGAAGGTGAAAGTGCACATATCGAAAGTGTATCGAAGGAACATGGAGAGGAGAAATTCAACATAACGGAATTTATATTTCACCACATAGGCGATTCGCATGTTTTTCACTTTTGGGGAGAAGGCGAGCATTGGAAAGGACTATATCTTCCGATCATTTTATATACCCACAATGGGTTGGTAACGTTTAGCTCCAAGGCTTTTGAACTGAACGATGATGGGAGCAAGGTCGTTGAGGTAAAAGGGATGCGTTTTGTGCAGGCGCATGGCAAGATTTACTATGCCAATGAGGAAGCTGAGCATGGCTCATATGTGAGTCACGAAAAAAATAAAAAGGGAAAAGATGTGATCACTAATGAACGGCCGCTTGACTTTTCGATTACGAAGAACGTGTTTTCCGTCTTCTTTTCCGTGGCATTGTTGTTAGTGATATTTATTTCGGTGGCTAATGCCTATAAAAAACGCGAGGGGAAAGCACCTAAAGGTTTTCAGTCTTTAATAGAACCTATCATTTTGTTTGTGCGTGATGATATCGCGCGTCCAAATCTAGGTTATAAGTATGAGCGCTTTATGCCTTATTTATTGACCGTCTTTTTCTTTATTTGGATAAACAATATGCTTGGTTTAGTTCCTTTCTTTCCTGGAGGGGCGAACGTGACGGGTAATATAGCGACTACGTTGGTTTTAGCTATGTTTACGATGATCTTGATTAATTTCAACGGCAATAAGTATTATTGGGGACATATTTTTAATCCCCCAGTGCCCTGGTGGTTGAAGCCGCTGATGATTCCCGTCGAAATGATTAGTATTATATCTAGGCCTTTTGCCTTGATGATTCGTCTTTTTGCAAATATAACAGCAGGGCACATTTTGGTGTTGTCTCTCCTTTGTTTGATCTTCATTTTCAATTCATTGGCTGTGGCACCTGCGTCCATATTTTTTGCCGTATTTATTGGCGCTATCGAGCTTTTGGTGGCTTTTATACAAGCATTTATCTTTACTATACTGAGCGCCTTGTTTATCGGTATGGCGGTAGAAGAACATGCTGCTGACCACCACTAATTATGAACAATTTTTTGTTAAACTTTAAAAATAAATTAAAATGGGAATTTCATTAGCTGCAATTGGAGCAGGTCTAGCTGCTATCGGCGCTGGTTTGGGTATTGGTAAAATCGGTAGCTCCGCTATGGAGGGAATCGCGCGCCAACCAGAAGCTGCTTCAAAAATTCAGACTGCGATGCTTATCGCTGCTGCCTTTATCGAGGCGGTTGCGCTTTTCGCGGTTGTTGTTTCTATGATTAGCTAATAATCTAGGAGTAAACTGAAAACGAGGATCCACCATGGGGTTGCCGGAAGTGGATCCTTGATTTGATTGAGCTTCCCAAAATTAAAATTGCAACAATTAGCCGAAAAGGAATTATTAATAGTTTTTTGATACAATAATATACAACAATGGATTTACTGACCCCAGAGATTGGCCTTCTGTTTTGGAATACGATTTCATTTCTCATCTTGCTATTCCTGTTAGGGAAATTTGCCTGGAAGCCTGTGATGAAAGCTATAGGCGAACGGGAGCGTTCTATTGAAGATGCATTGGATGCAGCCGAAAAGGCCAAGGCCGAAATGTCTCGATTGACCAGTGAAAACGAACAACTCTTGAAGAAAGCTAGAGAGGAACGTGATCTTATTTTGAAAGAAGCAAAGCAGATTAAAGATCAAATGCTTAAAGACGCTAAAGATCTGGCACAGAAAGAAGGAGCCCGATTGATAGAAAATGCTAAATTGGAAATTAATAACCAAAAGGCCATCGCTATATCGGAGGTGAAAGATCAAGTGTCTACACTGTCTATAGCAATAGCGCGTAAAATACTTGAATCTGAGCTTTCTGATCAGGTAAAGCAGGAAGTATTGGTAGACAAGCTGCTGAAAGAAGTAAAATTGAATTAATCGATAAAGATGTCAGAATTTAAAGTAGCTTCTAGATATGCCAAAGCATTGCTCGATTTGGCCAAAGAAATGCAGAAAGTAGATACGTTCAAGTCCGACATGGATGCGATAGCAGATCTTTTGAAGGCTAATACCGAACTCAAGGCAGTGCTGGCCAATCCCATTGTTCCTATCAAAAAGAAGATGGATGTTTTACTGGCAATTTTCGATGGGAGGGTAGAACCAATTATTGTTGATTTTCTTAAATTGATGGTGAAGAAAGGAAGAGCATCTCTTTTATTAGCTATCACTAAGGAATTTGGAATACAGTACAACGAATATGAACATATCATAATAGCCGATGTTGTTTCGGCTGTTGCACTTTCGGATAAGGTAAAGTCGACATTGTCAAGCCAGATTGCGGAGGCCTATAACGGAAAAGTTAAACTGAATACAGCAATTGATTCGTCACTTATAGGAGGTTTTATACTGCAAATAGGTGATCAGCGAATAGATGCTAGCGTGTCTGGAAAGCTGAATAGACTAAGTCGTAGTTTTCAGTTAAGCTGATTGGTAATTTAATTTTTTACAAAAATAAAACTCAAATATAAAGACCATGGTAGAGGTAAGACCAGATGAAGTATCGGCGATCTTGAGGGAGCAGCTATCGAACTTCAAATCAGAAGCCGAACTCGAGGAAGTTGGTACCGTACTCCAGGTGGGTGATGGTATTGCTCGTATATACGGCCTAACCAAAGTTCAATCAGGGGAATTGGTTGAATTCGAAAACGGATTGCAAGGTATCGTTTTGAACCTTGAAGAGGATAACGTAGGGGTGGTATTGCTCGGTTCGTCCGATGAGATTAAGGAAGGTGATACCATTAAGCGTACAAAGAAAATTGCATCTATCAATGTAGGTGAGGGACTGCTGGGTCGTGTTGTAAATACGCTTGGACAACCTATTGATGGAAAGGGGCCAATAACCGGAAAGACTTACGAAATGCCAATAGAACGTAAGGCACCTGGCGTTATTTTTCGTCAACCTGTTAACGAGCCTTTGCAAACAGGGATTAAGGCAATAGATGCCATGATTCCTATTGGTAGGGGACAGCGTGAATTGGTTATTGGTGACCGTCAGGTAGGTAAAACGGCGGTATGTGTTGATACCATCATTAACCAAAAGGAATTTTATGAAGCAGGAAACCCTGTTTACTGTATATATGTAGCTGTTGGCCAAAAGAATTCTACGGTAGCGAATATCGTTCGTACCTTGGAAGAAAATGGAGCTATGGCGTACACAATTGTGGTGTCTGCTTCAGCTGCAGATCCTGCTCCAATGCAGTTTTACGCTCCTTTTGCTGGTGCGGCAATTGGCGAGTTTTTCCGCGATACCGGACGTCCAGCTTTGATTGTGTATGATGACTTGTCAAAGCAAGCAGTGGCTTATCGTGAGGTTTCTCTCTTGCTGCGTCGTCCTCCTGGACGTGAGGCCTACCCTGGTGATGTTTTTTATCTGCACAGTCGCTTATTAGAGCGTGCTGCTAAGATCAATGCTTCGGACAAAATAGCGCAGTCTATGAACGATTTGCCAGATTCTATTAAGGATATTGTGAAAGGCGGGGGGTCATTGACCGCTTTACCGATCATCGAGACACAAGCAGGGGATGTCTCAGCTTATATCCCAACCAATGTAATATCGATTACTGACGGGCAAATTTTCTTGGAATCGAACTTGTTCAATGCTGGTGTACGTCCGGCCATCAATGTGGGTATTTCGGTGTCACGTGTTGGGGGAAGTGCCCAAATTAAATCCATGAAGAAAGTTGCGGGTACGCTTAAATTGGATCAGGCTCAGTATCGGGAATTGGAAGCATTCGCCAAGTTTGGATCCGATTTGGATGCCGCTACCCAAGGGGTGATCGACAAAGGGCGTCGCAATGTGGAGATTTTGAAACAAGGACAGTTTTCGCCAATGCCGGTTGAGAAACAAGTGGCCATTATCTATGCCGGAGTGAAGGGCTTGTTCAGAAAAGTTCCGGTGAATAAGGTAAAAGACTTCGAGCGACTATACCTTGAGCAATTGGAAATGCGGTATCCAGAAGTATTGAAGGAGTTGAAAGCCGGTAAATTCAACGAAGAAATCACTGGCGTACTTGATAAAGTAGCTAAGGAAACTGCGGAAAATTATTAATAGAGTATTAGTGCTAAAGGTAGTAGCTGGTTTGATAAGGAGTTAAGAAATACCTTTGTCTGATGGCTACTATCCGATGTCTAGATAAACAAAGATGGCAAACTTAAAGGAAGTTAGAAATAGAATTGTTTCAATTACCTCAACGCAGCAAATTACGAAAGCCATGAAGATGGTCTCTGCCGCTAAGCTAAAACGTGCGACAGATGCTATCGTTCAAATGAGGCCCTATGCGGAGAAATTGAGAGAGATTCTTTCCAATTTGTCCGCAACTGCAGAAGGGGGACTTTCTCCTTTCATGGAGCAGCGAAGCCCAAAGAATATATTGGTTATTGTTGTTGCTTCCAATAGGGGCTTGGCTGGCGCGTTTAACATGAATGTCATAAAAGCGACTAGCACTCTCATTAACACGAAGTATAGTAAACAGAAGGAAAATGGCAAAGTCACCTTGATTACTGTCGGTAAGAAAGGGTACGATTTTTTTAGTCGGCGCGATTACCAGATTTTAGGTGAGAATACCGATCTGTTCGCCAATCTGGATTTTGAACATGTTTCCGAATTGGCCGATAAGGTGATGCACGATTTCGCGGAAGGAAAATACGATCGCGTAGAACTTGTATATAACCAATTTAAGAACGCAGCGGTACAGGTATTGACAACAGAGCAGTTGCTGCCTTTACAAGCTTTGGATAACGAGCATGTAGAAACCGATGGCGTATCTGTCGATTATATCTTGGAACCTTCTCAAGACAGAATAATCCGAGATTTGATACCAAAGTCGATTAAAATCCAGTTGTACAAAGCGGTCTTGGATTCGCACGCCTCAGAGCACGGAGCACGGATGACAGCAATGGACAAAGCAACAGATAATGCTGGTGAACTACTGAAGTCATTGAAAATATCTTATAATAGAGCTAGGCAGGCCGCTATTACTACGGAGTTGACGGAGATTGTAAGTGGTGCTGCTGCGCTTTCAGAAGGCTAGGCAGAAGCAAGACACAGTTTTATATAAATATAATCTGTCGAAAGCCTCTATTATTTAGAGGCTTTCGTGTTTAGTTCAATACTTTGAACCATTTCGTATGAAATTATTTCAAATATATCTATGGGTGTTTGTGCTTTTCTGCACGTATCCAGCGTTGTGTATTGCTCAACAGCCAAGTAGAGATTATACCAATGCAGTGCTTTGGCAGCAACGTTCCGGAGAATATCGCGCACTATGTTTTCAGGCATACAACGCCGCCAGATTCAGCCTTGATCAAAAATTGAAGCGTGTGGATAGCAGGCCGAAGGCGGTTATAGTAGATATCGATGAAACTGTGCTGGATAACTCTCCTTCTAGCGGGGAGGATATTCTTCGAAATCGTAGCTTTAGTCTTGACGAGTGGAAACGTTGGACTGGCTTGGCACAGGCAGATACGGTGCCGGGCGCGCCTAGTTTTCTGAAATATGCTGCTTCTGTAGGCTTGGAGGTTTTCTATGTTAGCAATAGAGACCCAAGCGAGATGGATGCAACCATTAAGAATCTTCGTTATTTTGATCTTCCTGATGCAGATACCGCGCATATCTTGTTGAGAAGCGATGTTTCCAACAAGGAGAGGCGCAGAAATCTTGTTTCGGAAACGCATGAGGTTTTGCTGTTGGTAGGGGACAACCTAAGTGATTTCTCTACGGTATTCTATCAGGAAGGAAAGGAGACTTTTGATGAAGTGAACCGCTTGGGGTTCTTGTTTGGCGTTTCTTTTATTGTGTTGCCAAACCCCATGTATGGCGATTGGGAACAGGAATTGTATGAGGGCAAGCGCAATTTGACAGATGAAGAAAAAGCCGAAATGAGAAAGAAGAAGATAATTGGCTTTTAGTCCTTTTATATATCGCAATTATGTTTATTTTTGTTTCAAAAAAATAGTTTATGGCAAGTTCAGTAGAAAAAAGACCTCATGTTAGTACGGACAATAATGCGAACAAGACGGAATATTATATAGGAATATTGTTTGCTGTTATATTTGGTCTTGCAGGTACATTCTTTAGATTTATCCAAGATTCATTTCTGTTTACTTCTATTTCCAATATTTTATTGATTATAGGAGTTGTCATTGCCTTACGTGCCGTGTTCAGAATTATGAAATAAGTAGAAATACAATAAAATAAAAAGTAGCCATTGGTGAATTCGTTTTGCCAATGGTTTTTTTGTTCTTAAACCTTTCGCGTTCATAGTTGTCCAAAGATTGAATTGATTTTTAGGTGTATTTTTACAGGCGCAACTTGGTTTGATGTTTGAGGCTATTGAGATGGAGTTGTGCCTGTTTTTTTACATTTGATGAAGGAGGAGGTGAGACTATGGTTCGATTGAAAAAGTTTTTGCAATATCTCTTGCTGCTTTTGTCAGTAGTTATGCCAAGTTTTTTGCATGCACAAGTTGACAGCATACGGCACTTGGATAAGTTGGAAATAGGTAGAAAAAAAACAGAGCACATCCAAGTTAGAAATAGAGACTCTTCGTTCACGCTGAGCATCGATACGCTGATCATGAAGGATAGGGCTACACTTTCTTTTTTATCGGCCAAAAAAGTAACTTTAAAGGTCAAGCACGCATTTATTGAGGGGAAAGCTTATATAACTGGAACTGACAATAAGAACAACGGCAGCCATATGGATATCTATATGGGGTTGGATAAATTGAAGTCCTTGTATGTCTTGACCGCTGGAAGAGATGCGAATAATGGTTTTAAAACTTTTCCAAATGGGAACGGTGGTAATGTTAACTTTTATTATTTGCAATCGGCGATAGAACCACAAACTGATGATGAAAAAGCTGACAATTACCTACGTGTAGACAATCGTGCGGGTGGCTATAAGGTAGTGCCTCAACGTGATCTAGCTATTGTCTATAGCCAAATCGCGGCGGGCATACGGGTAGGAAATGGCCGACTAGGGAGCACACCCCAAGGGCAAATTTACTCTGGTTCACCCGGACGGGATGGAAAGACAGAGATAAAGGCCAGTTCGGGCTTTTGATGCTTATTTTGACTGATATTTTCCTTTATATTTGGCTCCGTTTAGTATCGTTTGTGCGGGCATCGCAAGCATATCTTGTAAACTGGCATCTGTATTTTTATCCATATATTGCCTTACTATTTGCCATCCGATATAAACACCCAATTTTGGGGCGGATTCTCCGGGCTCGCCCAACTCTGCCGTAAATGGTGCGTCGTCAAAATGTTTTCTTAGCGAAGCATAATCTGGCGAATAGAGCATCTGTTCTTTTACCATCCATGTCCATATCTCTCGCTGGTACTGCTGTGTCCAGGCCATTTGCTTGGCGGTGTAGCCTATTTTAAGGCTATCCGGTACTTGCGGAAGCATATTGTCCATCAAGTACATTACTTTGCCATTATATACCATATGGTCCAGCATAGTGACAAGATTGACCGTTTCTGGAAAAAGCTCCTCTCGCAAAAACACTTCAGTACATCGCGGTACAATGTTTTCTGGGGTAAACTTTTGGCTCACATAGCGCGGGGTGCTGGAACTTATGGCGGGATAAAATTTAGAATCAGCACCCAAGAACATATCTAAACCGATACCTATGTATTCTTCATTGATGGGGCTTTGTACACCAAAGCCACTAAAAAACGCGATAAATCGGGGGATTTTTGCTTGAGGGAAATAATATTTAATCCTTTTGAAAGCGTTGGTGAGACCTTTGTCTTGGCTGTCGAGGTCAGGGAAAATCTTGGCTATTTCTTTGGATAACTCTTTGAAATCCTCGCTGGCAGTTATCTCTCCGAGATTCTGATAAAGTGCGGTGGTATCATTGATGTTTCCTGCGGACAACATATATTGCATGAAATCGACATAGAATTGACCGTATTGTCGATGCCATAACGTATTTTTTTCTCGCATATTATCGACGTCGAGCGAAGCTAGTTCTCGGTCGAATCGCTCAATGTGTATGTCGACGGGAATATGGCTTACATCTATCGATTTCCTGTTCTGACAGCAACAATAGCATATAATTAAAAAAAAGAGATAAATTTGCGCTTTCATGTAAGGGCCGCTCATGCCGAGCGAAGTTCGTAAAAAAACAATAGCTGCGGCAACTAATTTTTTACTTTTCTATATGATCATTGCATTAGCACAACTTAACTATCATATTGGTGATTTTGAGAAAAATACAGCAAAAATCGTTCAAACCATCAAGAGGGCCAAAGAACAAGGGGCGGATCTGATCGTGTTTGCAGAACTAGCGATAGGCGGGTATGCTGCAAAAGACCTGTTTCGCTATAAGGCCTTTTTGGACGATTGTGAAAAACACGTGGCGCTCATTGCTCGCGAATGTATAGGAATTGCTTGTGTGATAGGTGGGCCAGTGCGTAATGTAGAAGGTTATAGCAAGTCGTTAAGCAATGCTGCCTTTTTTATGGCCGAGGGCAAGGTGCAGCATATTGTACGTAAGACTTTGTTGCCAGATTACGATGTCTTTGATGAATATCGGTATTTTGAGCCTAATAAGCATTTCGGTTGTATCACCTTTGAAGGGAAAAAAATAGCGGTTACTATATGTGAAGATTTATGGGGACCCTTGCAACCGCACTTGTACGGTGTCGACCCGCTGAAGGAGCTCGCCAAAGAAGGACCCGATTTTGTGGTCAATATCGCTGCTAGTCCATTTTCTCTAGGGCATTATGAAACAAGGCTGTCAGTTCTGTTGCCACAAGCCAAGGATTATGGACTACCTATGTTTTATGTCAACCAGGTAGGAGCGCATACTGACATCATCTATGACGGACGGTCTTTGGTTATCGACGCTGCGGGAGAGGTGGCTGGCACTTTAGCAGCCTTCAAGGAAGAGCTGCGATTTTATAGCTTAGATGAAGGAGGGAAAATAAGTGCCAAGGGAAATTATAGCCCATATAAAGAGCCAAGCGAGGAAGCCCTGATTCATGATGCGCTCGTATTGGGTATTCGGGATTTTTTTCAGAAATCGGGCTTTAGCAAGGCTATACTGGGGCTGTCGGGAGGTATCGACTCGGCGGTAGTAGCGTCACTTGCTTGTGAGGCGCTGGGAGCCGAAAATGTCATGGCAGTGCTGATGCCTTCTGTTTATTCTACAGATCATTCTTTGAAAGATGCCTTAGATTTGGTGCGCAACACAGGCTGTATGCACGAGGTTATTCCCATAAAAACTGTTGCCGCCGCTTTTGACGATATATTGAGCGAGGCATTCAGGGGGAAGTCGCCAGATATTACCGAAGAAAATATTCAGGCACGTTGCAGAGCCGTTATATTGATGGCCATGTCCAACAAACATGGTTATATCCTGCTCAACACCTCCAATAAAAGTGAGGCGGCCGTAGGTTATGGTACCCTATATGGCGATATGGCGGGAGCTTTGGGCATCATAGGAGATGTGTTGAAGACCAAAGTATATGCATTAGCTCGATATATAAACAGGGAAAGGGAAATTATCCCGATCAACACGATGACCAAGGCACCGTCTGCTGAACTGAGGCATGACCAAAAAGACAGCGACTCGTTGCCTGAATACGATATTCTTGATGCTATATTGACGTTTTATGTAGAATATGAGAGAAGTGGTGAGGAAATAAAGCTTATGGGCTTTGACAAGGATGTCGTAGAACGTGTTATTTCATTGGTCAACGGAGCTGAGTTTAAGCGATTTCAGACTCCGCCTATATTGCGGGTTACGCGTAAGTCCTTTGGTGCAGGCAGGATGATGCCTCTAGTGGCTAGAACATCTCGTTAAAAAAAATGTTATTTATTTCATAAATGGATTAAACCCATTAACATGTTTTCTGTCAAAAAGAAACAGATAGTTGGAGGATATTATTATGAAAAGCAAATGGTTTATTGCTATGCCTGTTTTACTGGTGCTTCTATTAGCGTCTTGTTCGAGTTACCGTTATTATAATACTCAGAGCAAGAACATAGATTTTTCAAAATATAAAACTTATTCCTGGTTGCCAGGATTAGATAGCTTGTCCAAATCATATTATAATAACACAATAGCAGAAGAGAATATATTGGAAACTGTCGACAAGGAGCTCCAGTCTTTTGGTCTCCAATTCACAGAACAGAATCCCGATATTCTGTTCCGTTATAAAGCTATTGTGAACAATACCAGCCGCACGGTTTATGCTCCTATGTGGGGCGGCTGGGGCTGGGGTTGGGGCTGGAATCCATATTGGGGTATGGGCTGGGGCGGTGGCGTTGGTACAGAGCGTTATCGTGCCGGACACATCATCATTGAGGCTTTTGACGCCAAAACAAAGAAATTAGTTTGGCAAGGTAGAGGTAGTGGCGAAGTTAGAAACCCAGAAAGGGCTGTGAATCAATTGCCAGATGTGGTCTCTCGTATCATGGAACAATATCCTGCAAGGACATTAGCAAGCAAGTAAAGGTTATTATTTTCCCTGTTTTCCCTTTCTTGGTCGCTGGGATTGGAAAGTGAACCTATTCAGAGAATTAAATTCGTCATCCTATTTTGCTCGTTTTTTACGATGCAACTGTTGAATGTAGGTAGTAATTTCGACTGATATATTTCCCTTCTCAAGGCTAATAGGATGGAACAGCACCCTGTCTTTACACATATCAAGGTAGACGCACGGCCTCTAATCCAGACAGGTACTTTTTCCGTTCTCTCGAAGGACGATGGGAATGTCCGCTACCGTATCCGTTTTTGCCATCTTTATATCTATATCTTATGCCCCAGGAGGGACATAAGATAATCAGACTAGGTTATTATAGTAATGGAGGAAAGCTCTATTGAAGTAATTGAGGCAATACTGCTTGTATATAGGCCGCCGAGGCAGCTTGGTGCTCTAGGTCTCCAAGCGATATTATATTGACCGTGGCGCCCCGTGCTTCCATAGCAGCTTTTGCATTGGTGGCATTGAGAAATGGTACGATATGATCTCCTTCTGAATGGTATAAGGTTACTGGAGCATTAGGTTTCCAATCATATACGTTGTTTTGTTGCAAGGCCGCAAGGAAGGGGGTATTGCTGCCTTCTGTAATACCCGCAATAAAACTGGGCGCGAACAATTCTGATGGATTGTCGCTTACTTGTGCCGACATGGGATTGCCTGCCGCTAGGGCTTGCTGCACGGCGACTACATATTCGGGCTGTAGGACACTTTCTAATGGCATATTGATGCCGTACAGCTGATTGTAAGTAAGCAATGTCCACATATAGAAAGAAGTGGCGGGGCTGGGCAAAGTGGATGTTTGATTGACTACCCATTGTGCTGTACCTACCATATCATAAGCTCCAGCCGCAGGATAACTTGCTTCCACGTTGAAATCGACATTGGACTCTTGCTCGATGGCCTGATGCAAAGCCAGGGTGGCATAGCCACCCTCCGAATAACCTAGCAGCCGTATCCCTTTATTGATGTTTATTTGGTTGACATAAGCCAATTCCTTCACGGCCTTCAGCATGTCCAAACAAGCCGTAGCCAAACTCGCCTTTTCCTGGTAAGGATGAGATACTTCGCTGCTTTCGCCATAGCCTATATAGTCGGGCATCACTACCATATAACCCTTGGCCAGAGAAGCGCCTAGCGTGCCAGCTACATAGGCCTCCATATTGCCCACGGGCTTATAGGCCGATGGTGCTTCATCCTGCGTGGCAATGGTTCCATGTTGAAAACTGAGTATCGTTAGATTGGTTTGGGGATGATTCGGTAGAAGCACTAGTCCCGAGGCACGCAAGGAGGTCTCGCCCATTTTTGTGTTATAAACTACTTTCAGCACGGCTACGTCTTGGTTTACCATGGCTGCCGCTAGTGGATAGCGTTCCCTAATCTCGGCGGCAGTGACAACGGTCACTGGTTCAGTACTCACTAAGAATTCTGGCACGAAAATTTCCTCGGGTGAAACGGAGTCTTTACCGCAACCTGGGATGAGGAGAACCACAGAAAGTAAAAGGGCAAAAAATGAAAGTTTCAGTTTGTACATGTCTTCTGGATGTTTATATCAATTGGATTTTAGGGTGGAATATAGGGATTATTCACCTAAAAACAGGAGACACCCTAGCAATTGTATGTAAACGTCCTGCTAATGGGTATGAATACCGATTTTACAAAAGGATAAATTTGAGGGACACCTAATAGCTTTGGAAGTTTTATCTTATCTTTAATGCGTTAAGTTAAACCAATTAATGTGCAGCCATATTACATATTTATAGATACTGAGGCAAATGGAATGCCCGACGGAGATGGCGGATGGACGATAGACGGCCAGCCTTTGGCCATGGTACAAGTATCGTGGTTGGTGCACAATGCTAAACGTGAGCTGGTAGAGAAGCGAGATTTTTATATTGGAAATGCCGATTTTGAAATATCGGAGGATGCCATAAAGCTACACGGCATAGATAAAGACAAATTAAGGCAGCTAGGGGTAGACAGAAAAATGGCTCTTAGGCTGCTACAGGAGGACCTAGAGCAATATAAAGGGATGATAGTGGGACATTACATACGATTCGATATGCAATTGCTTGCTCTAGAGTTTGAAAGGGTCGGCATGTATAATCCGTGTGCCAACCTTGCTACTTGCTGTACTATGCAGGCCAGTGCATTGTTGGTTGACTATCCTTTCCGTAAGTTCTATAAGCTGGATGAATTGTATGCGCTTCTCTTTGGTGAAACAAATAGGAACTGGCATAATGCTGCTGAAGATGCAGAAGCAACAGCTCGATGCTTTTATCGTTTGTATGATCAGGGTTTGATAGGCAAAGCCTTTTTGACTAATAATAAGATGAACAGGTGGTTTCACCTATTGCTTTGGGTAGTAGTGGTAGGGTTTGTGTTGTTTATACTTTATGTCATTACGTTTTAGTTTTTTATGGAAAATAACGTACAGTTTTCGGGCGTTCAGCAACTATATGCCAAGCGCATCAAAGAGATTACGTACAAGGAATTAGTCACTTGTTTGGAAAGCGAGCCCATCAGGCAGGTTGCCCATCTGATGGCGGCCAATAAAGTGAGTTGTATTTTCGTAAAAACGCCAGGTGGCATGATTGTGGGCTACGTTACCGACATCATCTTGCGGGATAAGGTTATTGCGGTAGATGCCAATGTGGATGGCCCAATAAGAAATGTGATGAATTATGATCTACATAGCATCGACGTGGGTGACTACGTTTATCAAGCATTGTTGCATATGTTCAATCATAGGATCAGGTATCTACTGGTGATTGATGAAAACAGGTATATAGGTTTTTTGAGTAGGAATAAACTGCTGAGCGAACAAGCACAATCTCCTTTAGTATTTATACAATCTGTTAGACTGGCAAAAACAGTTGCGGAAATGAAGCAGAAGTGGGAGTTGGTACCTTATTTCATTCAGCAACTGCTGCAAGAAGAGGTTAAGGTCTCCATTATCAACGAGCTGATCACTACTATTTCGGATACCATTGCGCAAAATATCATTGAACTTGTACTGAAAGAGCTGGGGGAGGCACCGGTTCGTTTTGTTTTTATGGTATTAGGGAGTGAGGGCAGGAGAGAGCAAACTTTGAAAACCGATCAGGACAATGCCATTATTTATGAAGATGTAGAGGCTGGGAAAAGAAACGGAGTGCGGGAGTATTTTCTGCAATTTGGGCAAAAGGTGTCTGACATGCTCCATGAGGTGGGCTTTGTCTATTGCACTGGAGGCTATATGGCCAGCAATCCGAAGTGGACCCACTCACTGTCGCATTGGAAACAAAATTACTATACTTGGATGGAAGAGTCGCAACCAAAGACTGCCATCCAATTTTCTACTTTCTTTGATTGTAGATATTTGTATGGCAATCGGATGTTAATGGAGGAACTGAAGGAATACCTAGACAGGAAGTTGCAAGAACCATTGGACAAGTTTTTTGTCTATTTGGCAAAGAACGCCCTGCAATATGAACCGCCAAGCTCTCTGTTTGGCTCTATAAAAACTATGCGTGTCGATAATAGGGATGTTTTTGACATCAAGAAAACCATGACTCCCATTGTGGATTTGGTACGTTTATACGCCTTGCGAAACCGTGTCTTTAGGGAAAATACCGGTGAGCGAATGGAAGTATTGCGCGATATGGGGGTCTTTGACGACGGTCGATACAAGGAACTCTATCAGGCCTATTATTTCTTGATGAGCATGCGCCTCAATAAGCAAGTGACACAAATCATAGAGCAAAAAGTACCCCCCGACAATTATATGGATATAAAGGACATTACAAAAATAGAAAAAGTGACTCTTAAAGAAATTTTCAAAAGCATTGAAAACTTTCAAACTGGTGTGAGGGTAAAGTTTACGGGTAATCTGTTGGGCTAAACAAAACATCCCCTATTGATGGGCAATAGGGGATGAGCTAACCAATTATAAACCTAATATGAGTGTGGAACGACAAATATATTAATAATCCACTAATTAAGTAGTCTTTTTTTTGATTTTTTCTTGGATTAACTATATTTTTCTATGCCCTGCAAGATCACTTGACAAGCCTCGCTGATTTGTTTGTCGGAAATAATCAATGGTGGCGCTAGCCTTAAGGCGGTTTCGTGGTGCAAGAACCAATCTATCATAATGCCGTGTTCTGCGCAGTACTTGCTTATATTCTCCACTTGGTAGAACGTATCCAGTTGGATACACATCATCAACCCCTTACCTCGTATCTCTTTGATGCTTGGATGTACCAGCAATTGCCTGAACAAGCGATGCTTTTCCTCTACTTTATCCATTAGGTGCTCATCCAATATAGCCTGTAACGACGCAAGGCCAGCGGCACAGCTCACTGGATGTCCGCCGAAGGTAGTGATATGCCCCAATATGGGGTTATCTTTGATCACATCCATTATTTCGTGCCTTGTTACGAAAGCACCCAAAGGCATGCCTCCGCCTAAGCCTTTGGCCAATAAGAGAATGTCAGGCACTATCAGGTAGTGTTCAAAGGCAAAAAGCTTGCCTGTGCGACCAAAGCCGGTTTGTATTTCATCCAAGATGAGCAATGCGCCCGTTTCATCACATTTCTTGCGGACGGCCTGCATATAAGCCAAATCTGGCACTCGAATACCAGCTTCACCTTGGATAGACTCCAAAATGACCGCTGCCGTATTTTCGTCTATCTTGTCCAGCTCGTCCTTATCGTTGTATTGTATAAATTCTACGTTTGGAAGCAAAGGCTCAAAAGGAGTCCTGAATTTTTCATCGCCTATAAGGCTTAGTGCACCTTGTGTACTGCCATGGTAGGCTTTTCTGGCTGCTATGAATTTAGATTTTCCACTATATTTTTTTGCTATTTTCATAGCACCTTCTGTAGCTTCCGTACCCGAATTGGTGAAGTAAACGGTGTTGAGACTCTTGGGCAACAGTGCAATGAGTTCTGTGGCCAATAAGACCTGGGGTGCTTGTATAAACTCGCCATAGACCGTGACATGCATGTATTTGTCTACCTGGTCTTTCACTGCTTGTACTACTCTGGGGTGCCTGTGGCCAATATTGCTCACGGCAAAACCAGATACTAGATCCATGTACTTTTCCCCATTGGGGCCATAGAGATATATTCCTTCGGCCTTTTCCACTTCGATGAGTCGGGGACTAGTGGAGGTTTGGGCCGTATTCAGCAAAAAAAGCTGTCTATAGTTCAGGGTTTTCATTTTTCCTACGTTGTCTGATCACCTTCATCAATTCTTCCCTGAACTCGCGTTCCACTTCAAAGAAACGGCTGGCACGCTGTGGGTTGATGATAGGGACAAACTCTTCCCTGTAACGTTTCTTAAGTGCGACAATTTCTGCATCCGATTCGATTTCACCTTTGCGGTTATCTTTGCTGTGCTTGCGATCCATAAGTAAGCGCATTTCCCTATGGTACTGATTGTACAAAGGAAAGAAGCGCTCGGCCTCTTTGGGGGTAAGCTCCAGCTCCTTGGTAATGTAGGCTATTTTGGCCGCTTCAATCTTTTTAAATCTATCATGATCTTGCCCTTTCACTATGCCTATACCAACAAGACCGATAAAACAAATAAATAGAATACGTCTCATGTGTGTTTAAAAATTTTGGGACAGGTAGTCCTCTATTTCTTCCCGAGAAAAGCTGGTTGACTCTAATATTAGATCTTCTTCGCCCATGCTTTCCAATAAGTATTCCATATCGTCCAGTTGAGCGTAGTAATCCAAATAGGTGATAATATCGCTATCGGATACTTGTTCAATGCGTTCTTGCAAACTTGCTTCGTGGTACAGCCTGTTGTAGGTGATGGTACCGATACCAAGGAAGAGGCATGCAGCGGCGGCATATCTATAGAAGAGTGGGAATTTTTTTCTTCGTCCTATAGGGATAACCGCACCACCATCTTTTGGTTGTGTACTTTCTTCTGCAATCTTGGATTGGATACGAGACGATAGACTGTCGAAATAATCATTAGGAACTTCATAGTCAATAGAGGGAACTTCGCTTTTCAACTCAAATTCGGCTATGCGCGTATGGATATCTTCCGATAGCCCGGTAAAATAATTTTCCGGTACCACAAAAGACTCCTTTACCGCTTCATTGACCTGAATGCGCGTGTTGATTCGATTTGTAAGGGAATCAAAATAACCTGTAGGTACGATAAAAGGATTTCCCTTTGCCTCCTGGAGGAAGATCATCCCGTTTTCGTGCCCTTCTTGATTGATTGATTTTCCGTTCATAGTACCTGAATTAGATAACTGCTTGACTAAAAGGTTTAATCCGTATTCTTAAAAAAGTGCTCTATTTTTTTTACTGCAAGATGGTATGAGGCCTTAAGGGCTCCCACACTGGTTCCTAGCGCTTCGGAAATCTCCTCGTACTTCATGTCATCAAAGTACTTCATGTTGAATACCAACCGTTGTTTGTCGGGCAGTGTGAGCAAAGCTTGTTGCAGTTTCAGCTGTGCCTGATTGCCATTAAAGTAGTTGGATGCGGTTAGGTTCTCTGCAAGGTAGGCAGAAGATTCGTCATTCAGAGAAATATTTTGCTGTTGTTTCTTCTTATTGAGAAAGGTGATACACTCATTGCTGGCAATGCGGTATAGCCAAGTATACAATTGGGCATCTGCCCTGAAATTGGCCAAATTGCGCCATACCTTTACAAATATGTCTTGTACCAGGTCATCTGCATCGTCATGATTGACTACAAAACGGCGTACATGCCAATAAATCTTTTGTTGGTATTTTTTTAATAGCTCATTAAATGCCGTGTGTCGCGACTGCTCATCAGCAAACTTTTCAATTATCTCAGCGTCGGTCATGATATGGACGAAAATAAAATAAAAAAGGCGAAAATACCATGAATATTTTCACCTTTTTTGAAGAGAGGAAGCACTATTTCTTGCGTTCCATTACTTTTTTTACGGCATTTACGATACTTTCGGCATCTAGTCCATATTTCTTCATCAATTGAGCTGGGGTGCCGCTTTCTCCAAAGCTATCGTTGACTGCCACATATTCTTGTGGAGTAGGGAGGTGCTTGGACAATACCTGAGCAACGCTATCTCCCAATCCACCAAGTCTGTTGTGCTCCTCTGCCGTGACGACACAACCTGTTTTCCCTACCGATTTCAAGATAGCTTCTTCATCTAAGGGTTTAATGGTGTGGATGTTTATGATCTCGGCATCTATACCCATTTCTTCCAGTCTTTCTCCTGCAAGTATGGCTTCCCATACCATGTGGCCGGTAGCTATGATGCTCACGTCGCTGCCTTCATTGACCATCCATGCTTTGCCGATCTCAAATTTCTGATCGGGATCGGTAAAGATAGGTACGGCGGGACGCCCAAAACGGAGGTATACGGGGCCTTCATATTCAGCAATAGCTATGGTGGCAGCCTTGGTTTGATTGAAATCACAGGGGTTAATGACCGTCATGCCCGGAAGCATTTTCATCAGGCCGATGTCTTCCAGTATTTGATGGGTAGCGCCATCTTCGCCTAAGGTGAGGCCGGCGTGGCTGGCGCAGATCTTCACATTCTTGTTAGAATAGGCCACTGATTGCCTGATCTGGTCATAGACCCTTCCCGTGGAAAAATTGGCAAAAGTGCCGGTGAAAGGGATTTTTCCACCTATGGTCAATCCTGCCGCCATGCCTATCATGTTGGCTTCGGCTATCCCTGTCTGGAAAAATCGCTCAGGAAAATCCTTCTTAAAGGCATCCATTTTCAATGAACCAATGAGGTCGGCACAGAGTGCCACCACCTGATCGTTTTTCTTTCCAGCTTCATGTAAGCCTGCACCAAAGCCAGAGCGGGTATCTTTCTTTTCTGTATATGTGTATTTTTTCATGTACTCAGATATGAGATGTGAGATATGAGATATGAGATCGGCGTTTAAAGGTCTCAAATCTATGGGCTCAAATTTCAGGTCAAAATTAATAATCACCGAGCGTTTCTTCCAATTGATCCAAAGCTGTAGCCAGTTGCTCGTCGTTTGGTGCTACGCCATGCCATTTGTGCGATCCCATCATGAAATCGACACCGTTACCCATTTCGGTTCTCATGAGAATAATGATCGGTTTTCCTCTGCCACTACGCCTTTTGGCTTCGTCCAGAGCCTCTAGCAGCTCACTCATGTTATTGCCGTTGGTTTTCAATACATCCCAACCAAATGCTAGCCACTTGGCTTCGAGATTACCCAAAGAGAGTACCTGCTCGGTTGAGCCATCGATCTGCTGACCGTTTACATCGATGGTAGCAATGAGGTTGTCCACTTTGTTGTGAGGTGCGTACATGGCCGCTTCCCATATCTGGCCTTCTTGTAGCTCACCATCGCCCATCAACACGTATACGGTGCGGTCGTCATTGTTAAGTTTCTTTGCTTGTGCCGCTCCTATAGCAACAGATAGCCCTTGTCCCAGAGATCCGGAAGCTATGCGTATGCCAGGAAGATGCTCATGCGTGGTAGGGTGGCCCTGCAAGCGCGAATCAATTTTGCGGAAAGTACTTAGCTCTTTGACATCGAAGTACCCAGCCCGCGCCAAGGTGCTGTAAAACACGGGCGATATGTGTCCGTTTGATAAAAAGAAAAGATCTTCGCCTATGCCGTCCATATTAAAACTTGGATCGTGCTTCAATACTTGGAAGTATAAGGCAACAAAGTAATCTGCACAACCTAAGGAGCCACCCGGATGTCCTGATTGGCAGCCATGTACCATCCTGACTATGTCTCTTCGGACTTGTTTTGCAATGCTTTCTAGTTTTGTTATATCTGCATTCATTTTGAATTGGTTATGTTCTTATATGCGATGCGGCAAAGGTAAGTAATAGGATAAGTAAAATGTAAAAAAATAAAAAGTAAAAAATGGAAGACTATTGATATAGTGACCTTACCTGTTCGCTTGCATTTTTGGTGTCTACTTTCTTGATTATATGGGTTATATGCCCCTTTTCGTCAATTACGAAGGTCGTTCTAGCAATACCCATGTATTTTTTTCCGTACATGTTTTTTTCACCCCACACCCCATAAGCTTCTACTATCTGCTTGTTTTCATCTGCCAAAAGGGTAAAAGGTAGGCTATGTTTGGCAATAAACTTCTGGTGCGATGCTACACTGTCTGTGCTTACGCCAAGTACTTCAAAGCCATCTTTTACCAGGGATTGGTAATTGTCGCGAAAGCTGCATGCTTCCGTGGTGCAGCCCGGTGTATTGTCTTTAGGGTAGAAATAGAGAATAACCTTTTTGCCACGAAAGTCGCTCAAGGTGACGGATTTGCCCGATTGATCCTGTGCCGTAAAATTTGGGGCTATGTCGCCCTCTTTTAGTGTTGCCATGTTTGTTTGTTGGTTGTTTGTTCTTGGTTGTCCCACATTCCGTCTCTCATATCTATCTCACAAAGTTTACCTGATATTCCTTTACATTGTCTTTCCAATCGCTTACTATCAGTTTGAAGTGATGCGTGCCGCTGGGCAGCTTGGGGTCGAAGACGTGCCAAAGCGATGCCGTCTTGCTGTCGTATTCCATCAACACCCATTGGTCGTCGATATATCCTTTAAGCGATTTGATGCCCGAAAGGTTATCCCTGATCTTCAGATTTATGCGGGAGATACCTTTCATGCTTTTGCCAGCTACGATGTTTACTGGTGTAATAGAGGGCGCTACGCTATCTACAGCAATGTAGAAAGCGCCGAGTGTGCGCATGAATCCCTTGACGTAGCCATTTTCATAGGCACCTCCTTGGGCATTGCCCTTACTGTCCACAATTAGTGCCTTGTCATACAGTGCGGGGGGCAAGTTGGAATCTGGCTTGATATACAACGTGTACCCGTTATGTACAGGGATCATGCGATTGTGGATGTTATGCAGGGAGGAATAGCCAGTAAGTGGCTTCTTACCCTGCGAATATTGGAAATAGAGGTCGCTATAGAGATTATCTTTTGCCATTTCCAGTTTTATGTTGTCGTTTTTAAATATATTTTCCCTGTCTCTTTTGAAAATGGCCGTTGCTGTATTTGGGTCAGCGTTTTTTATGGAGAGCGTGGTTGTTTTTTTAACAGGAAAAGTCAGGCTACTGCTATTGCCAGCCACGTCTTTTACCAAGTACTTTAATTCGTGGATGTCTTCATCTTGAATATCTATGATACCTTGCTCTATTAAGTGGTGATATATTTCTAGTTTGTTTCCTGGTTCAACAAAACTTTTCTGTATTCTTCGACTGTGTAGTATGTATGTGGGGTAGTCTATATGAGCGTTGATGGCTCTGTTGTTGTCAAAAGAAAGTGTTTCGAATACGGCGCTGTAAATCCGTTTATTGTCCAGGTATAGCTCGACGGAATACACACCGTTTACATTGGCAGAAGCCGAGTTTCGGTCGGTAGTAACTATTCCAAATCCCGTTTTGCCATTTATGGCGATGGGACTGGTGGTAGCGAGCTTGTAGTTGCCATTAGTGCCAGTTACGGTGAGATGTGCCCTCTCCGTGTTTTCGCTGAAAGGGCCATCGCCCATATGGTAAACGGTGATGCCACTGATGGTGGGTGGAATGCGGTCGGGAATGGTGAGTCCGAAGAGCTGTGCATTGATGGGCATCTCGGTTTTCGTGTTGCGGAGTTCAAAGTGCAGGTGAGGACCGGCCGACCCTCCAGTATTGCCAGAGTAGGCTATGACATCTCCCTTTTTTACCGAAACGAACAAAGGCTGAAGCATGAAGTCTACGTCGAAGCGTTCTTCTTCCTTTTGTTTGGCGCGAAGCAAATCGACCACTTGTCCATTGAATCGTTGCAAGTGCATATAGACGCTTGTGTATCCATTTGGATGATCTATATAAAGTATGTTGCCACCTCCACCTATTTGTACGCGTACTCGAGAAACGAACCCATCGGCCACGGCATATACAGGATAGCCCTCGCGCTGATTGGTACGGTAGTCAGTGCCGGTATGGAAATGATTGGGCCTGAGCTCTCCAAATGAGCCGGCTGCCTGTGGCGCTAGGTCCAGTGGTGGTCTGAAATAATCTTTTGGATACACCTTGCTTTGGATGATAGATTCCTGTGCAAGCACCGAGGAAAGTCCATAAGTATAGAGAAAGATTGCAAATGTCAATTTGTGCCGCATTCTTTTTTACTTTTGAGTATTTAGCTGCTTTATTTGATGTTAAAGTCCAAGAGCTTTTCTTGTTCGATGTAACCCTCCAGGTGATCGCCAATGGCAATAGGGCCTACGCCAGAGGGCGTGCCCGTGAAGATGATGTCTCCCTTTCGTAAGGTGATATATTGACTGACAAAGGTGATAATCTCCTCGAAAGAAAACAATAAATCCTGTGTGTTGCCATTCTGTACGATGCTGCCATTTTTTAGTAGCGAGAAATGAATGTTATACAAATCGGCAAACTGCGATTTGGGGAGTAATTCGCTGATGGGAGCCGAGTGATCAAAGGCTTTGGCCAATTCCCAGGGAAGACCTTTTGCCTTGTGTTCGCTTTGTATGTCTCTGGCAGTGAAGTCAATACCTAGTCCTATTTTATCATAATAGTTGGATGCAAATTTGGGGTTGATATGCCTTCCTTCTTTGCATATCTGCAAAATCAGTTCCACTTCATAGTGAATATCTTTTGAAAAGCTAGGGTAATAAAAGTCCTTATTGTCCTTAAGAACTGCTGTGTCAGGCTTCAGAAAGATAACGGGTTTTTCTGGTATGGGGTTGTTAAGCTCCTTGGCATGTTCTGAATAGTTTCTTCCGATGGCAATTATTTTCATTGGAATTTGTCTGTTTGTTTTCTGTCCAAACTTAGGCAAAAAAGAGAGACAATGCAATGCATTTTAGGGTTAACCCATTGGTGGGTATTTTAAAGGTTTTAAGATCGCTCTCTGACAGGCTATAGGGGCAAGAGTTTAGCATGCAGCTTCAGCACCGTGTGGCACTTGATGGGGAAATACTGCAGATGCGCTTCCAGCTATGAGTTGTGAAGAAAACTTGTAGTGCAGGAGCATACCTCCTGCGAATCACAATGCTTCGATGCGCTTAATAATGGGTTGTTCTGTACCAGCCGTTACGCGAAGAAAATAATATCCTTTATTCAGCTTGTTTGATATGGCGAAACTGTGATCGTGGTCGCCAGCGGTTAACCGTTGAGACAGTAAAATGGCTACTTCATTGCCCAAGGCGTCCATCAGCTTGACTGAGATATTCGTATCCTTGCTCAAGCGAAAAGAGAGCGATATTTGATCTGTCACCTGTGAAGGGAACACTTTTACGTTACTAAGCAGTTTTTCTGTGTCTTGTAGATACTTTGAAGAGGTCGTGAGGGCAGCATAGGTTTTTACCGCATTATCGTACGGTGTGTTTCCTTTTTTTAACAATTCAGAAACAGTTTGCTTACGCTCTATATTGGCTCTCATTTTAAAAATGGTGTCCCTTGTTGTTGGCAATTGGTCAGCATTTGCCAACAACACCGTAGGGCAGTGTAGGGCTACAGCCAAACAAGCTATGAGCGTGGTGAAAAATATAGTAGAGTAACGTTTTTTCATGCAAATAGTATTTAATGATAGCGCCTTTTTTGTCACTTTGTATCATCAAACAAGTTAGCCTTAAATTGGGTCAACTTTAATGTTTTTATACTCACTTAGTGGTTTATGATAATTACAGCTTATCTAACTACAAAAGTATAACAATTATTCCACAAAAACTGTTGTATTGTAAATAAAAAAAACATTTTAACAATTTTTAACAAGTTTCATCGTTGCGAAGTTGCTTGGGGTTTGTGTTGTTTGTTTTGATGCCAATTGACGGTAATATTTAGTATGTCGTATAATTGGCTACCTTTGCACCGATCACACAATTATTGCGCGTGGAAAACTCAAAAAACCTGCACCGGTTAAGTGCCGCGGGACTCCTTATCAGCTTAGGTGTCATTTTCGGAGATATAGGTACTTCCCCTTTATATGTCTTCAAAGCGATAGTAGGCGATGGTGCCATTAGTGCCATGGTGGTTCTCGGAGGCTTGTCCTGTGTTTTTTGGACGCTGACCCTGCAGACGACGATCAAGTACGTTATTATCACCCTGCGTGCAGATAATAAAGGGGAGGGCGGGATCTTATCTTTATATTCCTTGGTCAAAAGGCGTGCTAAATGGCTTATTTTTCCGGCCATGGTAGGGGGAGCTTCTCTGTTGGCCGATGGCATGATTACTCCCCCCATTACGGTATCGTCCGCTGTAGAGGGCTTGCGTGCATATAATCCCCAACTGCCTACGGTGCCAATTGTAATGGCCATCATATCTTTGCTTTTTGTCTTTCAGCGATTCGGAACCTCCGTAGTAGGCAAGATTTTTGGGCCATTTATGTTTATTTGGTTCACTATGATGGGCTTGCTTGGCTTTTTCAATGCCTCACTTTTTCCGGAGATATTCAAAGCACTCAATCCGTACTATGCCATAGACTTGCTAATCCATTATCCCAATTCATTGTATATCTTGGGTGCTATTTTCCTATGTACAACAGGTGCGGAATCCCTATATTCCGATTTGGGGCATTGTGGTCGTGCCAATATCCGTATTAGCTGGATATATGTTAAGATATGCTTGGTGCTTAATTATTTTGGGCAAGGTGCTTGGTTATACCAGCACCAAGGAGCTATTTTAGATGGCAAGAATCCATTCTATCTCATTATGCCAGATTGGTTTTTGACCTATGGCATCGTCATTGCAACGATTGCTGCTATTATTGCCAGCCAGGCGATGATCTCGGGGTCTTTCACTCTTATTTCGGAGGCTGTGAGACTCAATATATGGCCCAAGGTAAAGATCAATTATCCTAGCAATCAGAAAGGGCAGCTTTATGTGCCTTCTATCAACACCATACTTTGGTTAGGTTGTATGTTGGTAGTACTAGTTTTTCAGGAATCGAAAAACATGGAGGCTGCGTATGGATTGGCTATCAACGTCACGTTCGTTACGACGACTATTCTGATGACTGTATACCTGTACCGCAAGCGTGTCTCCAGGTACCTTGTGGCACTTTTTGCAAGTGTTTATATGGTGGTCGAGTTGGGTTTTCTTATGGCTAACGCCAGTAAAATAAGCCATGGTGGATGGCTTACCCTATTGTTGTCTGCCATCGTACTGTTTGTAATGATGGTATGGTGGTGGGCGAGAAAAGTAAAAAACAGTTATTTGCGTTTTGTGGATGTGGAGGACTACTTCCCCATTCTGAGCGAAATAACAGAAGATGAGAGTATTCCAAGGTATGCTTCGCAACTCGTTTACCTGACCAGTGCCAACTTCCGGTCCGAAATCGAATCGAAAATTATGTACTCCATCTTGCAAAAGAAGCCGAAAAGGGCAGATGTATACTGGTTTGTGCATGTGGATGTGACCGATGAGCCCTATACGAGTGAGTACAAGGTAGATCACTTGATCCCTCAAAAGCTGATCAGAATAGATTTCCGTTTGGGATTTCGCGTGGAACAGCGTATTAGCTTGCTGTTTAGGAAGGTAATAGAGGACATGGTGAAAAACAATGAAGTGGATATTACCAGTCGTTACGTTACATTGAAAAAATACAATATGGTGGGTGACTTTCGTTTTGTAGTACTGGAAAAGGTCGTGTCGCGTTCAAATGATCTGCGCTTTATCGACAAAATGGTAATCGATGTGTATAATTTCCTCAAGCGCTTCAGTTTGTCTGAAGAACAAGGTTTCGGCTTGGACTCCAGCTTCGTCACGATAGAGCGTGTTCCGCTGCTCATTATCGGTACCAAAGAAATTAACATCAAGCGTGTATAGGGCAAGCGGAGGCTTTTTCTGATACAACGGGAGTACATTTTCCTTTCTTAAACCAAATTGTATCTAAACGCAATTTTGTCTAAGTTTGCAACCTATTAAAAGAGGCGGTAAAGATGAGGGAAAAGGCAAAATGAATATAGAAAATGAAAATATCATATAACTGGCTGAAAGATTTTATACAAATAGACAAAACTCCGGAGGAGCTTGCTTTGATACTGACCGATGTGGGCCTGGAAGTGGAACATTTGGAATTGGTGCAGGCTATTCCTGGCGGCCTGGAAGGACTGGTGATTGGACATGTGAAATCATGTGCGCCTCATCCGAATGCCGACAGGCTGCGGGTCACTACCGTTGACGTAGGTGGGGAAGAACTTCTGCATATCGTATGTGGAGCACCCAACGTAGCCGAAGGCCAAAAGGTAGTGGTAGCTACGGTAGGTACCATCGTATATCCCTTGGAAGGGGAGTCTTTCAAGATCAATAAATCAAAAATAAGGGGGGAGGTGTCCGAAGGGATGATTTGTGCGGAGGACGAGATAGGTTTGGGCCAATCTCATGATGGTATCATGGTATTGGATGTGGATGCACCGGTTGGTGCTCTGGCCAAAGAGTATTTTGAAGTAAAAGACGATTATTGCTTCGAAATAGGTCTAACGCCTAATAGAGCCGATGCTGCCTCTCACCTGGGTGTGGCAAGGGATGTGGCCGCCTACTTGAGAGCAGATGTGAAAATTCCCGATGTGACTGCTTTTGTTGCCGGGGACGGACTCACTATCCCAGTAGAGGTGGAAGATGCGGGCTTGTGCCCTCGATACTCCTCTCTTACAATAAGTGGAGTGGAGGTAAAGCCTTCGCCCGATTGGTTGGTGGAAAAACTAGCTGCTATTGGGGTACGCCCCATCAACAACATTGTAGATGTTACCAACTATGTGCTGCACGCATTGGGTCAGCCTATGCATGCTTTCGATGCAGATAAGATTGTTGGAGGCAAAGTTGTCGTAAAAAGAGTTTCAGAAGGGACGCCCTTCAGGACACTGGATGGCGTTGAACGTAAGCTTTCATCTGAAGATCTAATGATATGCAATGCCGAGGAGCCGATGTGCATAGCGGGTGTTTTTGGTGGGGAAGGTTCGGGAGTGAGTGAAGGAACTACGAAAATATTTCTCGAAAGTGCCTATTTTATTCCTGTTACCGTAAGGAAATCTTCAAAAAGACATGGCTTGAAGACGGATTCTTCGTTCCGTTTCGAGCGCGGTACCGATCCCAATATGACGGTCATTGCCTTGAAATGGGCTGCCTTGCTCATTCAGGAGTTGGCGGGTGGTGCCGTTAGCTCGGCCGTGCTCGACGTGTACCCCGTAAAGATGGAGCCATTTGCCATAACTGTACATTATGACAGGGTAACTTCCATAATAGGTAAGGAAATCGATCCTGCGGAGATTAAGGCAATCATCGAAGCCTTGGACATCAAGGTGCTAAAGGAACAGGATGATGCGCTTTCGATAGAAGTGCCGCCTTATAGGGTGGATGTGACGAGAGAAATAGATGTTATAGAAGAAATTCTGCGTATCTATGGATACAATAATGTGGAAATTAAAACGCAAATCAAGGCGTCGCTCACCACGTCACCCAAACCAGATAAAGAGGTTCTGAACAATAGCATTGCCGATCTATTGATAGCCAACGGCTTTAACGAGATTATGTGCAACTCGCTAACGAAGCTTGCCTACGTTGATGAATCGACAGCAGTTCGCATTATCAATCCCTTAAGCAGTGACCTAGATACTATGAGGCAGAGCTTATTGTTTTCTGGCTTGGAAGCCATATCCTACAACCAAAAAAGACGCAATATCAACCTGAAGTTCTTTGAATTCGGGAAGACCTATTTTGCGAATGAGAATGGTTATGAAGAACAACAGAGGGTAAGTTTGTTCTTGGTTGGAAATCGGCATGCCGAGCAATGGAACAATGCAGATGCCGCTGTTAGCTTTTACGATATCAAGGGGGTGGTAGATGCCATTTTAAAGCGATTGGGTATAAGCAACCTTCAAGTTGAGGAAGTTGATTCTGATCATCTTGTATATGGTTTGGCTTATGTAAGGGGAGCAAAGAGGCTAGTGTCTTTTGGAGCGGTAGCGACGGGTCCGAAAGACAAGACGGATGTTTCAGGAGAGGTGTTCTATGCTGATTTTGACTGGGCAATGATTCTTAAAGCCATTAGCAAGAACAAAATCACTTATCAGGAAGTATCCAAGTTCCCTACTGTAAGAAGAGATTTGTCCTTATTGATAGAGTCGTCTGTGAGTTTTGCGGATTTGAAAGCTATAGCCCAAAAAACGGAACGCAAGCTGTTGAAACAGGTGAACGTGTTTGACGTGTATATGGGAGAAAAACTTCCTGCAAATAAAAAATCGTATGCTTTAAGCTTTATACTGGAGGACGATGAAAAAACGCTCACAGATAAACAAATAGATGCGGTGATGCAAAAATTAATTCTTAACTTTGAAAAACAGGCTGGAGCAGAGATACGGAAATAGCTATCTCGCTCTCTTGTCGGAACGAATATAAACTTAATGCAATACATGTCTACGCTGTCTAAACAACTGGATAAGGTGGTCGATAAGACAACGAAATTAATCGAGTTGTGCTTATCATTGAAGGAACAGAACGATATGCTGCAATTGCAAAACCAGGCACTGGAAGTGGCCCTGGATACCAGTAAAGGAAAAGTAAAGGAGCTGGAAGAGAAGGTGAAAGCCTTGGCGGTGGCTCGTACATTGGAAGGTACATCTGCTGTGACAAGGGATGTAAATGAAAAAACACTTGACATAAAGCAAAAAATTAACGATTTTGTGCGAGAAATTGACAAGTGCATAGAACTGC
This sequence comes from Olivibacter sitiensis DSM 17696, assembly GCF_000427965.1. Taxonomy (GTDB): domain Bacteria; phylum Bacteroidota; class Bacteroidia; order Sphingobacteriales; family Sphingobacteriaceae; genus Olivibacter; species Olivibacter sitiensis. The sequence goes on along the minus strand of NZ_ATZA01000002.1, from coordinate 76,364 downwards.
TAAAGTAGCATGTTCTGCTGTTAAATAGTGAAGACAAGCTCAATATGGGAGATATTTCCATAAAAATAAATATCGCCGACAGAATTTATCCACTTACCATTGCTATGGAAGAGGAAGAGGTTATCAGGCAAGCGGCAAAAGTGATCAATGACCGTTTGAAAGATTATCAGGAAAATTATGCGGTGAGAGACAAACAAGATTTATTGTCGATGGCTGTATTGCATTATGCCACGACTGCGCTGAAAGCCGAGCGAGCGCTGCAATCTGAGGATACGGCAGTGGCTAGTAAAGTTGCCGAGTTAGATGAATTGCTGACAGGCTTTTTTAGCATCAGATAAATACGTTCTTTGTAATAGATAGAGCTTCGAAGACATAACCGCGGTTAATGCGGATTTCACTATTTTTAAACTTAACACTTCAATATAAAGAAGCGTAAATAGACATACTTCATTTTGCCTTTTAGGCCACCTGAAGATAGTTAGTACGCTAAACTTGTAATTAGAAGTTTGAAATATTGGAATCTTATTATTAACTGCGGTTTTTTTTTAGAAAAAGAATTTAGAAAAGGTACGATCTTATCGCCTGTTGCAAAAAGATAGACAGGTGGTTTTTACACACAAACATCGTTTAATTATAGTTTAGTACATGGAGACAATAATAGGTATAATAATAGGTCTGGTAATCGGATTTGCTGTAGGGCGATATCTGCTACGTAAATTGTTGAAGAAGCAGGAGATAACCGCCCAGAATAAAGCTAAGAAAATACTCAAGGAAGCCGAACAAGAGGCTGAGTTGATGAAAAAGAACCGTATGCTGGAAGCTAAGGAAAAGTTTTTGCACTTGAAGGCCGAGCATGAAAAAGAGGTAAATCAGCGGAACAATACCCTGAGTCAAAAGGAGAATAGTCTAAGGCAAAAGGAACAGTCCCTTAATCAGAAATTGGAAAATGCCAACAGGGAAAAGCAAGAAATAGACAATACGCGTAAGAACCTCGAAAGACAAATAGAGCTGAATGAGAAGAAGCAGGAAGAGGTAGATCAGTTAAAGCTACAACATATCAAGCAATTGGAGACAATAGCTGGGTTATCTGCTAGCGAAGCAAGGGAACAATTGGTGGCCAACTTGCGTGAGGAAGCTCGTACGCAGGCAATGAGCCAAATAAAGGATATTGTGGACGAAGCCAAACTAACGGCCAATAAAGAAGCTAAAAAAGTAGTTATCCAAACCATTCAACGTACTGCTACCGAAAGCGCCATAGAGAATACTGTTTCTATTTTCAATATTGAAAATGATGAGATTAAAGGTAGGGTAATAGGCCGGGAGGGTAGAAATATCCGCGCATTGGAAGCTGCCACGGGGGTAGAAATTATAGTAGACGATACCCCAGAAGCCATCATTTTGTCGGGATTCGACCCGGTGCGTAGGGAGATTGCTCGTTTGGCATTGCACCGCTTGGTGACCGATGGTCGTATCCATCCCGCCAGAATAGAAGAGGTGGTAGCGAAAACGAAAAAACAGATTGAAGATGAGATTGTGGAGATAGGCGAGCGTACAGTCATAGACTTGGGGATTCACGGTTTGCATCCAGAACTTATCCGCATGGTAGGCCGAATGCGCTACCGTTCCTCCTATGGACAGAATCTATTGCAGCACTCGCGTGAAGTGGCAAACTTCTGTGCCACGATGGCTGCAGAGTTGGGCCTGAATGTGAAACTTGCTAAGCGCGCCGGACTTCTGCATGATATTGGTAAGGTGCCTGACGATAATCCAGAGTTGCCACACGCTATTTTGGGGATGCAACTGGCAGAAAAATATAAAGAGCATCCGGAAGTGTGCAATGCAATTGGTGCCCACCATGACGAAATTGAAATGACTTCCCTGATTTCTCCCATCGTGCAAGCTTGTGACGCCATATCAGGTGCACGTCCAGGTGCCAGACGCGAGGTGGTAGAGAGTTATATCAAACGCTTGAAGGAACTCGAAGAGCTAGCACTCTCGTACCCGGGAGTCGAAAAAACTTTCGCCATACAGGCGGGTAGGGAATTACGTGTAGTAGTGGAGAGTGAAAAGGTGAATGATGCACAGGCCGAAATTCTAGCTGCCGATATTTCCAATAGAATTCAAACCGAAATGACTTATCCTGGGCAGATTAAGGTGACCGTCATACGCGAGACGCGTTCGGTATCCTTTGCCAAGTAGTTTTTAGAATATTATTTGTAAAGGTGCGGCACTTGGAATTTTTCTTAGGTCGCACCTTTTGATTTGCCAATAAGATGACAGCAAAGAACAAAAAACCAAAAAAGGAACCCCTAAGACCGATAGATACCTACTTCCGTTTTTATGAAGAACAATATCCATCTCCCTCCAAAAGGGGGGCACAGGCGGTAGGTATGCTTTTCTGGTGGTTTGGTTTGTGTGGGCTCGTGTGGTTCATTCCATTTCCTTATCTGGTTTTTTTTGGGAGATATAACGGATTTGTTAATTGGTTTACTTTTTTAATGGCCATATTAATTTATTGTTATTATCGCCTTTCACCTATGCTTTCTTATTTTATGTTGATTACCTTTGGTTTGTTCAGCTATCTTTTTGTCCAATTGGAATATTGGGAAAAAGAGAGTGGGCCAGAGCCGTGGCTGTGCTGTCTAGCTGTTTTTGTGCTTGCATCGATAATTGGGTTGATAGGTCGGTATATTATAGACAAAAAACAAGGAAAAAAGGTATCTCTTCTAGATAATATGAAGTTGTTATTTATAGGGCCCTTATGGTTATGGAGGTATGTATTCCTCAAGCTGAGCTTGCGTTATTAACATCCATTTTGCCGATAAGGTCCTTAATCGGTTGTCAATGAAAGTACTATACGCTATTCAAGGCACAGGCAATGGTCACCTTAGCAGGGCGATGGATATAGTCCCCTGCCTGCAGAAACGAGTTGACGTGGATGTTCTTATCAGTGGGATACAGGCTGACCTAGCCGTCCCCTTTGCCGTTAAGTACCGCATGCGCGGATTGAGCTTTATCTTTGGGAAAAGTGGGGGCGTAGATTTATGGCGGACCTTCCGGAAGAGCAAGTTGCGCCAAACCATTAAAGAAATCCATAGCTTGCCCATTGAAGAGTACGATCTGGTGATTACCGACTTTGAACCGGTGTCTGCTTGGGCATGTTACCTTAAGGAGTTTCCATGCGTTAGTTTGAGCCATCAAGCGGCTGTTCTCGATGTCTTGTCGCCCAAACCCAAAGAGCAAGACATGATGGGGAAGTTTATTTTGAAGCATTATTCACCTAGTACGCTTTCTTACGGATTTCATTTTCAAATATACAACGACTGCGTCTTCACTCCAGTTATCAGGCAACAAGTGAGGGAGCAGGAGGTGATTGCCGGAGATCATTATACCGTCTATTTGCCGGCATATGACGACCGTAGGCTTATAAAGAATTTGCTGCGTTTTAAGGATGTGTCGTGGGAGGTGTTTTCCAAGCACAATAAGTCTCCGTTCACGACCAAGAATGTCTCGGTAAAACCCATCGACAATGAGGCATTTGTCAAGAGCATGGCTACGTCTACGGGAGTGCTATGTGGTGCAGGTTTCGAAACGCCGGCCGAAGCGCTTTTTCTTAGTAAGAAGTTAATGGTAGTCCCCATGAAGAATCAGTACGAGCAGCATCTTAATGCCGCAGCTTTGAAACAGATGGGTGTGCCGGTCATCAAGAGCTTGAAACCTAAATATGACGAAGAGATAGATGCTTGGCTGGAAAGTAACCATCGCGTTTCTGTTGATTACCCTGACAATACCCAAGAAATTATCGATCTGGTACTCAGTAGGCATTTAGTAAAACGATAAAAGGATTGATTTTTAATTCCAATAAACACTTTAATGAATTTGAGTTGTTTAAGGATTGGTGAATATGACTTCTTATGCTGTAGTGAGGAGCGTCATCAAGTAAATTTTATTTAATGATTTATGCTGGTATTGATAAGACATGGTGAGTCGCAGTGGAATTTGGAAAATAAGTTTACTGGAGAGGTAGATATAGATTTGACAAAGCACGGTATCGAAGAGGCGAAAGAGGCGGGTGCAAAATTGAAAGGCTATACTTTTGATAGAGCGTTTTGTTCTGAATTAAAGAGAGCAAAACATACCTTGCAGATTGTCTTGGAAGAAATAGGTGCACCAAAGAGCTTGCCTATTGCGTGCGACAGGGCACTCAATGAAAGAAATTATGGAGATCTCCAGGGGTTGAATAAAACCGAAACAGCCAAGCGCTTTGGAGAGGATCAGGTACATATTTGGCGGAGAAGCTATGATGTGCGGCCGCCAGGGGGCGAAAGCCTCAAGGATACTGCGGCCCGAGTGATCCCCTATTACGAGCATCAAATAAAACCCTATGTAGATAAAGGTGAACATGTGTTGGTAGTAGCTCATGGCAATAGTCTAAGGGCGTTGCTCATGGTGTTGGAAGGCCTGTCACCCGAGAAGATTACCGAAATTAATATTCCTACCGGCGTACCCAGGGTATATGAGTTTAATGCCGACGGCAGTGTGAAGTCTGCCGATTATTTATAAGTTTGCTCCCTCAGGTACCCGTCATAGCTTATGGTTTCATAAATTCGCAATGATAAACAAAATGAAAACCATAAAGTGTGTCGCATAGCTGTTAACGGGTAACGAACAACTATTTTTTGTATTTTTGCGACGCGATGAAAACAATAGTTTTATTAATGGCCATATTGTGTCCTTTTGGCGCAGATTTAATGGCCCAGAAAAAGAAAAAAACAGAAGTAATGGAGATAGAAAAGAAGCCATTGGTGGAAAACAAAATTGATTCGGCATCCTATGCTTTTGGACTTAGTCTGGCGAAGGACTTGAAAGGACGTGGACTCAAAAAGTTGAACGCTCAGGCTGTAGCCAAGGCAATCGAGGATGTTTTCAACGACAGCACGTTGCTAATGCAGGAAAGTGAAATGATGGAATCAATTCGTACCGTACTTACCGAGGCGGCAGATGAGCTCAAGAAGAAGCAAATGGCAGCCGGCGTACAGTTTTTGGAGGAAAATGCCAAACGAGAAGGAGTGCACACCACGGCCAGTGGATTACAATATGAGGTTGTTCGACAGGGAACTGGTCCCAAGCCAAGTAGTGAATCGGACGAGGTGACTGTACATTACAAAGGCACTTTGATAGGCGGCAAAGTTTTCGATAGTTCGTATGATCGAAATGAAACTATCTCGTTTCAGCTAAACAGGGTCATTAAAGGATGGACCGAAGGAGTGCAACTGATGCCCGTGGGCAGTCACTACCGTTTCTTTATCCCTTATGATCTGGCATATGGCGAGCGCGGCGCGGGCAATGATATTCCACCTTATAGTGCACTGATTTTTGATGTCGAGCTGTTCAAGATCAATGGACAATAATATCGACAGTAGGAGCGAAGAAGGTTAGAGAGGCGTAATATATTACGTCCCTACTGAATGGGTGAATGGGGTAATTTTTTTTAAATGGTACAATTAGGGAAATCAGATCTACAAGTTAGTGAATTGGCTTTTGGCTGCATGTCTTTGGGCGACAACCAAAAGCACGTTAGCCACTTATTGAACAAGGCATTTGACAAGGGAATCAATTTCTTTGATACAGCGGATCTATATAACAAGGGGCTAAACGAACTACATGTTGGTACTGCCCTGAAAGATATTCGAAAGAAGGTCATCCTTACTACAAAAGTGGGCAACCAATTGCGCCCTGACGGGAGCGGATGGGACTGGAATCCTACCAAAGATTATATTCTCAAAGCGGTAGACCAAAGCCTGAAACGCCTTCAGACGGATTATATCGACTTGTACCAACTGCATGGGGGAACCATAGACGACCCGATAGACGAAACGATAGAAGCTTTTGAACTGCTCAAGAAGCAGGGTAAGATTCGTTGGTACGGTATTTCCTCTATTAGACCCAATGTCATTCGGGAATACGTGAAGCGTTCGAATATCCAATCTGTGATGATGCAATATAGTTTGCTGGACAGGCGACCCGAAGAAGAGGTATTGCAGCTATTGCAAGAGCAGGGCATCAGCGTTATCGCTAGAGGGGGAGTGGCGCAAGGTTTGTTGTTGGGCAAGGAACCGAAGGACTACCTTCAATATACTGCCAGCGAAGTAGCCAAGGAAGCGAGAGCCGTGGAAGCTTTGGCCGAGCAAAGAAACTGTGACGCTATTACTATAGCTTTGTCTTACCTATGGCATCATCCTGTGGTGGCCAGTGCCGTTACGGGCATTCGCACAGAAGAGCAGCTGGATGAGGCATTGAAGGCATGGGAAAATAAAGTCAGTTTAAGCAATGAGGAAGTATATGCCCTTTCCTCACAGATAAGGGCCATTCACTATACCGAACATCGATAATCGATTTGTGCAACTAAGTTCTCTTATACCTCGGTTTCTTGAGCGATAAGGTACCCTTGCCGTAATCTATTACCGCTTTGTATTGCGATAGGAGATCTCCACCTATTACGCCTATGACCGGTTCGAGGTTCATATTGGCATAAGCATAATTGATCGTTGATAAATCTAGGATAGCAACTTCAATATCGCTTAATTCTAGATCTCCTATTTTTAAATGGCTCACGTTCCACAGGAAGCTTTCCATATTGGTGGTACCCAATCCCGTGGATACGCGGTCGGTAGTAATGAGGCTACTACCATCGAGATAGTTTTCTATGGTGGTCTTGTCGAATACCGTTTTGGAAGCACCCGTGTCCAAAACGGCTTTGAAGGATTTGCCGAAGGCAAACAGTTCCACCAAGAGGTGAACCCCATCCTCCAGTTGCAGTACTTCAAGTGGTATCTTGATCATGTAGTATCTTTTCCGTCGTCCAATAAATAAGTTAGAATGGATAACCAATAGCGAGGTTGAAGACAATATTGTTGCTACGCCATTCGGGATCCCTGAAATTGATTTTATTGAATACCCATCTTTCGTTTTCCGGCAAGTAAGGAAGACGGAAAGGAATGGCAAAATCGGTACGGAGTACCAGTACAGAGAAATCAAACCGTAGGCCTAGGCCGCCACCCACGGCAAATTCCTTGGCAAAGTCTTTTGTAAATTGACCACCCCCTCTTAAGGAATCGGCATTTTGCAACCATATGTTGCCTGCGTCTACAAAAGCCGCCCAATCCAGAAAACTGACTATCTTTCCGCGGTACTCGGCATTGAGTTCCATCTTGATGTCGCCCGTCATATCGGGCACGAAGTTGTTGTTGCCTATGCGGTCTGGATCATAAGACCCGGGGCCAATGGCGCGGGCCCTGAAGGCTCTCAAGCTGTTTGGCCCGCCAGCAAAGAATTGCTTCACGTAAGGCAATTGTCGAGAATTTCCATAAGAATAGCCATAGCCCACCATGGCACGTGCAGCAATGGTACTCTTGGAGGTCAGTTTAAAATAGTTTCGGTACTCTAGTTCGGTCTTGATGTATTGTGAGAATTGTGCGCCAAATATGTTTTTCGGATTCGTATTGGCATCGGCATTCATCAGCAGGCCGGTGATATTACCAGATAGGTCTAGCCCGCCCAGAAAATACATCGTATTTCGCCTGGTGTTTTCCATCGTGTTGGTATAGGTAAACTTATACGTAGGGCCGAAGGTGAACTGTCTGTCTATAGCGCGTTGCAAATTGGGGTACTGTTCTATCAAGTCGAGGTAAAAATCGGTCACGTTTCTGGGTTGTACATAGCCTACATCCAGCACATTGAGGTTATGGTCCTTTTTGATGGACTCCTGCCATTGATAGCCCCATGCAAAGCGCATGGAGTTCAAACGGTATGCCTGTCTACGGTTGAGGAATTCGTATGCTACCAAGGTGGTGGTATGTGGTACGAAGCGGCGTGTAGGAGACCAATTGAATGGCGCAATGATACGAGGCCAAGTCAAGGCCGCTTCGGCTCCATAACGGTAAAAGTTTGAATTGATATTTACACCGCCGCCAGATTGCACTTCGTAACCACCGTATACCGAAAAGCGCAAGAGTTCCGCCGCTTTAAAGGCATTCCTGTGGCGCCAACTTACGTTGAGTTCAGCTCCGTTGTAAACGGCGGCAGTTTTGCCCAACAGCTCTGTCCGGATGGTCTTTTTCTGCTGGGGTGTCAAATAGTAGTGTACATCTAATAAATGGTTTGCACTATCTGCAACGATATAATTCGTTTTCACAAAACGAAAGGTTCCCATTCCCACCAGTTGACTGATTGTTTGATTCTGCAAGTCTCTGTTATAGGTGTCACCTTTATTTAGAAATATCGTCCTAGCCAGTGCAAATTTGCGAAAGGTTCTATTGGGATCTACGAAATAATAGCCCTTGTAGTTTTCGGCTTTTTCGGAACTGGCTATGACGTAGTTGCCTTGCTGCAGGGAATATTCAGGATAGATGAATACATTATTGATCTTATAGGGATGTTTAGCATTTTCGGGCGTTTCTTTTTTGATCTTGACGTTCATGTCTACCTGGTTGTTGCCTAAGGCACTGTCTACCTGTACCAGGATATGATCTGGACTGAAAAAGAAATAGCCCTTGTCTTTCAGTACATTGTCTATGCGTTCTCTTTCCGTGATGATATTGTCCAAGTTGTAGGGACGTCTTGGTTGCAATAGACTTTGCTCTTTTGTGGCTGCTATTTCGCGGGATATGAGCGAAGTGTCTTTTGGCCAGGTAACGTTTCTGGTTCGGAATATCCTTTCGGTATGTGCCGTATACAGGAGGCTTGCCTTCCTGTTGCTGATGGTGCTGTCGGCAGATATGCTGGCATTGAAAAATCCCCTGCTTTCTAGTCTATTGCGCAAGAGATTTTGGTTGTACTCTACGTTGACATCGCTCAGTAGCACGGGTGCCTTGCCTACCTTGTTCTTAATCCATGCGCGCACGCCTGTTTTCTTTTTGGGTTCGCCCATCATATTGTATATATACAAGCGTGGGCGAAGGCCAAAGATACTGGAAGTAGGTTTGGGTCTTAACAGTTCTTCCAGGTCACTTTCTAGCGGTCCCCTAAAGCGGGCAGGAATACTGTCGCTATCGTCTAACTCTACTTCTCCGCTCACATATAGATTTTCTCCTTCCTTGAGGTATTTGATGTTGCTACATGCCGATAGGGTCAGGAGGAGAACAAAGCACATTGCCAAATGACGTATTAGTTTATTTAGCATCTTGCCCTCCTGTCTCTTCATGGATATAGCTTTCATTTTCATTTCTGCTAGCAGCACTATTGTGATTATGGTCATTGTTTTCGTTAGATGATGATTCGTCGCCAGAGCCACCACTTTCCTCTATCGCTCTTCTTTTGCGCTCGGCCGGAGGGATGCGTCGGCGTCTTTCCAGCGAGTCTGTCCTTCTCCTGTCCATATATTCTCTCATCTGTGTGCTAACGGAATCAGCCCGCTGCTGATTTAATTTTTCTAGGTTTTTCGCACGCATAAATATTTCCCTGAACTCGTCATAGCTCATGTTAACGATAAATCCAAGGCCCGTCTCTATGAATTGGCCTTGTAGGGTAACTTGATATTGGTTCACGCGGTAGACCCGGGCCACATATCGGCCATCCCTGGACAGTTGGTATTCAATGTTAATATCGCCAGCAATATTGTTGGCCTTTTGGCCTGGCTGTTGGCTGCCCTCAAGTTCAAAGCTCGATCCTACGGTCACTTTCAAGCGGTCGTCCAACAACCTTTTTGACACCCCGACGTTGAGGTCGGTTCGAGTTTGCTGGCTTCCCGTACTATAATCATCGGCGGTGGATTGCAGATCAAAATTTAACTCGACACCACCCACCAGGTCACCAGCCAATTTGTTTAGCTGATTGGACAGCAGGCTGCTCACGCTGGAACGTACCATGGTCTCGGTGCTCGACCCACCCGCCGAGGAGAACGGATTATCGGCGATAAACCTACCCAATACCAACAAGGCAAAGGTCTGCTTATTCATTTCCGATTCGTTTTCCTTCAACTCTGCCAATCGCGTCTCGATCAGTTGGGTAGCATCCTGCGGCAAGGTATTGAGGTTGCCGCCTGTGCCCAGATCGATATCAAAGGAAATAATAGGTTTCATCATTTTGCCACCAATGATGAGATTGACGTTAAAGGGAATGCGTTGCAAGAAGTAGGCGGAATTTTGACCGCTCATTTGATTTTGTACCAAGTCGATAGGTTGCGCCTGTACATTGTAGATAGCCGTCATGTTGAGGTCCGCATCCATTACGTCTCCTCCCCATGTGATGGTACTACCCTTTTTGAAGAGGAATTTGCGGTTTATCATCGAAAACGATAGCGAGTAGTCTCCTTCTTCCACTTCATAGGTTCCTGCCAAGGTCATTTCTCCACCTGGTTCGATGCCAAGGGAGAGCAAGGCTTGTCCTTTGATATTAAGCTGATCGCCCGTTCCGGGATCTACTACCACGTGGAATGCTGCATTCTTCTCTATTTCCAGGTTAAGAGAAATATTCATTCCCGTGATGGCATTACTGCCATCGCTCGTTTCCGTACTATCCCGCACGTTGAGTATGGATATACTATCTTGTGTCTGCGGAGCTAGGCTCACAAATTCTACGATACCTTCCCTGTCCACCATGCCCGGATCGGTGAGCGGCATAATATAAGTCATATCGGTGTTGCCATTGATTTTCAATGAGCCATTGACGGATGGAGCAGTCATAGGTCCCCTGATATGCATGTCCGTATCGAGAAAGAGCAGGCCATAGAACAGGTCGTTATCTTCAATGGTACTGTTCAGTACCTGAAAATCATCGGCCGTGAGATCGAGATTGAGCGCATAGTCTGTATAGTTTGTGGTGTTGATGCTGCCATTTACGATGGCCTTGTTGCCCACGCTATCCGCTAGGGTGAAACGATTGAAACGGATGCCTCGATCGTTGAAATTGATGCGTTGCTGGTCCATGTTGAAGGTCGCGTTGAGCATAGATACGTTCAGACTCGCCTTATCGAAGATCAGATCGCCATTGATGCGGGGAGCTACCGTAGTGCCGGTGATATCCAAGCTGCCATGTATGGCACCGGTAGTGCGGCGCAAATTGCCCAAACTGAAGGCCTGAATGGTGCTCATGTTCAACCTGTTTACATCCAATGTGAAATCCATATTTGCTGTTCCATTTGGAGGACTGACATAGTCTCCGGAGAGCACCACGTCGTTGTCGTTGCCGGTAATGGATATTTTGGCGGTAAAGGTATTTTCTTTGAGATTGTTCACCTGAATATTGATGTCGCCCACCGGATCATTGCCAAAGGTGAATTGGTTGATCGATATATCTGAAGTGAATACTGGGGAACTTTCCAAGCGATCTATCGTTGCATTGCCATTGATGCTACCTCCAAACACAAGGGTATTACTTTCTATGATATTGGTAAATGTTTCTATTTTAAAGTTTTCAAAATCCAGCCTTAGCGGAGCATTGTAACTGCTGTCTTGCGATACAACGTGAAGCGACTGTCCATTCAGGCTTAAATCGAATTGATGGGCCAAGAAGCCGTTCCCTCCAAATATGACGGCATTGTCTGGGTTTACTTGCCAGCTGTCATAGTTGAGCATAAGACCATCCTCTTTCAGGCTGAAGACAAAATCCTTGGCTTGTGCCAGCACATTGGCTCCTATATGGTATTGTTCTTTCCCCTTTTTATCTTTTATCCAAAGTCCTACATCTACGTTGTTGTCCTTTACGGAGCCGCTTAGAATCGTGTTGATCAGTTGAAATTCGGCCAATGCCACTTCGCCTACCAATACCGAATAGTACAAAGTGCTGTCGGCCGTGTTGACGTCTACTACGATGTTCCTGAGTTGTGTGCCTGCATATTCCGTACGTGGAGCCACGGCTTTCATCATGACCAATTGCATATCGCTATTGAAATACCCATCTATATTGATTGGTTGCATCTCCGTCAAGTCAGGTACCACCTTTTGGATAAGTGCCGATCTGGTGAAGGTGGCGCCAAACTCAAATTCGGCAGGGCTGTAGCCCGTTGTATCGGCAGTGCTTTTATTGTTCTGTTGACTTGCCAAGACCGCCTCTTCCGTTTCCTCGGGATGGTAGTATACCGCAATGACATCTTGGAGAGCATTAGCTATTTCTGTCAGCTTGTATTTTCCGGTTACATGCGCATTCAGGAAATCGGATACCAGTTGAATCCTGTTTTGTTGCTCTGTAGCCGAAGCAACCACACTGATGGTGTCAAAAACGAAGCGTTCGTTGTTGTAGACCAAGATAGCTTTGGCCAAGTCAATCCTTCCATTCAGGAAATCGGGATCTGCCGTTTCAAAATCGGCATCTATCTGGCCATGAAAGCGAATTTCATCGGTCGTAAGGTTCAAGTTCTGCGCGTTGACGCTGTCAATCATCAATCGTGCCGATACACGCGGATATTGACCTTGCATATTGGCAGAGGCATCCATATTGAACTGGATATTGGGATCATCGCTATTCATCTTTGCCGTCATGTCTCCTGCATTGGCCTGTGCCTCTAGCTGGATATCTTTATAAGTATATCCCATTGCTTCCGCACTGATCAGGGTAGCCTTGGCTTCGGCCACCATTTTTGAAGGATCTAGGCCAGTGCCTTGCAGCTCCGCCTCAAAGGAAACTTTACCCAAAGTGGTATCCATCATGATATGGCCTACATCCAGGTCGGCAATGTTAAGATTGGCATTATAGCTGGTGTCCCGTTGACCATTCACATTATATTTGGCATCTACATCGGCGTTGCCATTGCTTGTTTTCAGATGCATGGACGTGATGAAGTTACTCATGCCGCCCTTGAAAGAGCCCTGCAACTGCATGTTTTGCGGAATGTTGATGCTATCGGGCAGTATGCCTTTTGCCAACATTCTATCCAGGTCTCCTTTGCTGGTTCTGAAATCTTTAATCACCAGATCGGCATATAGCTTATCGGTGTCGGGCAATCCCTTGATATGGGCACTGGCATGTATCTTGGTCTGGTTGAGGGTGCTGAATTCCAGATTAGGGATGCGTAAGTCGTTGACTTTACCATTTATTTTCCCGTGGATTTTGAAAGTTTGGTTTCTCAGGGGCTGTACTTCCGGCATGGTGGCTATATCGGGCATCAACAGCAGGATGTCCTTCATGCCTACATGGCTGCGATTTACGTTGACGTCCAGCGACATATTGCCAATTTCGTCGCTTAACCTTTCCAAAGAAGCATATTGTACCACTGCCCTATCTCTGATCAGCGTATTTGGTGTCTCGATAAGGAGGTTGGACAGTGTTGCTCCGTGATCGTTGTAAGCAAAGTCCGTCTCCGCACGTTTCAGCTCCAATCCGCTTCTATCCTTGAAATTCAATTGGTTCAAGTTTCCGCTAATGGAGTCCATAGAGAAGAACAGGTTTTCCAGCTTTAGGTCAAATTGCTTGATGTCGATATTGGAATAATCCATCCCTTGTTTGATCTTTGGCTGATTGGCATCGTAGAACGAAAGTTCATTGTTGGCGAGGTTAATATCGCCCACTTTTACCTGCCAGTTGATGGAGGACGTATCCGCGGTGCTGGCAGTGGCAGTAGTTTTGGGATTGGTCTTCCCAAAAACGATGCTCGATTTGGACTCCTGCAACAGCAGGTCTTTAATGTCAACGAGTTCCTTGTTCAGGTCAAGGGAATTGATATTCACCAACAGTTTCTTGAAAGCAACCTTGGCATCCATTGCCGAGCTTTCGTCATTGTAGGCTAGGCGTATGTCCTCCAGATTGATTCTACCTAGCTTGAGGCCTGGCATGGCTGCCGTATCGCCGGTAGCTTGCTCTACGCCGAGGTCGTCAGGAGAAGGAATATCCTCTGCCTGCGCTACTTGCCATTGTTTCAGGTTGGTGTTGATGCCTTTTATGTTGATGTTGGGGATCTCAAAATTCATGTTATTGAGATCGAATACCTTAATGCGCGTATCGAAATGAACGAGATTGAAATCGACGTCTGTACCTATTATCTCATCGTGATATACCAGTCGGATCCTATCGAGTTTTATTTTGTCGATGGAAAACTCCATGGTAGAGGTGGTGTCTTCAGGTTTGGGTTCTTCCTGATCCTCACTGACAAATGCCCTAATGATATAATCGAAGTTGAAAGCGCTGTCGGGAAGCGTTCTATCTATCTTGGCAGTTATCCCCTCTAGGTCTATCTCATTGATCTCCACTTTGTTTTTCAGAAGTTTCAGCAGACTGATGTCGACCATCAATTTATCGCCAGCTAAAAGCGTATCTTGCTTCTGATCTTCAAAATAGACACCTTCTAGCACAATCAGTTTGGGTAAGTCCAGCGATACACGGGCTATTCTTACGGGAGTTTTAATTTTGTTTTCTAAGAAGGTAACCGCCTTTTGTACGATGAAATTCTGTACTGCAGGAATCCTGATGAGAATGAATATCAATAGGACTAAGCCGATAATGGACCCGATGAGCCATAGTACTACTTTAAATGCGATTCTGCCGAAATTCTTCAAAATGGAGTAAAATTAAAAAAGTATCAAATGATGAAAGATGACTTTATGTATTTGAAACGCAAAAATAGGCATATTTGACTATGCTTGGTATTGTCCGTTTAAATTATAAGAAAAAGAAATAAATAATTGCCATAATTATAACGGCAATGGCGATGACCCATTTTATGGTATTGGCTACGGGCTTGTCGTCTTTTTCTTTGATGGATTCTTCCGATGGTCCGGGATTTTCTTGATGAGCATTGTAATCCTTCTCAATTTTTTTGTTGATCTTTTCTCTGTTTTCCATGATAGATTTTTTTTCTTGAATTGTTTATTGTACTAGGCCCACTTTAATTGGGGGTTTGTTTTTCATCATTTTTGTTTATCGCTATTCGAACAACAAAATAGCTGCCACAGTTGTTTAGTTGATAATTCAAATCTTGAAAAACATGCATAGCGACGACGAAATAAAGGAATATGTCTATAGCCACTTGGATGAAGTAGACTTCAGCAAGGAGAATGACTTAGGAGAAGTGAAGTTCGAATTTGAATTGCTTGGAGAAGATGGTAAGGCACACGCTTATACCGTTTTCTTGGAAAGGTGTAAGAGCGATGACCACGACTGGCTAGTGAGGACTATCGTGCGGGCAGATGAGGTGAAGGCCAAGGAATGAGCGAGGAGACTCGAGAAATGGAGATGTATTTCAAGGGTCGCCCTTTCCGAAATAGTGCAGTTAATGCAATTCCAATAATTGCAAAATCCCAGCTGCCTTCGTTAAACATTCTTCATATTCTTTTTCGGCATCGGCCAGTGCGGTGATGGCCCCACCTACGTGAAAGGAGATGAGCCCTTGGTTGGCATCATATATCAAACTTCTTATTACCACGTTGAAGTCGAAATCCCCATCGGGGGAGAAGTATCCGATGGAGCCCGAATAGATGCCGCGTGCGCTTTCCTCGTATCGATCTATCAGCTGCATGGCGCTTATCTTTGGAGCACCGGTCATGGAACCTGGGGGAAAGGTATTGGCAATGATGTTTGTTTCATTTATGTTATTCCTCACTTCACAAGCTACGGTAGAAATGAGCTGATGTACTGTTTTGAAACTGTGCAGACCGGCAAGTTCGAGCACCCGCACCGTTCCTGCTTCGGCACTTTTTGTGAGATCATGGCGCACCAAGTCTACGATCATGATATTCTCGCTTCTTTCCTTCGGGTCGTGCAACAATGTGTTTTTGATATGATCGTCTTCTTGCTCATCATTGCCCCTTTTTGCCGTGCCTTTGATGGGTTGGCTGATGAGTTGTTTCCCTCTTCTTGCCAAAAAGCGCTCTGGCGATGTGCATAACACATATTTTTGGTTGTGCTTGAACATGGATGAGAAGGGGGCGGGGGATATACTGTTTAGTGTCCAATAGGCTTGGAGTGGATCTATCGACGTCTGTTCGCCCACAAATTCTTGGCAGAGATTGACCTCGTAGATGTCTCCTCTTAAGATGTGCCGTTTCAGGTTTTCAAAGATTTCGACATATTTCTCCCTGCTAGTTTTGGGGTGTATTTCACCTTTGAACACGAATGCCGCATGCTGGATTTCCTGCTCACGGATTTGATGGAGTATGTCATTGGGTTCATCCGATTGGATCTCTACCCGTAGGTCGTCCTTGTCTATTAGCAGCAAGTGTTGGGGAACGAAAAAATAGGAGAGCGGGAAAACGATGGAAGGTGTCTTCGGGCTGTGGAGTTTCTCTATTTTGTTCTTAAGATCGTATGTCAGGAAACCAAACTTCCAATCGCCTTTCTTGGTGTCTAGAAAGGCTTGGAGCTGAGAAAAGGTGTCGCTATTTCCCTGCTTTCCCCATACAAATTGAGATTTAGCACCCACAGCAAGTATAGCATGGTATTTGCCATATCGATCATCTAACTGGTTGCCATTGAGATAGCAAAATTGATCAAACAAAGAAGCCCATTGAAGGGCTTTCTTTGTATACAGTTCCAAGGCATCTTTATGGTCAAAAACTACCTCATACATGGATATGCCTTTTTAGTTCAATACAAGCGTCTGCAACCTGTCTGGGCCTACGGAGAGGTACTTGATGGGCACTTCTAGGTGTTTTTCCAAATAGGCTATATAATCTTTCAACGCTTGTGGGATTTCGCTTTCAGCTTTGATGTGGCAGATGTCTTCTTGCCAGCCTTTTACGGTTTCGTATACCGGTTTTGCTTCATGAGTGATAATGTCGTAAGGCATTAAATCTACTTTTTCCCCATTTTGAATGTAATGTGTACAGACCTTGATTTCGGCAAAATCGTTCAATACATCTGCCTTGGTCATTACCAGTTCTGTCACGCCATTGAGCATGATAGCGTATTTAAGTGCTGGAAGATCTATCCAACCGGTACGGCGGGCTCTACCAGTTGTGGCTCCAAATTCATGTCCTACCTGCCTTAGGGTTTCGCCAGTCTCGTCATGCAGCTCGGTGGGAAAAGGGCCGCCACCTACCCTGGTACAATAAGCCTTGAAGATACCTATCACGTCACCGATGTTTTTGGGTGCTACGCCCAGTCCGGTACAGGCGCCAGCCGTAGTGGTATTGGATGAGGTGACAAATGGATACGATCCGAAATCGATGTCGAGCAAGGTGCCTTGTGCGCCTTCCGCCAATACTTTCTTACCCTCTTTGAGGTAATTGTTTACTAGTTGTTCGCTATCTACGTGAGGGATCGTCTTGATGAATGCAATGGCCTCGAAGAAAGCAGCTTCTTTCTCGCTGAAGTCGGGTATTTCTCCATAATGGGATAGGATAGACTTGTGCTTGTCCACCAATTTTTGATATCTTTCCTTAAAATCGGGCAAAGTGGTGTCTCCTACACGGATACCGTTCCTGCCAGTCTTATCCATATAAGTCGGGCCGATACCTTTTAGCGTAGACCCGATTTTCTTTGTCCCCATGTTGCTTTCGGACGCAGCATCTAATAGCTGATGGGTGGGCAATATAAGATGTGCTCTGCGAGCCAATACTAACTTGCCTTCTTTTACTGGATCGAAACCATTTTTCTTCAGGTTGTCCAGTTCACGTTTTAGAATGATAGGGTCTATGACGACGCCATTTCCTATCAAATTCAAGGTTTTTGGATTGAATATTCCCGAAGGAATCGTATTTAGCACATACTTTTGCCCATCAAATTCCAATGTATGGCCTGCATTTGGTCCGCCTTGGAAACGAGCTATGAGGTCGTAGTCGGGAGTCAATACATCCACGATTTTACCTTTGCCTTCGTCACCCCATTGCAGTCCCAAAAGCACATCGACTTTCATCATTTCTATGTTGTTTTATTAATCTGTTGTTAGCGTTTATGAATAATTTTAAAAACAAAAGCTGCCTGACTATTTTTCGCAACAAATGTATGGAACGAAAGATAATCAGGCAGCCTATATTAAGAATATATTTTCCATGTCAATTAAGCAGTCGCCAAATCTTTATTCTGCATTTTGGCTTCATGTGCTTTCTTTGCCTTGCAGTCACTGCATACGCCATATAGATTGAGCGAATGGTGCTTGATATCAAAGTGTAGCAGCTCGCCCATCATGCTTTGTATTTGATGGATGCGGGGATCGCAGAATTCCACTACTTTTCCACATTCTATGCAGATGATATGATCGTGTTGCTTAAATCCGTATGATTTTTCAAATTGCGCCATGTTCTTGCCAAACTGGTGCTTGGTAACCAAATCGCAAGAGACTAATAGCTCCAGTGTATTGTATACCGTAGCCCTACTGACACGGTACCTTTTATTCTTCATGTGGATGTACAGGGACTCCACATCAAAATGGTCATTTCGGGAATAGATTTCTTCCAAGATGGCAAAGCGCTCTGGAGTTTTGCGCAGACTTTTGTTCTCGAGGTAGGCCTCGAAAATCTTTTTTACCGTATTTTTGTTTTCTGCTGTCGACATTGTGATGGTACTCCTTATTAAGTTACAAAGCTATTTAAAAAAAATGGCATTAAAAAGTGATTGAAAAAGCGCTGTAAATGCTTTTTCAATTTTCGGAATCATATCTTGTGATACCTGTTACGCCCTTAATATGTTTGAGGTTATTGATGAGGTTCTCTAGGTGTTCTGTACTGTTTACATAAACCATGATGTTGCCCTCAAATATACCTTGATTGCTGCCTATACTTAATGATCTGATGTTGACTTTGAAATCTTGCGATATGACAGCTGTGATCTTATTTATGAGGCCTACATCGTCTATTCCCACGATATGTAATCCCGTCAAAAAGGCACTTTCGTTGCGTGATGCCCATTGGGCTTTCACAATGCGGTAGCCATAATTTGCCATCAGCTTGGATGCATTGGGACAGTTCGTGCGGTGAATCTTGATGCCGTCATTGACGGTGACAAAGCCAAATACATCATCACCAGGTATGGGGTTGCAGCAATTGGCCAGTGTATAGTCTATTGCTTGCATATCGTCACCTATTAGTAGCGTGTCATCGGCTTTTTTATCTACCTTTTTGGACAGCCCGTCTATATGTTGTTCGATACGTGTGCTGGGGCCAGGCGAGGTGTCGATGCTTCTTTCAGATGCGGCAAAGTCTTTCAGTTGTTTTAGGTCTGTCAATCCTTTTGCCACATTGTAGAAGAGATCTTGCGTGGAAGGGAGTTTAAGGAAGGCAGCGAGTTTATTTAAATTGTCCGTATTATAGGTGATCTTTAGTGATTTGAGCTTCCTTTCCAGTATCTCTTTGCCGTCTTCGGCAATCCTTCTTTTCTCTTCCTTGAGTGCCGATTTTATTTTGGACTTAGCTTTGGCTGTCACCACAAAATTGAGCCAGTCTTCTTTAGGAGTCTGTTTATTTGAAGTGATGATTTCTACTTGGTCGCCATTGGCCAATTTGTATGAAAGTGGCACCAGCTTGTGGTTCACCTTGGCGCCTATACAGCTAGCTCCTAGGTCGGAATGTATTTCAAAAGCAAAATCAAGCGCCGTAGCACCGGCAGGTAGCTGAATAAGCGCTCCCTTTGGTGTAAAGATAAAAATCTCATCGGAGAAGAGGTTCATCTTGAAATCGTCGACGAAGTCGAGCGCATTTTGTTCGGGATTGCTTAGTATGTCTCGGATTTTCTGAATCCATTGATCCAGTCCACTATCGGAGTTGGATTCCTTATATTTCCAGTGCGCGGCAAAGCCCTTTTCCGCTATTTCGTTCATGCGCTCGGTACGGATCTGGATTTCCACCCATTGTCCTTTGGCACCCATTACGGTTGTATGCAACGATTCATAGCCATTGATTTTTGGCGAGGAAATCCAATCGCGCAGGCGATCGGGATTAGGGCGATAGAGATCCGTAACGATGGAATAGGCTTTCCAGCACTCGGCTTTTTCCATTTCGGGCGTGGTGTCTATGATGATGCGGATGGCGAATAGGTCATAGACTTCCTCAAAAGGAATGGACTTTTTGCGCATCTTGTTCCATATGGAGAAGATAGATTTTGGGCGTCCGAAGACCCTGGCCTTGATTCCCTGCTCGGCGATGATCTCTTGGATAGGCGCTACAAACTGATGGATATATTTTTCTCTCTCGGCTTTCTTTTCGTTCAGTTTCCTCGCGATGAACTTATAAGTATCTGGATCGGTATACTTCATGCTGAGGTCCTCTAGCTCGGATTTGATGGCGTATAGTCCTAAGCGATGGGCGAGGGGAGCGTAAAGGTAACTGGTTTCGGAGGCTATTTTCAATTGTTTGTCCCTAGCCATGAACTCCATGGTACGCATGTTGTGCAGGCGGTCTGCCAGCTTGATGAGTATTACCCGCACATCGTCGGCCAATGTGAGTAGCATCTTGCGGAAGTTCTCGGCCTGAATGGAACTATTGGGGTCGAATATGCCCGATATTTTGGTAAGGCCATCTATAATCTTGGCCACTTTTTTGCCGAATTGGTTTTCAATTTGTTCCAGCGTGACGTCTGTGTCTTCCACCACGTCGTGCAGCAGGGCGCAGACTATGGAAGTTGTTCCCAAGCCGATCTCCTCCGCGGCGATCTGTGCCACGGCGATGGGATGGTAAATGTAGGGTTCGCCAGACTTACGGCGCATATTCTTGTGGCTTTCAAGCGCCAGATCGAACGCACGCCTAATCATTTGCTTATCCCCTTTTTGCAAAGTAGGCTTGCAAGCACGCAGCAAAGCCCTGTACCGCTTCAGTATTTCTTTTTTTTCCGCTTCTAGATCTATCGTGACTTCCTTCATCTTCTTGTTGTAAACTATTGCGAATCTGAATATTAAATTCGTAACTTTGATATTGCTAATCAAAGACGTACGCAAAGTACGATTTATTGGCAATTTACATAAAAAATACTGTTTTTTTGCAGGATACACATTCAAAATTTTTCCTTGTAGTTTAAGGGGGGTTGGGGTGTGCTTTTGAGGTTTTGTTATTTATGCGTAAGTTTGTTAGAGGTTAAACAATATGAAAAATAGACTGCTATTTGTAGTGCCTGTATTTCTGTTTTTCTCCGGGAAGACAATGGCTCAAGATATGGCCATTGTTGATACTGCCTCTGCGCCTAAACGGCAAATCAAACTGCCTGTAACGGTCATTAATGGAGAGCGCTTGCCTTGGATTCCTTTGCCTGAAGTACAGGTATATGCTGTCAGGGTGTTTAAAACACCTGAGGAAAAGGCCAAATATAATAGACTCAAGTATAATGTAATGAAGGTGTTGCCTTATGCGCGTTTTGCAGAACAACGCTATGATAAGTTGCAACGTGATTTGGCTATGACAGGTGATCGGAAGGAACAGAAACGATTGGTGAAGGCCTGTGAGGCTGAAATCAAAGGTATGTTCAATAGAGAGATAAAGAAGATGTCCGTCAATCAAGGGAAGATCCTTATTATGCTCATTGATAGGCAAACAGGCAGTTCTAGTTATGAACTGGTGCGTGAGTTGCGTGGTGGGGTTTCGGCTTTTTTCTATCAATCGGTAGCCCGTGTATTTGGGCATAATCTAAAAGCTACTTATGATCCCGAAGAACAGAGGGACATAGAAAATATACTCCGCAACGTAGACCGCACGTACCACTATTTCTAAAAAGGATATGGATACGTTTTATTCTTATTGTGCCGTCCGACCAGATGGTACAGTGGTGGATTTTAGCATTTTTCAAAAAAAAGTTTTGTTGGTGGTCAATACAGCAAGCGAATGTGGTTTTACCCCACAGTATCAGCAGTTGGAATCACTGTATCAAACTTATAAGGACAAGGGATTTGAGGTCATCGCGTTCCCAAGCAACGATTTTGGTGGACAAGAAAGTTTATCCGGGGAGCGACTGCAAAACTACTGTCGGGTTGATCAAAAACTTCATTTTAGAGTATTTGATAGGGTACACGTTAGAGGTGAGAAAACACATCCCGTCTATAAGTTTCTTTCGCAAAAGGCGCTGAATGGACATGTCAACAGTAAACCTTGGTGGAACTTTCACAAGTACTTGATAAACCGAGATGGTGAGGTGGTGGATTATTTCTACAGCTTTACCAATCCCGAATCGAAAAGGTTGAAAAGAAAAATAGAGGAGCTACTTTAAACATCCGTTTGTTAACGGGTAAGGCTAAATATATACATGGATATACCAACAATAAAACTTGATATACTGGTGCTCACAGTGCATCCTGATGATGCCGAATTAGGCTGTTCTGGAACCATTATGAAGCATGTAGCGATGGGAAAAAAAGTGGGGGTCGTGGATCTTACGCAAGGGGAGTTAGGCACGAGAGGGACGGTGGAGTCGAGAATGGCTGAGGCCAGCGAGGCTTCTCGGATCATGGGACTCAGCGTAAGGGATAACCTAAAAATGTGCGATGGATTTTTTCGCAACGATGAGCAGCATCAATTGCAAGTAGTGCGGGAAATACGAAAATATAAGCCGGAGATTGTCATCAGCAATGCTTTGTTTGATCGCCATCCAGACCACGGGCGCTCGGGCGATTTGATAAACGATGCCTGTTTTCTGTCGGGACTGCGCAAAATAGAAACTGCGCTAGATGGTGAAGCGCAAGAGGTACACAGACCGCGACTTTTGCTGCAATCCATACAGGATTATTATATCAAGCCCGATATTGCCATTGATATCACCGATTTCTGGGAGCGAAAGCTAGAGGCCATAAAGGCATATCGTTCACAGTTCTTTCACGAAGACTATTCGTCCGATGAGCCACAAACTTATATTTCCAATCCCGACTTTTTCGAGTATGTAAAAGGTAGGGCAATGGAATACGGAAAGTACATCGGAGCCAAATATGCCGAAGGGTTCACTTGCCGTCGATTGTTAGGTGTGGATGATTTGTTTCATCTTCGCTAGTTTGCAATATTTAACCGCGTTTAGGAATACAGGCGATTGACGAGGACGGGATTCTCAATCGAATTGGGCACCGTTGATGGTTTCGTCTAGCCATGCAATCCTTGTGTTAAAATAGGTTTTGATGAACTCGATATAATCTTGATAGGTACTGCCGACATACCAATTTAAATGAATATCGGGATTCTGTAGGATATTCCATTTTTTGAAGTTCAGTGCTTGGCTTCGTTGCAATCGCTTAGCTTGTAGGTCAATATACTCATTGATGTTGTCTATGGCATTGGCTTTTGAGGCATTCCATCGATCGCGTACTGCTTTTTTGAAGTTTGCATCTTGTGCAAATCTTCGCATCCATGTTTTCGGTTCATGAGCATCGGTTAGCATTAAGGTTCTAACGGCATCGTTGAGGCGGCTGTCGTTGTTGAATGCCAAGTCGAAGTCCCATACCGGACCCGTGTATATTTTGGGATCATCTGTGCTTTTCTTATACATCCGAGTGCTCCAAAACATATCTGGATTACCACATATCTCGTTTACCAGGTAGTAGTTTACAAAGGTCTCCATATCAAAGTATTGTTGATATCCTATCTCTGGATCGCTGAACGACTCGGAAAACAGGCTATTCTCAAATGTAGTAAAATAGGTAGTGATATAATCTAATTGTTCGGGCGTAATATCGTCTTCGTCCGGAAATTTGACCGTGATGGGCATTTCCTTAGGGGTGATAAAATATACAGGTTCGGCATAGGCGTAGCCATCTGCCTCTAGTATAAAGCCACCATTGCTTTCTTCAATGTTTACACGATCCTTATCTTCTCGGATATGTTCGGTGAGGTTGTAATTGCCTATATACTCGCCGTTTAGGAACATGTCAGCATATTGTTGCCTCGGGGTATACTCTAATTCTAACCTGCGACTTAGTTCAAAAGCGATGTCGTTGCGTATGAGTGATTTATCGCCATAGTTTGCCATTAAGGCCCAATGTCTGTTAGATGGCATTTCCAGCAAAGGTGCTTTTTCTTTCAGCCTCACCCTAAATGGTTTTTTGGGCATTTCCCAAGTGGAGTTTCCGCGTCCCCTTATTTCCAAAGGCCCTTCATACAATATGTCATTTTGAAAGCCCCTTACGATCTTCATATTCCCCTCCACGTAATCTTCTCTATTAGCAATTTCCTGAGCACCTGCAGTTGTTACATAGATGGCAGGAAGTCCGGTATCTTCAAACTTAACGACATATGTATGCGTTTCGTCATTTTGTGCCTTGACTATATACTTCACCAATTGCCTGAAATCTTGAGGGCTATTTTCGCTCTCCTGTATTTCGCCGTTGACGATTACCTGCTCCCCAGCATGTTCGAAATTAGGAATTAGATTTGCAATGTCCGTACCCGCTAAGGTATAGGCATAAATGGTATCATCTATTATCTCCGTTTGCACATCATAGACTAGGGAGGGGTTCAATGCTTTTTTGAATTCGAATGAGAGGAGACTAGGTTCTGTGCCTTCTGGGATATGATTATCCCTTTTACATGAAAAAAGAGAAACAAGGGCAACGAGCAGAAAGACCTTACAAGATATTTTCCTTATCATAATTTTCCGTTTATATATTGGTTTCCGAAATAAGTTTTTGCTTATTCTAATAAGGATAAACGTAAAAAACAGGAAAAAAATTGCTTTCCGTCATTTGCGAAACGGCTATCTTTCCTGTCTTATACCTAAAAAGAGGGAGTCTGTTGCGCTATGAATTGTAAATTTCCTTATTGACACATGTGGGGATCTTTCTTCCTTCTAGCGCGGCAATGATATTTTCGGCGGCCATCAAGGCCATTTGGTCCCTCGTTTCTACCGTTTGAGAGCCTATATGGGGGAATACTGCCACTGTGGGCATATCCAGTAGTGGATTGTCTGCCGCCATCGGTTCGGGGTTGGTGACATCCAAGCCGGCGCCCCAGATAATGCCTTGTTGAAGAGCGGCGATCAAATCTTCTTCCCGATGGACGCCACCTCTGGAAGTATTGATAAATATGGTATTCTTGCGCATTTTCTTGAAAGTGTCCATGTCGAATTTGCCCTTGGTTTCTGTGGTGAGCGCCGCATGGGCAGAAAGCACGTCGCTCTGCGACAGTAGGTCCTCAAAGCTCACCCTTTTTGCGTCCAACTCTTTTTCGGCTTGTTCATTGTGGCCGCGGTTGTGGTAGATGATTTTCATGTCAAAAGCAGCTTTTGCCTTTCTTGCCAATTCAAAGCCGATGCTGCCAAGGCCGAAGATACCCAGGATTTTGCCTTCCAGCTCCACTCCCAAATTGTCTGTAGGCTGTGTGAAATGCCATTGGTCGTTTTTTATTTGTTGATGGAGGAAGATCGCTTTTCTGGATACGCTAAGCATGAGTAGAAAGGCAATGTCTGCCGTTGCCTTGCTTAGCACGCCCGGCGTGTTGCCG
The DNA here is from genome assembly GCF_000427965.1 of Olivibacter sitiensis DSM 17696. GTDB lineage: Bacteria > Bacteroidota > Bacteroidia > Sphingobacteriales > Sphingobacteriaceae > Olivibacter > Olivibacter sitiensis. The sequence goes on along the minus strand of NZ_ATZA01000002.1, from coordinate 51,099 downwards.
ATAGGAATGCCCAGTTCTGTTGCCTTTTCTATATCTACTCTGTCATAGCCCACCGAGTGCAAGGCAATAACTTTCAGGTGGCTGCATTGGTCCAAAAAATCTGCATCCAGGCTGTTAGATCCGGCACTTAGAAAAGCATCGCTTTGCTGACAATAGTTTATCAATTCATCTTTGCTTAGTTCTCTGTTCTCAGTCCACTCTTCAATCTCAATATGCGCGGCTTTTAGTTTTTCCAATCCTACTTCAGGGATTTTTCTATCAATAAATACTTTCATTAGCTAAGGATTTGTCTGTTGGCATGTGATATTTTTGATAATTTAACAATATAACGAAATTAAAGTTTGGCGGATTTGGCTTTGCCAAAAGTTGACCGGCTTGATATCCGTTTCGGATATAGAGCTTATCTCGGTAAAGAAGCGCTCTGGGTCTTGCGGCTGATAGTTAATTTCTGACAGCTGAAAGCTACTAATGCGAAAAACCAAAGAAGATGCTGACACAGATAATAACGATGACCAGTGCCGTAATCACGACGTATAGGTAGTCTTTTTCGAACAGAAAGGCCACGAGCGAAAAGATAAGCCGTAGTACAGGTGTCAGAAAGAGCAATAGTACACCTACCAAGATAATGGCTCTTCCTTTCAATTGAAACATGCCCGTTGCAGCGAGGTAAACCAAGTGAAATAGGTTTTCGTCGTGCTCTACGAAGTGACTATAGTCTACCGTTTCCTGCGCATGCCTATAAATATAGATGATACCACCAATGGCGGCTACGCCCAATGCCAACCAGATGCCGTAGCGCAGTATATTGCCTATGATTTGTTGTATGTCCTTGTCAGCTATGGTTTTGTTGGTGTTTTGCATTTTTTTATTAGTATTTATCTATTAGTAGATAGTATCAAGACGCCTGCCTGCGGTAGGCAGGTAAGTATCAAGTATCAAGACTAACTTTCCGATTTGCCAGCTTTCTTGTGTCTTATGTCGAGCGTCTCATGTCTCATATGTTTCCTTTGAACCCGTTATAGATCATGTTGAAGGCCAATAGCAAGATGACAAGTGCAAAAAACAAACGCAGGGCCTTTGGGTTTGAGCGAATAAGGATACGAGCGCCGGCCATGGCACCAAGTAGCACCCCAATAAGTACTGGCATGCAGATGGCAGGTTCTATATAGCCTTTTTGCAGGTAGATAACGGCACTGGCAGTCGCTGTTACCCCCATCATGAAATTGCTGGTAGTGGTAGACACCTTGAAGGGAATCTTCATGATATTGTCCATGGCAATCACCTTGAACGCCCCCGAGCCAATACCTAATAGTCCAGATAGCACTCCCGCTAGGCCCATCATACTAAAACCGCCCATCACATTCTTTGTCCCATAGGCTATAGGGCCATTTTTGCTGGGATAGGAGCTAGGAAGTTTCAACTTGATGGCCAAAGGGCTAGATTGCACCACTGGATGCTCTTCTTTCTTGCGAAGCGAATTGATGGAGTTGAACATCAGCACAAAGCCAAAAAGAATGGCGATATAGCTGGAAGGGGCAATTGCGGATAACAATGCTCCTACGATGGCGCCGATGGTCGTAGCTATCTCCAGGAACATTCCTAGCCTCATATTGGTAATGCCTTCTTTCACATAAGCTGCGGCAGAGCCGGAAGAGGTAGCAATGACAGAAACCAGGGCCGTGCCGATGGCGTAGTGCAGGTCTACTCCGAGAATGACGGTCAACAACGGAATGATGATGACGCCTCCTCCCAGTCCGGTCAGCGAACCTACCAAACCGGCACAGAAAGCGCCTACGAACAGGATAAGGGTAAAAGTTAAAACGGTCATTAGCTTTTTGAATTTCATTCAAATATAAAGGATTATCCCTTATTGCGCTTGTGAAAACAAGTAAAATAAAGCCTATGGTTTCCATAGAATTTGTGTTGTATGTTTTTTAATTCTTTTGAATCTAGTGGTTTATAATGGAAATCGCTTTATGGCATTATATATCAACTGCTTTGCGATCTTACAGTTTTGCGAGGAAAACCAAAGCGACAAATTGATTTTTTGTTAGCAGAATTTTTTAGTTTATTTACCATATGAAGATATTGCACACGGCCGACTGGCATCTGGGCAAGCGTCTGGAAAGATTTTCCAGATTGGATGAGCAACGACTTGTTTTGGAAGAGTTGATCAATCTGGCCGATGAGCACGAGGTAGATGCCGTTTTGGTAGCGGGCGATTTGTTTGATGCCTACAACCCATCTTCGGAGGCTATCGAGCTATTATACAAGGTGCTAAAGAAGCTGACTAACAATGGGCGCCGTCCTGTGATCGCCATTGCCGGCAATCACGATTCGCCAGAGCGCATCGAGGCGCCAGATCCCTTGGCAAGGGAATGCGGTATCTTGTTTGCGGGCTATCCCTATTCGCATATAGCGCCATTTGCGCTAGAGACCGGGGTAGCGGTGACCAGAAGTGAGCCTGGCTTTCTGGAAATCCGACTTCCCCAATATGATTATCCCTTACGGCTATTGCTCACGCCCTATGCCAACGAGTTTCGCTTGCGCACTTTTTTGGGACTGGAAGATGCAGAGGCACAAATGCGCGACCTATTGCATGGCCACTGGCAAAGGCTGGCCGATACCTATTGCGATGAAAAAGGGGTCAATTTCCTTATGGCGCACCTGTACATGATGAAACAGGGAGAACAGCCACCAGAAGAGCCAGAAGATGAAAAACCTATCCTCCACATTGGTGGAGCGCAAGCCGTGTACACACAAGCGATACCATCCCAAATACAGTATGCGGCATTGGGGCACCTTCATCGCTTTCAGGAGATGGACAAAGATCGCATGCCAATCGTATATAGTAGCAGCCCCTTGGCTTACAGTTTTTCCGAGGCAGGGCAGCAGAAATATGCCGTGCTGGTGGAGGTGTTGCCTGCGTCTTTCGCGCAATTTGAAAAATTGGCGTTGCATGAGGGTAAACAATTGTATCGCAAGCGATTTTCCAGTGTAGAGGAGGCCTTGCTTTGGTTGGGGGAAAATCCCGAGGCCTTAGTTGAATTGACCATGGTAAGCGGCGATTTTATGAGTGCGGATGACAGGAGGCGACTCTTGCAATCGCATAATGGTATCGTGACCATCATACCCGAAGTGACCCACAAGGCACATGTTGGCAACGAACGCCAGGCAATAGACATGAATTTGCGCATGGAAGAGTTATTTGCCCAGTATTTCGAACATCGGTATGGACAAGAGCCAAATGAGGAACTATTGGCTCTTTTTAAGGAAGTAAGAGCGGAGGAAAACGAACAATGATTCCCATTTCATTAAAGATAAAAGGATTATATTCCTATCAGGGTGAGCAGGTCATCTTGTTCGACCGATTGATAGAGGCACAGTTGTTTGGCATATTCGGCACGGTGGGCTCGGGCAAATCGTCTATATTGGAAGCCATTGCCTATGCCTTGTACGGCGATACCGAACGGCTGAACAGAGCGGATAGCCGCAACTATAACATGATGAACCTCAAGTCCGATGAATTGCTCATCGATTTTGTGTTCGAGAACCATGATGGCCGGCAGTACCGTTTTGTAGTGCAGGGTAAGCGCAACAGAAAGAACTTTGACGACGTAAAGACCTTCGTCAGATCGGCCTATAGGAAGGTGGAACAGCAGTGGCTACCACTGGAACACACCACGGCAGAGCAGCTACTGGGACTGAGCTATGAAAACTTCCGGCGTACCATCATCATCCCGCAGGGAAAGTTTCAGGAGTTCTTGCAGCTGAGCGACAAGGCCAGAACTGACATGCTAAAAGAGATTTTCCAACTGGATAGGTTTGAGTTTTTTCAGCAAACGGCCAGCTTGGAAAGAAAGAACAATGAGAAGGTCCATCAGTTGAAAGGTAGGTTGGTCGCCTTTACTGAAATAGATGAGGAAAGGCTGGAGATGCAACGCAAAAGCTTGGCCGAAATGCGGTTGGCCTTGGAAAAGCTCCAGGCGTACATCGAGGTAGAGGAGGCCACATTCAAGGAGCAAGAGCGGCTACGGCAACTTTTTGAGGAACTGAAAGCGGCCAAGTCCGATTTGGAGAAATTGAATGAACAGGCCGAAGCTTTTGCCGCAATGGAACAGCAAATCGTCGACTATGAGTATGTAGAAAGGAATTTTAAGGTGCAATTGCTGCGGCAAGACGAACTGTTGGACGGTATCTCCAGACGCAAAGAGGCATTGGAAAAACACATACAAGACGGCAAAATAGCGGATACGCGTCTTATGGAGATACAGCAAGAATATGCACGTATACATGCGGCATACCAAACGCTCGATAACCTGAAGCTAAAACAGGCGGACTTGGAGGGTGCCCTACGTATCCATACGGTGGAGACATCCCTGAATACGTTAAATGAACGGGTCTCTAAGGGACTGCAAGTAGTGCACGATAAAAAGCAAGAACAAGAAGAGCTGAAGCAAAATTTGACGACCATACAAGAATCTGTTCAGCAAATACAGGCTAAAATGCCCGATATGCAACAATTGAGCGCGCTACAGGCCTGGTATGGGAAAAAGGCTTTCTTGGATGAGAAAAGGCAACAACAGGTACGGGAATGCAGCACTATCGAGGGTAAGATTGCGCTCGCTACTTCGAATTACGAAACCTTCCTGCAAAAGGTAAAATTGCATAACGAAGATGATGTGCCGATGCGTATACGGCAGCTCTGGGAAGAAAGTGAACTGAAGGCCAAGCAGCTGCAGCAACAATTTATGCACGATCAGTTGCAATTGCGATTAGGCGAGTTTGCCTCAGCCCTGCAAGCTGGGGAGCCTTGCCCTTTGTGTGGCGCTATAGATCACCCTCATGTGTTGGAAGTAAGCGATGTAAAAGGTCACTTGCAAGATAAGGAAGCACAGCTTGCGGAAATAAGAAAGCGGCAGGAGGAACTGATGCAGTGGGAGCAAAGCTTGCAGCTCTTGCTGCAAGAAAGAAGGCAGCTGGAAGAACAGCTGCAAGCTTCCCAAGGGCGTGTGCAAGAAATCGACGAAGAGCAAAAGGCGCATTTGGCCACATTTCATTGGCAGCGTTACCAACCAAATGACAATGGCGTAGTGGAGGCAGCACTCAAAACTGCTCAATCTCTGAAGCACGAGTTAGAAAATCTGGATAAAGATAGATCGGAAAAGGAAAAAAAGCTGCATGAGGTAGAAAACGAAATAGCAAGATTTGAGCAGGCACTGCATAAATTCATTGCCGAGCAAGGGGCAAAGCAAGGGGAGCTCGCTACGTTGAAAGGACAGATCAAGGTGTTGTCCAAGGAAGAAATGCAGCAAGGCAAAGACGAATTGCACGATATGTTGGCACATACTACGGAAACGATTAGCCAAGTAAGCAGTCAATATGAGCAAATTCAGATCTTATTGGTGGAACAACAGCGGCTGAAGGCGACGCTAGCCGAGCGTATTGCTTCGGTAGAGGACAATATAAAGGCCGAAAGCGAAAGGATGGCCGTGGTGCAAGAGCAATTGCAAGAGGCCTTATCAAACTCTTATTTTAGCAGTCTGGAAGAGGTGCGGGCTATTTTGAAAAAGGCGATAGCGCTTGATGAGATGCGAAAAAAGCTGGAACAGCACAAACAGCAGCTCTTCAGTGCGCAAGGAAAACTATTGCACTTGGAGCAGCAGGTAGAAGGCCGACGTTTTGATGCAGAAACGTTTGAAGAATTGAAGAATCGGTTAATAGAAGCCAGGCGAAGGCTACAGGAGCAGAATGACTCTTACGTAGCCGAAAAAACAGGTTATGAGCGCCATGTGCATATGTTGGAGGAAAAGACTGGATTATTGCGGGAACTGGAAGTCTTGGAGCGCAGGACGGCCAACCTGGGCGTTCTGAAAAATCTCTTCAAAGGGAGCGGTTTCGTAAGCTATATTTCATCTGTTTACCTGCAACAGCTTTGCGACGCGGCCAACAAGCGTTTCCATAAACTCACAAGGCAACAACTTCAACTGGAGGTGACCGATAAGAACGAGTTTCAGGTACGCGATTTCCTCAACGACGGCAAGGTGCGCTTGGCTAAGACCCTTTCTGGGGGGCAGACTTTTCAGGCGTCGCTTTCCTTGGCTTTGGCACTGGCCGAGTCCGTGCAGCAACAGAACAAAGCGAAGCAGAACTTCTTCTTCCTTGACGAAGGCTTTGGATCGCTCGACAAGGAATCCCTAGCGGTAGCCTTTGATACCCTCAAATCCCTACGGAAGGAAAACAGAATAGTGGGAATCATATCGCATGTGGAAGAACTACAGCAAGAAATCGATGTGTATCTGCATGTGGTGAACGATGCGGACAAAGGAACCAGGGTGAAAGGGAATTGGGAGTAAATATTGAAATGGAATGTACTCTATGTTATTTCGTTTTCCTTACTCTTGAGAAGAAGGCGGATAGGTGTCGTCCTGAGAACGAAAGTAAGCCCTGTTCGCATCCAGGTGTAAGGCGCTTTTAAAGCTGTTTTTTGGTTTTAGCAGATAGTACGTAACTTTTACATCAGACTGTTCGTCACTAAAGCTATCCGGAATAGCCGTATATGCTTTTGCCTCCGCCACCAAATCTTTGTAGTCTTCCGGAAGGGGATTTTTACTGCCCAAGGGATTCGCGTCGCCAAAGGAATCGGTGAGATAGAGTTTGTGGTCTTTCAGTATGGCATTGGCTTCAAAGGGAGGTTCGTCCAACCCATAATTATAATACAGCGACACGCTCTCATATCCTTTGTCTAGTTCAAACTCATACACTTCACAATCGTCTTCCGTCAAATTTCGGCTGATGAAAAATGTCGTCGTGCTGTTTTCGGGCACATTTAAAATATTGCTACGGCTGAACCTTGTCTCATCTGGCAGATGAATGTAAACCAAGCTATCTGCATTGAACTTTTCCAATAGGCGGAATGCAGTAGTAGTATTTTGGTCGAAGTTATGAAAAGAAAACACCTTTTCGGGTCCATCGCCTTTGGCTTGATAAACTAAAAAAGGCGGTTGCGGCGCTTGTTCTTCCTTCAGGAAAATCCCATCTCCTTGCTTTTCCCATTTCCCTATCACAATTCTGTCTACAGCACCATAGCTCATCATAACCACAAAATCCTGCTCTGGCAAAATATATAGTTGAAAGGCTAGTTCAGGTCTAGATCCATTATAGGAACCTACGTATTCATCTTCTTGTGCTATTGCGTTCATACAGGTTGAGGCTATAGTGAGAAGTATAAAAATGAGGTATCTCATGGCGTTATGAATTATTCAAAGTCAAAGATAAAAACAGTTTCGGATAGAATGACTAGTTGAAATCAGGGATTTATGAAGTGTGGATTTTCATACTCTGGAACTGGCAGAAATGCAACAAAAAACTTAAATTCGTCTTGTTTTGTTATTTATTCAGTGCGCTATAAGGCAACGGTGAACGATTGAGACGACCAATTTATGAGATACTACTTGATTTTCTGCTGCTTCTTTCTGTCGGTTCATACCGTTGTCTATGCCCAGAGAGAAGCGATCTTGGAAGTGCAAGATGACTTAGATAGCCTTAGGGCTAAGATGCCGCGTGAAAAAGTCTACGTTCATACAGATAAGGAACAATATATATCGGGGGATACGATATGGTACAAGGCTTATGCGATGGACGGCGAAACGGGCGGGATATCAGCTTTGAGCGGCATAGTTTACGTAGAACTTTTTGACGCCACAGGTGCTTTGATACAGCGATCTAGGATACATTCGTTTGCGGGAAGCAGTTATGGGGAATTTGTACTGGATGTGGATAAGGTGAAGCCCGGCAGACTCCTACTTAGGGCTTATACCCACTGGATGAAGAATTTTGGGGAAGAACATTATTTCATGCGCTATTTGGATGTGGTGGGAGATTATGAGCAGCAGTGGGGGGTAAAAAGCGCGCCCATTAAGGTAGCAAATAGTAAGGCTAATAAACAGATCGATCTTTCCCTTGCCTTATATCCCTTGGGTGATAAGAAGTTGGGACGCGACGCGGTGAGTCTAAAGCTGGTAAGCGGCAATGAAAAGATCGTGGCTCAAAGCAAAGCTTTGCCAAGCGGCAGTGGTCAAATGGATTTCTCTCTCACTATGCCCGAGAAGGTGGATATGGCCAACCTAAATCTTGTATTGGAAACAGAACGCGACAAACTGGCCCGCTTTCCTTGGGCGCAATTGGTACCGCAGCGATACGATGTACAGTTTTTGCCCGAAGGTGGCCACTGGGTGACGGATATGCCTACGGTGCTGGGTGTCAAGGCTATCGATGGATTTGGCAAGGGGGTACAGGTGAAAGGTGAAATCTTGGATGCAGAAGGTAAGCAAGTGGCTCACTTTGCCACCTTACATAAGGGAATGGGGAAAGTAGACTTTCCCACTTTGCCCGTGGGGGAATATCGAGCAAAAGTGACGTTTCCTGACGGAAGCGAAAGGTCCTATGAGCTGCCCAAGATGGAAAGCCATGGCGTGGTACTGCACCACGATGATGAAGGAAACCAAGATGAGATTCTCCTATCCATTGAATACGTATGGCCATCCGAGAAAATGGGAAGGGTAGACAGATTGATGCTGATTGGACAGATTGGGGGGATCATGTGCTATGGTGCCCTGCTGAAGACAGATACCAAACAGCATTATATTCGGCTTCCAAGGCATTATTTCCCAGAGGGTATCGTGCGTTTCAGTGTACGGACACCGGAAGGAGCTATCCTGTCCGAAAGGTTAGTATACAATCGCTTGAGAAAACGGGCCCTGTCCATTGCCCTGTCGCCCGATAAAGAACACTACAGCACCAAGGACAGCGTGGCGCTGGAAATCAAAGTGACCGATACCTTGGGAGAGCCCGTGCGTGGCAGTTTTTCCTTGGCCGTGACCGATGATGGCCAATACACGCTCGATGAGTACAAGCAGAACATTTGGAATTACCACTATCTCGGTTCCGATTTGAGAGGCTATGTAGAAGAACCAGGTTTTTACTACTCGGGACAGGAAGGCGCGGCTCGCGCCATGGATTGTTTGCTATTGACACAGGGATGGGTAAGGTACGATACGCCGTTGTTGAAACAAGCAATTCAGTACGATCCAGAGCCTATATTTAGTATCGAAGGCACGGTGAAGAACGCATTTGGAAAGGCTGTAGAGCAATCCAATGTTCTCCTATTGGCAACGGGCGAGCAGCTATTCTATGCCGATACGTTAACGGACAATAAAGGACATTTCCGCTTTCAGGATATTGCCCCATTTGACACGGCCGCCTTTTTGGTGCAAGCGAGGAACAGGCGCAACAAAAGTTTCAATATAGGGCTGGAGATGAAAGAAATTGAGGCGGCGGAAATACCCAAAACTAAAATATATCCCATAAAGGCATGGTATGTGGGTTTGGATAGCACCATGCGACGTCGCATACGTGAGCAGCAGGAATACCAACGTAATGTATCCATCGCAGTAAATGGCTATGACGCCAATGCTATCAAGCTCAGGGAGGTGGAGGTGACGGCCAATGCGGTGGTGAAAAACTCAAAGAATCTCAATGGTGCTGGTGGGGCAGATCAGGTATTGAGCGAGGAGGTGCTCGTGCAGGAAGGGGATAAGGATCTCTTGCAGATTATTAAGGAGAAAGTGGGTAGTTTTACGGTTGGGTACATTGGAAAAGGACAAAATGCCAAATTGGTGTTTAAGGTGCAAAATCGGGTTACCAAGCTCATCTTCGATGGCGTGGATCTGGATTTTTTCTTTGAGGCGTTCACAGGGCAGTCAAATGAGAAATTGCTTTTTATGGAGAATTATTTAAAAAGCTTCAGCGGCAATGATGTGTTGGGGGTGGAGGTGATGCACTCTTCCAAGTATAGTAACAACTACCATAATAGGTTTCTGGATCCCATGGAACGGATGAACATGGGGCTCGATCCACCCACCTACCTGGAAATTACTACCCGGTCTGGTCATGGGCCCATATTCAAGAAAACGCCAGGGGTGGCCCATGTGAGGCCCATGCCTTTTGTATGGCCCAAGGAGTTCTATAGACCAAGGTACGAAATGGTGGAAGGTAAAGCAGCATATGAAGACGTACGTGCTACCATTCATTGGGAACCAATGGTCATTACGGACGAATCTGGTAAAGCCACCGTCACGTTTTATACCTCTGATAGAAAAGGAAGCTATGGCGTGGTGGTAGAAGGGAGCGATCTGCAAGGCGGGTTGGGTGTAGCTTACGGTAAATTGACAGTGCAATGAAACTTTTCTGGCAACAGTTATTGGAAACTCCTCTTTTACAGTGGATAGGTGTCACCTTTGGCATATTGGAGGTATTCTTGGCCAAGGCCAATAAGATAGCGCTTTATCCATGCGGTATCATCAGTATTCTCATTACGCTTTTCGTGTTATGGGAGGCGGGTTTATATGCGGAAATTTTGCTCAATCTCTATTATTTGATTATGAGCGTGTATGGATGGTACCATTGGTATCGACGGGTACACGAGCCGGCAGTGCCCGTTGCCTACTCCGATATGCAGCAGTGGTCCATTGCACTCGCCATAGTCGGTATTGGTACGCCGTTCTTGTATTGCGTACTTAGGTACCATACGGACTCTACCGTGCCGCTTTGGGATGCTTGGGTGAGCGCCACGGCATGGGCAGGCATGTGGCTCTTGGCACGACGCAAAATAGAAAATTGGTTGTTCCTGAATGTTAGCAATGCTTTTGCCATCCCTTTACTTATTCATAAGGAATTGCCCATGTACGCCGTTTTGACCGCCATACTTTTTATTGTCGCTATATTAGGATATTTTGATTGGAAAAGGATAATTAGGAGACAGCTGGAATCCAAGTTCCAATGAATTAATATTGGCCAGTGCAAGGAATTGTCATTTTTTAAGAGTATCTTTCGAAAATTATCCGTAAGATGCTATTAGATAAAGTATTGGATCCACCATCATACGGGTGGTCAGACCAAGAGGGAAACCTAGTTAAACCTACCTCTAAACAAATTTTCAAGGAATTTTTTAAGCGTTTGAATATCTTTCACACACGCAAAAACTGGCTGCCGTTTTTTAGTTGGTTGCGTGTTGTTTTGTTACTGCCTTTGCTCTATCTCTTTATTTTCGAGTATTTCAGCATCGGTTTGCTTCTTGTCGCCTTTGTTTACAGCATGGTGATCATGGGAACGCACGGTACTATTTGGCATCATCGTTATTGCACGCATAGGGCCTATACATTTAGAAATGCTTTTTGGAGAATATTCACTCAGAATTTGACGATCAGCATGATTCCAGAAGAAATCTACGTCATTTCTCATCATGTGCATCATGCTAAGTCTGACAAGCCAGGAGATCCATATAATGCCAGTGCGGGCTTTTTGTATTGTTTTCTGGCAGATGTGAACCATCAGCCCATCTCGAAGAACTTAACCTCTGACGAATACCGTCGCACGATAAATTTGATGGCACATACGGGTGTCCGCCCAAATACATATGCTGCCTATCAGAAGTGGGGATCGATTGTCCATCCTTGGCATGCGGTTTTAGCCTGTATGCTGAATTGGGTAGTTTGGTATGCCTTGGCATATCTTATTGGCGGACACGCACTGGCTTGCACCTTATTTGGTGCTGCCGCGTTTTGGGCAATAGGTGTAAGGACCTTTAATTACGAAGGGCATGGTAAAGGTGTCGACAAACGAAAAAAGGGATATGATTTAAACGAAAATGATATGTCGATCAATCAGGCTTGGCCAGGCATTGTCGCCGGTGAATGGCATAACAATCACCACCTATTTCCCAATAGTGCTCGCTCGGGTTTTCTGCGACATCAGATTGATTTAGCTTGGTACTACATCAAGTTTTTGCATGTCATAGGAGCTGTTACATCTTATCATGACTCCAAGGCGGTATTCTTAAAGCGATATTTTGATGTAAAGGCATAAAACATTTAGGAGAACTATCAGTTGCTTTTATATGTTTTATTTTCAAAAAAATGGTTTTTGTGAGCTTCTCCATCATATCAATGTAAATCAATAGTATTTTTATGGCACAGGAGACAGATTTGAAAATTGCCGTATTGATTGATGCCGATAATGTGTCGAGCACAAAAGTAGAGAGTATACTAAATGAGGTGAAGCGGTACGGTGTTCCCTCCATCAAGCGGATTTACGCCGACTGGACAAAATCGCATGTGACGGGTTGGAAAGAACCACTTCTCACCCATGCCATTACGCCAATACAGCAATATAGTTATACGACTGGTAAAAACTCCTCAGACTCAGCGCTTATTATAGATGCAATGGATATTTTACATAGCGATCAAGTAGATGGGTTTACCATTGTTTCCAGTGACAGTGATTTTACGCGTCTTGCCATCCGATTAAGGGAATCGGGTAAGTTGGTAATTGGCGTGGGAGAAAAGAAGACGCCCAAACCCTTTATTGCCGCTTGCGACAAGTTCATATATATTGAAATCCTTGCGAAGGAAACCGCTACCAAGCCCGTAGTAAAAGGGAAACAGCCCAATAAATCGACGCTTGTCGAAGGAAGCGCAACAAAGCAGGTCGATCACACGACGCAGCTATATGAGCCAATTGATCCAGAGACCATGAATCTTCTCAAGGTTACGGTTAACGATGTGGCGGATGAGAGCGGATGGGCTCCTTTGGCTGGTATCGGAGCATTGATTAGCAAAAGGAAGCCCGATTTTGACCCCCGTGTATACGGATTTTCCAAACTTACTCCCCTGTTCAAATCGCTGGATGCCTATTTTGACTTGGAAGAGAAAAATACAGAAAAGACAAAAATTAAGCATGTATACGTAAGGATAAAGGAGCCTCAAAAAGCGACTAGGAGAAGGGCGAAAGATGTAAAAACGCGATCTATTAACTAGTTGTATTGCGGTAACGCGGCTTTATTTGATGTTTGTTGAAGTATTTGTATAGGAATCTTGTGACCTGGGTTTTGAAAGCTTGTTGATTGAGGCGATGCGCCAATGGCATAATGCGCTGTATAACAAGAACAGGAAAGACAGGTGGAGAATGTCTCCACTCATCTGAGCCAATTGCGCACCGCCAGAGACCATGGAAACGTATATGCGAATGAAGGGTGTAGTTGGAAGCAGATTAGAAAACCATTGGACATAATAAGGGAGTGAGGAGAAAGGCCATGGTAATCCAGTAATTAGGAAAATGGGATAGGAGCTGAATGCCATCACCTGAAGACATAACAGCTGCGATTTGAAAAAGGAACCCAGAAATTGTCCCAGCGGGATAATGGTTGCGATAAATAAGGCAAACAATATAGCCAATTGTAGCCCATTGGCTTTGTTGGTTAGATCCAGTACGCGAAAATTGACATTTATAAAGAAAAAGGCGTAACAAGCGAACAGCAAAAAATAAAACAATCCTTTGCCCCAAATGCCACTTGAAACCTGTCCGCGATGCCACTCAAACAGTCGTTTATGCTCTCGCTCCGCGGCAAGGCTTTCGGCTATGCCTATTAATAATGTCTGCTGTAGAATGATAGCTAGTAGGCCAGGCAATAGAAAGGCTCCGTAACTGGATCGGGAGTTGAATAATGGTCTATAATCTAGGTTGATGGGCATAGCTTCTTTCATAGCCTGTACTTGATCTAAGCCTTTCTTTTTCTCATTGTATTGCAACCGTACACCAGCACCTACGGTAAGTACAATCTGCTGCACGGATGAAAGAATATCGCTTGATGGTAGGAAACGAGATGCATTGATCGTCAGTGTCACATTTGCCTGCTTATTGCTGAAAATAAGTTTCTCCATGCCATTGGGGATATAAAAAATCCCCTGCACTTTTCCTTCATCAAATTGTTTCTGGGCGCTGCCTAGATCCGTGAAATGTATGGCTTCTATACTGGGTGAATAACTGACCAGTTGGTCGAGTTGTCTCGATATGGCGGAACCATCTTCGTCCACTATGGCCAGGGGTACGGCGCCTTCTTCCTTGTTGATGTAGATACTGCCATAGAAGAATGCATACAGCAATGGCGCAATAAGCAAGGTGAGCAAGAGGCTATGGTCCTTGGGTACTTGGCGCCATTCCCTGAGGAAGGCATGTAAGAAAGTGCTTCTACGCTGTTTCATGGGCTAATGCATTGAGTTGACGTTGAAACAGTATGATTGCCGTGGGGATAAGTACCACGCAAAACAGGGCGAGCTTTCCCATGGCCTCTGCGGCATGGTACAGGGGCAATTCCATGAAATAGGTACTGATGAAACCATCTAAAAAGGGGGTATATGGCATGATCTGAGCATAGAATTGGTCGTACCAAGGCAAGGCCCAGCGCGGAAATGTATAGCCGCTAAAGACGAATGAGGGCGAAGTGTAAAACAATGCGGTATCGCCTGCAAGCATAACATCGCGTAGCAAAGCCGAAATGAAGAAACCCACGGCAAAGCAGGCCAGCGCAAATAGGGTGTAAAGGACAAAAAACTTTCCCGTTGCCGCAAATACCCCTATCTGAAAGATGGGAAACAATACAAAGGCAATGAGCACAAAATTGACCCATGCAAAAAGTAAATGTGCCAAAAGTTTTCCGGCAATGATATGGGAAGCAGAGCCATGCGCCAATGCCTTCAGCGCGGGCAAGCTGCCTGTTTTGCGTTCGTAGTTGAGGGCAAGCATGCTGCTGATGATAAGCACCATTTGCATGCCTACGGTAATGAGCCCTGGTACGAGATATTCTTGATAATCGTAATTGGGATTGTATAACTGGTAAGTAGTAAGCTGGATTGGATTGGCAATGGCCATTGCTTGCCCTTCGGGCATGCCTTGTTTTGTCAGTTTTTGAAGATTGACGCCCGCGTTGGCTGTCAGAATCACTTCCGCTACAGCCTTGTAGATCATCTTGGACGGTACCAGGTAAGTGGCATTGGCGTAAATGGTAACAGTGACAGATTTCTTACTGTACAATTGAGCTGCCATATCCTTCGGGAAATGTACGGCGCCATAAACCTTGTTCTGTAGCATAAGGTCTTTGATTTCCTGTTCATTGTGTGCCCGCTGTTGTTGTACGTGAAGTGCATCGCGTTGTTGGAGCAGAAAAATGAGCTGTCGCGAAATGGTAGAGTTGTCCTCATCCCATATGGCAAAGGCCAATTGCTTTGTCTCCCCAGCTTTATAGATGAGGCCGTAAAAGGAAAAAACGACAACTGGGAGAATAAGCATCACTACATAGAAGACCGGCAGCTTCCATATCCGTTTACACTCTCTAAGGGTTATTTTCCCGATTATTCCCATCTTGGTGTTTATACTTTTTGTACATTACAGGGACAAAGATGCCGTCATTCCCGAGCGCAAACCTTGTACCTTGCTTTGCTCTTCGGGTTCCAGTTCAATGGTGAATGTGCGGAGCTCTACTTTTCCCCTGTCCTTGCTAGGCGTCCAATTGGCAAATTCCAATGTAGGCGAAATACTGACTACCTTGGCCTGGAATATCTCGGGGTCGCAACCGGGAACCTTTACAGGTATTGTCTTTCCCAATTGCAAGAGACCTGCCTGATCTTGCCGTACATTGAAGCGGATGACCTTTGACTGCCATTTTTCGACGCTCATAATAGGGTAGCCTATGGATGCCAACTCACCTTCGTGTACTACCAATGAAGATATGATGCCGTCTGATGGAGCGTATAATTTGCTGTTTTCCGATAAAGACTTGGTAATCTCATAGGCCTGTTCGGCCTGCTGAACAATGGCATTGGCCGATTTGATTAATTCGGGACGCGCTCCATTTTGCAGCAACTGCAGGTTGAGGCGTGCCGTTTCCATTTCCTTTTCGGCTGCTTGTTTCTTGAAGTAGAATACATCGCGTTCCTGTCCGGATATCACCTCTTCATTGTATAGGTTCTGCATGCGGCCATAGGTGGTGTTGAACAGGGTGTAGTGTTCTTGGCTTATCTGGTACAGGTTTCCCGCCGCTTGGATGAGTTCGGGACTGGCACCTTTCTGCAACAGTTCAAGCTGGCCCTGCGCTGCCACGATGGCTGCTTGTGCCTGTGCTTTCAATGCGTTGATTTCCGTGGAGCTTAATATAGCTAGAAGTTGCCCCTTTTTGACCGTATCGCCGGCGTGGACTGCCAGTGAGTCCACCCTGCCAGGTATGGACGAAGCGATGTCTATGTTGGTGGCATCCACCATGCCTATGAGCAAATTGTCTTCTGACTGAGCCTTTTGGGCTCGAAGGAAAAATAGTAGCGCGATGATGACTACTGCAATGGGAATGACTACCGCCCAGTAATTTCTTATTGCCGATTTCATGGAATATATGCACTTATTTGTTTCGGGTCTCCTAATATATTGTAATACTCGGCCAGACTAAGATAATATCCAAATACGGCCGTATAGTATGCTTTTTCGATTTCGTTTTGTACCAATAAGGTTTCGTTTAGATCTTTGGGCGATGAGAGCTGATTTTGCATGCGCTTTTGTACCATGCCTGTCGTGTTGTAAGCCTCTTTGCGTGCACTGTCTAGCGTTGCTACCTCGTTTTCCAGCGATTTCATCTTGTTGTTGGCAACCAAGAGACTTACCTGTAGGGTTTGACTGGTGTTCTGCTGCGCCAGTTCAGCCTCTTCTATAAGTTGCCTTGCCGCCTGTGTACGCTTGCGTGTCTGACCATTGAACAGCGTCCATTGCAACTCTAAACCCACAAACCAATCGGGAATGGTGACGGGCAGATCCCTTTGATAGAGGTTGTAGTTGCCTATGGCAAAAAGATTGGGTAAGGAGAATGATTTGCTGATTTTCTCCGATGTCTTGGCAAATGCTGTTTTGCTGTTGGCCAGTTGGAATACTGGATTCTGAAGCCAAAATTCATTGTTTGGGCTTGAGGTACCAATAGTTGCATACCTGAGGGTGTCACTCACCTTGGTGTCATTGTCCAGGGCCAGGCCCAATAGTTTGTTGAGTTCAGGAATGGCATTCTGCTTTTCGAGGTGAAGGCTGCTGAGGTTGGTTTTTGCCTGACTAAGGGCTACGTTCACCCAATTGCGTTGGTAGGGAGGTAGGATGTCGTTCTTAACCATTTCATCGGTATATCGCTTGTTGTTTTGCATGGCCGATAGGATGTTCTCCTGCTTTTCTATGAGGGTGTTGAGGTACATCAGTCGCAGATATTGTACCGTGATAAGAAAATCGATCTCCTTTTGTACTACATCTACATTGATAGTTGCAGTAGAAGCTGTCGATTCAGCCAAGTTGCGCGCGGCATTTAATTTATTGCCCAGATAAATTGGTTGCCGCACGCCTATCCCAGCCAAAAAATAACTTTGTTGAGCTAGTTGTGGATTATAATTGGGATATAAAGTGTTGATAACATTAGCTGCCGTATTATAAATGCCCTGTTGGACGCCTGGAGACAAATCACTGCCTGTTATTTCTCTATATACAGCATTGGCGGCTTCTACACTCTGCTGGGAAGATCCCGCTACGATACCGTCTCTTGCTTCTTGTAGGTTGATGGTGAGCGGCCTGCTCATGTATGTGTAGCTGGACAGCAGGTCTACCTTGGGCAGGAAACTGTTTTTTTCTGCTTGCAGATTGTAGATGCTGGCCTTTTGCGCAGATGTGGCTTGCTTTAAAGATAGGTTGTTTTCCCGAGCAATCTTATAGCATGCATTGAGATCCAGCTCCTGTGCCGATAGCTGTGAGGTAAAAGAAATGTATATAAAACCAACAATGTATAGTTTTCGCATGTTCGAATGTTGATTATGATATGGGCTAAGCTTTGATATTATCTATTGTTGAGACTATAACCATCTTGATTGTATTTTGGTTTTAGAAAAATAAATGTTTTGATTTTCTATTTTTGCTCTTCTAAGAACGAAATTTGATTTTGAAACAAACAGCATATGAGTAAGCTATTTTTTATCTTGATAGGTTTGGTAATGAGTGGGAATTATTTGCACGGACAAGATTTCGCCGAAAGGACACTTCTACATAGAGATGCCTATAAAAAAGAATTCTTGCAGGATAAGCGCGCTCCTTTGGACTCGGCTGATGTGCAACAATTACATTTTTTTGAACCTGATAGCCAATATGCAGTTGTGGCAAAGGTAAGCTTGGTAGCTGGTGATGAGCCCATCGTTATCCCAACTTATAGCGGAGTCGAAAAGAATTACCTGCGCTATGCGCGTCGTGATTTTCAATTGAACGGTGAAGAAATGAGCCTGTACCTTTATAAGAGCGTAGATCTTGCTTCCAATCCTTTGTATGCCGATTATCTCTTTCTGCCATTTACAGACGTCACCAATGACAAGGAAACTTATGGCGGCGGACGTTATTTGGACTTTAAGCTTGGAGATATTGTCGATGGAAAGTTAATTGTCGATTTCAATAAAGCCTACAACCCATATTGTGCCTACAGTTCGGGCTATAACTGTCCCATACCTCCCAAGGAAAATTCTTTATCCATTGCTATTCTAGCGGGCGAACAAAAATATACAGGTGCCTATAAAAAGCGAAAGGATTGAAAAACTATTTGGCACGTTCAAATCCGAAGATATCTTCCCTAGCATCTTTTTGACCTGTCAGTCTATTCCTTATCATCTGGGCAGCAATCATGCTAAAGGTGATGCCATTGCCTCCGTACCCTAGGGCAAAGAACATACGCTCCTTACCTGGCCAGGTGCCTATGTAGGGGAGGCCATCTTTGGTGGAACTGAAGGTGCCGCACCAGGCCATGTCTGTGACAAAGGGTATTTCTGGGAACAGCTTGTGAAACTGCTTTTCGAGGGAGGCTATTTTTCTTCTCAAGAGCTTGTCTCTCCGTACAGGGTCTTTGAAGTCCTCGTCGCCTCCACCAATAATGATGCGGTTGTCCTGTGTGCTTCTGATATAGAAATAGGGTTCCCTGGTTTCCCAGATGAGGCAGCGTTCTTTCCAAAATTGATTAGGTTGAATAGGTTGGGAAACGAGGGCATAAGTTGACTGCAGGTCCATGACATCTTTTGGCAGGAATTTTCCTGCCTCAAAACCCGCTGCAATGACGACATACTTGCAGCTGATTGTTTTCCCGTTCGATGCCTTGAAGAGATAGCTTCTGGGGCGCTCTTCCCAAGAAACAATTTCCGTATGAGAGAACAGTTGCAGATTGTTAGCTTCCATATGGTGTTTTAATAATCCGATTGCTGCCGCATAGCAATCCATCTGAGCAGACCTATTGTTATATAAAGCTCCAGGTGCTGAGATATTGAATTGATTCTTTAAATGCTTCTTGTCAAAATAACTTACTGGCAATTTGTATTCCGTTCTTATTTCATATTCTCTTTCGATAAGTTTAAGTCCCTGTTTATTGCTTGCTAAGTATAAGCTCGGTACGCGCTCAAAATAGGCGTTTACCCCTGTGGTTTTAAATAGTGTTTCTAAATCTGATATGGATTGAAGGCTTGCCAAGTAGGCGGGCACAGCCCTGTCTGTGCCGAGCTGATCGGCCATTTGGCATAGTGGCACATCTATTTCATACTGTAGCTGCGATGTGCTTGCAGCACTGCTGCCCGTGGCAATACTGCGTTTGTCTACTACAGTGCACGCTATTCCAGCACTGCACAATTCGTGGGCGACGAGAGCTCCGGTAATGCCCGAACCTATAATGAGCACATCTGTCTTAATAGATATATTCAGCGGATTGAAATAATTGTAAAGTGGATTTTTTATTATCCAGTAGGGTAGGCCAGAGTGAAGATCCATATAACTATATTAAACTATGCGAAAGAACAGCTTTGACTGTCATTTGTTTTTTCTGCCGTTGTAGTTGCAAGTTTCAGCTTCTTTTTACATATTTGCCTCGTAACTATGAACGATATATCTGCATATAGCTTTTGGTGGTGGCATAAAGGTTGACTTTATGGCAATACCGTTGTTGTGTGTAGTATGTAATATAACAAAAGGCTTGCCATATGCGCAAGCCTTTTTTGTTATATCACAATTGGAGATTTAGCATAAAAAACACACTATGAAGAAAATACTGTCGCATCTGTTTGAGCACAAAACTTTTAGTCGGGATGAAGCCTATGCCATTCTGACCAATATCGCTTCGGGCAAATACAACGTGTCGCAAATGGCAGCGTTTATGACGGCCTATTGCATGCGTAGTATCAGGGTGGAGGAGCTGGCCGGCTTTCGCGACGCCATGCTGGATTTGCGTAGGCCAGTGGATGTACAGGGCTACGAACTCATCGATCTATGCGGTACGGGTGGAGATGGCAAAAATACGTTCAATATTTCCACCTTGGCATCTTTTGTGGTGGCCGGTGCCGGTTATCATGTGGCCAAGCATGGCAATTATGGCGTTTCCTCGGGCTGCGGGTCATCCAATGTGATGGAATATCTAGGGTATCAATTTACCAATGATGAAGGTGAAATTCGTCGTGGGCTGGATGAAGCGAATATTTGCTTCCTGCATGCGCCCTTGTTCCATCCAGCGATGAAAACGGTAGCTCCTGTGCGCAAGGAGCTCGGTGTGAAAACTTTTTTCAATATGCTTGGTCCTTTGGTCAATCCCGCGCTGCCAACGTATCAGTCAGTAGGCGTTTTCAGTTTGGAACTAGCCCGTTTGTACGCTTACCTTTACCAGAAGACAGATAAGCGATATACCATTCTCTATTCGATGGATGGTTATGATGAGATTTCCTTAACGGGCGACGTGAAGATAATAAATAATAAGGGCGAGGATTACCTTACCTTGGATAGATTGGGATTTGATGCCGTCTCTGCCACAGAAATTGAAGGTGGAAACACGGTTGAAGAAGCCGCCGCTATTTTTCTCAAGATCATCAAAGGAGATGGAAGCAGTGCACAGCAAAATGTGGTGCTAATCAATGCGGCGATAGCAATCCAGACGATTCATCAAGAAAAAAGCCTTGCCGATTGTTATTATGAAGCTGAGGAATCACTCCTCTCCGGCAAGGCATTTAGTAGTTTCAACGCTTTGCTGAGCAAGCAAAAGGTTAGTTGCTCATGAACACGTTGAAGTGGAAGATTTGTGGGCTGAAGGATGCCGAGAATATCGGACATGTACTAGGGCTACGGCCAGACTATATTGGATTTATCTTTTATGGCCGTTCGCCGAGATACGTAGGCGATTTGTCGGCGGATTTTGCATCGTCCATTACAACGGCCAATAAGGTGGGCGTTTTTGTCAATGCCGAAGAGGAGATTATCTATCAAGCGATAGAAAATTATGGTCTAAATGTCGTGCAGTTGCATGGCAACGAAAGGCCAGACCTGTGCAAGGCATTGAGGCAACATGGCGTCAAGGTCATTAAAGCCTTTGGTATTTCTGAGGGTTTTGATTGGTCTATTCTGGAGCAGTACATAGGCGATGTAGATTATTTCCTTTTTGACACAAAGCACATTGCATATGGTGGCTCTGGCCAGGTATTCGATTGGAGCTTGTTGAAGGAATATCCCTTTGGAATTCCTTATTTCTTGAGTGGTGGCATAGCATTAGACAACTTAAAAGACCTACTATCCAAGGTAAATGATAAGAGGCTTTATGCCATAGATGTGAATTCGCGTTTTGAGATAAGGCCAGGCCTGAAAGATGTTGAACTATTGCGAAAGGCTGGGGCACTTTTAGAGCAAAATATTACAGCTAGAGAGATTAACGAATAAAGTGAATGAGGATGGATTACCAGGTGAATGAAAAGGGCTATTATGGTGATTTCGGAGGAGCGTATATCCCCGAGATGATGTATCCCAATATAGAAGAATTGCGCAAACGCTATCTGGAGATTATGGAAGAGCCCTCTTTCAAGGCGGAGTTTGACCAACTGATGAAGGATTATGTGGGCAGGCCATCTCCGTTATATCTTGCCAAGCGCTTATCGGAGCGCTATGGAGCAAAGATATTCTTGAAACGAGAAGACTTGAACCATACAGGTGCGCACAAGATTAACAATACCATAGGGCAAATTCTGCTGGCCAAGCGGCTGGGGAAAAACCGCATCATAGCTGAAACAGGTGCTGGGCAGCACGGCGTAGCCACGGCTACTGTATGTGCGTTAATGGGGCTCGAATGCGTAGTCTATATGGGCGAGATAGATATGGCCCGGCAGGCACCCAATGTGGCACGTATGAAAATGATGGGGGCGGAAGTGCGACCGGCTGTGTCGGGAAGCAAGACCCTGAAGGACGCCACCAATGAGGCCATGCGCGACTGGATAAGCAATCCGGTAGATACCCATTATATCATTGGTTCTGTAGTGGGCCCACATCCATATCCAGATATGGTAGCTCGATTTCAGTCCATTATTTCGGCCGAAACCAAAAAGCAGCTTTTGGAGCAAACAGGCAGTGAAAATCCGGATATTGTGATTGCGTGCGTAGGGGGTGGAAGCAATGCGATGGGGATGTTTTATCACTATCTCAACGAAGAAGGGGTTAGGCTCATAGCGGCGGAAGCAGCAGGAAAAGGAGTGGATTCTGGAGAATCTGCTGCCACGTCCGTGCTAGGTAAAGAGGGAGTGTTGCACGGAAGCAGGACTATATTGATGCAAACGGACGATGGTCAAGTGGTAGAACCGTATTCCATTTCTGCTGGCTTGGACTATCCAGGCATAGGTCCTCAACATGCGTTTTTGCATAAAATAGGTAGGGCGGAGTACGTGAGCATTACCGACGAGGAAGCCATGCAGGCGGGCTTGTTACTCACGCGATTGGAGGGTATTATACCAGCTATAGAGAGTGCTCACGCATTGGCGCAACTCGAAAAAATGACTTTTCGGGGCAATGAACAGGTGGTGGTTTGCCTATCTGGTAGGGGGGATAAGGATCTGGACAACTATATGAAGTATTTCGGTTTTTAAATCATTGAAAGATGAGTAGGATAAAGAAATTGTTTAAGGAAAAAGAAGGCTCAAAACTATTATCTATATATTATACGGCGGGCTATCCCAAGCTGAACGATACATTGGAAATCGCCAGGCAACTGGCGGCTTCTGGAGCTGATTTTTTGGAGATAGGCTTTCCATATTCGGATCCAGTGGCGGATGGTCCCACTATACAGCATAGTTCTGAGCAGGCATTAAAAAATGGCATGACAGTGAAGCTGTTATTCGAGCAGCTGAAGGACTTACGTCAATATACAGATATTCCGGTATTGCTCATGGGCTATGTGAATCCTTTGCTTCAATATGGTGTAGAACATTTTTGCCAATCCTGTGCGGAAGTGGGGGTGGATGGTATTATTGTTCCGGATTTGCCCGTATATGAATATGAGTCACTTTACAAGGATATCTTCGCAAGATACGGATTGTCCAATATCTTTTTGATTACTCCACAAACCAGTGAGGAAAGAGTCAGGCAAATTGATGAGTTGACTACAGGCTTCATTTATATGGTGTCATCAGCTTCCACCACGGGCAATAAACTTGACGTAGATACTTCTTTGGCGAACTATTTCAATAGAGTGAAATCGTTGGCGCTTAAGAATCCATTGGTCATGGGATTTGGCATTCGTGGCAAAGAGCAATTTGATCAGGCACTTGAATATGCAGACGCCGCCATTATCGGCAGTGAATTTGTCAAATTGCTGGACAAGGAAGATTATCTGGACCGCATACCGACTTTTATTGCCGATATCAAGGGACTTCCCATATCGGTCTGAAAATGTTTTTGAAAAGCAAATTCTAGCTAATAGAGCTATTTCATTTGTTTCATTACTTTGTGCATTGCAAATGCTGTAACTAAACATAGTATAGTGGTGGACCACCAAAGTACGTCAAAACTCCAAGTGGATGCGATCTTGGTGCCAAGTGTGGGCGAAATGATATGAGCAATGGAATAAGCCAATGAATTGAGTCCCATATAGGCCCCGTGGTTGCCGGTAGAGCTTCGTTGTGCCGTCACCGAAGAGGTAAAAGGCATTGCCAGAATCTCTCCCAGGCAAAGTACAAATATGGATGCATATAGCATGGGAATGCCTCCTGGCAATGTCAGCATAAAAAAGGAGCATCCAGATAACAAGATACCCAACACGATGGCTCCCGATGGGCTCATTTTTCTTTCCGCAATGTGTACGAGGAGCATCTCTAAAGAGAATACAACAAGCCCGCTGAAGGCAAGAATAAGGCCGATGGCTTTTTCGGTCATCAGTTTATCCGTTCTGTAAAACAGGGGAAGCGTACTGAGCAGTTGAAAGAAACAAATAGCAAATAGTGAACATAGTAGGCAAAAAAGTAAAAACGGCCCATCTTTATATGGGGATTTGATGGAACTTCGTTCTTCTGGTTCTTTTTTAAGGACGTTACGTGCCTTTTTGCTACGGAAGTATAAGTAAAATGTGACACCTGCCAGTATGGAAGTGATGCCATTGATATAAAACAAGAAATTGTAGGAGATGCCGGCCAGTAGTCCTCCAAGGGCTGGGCCAATGGAAAAACCTAGATTGATGGCCATTCTGTTGAGGGAGAAGGCCCGCGTAAGGTTTTCCTTTTTGGCGTATTGTGAGACAGAAACGGAGTTGGCAGGCCTAAATGTATCGGCTACCAAGCTCAATACAAGCATGCCGATCGCTAAGGATAAAGGGCTTTGCAGCAAAGGAAGAACAAGAAATAGGGGTGCCGATAAGAATAAACTGCCAGACTGGATTTTGAAGGCGCCGTATTTGTCAGTGAGCCATCCCCCAATCCACGAGCCGCTCACGGCTCCTAGGCCAAAGCAACTCAACACAATGCCTGCCTCCGATAAGGAAAACTTGAGGTGTGCTGTCATATATACTCCCAAAAATGGAAGGACCATTGCCCCACTTCGGTTAATCAACATGACAAGTGCAAGCATCCAAGTAGCACCTGATAGCCCTCTGTAGGACTGAAAGTACAGGTGAAGAAATCGATTTTCGCTAGCCATGCAATTGCAAACTTACTCATTTTGGGAAAGGGAAAGAAAAATTTGAAACCCGAAAAAAAAGTCGTACCTTGGTGCGACAAAAGTAGGGAGGGCTTTATGAAAAGATTAAATTACAACGATCCTTCACAAGACGCAGGTTATAGTTCTACTATGGCGGCGGAGGCGGTCGCCGCCTATGTCAAAAATAGTCAGCAAGAACCCGTCCTGTTTTCTATGAGTGCATTTTTGGAACTGGACCATCTTCTTCCGCTGTCACAGGCAGAATGGGCAGAAGTCCTGCATATCAGTGATCGCACACTACAACGGTATATAAAAGACGAAAAGCCTTTTGAGGGTTTGTATGCGGAGCATCTCATGCAGATCCAGCTGTTGGCTCAAAAGAGTGCGGCCATATTTGCATCTCCAGCTACATTCAAAGAATGGCTAATGCATCCCAAAAATATTCTTGGTAATGAATTGGGCTTTTCTTCCCTAAAATCCTTTTGGGGGGTAAAACTCCTTCTCAACGAGTTGGGAAGAATAGAGCACGGTGTTTATGTATGAAGGCTTATCGCTTAGCTTCCAGGTCTTATATAGCCGATAGAGAAGGGATTGGTGCTAAGCTCTATGGCGGACGTTGGAACCCGCCAAAAGTGCCCTGTATTTATGCTAGTCAATTCATTTCCCTTGCTTTGTTGGAAAAATACGTACATGCCCAAGGTCTGGAGCAGATGCAAGATTTGGCGCTGTTGGAGATGGAGGTTCCTGATGGAAAGGCATCGTTTTTTGAGGTTGATTTGGCTAAGTTGAAGCCTTCATGGTCTTTAGATATCGATTATACTCAATGGCTGGGGACGCAGTTGCTGGAAGATGAGTCTATAGTGGCCTTTTCCGTTCCATCTGCGTTGATCCCTGAAGAACGTAATATTATCTTGAATCCCCGTGCCAAACTATTTGCAAAGGTTGTTTATCGTAGGATTGTCGATTTTGCTACCGACTACCGATTATTGGCCAAACTCAGAACTTAAGTTTTTTTCACATTTGTCCCTTGTTTTTGTAGGTTTGCAAGAAACCAACAAAAGTATTATGTCTTCAATAAACGAATATATAGAAAATAATAAACAACGTTTTCTCGATGAGCTGTTCGACTTGTTGCGGTTTCCATCAGTCAGTGCTGATTCCAAATATAAGGGAGATGTACTGAAAGCAGCAGACTATCTAGCAGAAAAATTGCGGGAAGCTGGAGCCGACCAGGTAGAGGTTTGTCCTACAGCTGGCAATCCCATTGTCTATGGTGAAAAAACAGTAGATGCATCCTTGCCTACGGTTTTGGTGTACGGTCACTACGATGTGCAGCCCCCCGAACCATTGGAGTTGTGGCATACGCCGCCGTTTGAGCCGACCATCAGGGACGGTAAGATATTTGCTCGCGGCGCCTGTGATGACAAGGGCCAGGTATACATGCATGTGAAAGCCTTTGAGGTGATGCAGAAAAATGGGGGCATTCCCTGCAATATCAAGTTTATGATAGAAGGTGAGGAAGAGGTTGGCTCGAAAAACTTGGAAATATTTGTCCGGGAAAATACGGAGCGCCTTCAGGCGGACGTAGTCTTGATCTCCGACACAGCCATGATCAGCTTGGAACATCCTTCATTGGAAACGGGCTTGCGAGGCCTCAGCTATGTGGAAGTGGAGGTGACGGGACCAAATCGTGATCTTCACTCAGGCGTATATGGTGGGGCGGTTGCCAATCCAGCAACGATATTGGCCAAGATGATTGCCTCCATGCACGATGAAAACAATAGAATTACTATACCAGGTTTTTATGATGATGTGCAAGAACTGAGCGAGGAAGAGCGTAAGGCATTGAACAATGCTCCTTTCTCGGAGGAAGAGTATAAAGATGACTTGGGCATCAAGGAACTATGGGGAGAAAAAGGATATACTACCATAGAACGTACCGGAATCAGGCCCACCTTAGAGGTGAATGGCATATGGGGTGGTTATATAGGTGAGGGTGCAAAAACGGTATTGCCTTCAAAGGCCTATGCCAAGATCTCCATGCGATTGGTACCCAATCAGAAAAGTGATAAAATAACAGAATTGTTTACTAAGCATTTTGAATCCATAGCACCCGCATATGTACAGGTGAAGGTGACACCGCATCACGGAGGAGAACCCGCTGTGACGCCTACGGACAGCATAGCATATAAAGCAGCTGCTTTGGCCATCAAAGAATCTTTTGGAAAAGATCCGATACCTTGCCGTGGTGGAGGAAGCATTCCCATTGTGTCGCTTTTTGAAGACGTTTTGGGTTTGAAAACAGTATTAATGGGCTTTGGCTTGGACAGTGATAATTTGCATTCCCCTAATGAAAAATACGATATAGCCAATTACTTTAAAGGAATCGAAACTATTCCTTTGTTTTATAAATTCTATGCGCAATTGAGCAAAAAAGAATAAGAAGCCATTGTCTTTGGCATAACTATTGTTTTCAAAAGGGACATCTATCTATGAAAACAATTTTTTCCTTTCCTTATCACAAAGGTAATTTCAAGGGCTCGGTATATCCGAGCTTTTGTTTTTTTTAAGTAATTTTTAGTTTGTCTGCGGTGCCAAAAGCAAGCCATTGCGGACATTATTAATTAGTTTTGGATTTAGTGGTGCGGGTATCTACACGAATAAATGGACAGAACTTATGGAACTAAATTATATCGCTTTAGGCATTCCTGCTATACTTTTGATAATCTGGATAGAATATTTCTATTCCAAAAAGGCAAATAAGGTTGGCGTATTCAAATACGAGAGCACTGTAGCCAATCTCTCTGTAGGCATAGCTGATCGCCTGTTCGATCTTTTTTTCTCGGCTATCTTCTATTCAGTTTATTATTATGTTTACGAGCACTTTCATCTTTTCGAAATAGGAAAGCAATGGTATGTTTGGATATTCTTGTTGTTGGCTACCGATTTGGTGTGGTACTGGTATCATCGCTTGGGGCACGAGATCAATTTTTTCTGGGCTGCCCATATCGTCCATCACCAAAGTGAAGAGTTTAACTACAGTGCGGCGGCGAGGATTACCTTGTTTCAGGCCTTTATTCGAACGGTTTTCTGGTCCATCTTGCCGCTTGTGGGCTTTCATCCCGATATGGTAATCCCCATTCTCTTACTGCACGGGGTTTATTCTTTCTTTACGCACACGCGTATGATAGGCAAGTTGGGATGGATCGAAAAAATCATGGTAACACCATCCCATCATCGGGTGCACCATGCGGCCAACGAAAAATACCTGGACAAAAACTATGGCGATATATTCATTTTCTGGGATAAGCTTTTCGGCACTTATGTGGAAGAGGAGGAAGAACCCACTTACGGGATCGTCCACCCTCTTACGAGCTATGGCTTTCTATGGGCGCATTTTCACTACTACATGGAGATTTGGGTGGCAATGGGCAGAGAGAAGAAGTGGAAAAATAAATTGAAACTGTTATTTGGAGGACCCGAAAGCATGAACCCTCGTATAAGGCCCATACTGGAGAGAAGGCTGAGGATCTATCAGAATAAGCTTCCCATGTCGTCCACTTATAAATCTTACATCAACATACAGCTTGCATTGGCCTTGATTGTGCTATTTTTTACCGTGTTGCTCTACAAGTATATGGATGGGGTGTCTTTTGTGTTCATATGCGTACTCTTGGTACTTACCTTGATTAATTGCGGAGCATTATTGGATCATAAGAGCTATGCCTATTACATAGAGTTGACACGTATGTTTTTGACTTTCTTATTTCTAGACTACCTAATTCAGGGGTATTGGCTGTCGCTTTCCTTTTTGGCAGCTTTTGCAATTGTAAGTATATTTTATCCTATAAAAGGGAAATACAGTGAGTGGGTAGTAGGTGAGCAAGAGAAGTATGCTTAATGGAATACCACCTTGCAAGTTTAATGGGAAGTTAATATCAAAGATTGCATTTTTGTGGATAAAGACGGCTGAATGATAATAAAACTGCTTGCTATAATTGCTCATCCTATAAGAAAGGTACTTAATTTTTTCTTGCGGAAGCCCATTGTCTATTTTGCCAATAAAGTTTCTTCAGCTCCCATTAAGGAAGATGTATTCGAGTCACTGTCGTATTTGTATGAACAGTGTACGCGTGCAGATAGCGATAGTTTATTTGAATGGGACATGGATAAAAGCAATCCGATCATCATATTGAGCGATCAGCATAAAGGAAATAAGGGAGGAAGTGACGAATTTGCGGCTGCCGAAGACAATTATGTGGCTGCTTTGAATTACTACAACAAGCAAAAGGCCTATTATATCAATTTGGGGGATAGCGAAGATTTCTGGAAGTACAATATCTTCAGCATTATGTCCCAGAACAAGCGCAGTTTTGCGGCCGAGGCAAAATTTCACCGGCGAAAGGCGATGGCCAAGATATATGGCAATCATGACGTCTTTTGGCATTTAGACCCCTTGGCACCAATCTATCTGAAAGAGATTTACGGAAGGTCGGTGAGGATGCTAGGGGCAATGGTCATTCGTTTGAATTTTCCTACTGGCAATCATTTTGATATTTTTTGTACACATGGACATCAAGGGGATAAGCAGAGCGATGGCAATAAGTTCAGTGTATGGTTTGTAACCTATATTTGGGCTCCATTACAAAGCTTTTTGAGAATCAATATCAATACTCCTGCGCATGACAATCGACTTAAATCCGTGCACAATCAATTGATGTACGAATGGAGCGCCCGGCAAAACAACCTCTTATTGATAACGGGGCATACCCATCAACCTGTATTCAATTCATTGAGCCATCTGGAGCGTCTGTACCTGAGATTGGATAAGGCCAGAAGGGAGAAAAACACAGACGAGGAAGCAAGGATATTGAAGGAAATACCTAGAAGATTGAGAGAGTACGATGTTCTACAAATGGACTATGGTCACCTCAAGCCATCTTATTTCAATACTGGTTGTTGTTGTTTTGATGATGGTACCATTACGGGGATAGAATTGGCTGAAGGTTGCATCCGACTGGTAAAGTGGCACAGGAATGAAGCTAGTGGACAGCCAGAACGTATCGTTGCAGAGGAAGAAAGCCTGGAGGCACTAATTAACGACATAAATAAACATAAGTAAAAAGTTGCTTGACTATGAATTATCTGAAGAATGTAGGGATTATTTGCTTGTTTACACTGTTTTGTCCCATACTGTGTGCACAATCCAATTACGGGCCCAATCTGGAGGGATTTGATTACCCGTTTGAGGTGAAATATCATCACGTAAGCATTCAGGGTGAACATTTGCAAATGGCCTTTATGGACGTGAGGCCACAAAAACCAAATGGACGGGTAGTCGTATTGTTGCATGGCAAGAATTTCAATGGCGCTTATTGGGAACAAACGGCAAAAGATTTAAGCGATGAAGGCTATAGGGTTATCGTACCAGATCAAATCGGCTTTGGCAAGTCCTCTAAACCGGTGAGCATACAATATACGTTTCAGCTCTTGGCAAGCAATACAAAAGGCCTGTTAGATAGTTTGGGAATTGATAGAATCAGTCTGCTTGGGCATTCTATGGGAGGCATGTTGGCCACACGATTTGCGCTATCTTATCCCGATATGGTAGAAAAGCTGATATTGGAAAATCCAATAGGTTTGGAGGATTGGAAAATCCATGTGCCGTATCAAGCGGTGGAGGAATGGTACGAGGGCGAATTGGCCCAGACTTATGAAAAAATGAAACAATATCAGCTGACTTTTTACTATGACAATCAATGGAAGCCCGAATATGATAGGTGGCTGGCGCTTTCGGCAGGTTGGCTTGCCAGTGTCGATTATCCACGTGTGGCCTGGAACTCGGCCTTATTGTATGATATGATATTTACCCAGCCTGTTTGCTACGAGTTCGGGAATCTATCAATGCCCACGTTGTTGGTCATAGGACAAAGGGATAGAACGGCTCTTGGCAAGGCCAAGGCACCAAAGGAAGCGCAGGAACTACTTGGCAACTACCCAAAATTGGGCAGGGAAACTGCCGAGAAAATAAGAAATGCGGAACTTGTAGAGATTGAAGGGATAGGGCATCTTCCTCATATCGAATCCTATGAACGCTTTCTTTTGCCCTTGCTCCATTTTTTAAAGCAGTAAAAGCAAGGCCTGAACCCTTTAAAGAAAGGAAGGGTTCAGGCCTGCTTTTTTAGTTAGTCACTTCAGAAGCCAGTTCGTGTATGGCTGTTTCCAGCTGTTGATCTCTTCCATGGTCTATGATGCCAGGCATATTTTTGATTTCGATACTGGGCTTGGTCTCGTTGTTCTCCAGCCACTCACCGGCCTTGTTCTTGGCGCTGATGGGCACTGCTCCCCAACGGGTGCCATCGGGCAGCATCTCCCATCCGGCAAAGCTACAGGTGCCAGGCACAGGCATTCCTACGGTCTTGCCAATGCCAAGATCGGTATAGCCACAGGAAAAGCAATGTCCATCGCTATAGTTTGCCTCGTTGAACATAGCCAAAGTGGGTTTCGTCCATCTGAACGTAGGCTCGTATCCCACGGAACGATCCTCGGTGGCGTAATCCAGGAATTTCTCGCCCGTGAAGAACATGGCCAGATCGGAGACCAGGTCGCCACCACTGTTGAAGCGGGTGTCCACGATGACGGCCTTTTTGTCGGCATATTTGCCCATCATCTCCTCGTAGGTATTGCGGTACGGGCCATCGCTCATGCCGGGAATATGTACATAACCCAAGGTTCCGCCGCTAGCGCTATCTACCTCGGCTTGGTTTTTCTTTACCCAACGTTTGTACAGCAATTGATTTTCGGCCGCTAGGGAAATAGGCTTAACGGTGACTTGCTGCTTTTGTCCGCTTGCGGGATCGAACACATCTAACAGGGTGAATTTGTCCGCTTTGCGATTGAGATAGGCTGCAATATCCTGCTTGGTATCGATGTCTGTTCCATCTATGCGCTCTATGATCATTCCTGGTTTCACCTTCATACTAGCCTTGTCCAATGGACCTCCTTGGAGTATTTCGGCTATTTTGATGCCCTTGTCCTTATAGTTGTAATCCATCAATATGCCCAGCGATGCGGTGGCATCGGCCTCGGGGATATTGCGGCTATACCGGGCACCGGAATGTGACACATTGAGCTCGCCCAACATTTCTGAGAGCATTTCGGCAAACTCGTAGCTATTGCCTATATGGGGTAAATATTTGGCGTATTCGGGCCGCAGTGCTTCCCAGTCGGCATGGTGCATGTTGGGTGTATAGAACATTCCCTTGGTGCGCAGCCACACGTGGTCAAACATATATTTTCTCTCGGCATCGTTGTCGAGCTGTATATCACCGGCAAAGCTGATGGATTCTCTTTTGTTGTTTTCTGGGTTGATTTTTGAGATACTACCGCCACTTAAGAGATACAGGTTCTTCATTTCCTTGTCCCAAACGAGGCTGCCGGAACTTCCGTTCAATGCAATCTCCATTTTGGTTTCCTTTGTGCGTAAATTGGTGCTCCATAGGTTCATCCCTTTTTCAAAACTGGAGAGATAATATAGTTTTTCGCCATCTTTGGATAGTACGGCATCTCCTAGACTGGATGAATGAATGGTCAAGCGGGCCTTTCTCTCTTCGAGGCCATCCCAATCGAAGCGTAGATCGGATACTGTCGCCTTTTCTTTACTGTCCTCTTTTTTCTCCTTGTCGTCCTTTTTCTCCTTATCCTTTTTTTGGAGATCTTCAATTTCCTTTAACAGGTTGAAATCGTCCTTGTCGAGACTGTACCTATCCCAGGCTTCCTGAGTGAAGAACAAGCTGTACACATCGCGTTGCGAACTCCCGCTATTGGCATGGGCCTTCATGCCGTCGCGGTTGCTGAACCAGATCATCTGCTTACCATTGTTCACCCACTTGGCATTGCCGTCACTATAACCGCTTTGGGTGAGGTTTTTCATAGGCTGCTTGCCCGAGGCATCCAACAACACGACTTCCCCATTGGACATGGTGGGC
This sequence comes from Olivibacter sitiensis DSM 17696, assembly GCF_000427965.1. GTDB lineage: Bacteria > Bacteroidota > Bacteroidia > Sphingobacteriales > Sphingobacteriaceae > Olivibacter > Olivibacter sitiensis. The sequence continues at coordinate 18,250 of NZ_ATZA01000002.1, read as the reverse complement.
CTGTAGGTAGCCAGCAGCCACTTGCTATCGGGACTCCAGGTGAAATATTGATCCCCATCTTGCATGTAAAACAACTGCTCTGGCGTGAGCAATGTGACGATCTGTTTTGACGTAATGTCCATCACCTTTAGGCTGCGCCTATTTTCTATAAATGCCAGTTTTTTCCCATCCGGAGAGATTGCGGGCATATAGTTGTCATTTTCATTGCTCAGTAATTCCTTTTCTTCCAATAGGGTGGAGGCAAAGAAGAAGGGTTCTTCCTCCCGTGTTTTGGTGGTTTGGTAGATACGCCACTTGCCATTTCGTTCACTGGAATAGATGATGGACTTGCCGTCTGGGGTGAATTTTACAAAGCGTTCCTGTTCTGGCGTATTGGTTATTCTTTTGGTCAATTTGCCATCCACAGAAGATACCAGCACTTCGCCTCTCGCTATGAAGGCTATTTCTTTTCCGTTGGGAGAGATGTCAAATTCCCTGATACCGCTACTGATGGTGACGATGCCGTCATTGTTGCTCTTGTCCTGTGCATGGATGGCAATGTCTACTTTTTTCGGCTCTTGGCCATCGGTCAAGGTATATACTTCTCCGTCGTATCCAAAGCAGAGCAGGTCGCTGTTTGACTTGCTCAGGAAACGTACCGGAAATTTCTTGAAATGCGTGACTTGTCGTTTGTCTCCCTTTTGTGAAAGGCTAGACTTGAATATGTTGAATGTTCCGTCTTCTTCACTTAAGTAGTACATGCCTTGCTCATCGTCTGCAAAAAGCGGATTTCGATTCTCGCCATAGAATGTCGTTATTTTTTCGTGCTTATCATTCGTTTTATCATAAAGCCAAATATCCCTGGCTATGGACGATTGGTGGTGTTTGCGCCACTCGTTTTCACCCCCTTTTTTGTCGTGGTATATCAGTTTGTTGCCATCCTTGCTTACCTGTACCCACTCTGCTGGTACGGTTAGGATTTGGTCTACACGGCCACCAGCGACAGGCACGGCATAAAGCTCGGGCTGCGAAGCGGTAGGGTATTGACGATGTAATACCGCATCTTGACGAACGCCGCCAAAAAGGATGGAACTGTTGTCGTGGGAGAAACTGTAGGGAACTTCGTCGTTGGAATGGTAGGTAAGGCGTTTTGCCTGGCCACCGGTTGCGCTCATCACAAAAACATCGAAATTGCCATATCGGTCCGAAGCAAAGGCAATCTGCTTGCTGTCCTTGCTCCAGACGGGCATGAAATCGTGCGCTTCGTGCACGGTGAGCTGACGGGCTTCGCCGCCAGTGCTGGGAACGGTGTAGATATCGCCTTTGTAGGTGAATGCGATCTGTTTCCCGTCGGGTGAAACAGAAGGATAACGGATCCATTGCGGTGCTGTCTGGGCCAGCGATGAAAAAGTCGCGAGCAAGACTAAGCATGGAGTAAACAATCTCTTCATTTTTATAATCTAGTAAATTTATGTAGCGAATATAAGTATTGAATCGCCATATAAATTAAGAATAACACATAAGTTACCAGCGGTTTTTGCCTATATTTAGCACTTTTATCGGAAAAGCTTTTTTATGGATTTTTTTACTACATTTTTGCAGCACAATCCAGCTACTATCACATTGGTATTGCTAATCGTAACAGTGAGTATTGTTGGTTTTCTCAAGCCTTCGCTGTTTGCGAAGTTGGTGATGGTACCTTATAGCCTGTACAAAAAAGAAAGATTATATACATTGCTTACGGCACCCTTGGTTCATAAGAACGTACTCCACCTCTTGCTCAATCTTCTCGTTTTATTGATAGTGGGGATGGGACTGGAGAAAGATTTGAAACTGGAGCGGCAATCTCCGTTCTTGTTGTTGTTTTTCTTCTTTCTTTGCGCTCTTTTGGCCAATATAGGATCTTCTTGGCGTCATAGAAGAAATCTAAGGGTGCGAAGCATGGGCTCATCTGGGGGCGCATTGGGCTTGATGGCCATTCATCTCTTGCTCAATCCATTCAAATATATGCTGAACATACAGCCCATAGGACATTTCAATGGTCTTGCCGTTTTGCTGTTTTTGTTCGTATTGGTATCGTTGAGCTTGAGCAGGCAATCAGACGAAATGGTTGACCATTGGAACCATTTCTTCGGCGTGCTGGGCGGTACCATCATTGGATTGTTGTTTTTCTGGCACAACACCGCTGGTATATTTTCTTATTATTTAGGATAGCGATGAACATTTATGATACGGAAGGATGACAGCGATAAATTTGCAGGAATCAATGCTAATGTGCAAAAGTGCGGTATATTTTCCGATAAGGAGCTGCAGTTTTTCAACAACTTGCTCCAATATAAAGAAGTGCCTAAAAAAACCTTTTTGCTGCATCAAGGAGAGATTTGTCGATTTGAGGCTTATGTGGTCAAGGGCTGTGTACGGGTGTATTTCATAGATGCGCAAGGAGCAGAATTGACGCTATACTTTGCGGTAGAAGACTGGTGGGTAAGCGATATCGCTAGTTTTCAAGAACATAAACCGAGTACACTGTTTATAGAGACCTTGGAAGACAGCGAACTGCTGCTGCTCACGCTGGAAACCAAAGAGCTGCTGTTGAAAGAAATCCCACTGTTTGAGCGGGTCTTCCGTCTTATGGTGCAACGCAACCTGGCCAATTTGCAGGAGCGGCTTTTTCAGACCGTTACCACTTCTGCCGTAGAGAAATACCTCAATTTCTTGGAGCGCTACCCCAATATCCCCAATAGGGTGGCACAGCATTATATTGCTTCTTACCTTGGTTTCACGCCGGAGTTTTTGAGCAAAGTGAGGAGGAGGTTGTATAAGTAGAAGCTTGTGAAGGTGGACAAACGTAATGATTGAGACAATTTGGCGATTTATTGATAAAGCTTGTCCCTTCATTCTAGGAGCGAATGCCCATATTTGTACCAATGGCATCGCTATCGTGTGCCATGGCGTCAATTAGCAATATGAAGGTTATGGACTTCCTTAAAAGATACGGTCATTTCTGCTGTTTTGTTGGTATGGTGATGTTGCTAATGGCGTGTAGTGCCCGCAAGTTGTCCAAAGTGGATCAGACAGGCGTCCAGATTACACAGGCAGATCCAACCATTTTTTTTCATGATGGGCAGTATTACCTTTATGGTACGGATGGCGATGATGCCCATCAGGGCATCAAAGTCTTTCGGTCTGCAGACCTGGAAAATTGGGAAGAGGCGGTTGGGGTGCTAGACGGATATGCCTTACATAGCCGAGTTGCTTATGGTGACAGGGGCTTCTGGGCGCCACAAGTGTGGGAACATGCAGGCAGATTTTATATGGCTTATACGGCCAATGAAAATATTGCAATAGCATCTGGCAGTTCTCCCCTTGGGCCGTTTGCGCAAGTTGAACAGCAACCTTTAATAGCGGATGGTAAGCAAATCGACCCGTTTATTTTTCATGACGATGACGGCAAAACCTATTTGTTCCATGTGCGTCTGCAAGCGGGCAACCGCATATTCGTGGCAGAACTGGAAGACGGATATAGGGGTATAGTGGCTGGCACGCTAAAGGAATGTATCCATGCAGAGCTAAAATGGGAAAATACGGACGAAGTGGATTGGCCCGTGGTGGAGGGGCCTACTGTAATAAAGTACGAAGGACGTTATTACCTATTCTATTCTGCCAATGATTTCAGGAACAAGCAATATGCTGTGGGAGTGGCCGTAGCGGACAAGGTGTACGGTCCGTGGGAAAGGATAGGGGAATCGCCACTTCTGAGCATGGCCAACACCCATTGGGCAGGTACAGGACATGGAGACGTCTTCAGAAATGACAAGGGGTGGTATTACATTTGTCATACGCATTATTCGGACGAAAAGGTAGGACCCAGAAAGACAGCCATTGTGCCATTTGCTTTTGTGCACGACAAAAACCACCAAATAGCCATTCCTCGATTTGATGCCTCCGCATTCAGGCACCTCTATGCACGAAAAAAAGAGTAGTGGGCATGATTTGATGTCTCGGCGTATCTATGACTAGTCGTCATGTAGATTATCCCGTTTTTATCGCCAAAGCATGTAGAAGGATTGACCCGATATCTCCAATAGGGTGACTCGGCACTATATTGCTTTTTAGTTCGGGTTCCAACTGAATTTTTGGGGATAGGGTAGGTTAATAGGGAAAAAGAAAATTGCTGTCTTTGCAGTTAAAATGCAGTGTGATTTACGCAATCGGTTGCGCAAATTACGCAATCGGTTGCGTTTGGAAATAACTTGTCATAGTAAAAACACATGGCTATTATTGTATTAATGTTGATTCAACGGGACATTAGGAAGAATCAATGTTACGCATAGCTAACGATACCAATTATTATTCTAGGGGTTATTTATTTGTTGAATAATTAACTGTGTTTATGTATGAGTTAAAATTACGCGCATGTTGTGCTGGTGTTTCATTTTTGGAAGAGAACTAGTACAAAACTAAATCAAAAACAAAATAATTTCTTAATCAAAAATTGTATGAAAAAAAGAGTTACTTTTTTTATCCTGCTATGGTTTTGCTCATACTTTTCGTATGCTCAGCAAAATAGGATCACTGGGATAGTGACCGATAGCGATGGGCAGGTCTTACCGGGCATCTCTGTGATCGAAAAAGGCACAAAGAATGCGGTTCAGACCGATACGAGGGGCCAATTTACGATAACGTTAAACGGGAGCTCTAACACTCTTGCTTTTTCCATGATTGGGTTTCAGACAAAAGAAGTCAATGTATCGAATACACAAGAAGTGACAGTCGTATTACTTGAAAATCGATCTGATCTTGACGAAGTGGTTGTTGTGGGTTACCAACAGCAGTCCATCAAGAAAACGACCAGCGCGGTACAAACGATTACGGGTAAACAAATTGAAAACCTGCCTGCGCCAAGCTTTGAAACTTTACTGCAAGGTCGTGTCGCAGGGGTCAACATTCAAAACTTTACGGGGGAGCCAGGTGTGCGTAATACCTTTACCGTTCGTGGAAATACGACTATTAGCGGCGATTTGAATACTGACAATTTAGATTTGGCAAATACCATGAGTTCTCCGCTATTCATTATTGATGGTATGCCGGTATCTGTAACGGATCTTTCCGGATCTACGGCAACGGGGACAAACTATATTGCAGGGATCAATGTCAATGACATTGAAAGTATTGTCATCCAGAAGGATGCGGCGGCTACTGCCGTATGGGGGTCACGAGGAGCAAATGGGGTCATCGTGATTAAAACCAAAAAGGGTTTAATGGGAAAGCCGACCGTAAGGTTTTCGTCCTATGTAGGCGCAACGCAAAGGCCGGAACTACAAAATACGCTAGCTGGAGCTGAAGAAAGAAGACTCAAAATGGGGATATTCCAGGAGTATGGTAGCCATGCTCAACTATCGGATATCCCACAGGTTCTTACAGACAGTTTAAATCCAAATTTCAACAACGCTACCGATTGGCAGGATTTATTTTATCGTACGGGTTCGGTGCAAAACTATGATGTGAATATATCTGCAGGAACTGATATTCTCAATTATCGTCTGGCATTTAATCATTATAATGAAGACGGTATAGTCAGGAATTCGGGATTTAAACGTTATACCATGCGCGGCAACTTTGATTTCAGGCTTTTTCCCAATGCCAGAACGAATCTGATAGTGGCTGCGTCCAGGATGGATCGCAAAAGGGGGTTGGGTAGAGGGGTTGACGAAATAGTGCCCATTACCGCATCGTCCATGCCTTCTTCGTTTGTAAAACTGACCGAAAGTGATTATGATTTTTACTATGGGCAATATGACAAATTGCGGGATGACAACCAGTCTGATGCCGTAGATATTTTCTCCCAGACAGACATAGATTTGTTTAAGGGAATTAAATATTCATTGCAAGCATCTGTTCAGGCTAAATTTGACCGGAGGGATAGGTTCCAACCGGCAGAATTGAGCAGTGTGGGCGAGTCGTTTGCTTCCAGTAATCGGTATGAAAACTACAAATACAATGTGACCAATATTTTGAACTGGGGAAAAACCTTTGCTGATACACATACGATTGCCTTAACGGGGATGCAGGCCTTCGAGTATGATAATATAAAAAGTGTATATGCTTATGGCTCCTATCTCCCTACCGATGACGTTCAGGTGGTGCAGGGCGTGGCTCAACGTTACCTTGATGCCAACTCCAATCTGCGGGAATCTGGGCTGATCTCTTATCTGGGCCAATTCTCCTATGATTATAAAGAAAAATATATAGTCAACGCTTCTTGGCGCGCTGATGGATCCAGTCGTTTTGGAGCAAATACCAAATGGGGCTATTTTCCGGCAGCGTCGGTAGCTTGGCTAGCCTCGGAAGAAAATTTCTTGAAACCCGTTGAATGGATCGAATTGTTGAAGTTCAGGGGAAGTTACGGCTTATCGGGCACATTGCCCTCGGATTATTATGCGCCGTACAACTCTTGGAACATGTCTTCCACCACTTATGACGGAAACTCCATTGCTACGCCAAACTATGGCAGTAACCCGTTGACACAACCCGATTTGACCTGGAACAAATCAAAACAAACCAATATCGGTGCCGACATTTACTTGTTCAAAAACAGGCTAAATATCACGACCGATTTTTACCGAAAGGAAACCATCGATCCGATTATGGCCTTTGACTTCCCTTTCTATACTGGTTATACCCGCCTCTCGTACAACGTGCCCATGACCATTTTGAACGAGGGTATAGAGTTGACCATCAACACCAGGAATCTTAATGCCAGCAGCAAGTTGCAGTGGAGTACTAATCTAAATATTAGTTACAATAAAAACAGGCTAGGCTCTTTGCCAAACGGCAATCGAAGTTTTTACGGTGACTCCAGAGGTTTTAATCAACAATTATATTACAATGTGGGCGATCCCATTTACCAATGGGCACAATTGATCTATACGGGCCAGGTTTATAACCGATTGGAAGATATTCCTGTCAACCCCGCCAATGGACAAAGGTTAAGCTATTACAAAACTTACAATCCAGTACAACCCGGCTTCCCAGTTTGGTCGGATGTCAATGGCGATTGGGACGTATGGAGTGATTCGGATACGGGCAATGCAGATGGCGATTTGGTGCCCACGGGCGATCCGAACCCTAAATTTACGGGAGGTCTCTATAATGAGTTTACCTGGAAGAACTTTTCGTTGGGAATATTGGGTACCTTTACCTTTGATAGGGATATCATCAACACCTTGATGGCCAATCAATTTTCCAATATCTGGAATTACGGCAGTACATATACGCTTGCCAATCAGCGCTTGCCAGATCTGGAAGGACTTAACTATTGGACGCCATCTAAGGCCGAAGACCCGAATTTCAATGCCGATTTCCCTTCGATTAGCCCATATGGACCGAATTATTATCAATTCTTGCCATTTTCTACCATGTGGAATGAAAATGGAAGCTACTTTAAGATCAAAACCATTACGGTAGGTTATTTCTTTAACAGCAATATGCTAAGCAGGTTAGGTATCAAGGGTGCTAGGGTTTACGGTATCATGGACAATGTTCATATTTTCCAGTCTTCTCGTGTGCCAGATGCCGAGCTGGTAAGCCCACAAGGGGAATATACTGGAGGATCTTATCCACTACCCAAGAAATTTACGTTTGGCGTAGAAGTAACTTTATAGGCATAGACACAATTTGTTTAGTACTTAAAACATGGATATCGCAATGAACATGAAGAATAATATTAAAAGATTGGTGCTGGCAGGTATACTTGCTACATCACTGACTGCTCCAAGCTGCAATAAGTATCTGGATTTGGAACCTAAGAACTCTACCTACGATGAGGTTTTCTGGGTGAACGGGGCAAACGTAAGTAAAGCGTTGTCCGGAGCATATAGCTTATTGAGAGATGCTTTCAGAGATACGAGAAGCTATTTCATATTTGGTGACATTGCAGGAGGTAACTTGGCTGTGGGAGGAGACTATTGGAACTATAATACGCTCGTGGAAAGCGGGAACTTCAGATTTAGTTATGCTCCATATCTGGAAAGTGCCGTACACAACTGGAGCCGTTTCTATAGCATCATCAATCAATGCCATCTCATTATCGAAAACACGCCCAATATAGATGTTTCCAGTTTCAGCGGAGGTGAGGTACAGCGGAACCGGATTGAAGGTGAGGCCCGCTTTCTGCGGGCATACGTATACTTCTATCTGCAAAGAGTGTGGGGAGATGTCATCCTGACAAGGGAAGCATTAAAAGATCCCCAAAACGTACCGGAACTAGGAAGGGTTCCACAGGAAGAAACGCTGACATTTTGCAAGGATGATTTGCTGAAGGCAATTGAATTGCTGGACAATGGTGAACCAGTGACCGTAGCAAACAGAAGTGCTGCACAAGCCCTTTTGGCTCATATTTATGCATGGGAGCATGATTATTCCAATGCGGAAACTTATGCCAATGAAGTGATTACCACTGGAGGGTTTGCCTTGGAAGACGTTGAAAACTACCTTCAAATATGGAATGGCCATTCAGAAGAGAGTATTTTTGAGCTCAATATGCTTTATGATGCCATAAGCAATGAAGGCACCTCAGGTTTTTTCAATATATTCTTAACTGATCCCTATATTAGGAGCAGAAGCTTAAATAGCGCTTGGCCCCTGAGCAGTGAGGTATTGAACAATCTGTTCGTGGAAGACGAGGCTCGGGCAGACACCATTATCAAGGTAGCAGCAGGGGGCGGTTCGAGTAGGATCTTGGCCAAGTACATGGGTGTCGATTATTATGACGCAAACAATCCAAACACTTATGTGGTCAGCAACAACCTGGTGCTTATGCGTCTGGCAGATATTTATTTGCTAAGGGCAGAGTCCCGTTTCAAGAATGGTAATGAATCTGGTGCGTTGGCTGATTTAAACCTGATTCGGAACAGGGCCAAACTTGCCTCTTATAGCGGTTCTGGCGATGACTTGTTCAACGAGATCTTTGATGAACGCAGAAGGGAGCTCATTGGAGAAGGCTGCACTGCGTTTGATATGATCCGGATGGAACAGCACCAACGCCTATACCCCACAATTTATTCCAGCGATCGGATAGCTCAACAAGGGTATTTCTGGCCTTTGGCTATGCGTACCTTATTGCCACAGGCACCTTTGTTGACACAAAACGAATGGTGGAAGAGTCATTAATTTCATTCAAAAAAATAGATTATGAAAACATTGTTTAAATATTTTTATATGTTGTTGGGCTTGGCCGTTTTGATTCCAGCCTGTAAACAAGATGATTATTTTATCGGTGGATCTTTACACACTGCTAAAGTAGAAATGTCCACCTATGATTTCCTGCAAAGCAATGATAGGGGTTTGTTCGACACCTTATTGCTTTTGGTAGATAGGGCTGGCGTGGCAGATAAGATAAACCAACCGGGTATTACCTTCTTTGCACCTACCGACTATTCCATCAACTCTTATATAGAGTACCGTACAGCCATAGAACAGGAGATAGACCCCTTTCGGATGTGGACTGTAGATTCAATCATTAAGTACGAATTACCTCGTTTTGCAGATTCACTGGATATCTACATTGTCCCTCAGGTTATTACATACGATGATCTGACAAATAATGGAACGCTGTATGCTACTCAAATGGCGGGACAAAATTCTGTGGTTTCGTTTGAATATACGGACGATCCTAATTTGGGCTATAACAGTAATAGTGCCAACCTACCCCAGGTGATGTACTACACCTATTTGTTTGGCCCAGCACCTTCTCCTCTCATTGCGCCCAATATTACCTCTGAACAAGGGGCAAGAACCTTGGTACAGACTTCGGGCATTGAAACGCAAACAGGGAGAGTGAATGTACTATCCAATAGTCACAGGTTGTTTTATGCTCGATAATTGAAACTAGATTAAAACTATTGTTATGAAAAGAAACTATAAGATCGCATTAGGCCTGACACTCGTTACGCTTGTCACGGCCATAGCCTGCAAGAAAGTACCCGATGGTTTTCTAAGTCAGTATATCCGGTACGAGGAATTTCCCATAGCGGTGGCGCAAGGGAGAGCATCCGTTAGTTCGGCGTTAAATTTGGACGGTTCTGGAAAGCCCGTCACTGTCAAACTGCTCCACGTTTACAATAAGGAAACGGGAGCTAATGTGGATGATCTATTTGCGCAGACATACAACGTGCCAGTGTGGACAGGTTTGTATGACCCCCAAATTGACACTACTCTAGACCTGATCAATGCAAAACGTACATATCAGGACCTTCCTCCTATCGTCATCAATGAATATAGTGGGCAGTTGGAAGCAAATATGGGAACATTGAATGTCCCAACTGGATCTTACCAGTTTGATCTGGAAATCTCCAATCCCGCTGGCACAAACATCTATAGTAGGATAGGTGAGTTTGAGCTGAGTAGCGCCCCAACTTACGAAATACCGGCCGCTCGCAGTACCGTTGCTATGATGGTGGGAGCTGAATCTACGACAAAGACACTTCCAGCAGGTGAAATTAGTGTAGAACGGATTGGTGAGGAAGATAAAATAATTGTTCGCATAGTTGACAAAAATGGCACCCCATTCAATCCAGCCGCTGGCGAAATAGCCCGTAGACCAAATTCTGGAACAGCGGGGGGCTATTTGCAGACTATGCAAGATTACTCTTTGAGTTATCAAACATTTGATGATCGGATGGAATTTATTTATGGCGTGGTACCTTTCCCATTAAATTCATTGGGCAATGGGTTTAACTATTACTATCGCATTCCTACCCAATATGTACATTTTGATGAAAGTTTAGACATAGCGGACGATACTTACTCCTGCAATGCGAGATTTTCTTTCAGAGCATACTATCCAGGAACCTACGAAATCACCGTCACTGTTCTTGGCGTGGCGCATCGGTAAGTTAGGGGGTAACACTAATATATCTCTCGATATTGAGACAGATATATACCCAGTGATGGAAGGATTATCTCGTGCAATAACCTCCATCGCTGTTGAGATATCTAAAGGGGTATTAAGATAGATTTATGAACATCGTAATTGATAAATATATAATATGTCAAACTGCTTTATTAAACTTGCATTGGGGGTAAAAAGGACCGTATTGCTAGTCGTTTGTTGTACCTGTATATGCCAAGTATCACTGGCACAGTCGGCAGCGGAAATAGCGTCTGTCTATGCAGACCTTTCTTTGTTTGAAACACCAATGGCTATGTCCTTAAAAAAAGGCACGAGAAAAGGAAATATTGAGAAAATCAAAAATGCCCAATTAAAAGAAGTCGCTCGCTCGTTGCTGGCTAAACAGTATGATGCAAAATATCGTATTGCAAAGTACGATGCTTTCCTGAATCCTTATAACTTAGGCAATCAGCTGATGATAGGTGATGGTTACAGTAGATATGAAAATATTACTGGTGTTTATCTCCCATTGGGCAAGCATCTTGTACTGGTAGATAACATTGACCCGGGCAAAGAAGTAAATCTTGTAGTGCCCAATTGGAATCGCCGTGCACCGAATGCCGCGGATCCAACAAAAGATCCCGCTGGTTGGGGAGTGGTGAAACAGGAATTCAGGCTGCAAAATGGGGTGAACATCATTGAGTTGAAGGATTTTGACGGATTGGCTTATATCGATTACTTTTCTGATAAGCCAGAAGATGCCCAAGCTGTGCTGGTTCACTTTCCCGATGCTAAAGTGAATGGATACTTTGACATTGCAAAAAATGACGATGCTGACTGGAACAGCCTCATAGACAACGCTGTTTATCCAATTATAGATGCCATTGGGAAACATATCCAAATCGTTTATCCGGCAGCGGATTGCAAGAAATACGCTTATGGAAGGGGCAAGGAATTGATCAGCAATTACGATTCGTTGGTATATCGGCAGCACCGCCTTTTGGGACTTGTGAAATACGATAAAGTACCAAAAAATCATATTCTGGCCCGTGTGAACTATAATTATTATATGTTCAGGGATGGCGATGGGGTGGCATATATGGGTACAGATCCGGGCAATGCCATGTCTCTGGTAGTCGATCCAGATCGCGTAATAAAGGGCGACCCATGCTGGGGTTTTAGCCATGAAGTCGGTCATGTTCATCAATTGAGGCCTTTCTTTAACTGGGGCGGATTGGGCGAGGTAAGTAATAATGTCTTTGCTCTTTACGTGACGAAGTCATTTGGCAATAAAAGTCGGGTTTCAGAACAAAATAACTACCAAAAGGCACGCGATAGCATTATAGATCGTAAGATCTGCTATTTGCAAGACAAGGATGTATTCAACCGCTTAATCCCTTTCTGGCAATTGCAGTTGTATTTTGAGAGGGAGGGCGAGCAACCTGATTTTTATCCTGATCTCTTCGAGGCGTTCCGTCGGCAAGGAGCCAACATGCGAAATCCGAGCCGTAGAGGGGGCTGGGGTGATAGGGGCGCTAATCCAGCAACGTTTCAATTGAATTTTGTGAAGACTGCATGTGAAGTGTCCAGAATAGACTTGACAGATTTTTTTGAGCAATATGGCTTTTTCTACGTAGGGCAATTTCAGTACGATGATTATGGTGATTACAGTTATAATATGACCCAAGATATGGTGGACAAATGCAAAGCTGAAATCAAGGCGATGAGCCTTTCAAAACCAAAGCTAGATATTAGCTTATTAAAGGATTGAACTGTCCACTAGTTTTACCATTATTGATCAGCATATGAACTTTGTTCGAATTATATCCCTTTTCTTTATTGTCGTTTTGGCCGCGCGGCAAAGCCTCGCACAATACCCCTTTCCACCCGAAGTAGCTAAATGGAACGCCGATTCATTGGGCAATCAACGTGCGGTTTTGTTGGTTAAGGGAGAGGATAAGTTCGCTAAGGCATCAATTGCATGGAGAAATCGTCAGGTAACCGCAGATCAACTTTTGTTTATTGTCGATAGCGCCCGCAATCGGTTGGTAGAAAACATTCATTATGGAGCATTTTCAGAAGAGAAGGGCGATTTTATTTTTGAAGCGACCTCCGGCTCTGGTATCTATTATGTTTACTATTTGCCCTATCGATTGAAGGGCAGTCGTTATTACCCGGAAGCCGAGTACCTTAAGCGGCCAGTTGAGCAGGAGTCTATAAAATCCATTGAGGCTAAAAATAGCGCAATACTCTTGCGGTTGGAGGCTGTAGACGAGTTCAACAGCAATGATCCCATGGAGGTGACAGCCACAGAAGCCGAAGTACAAGCCTACTTACAAAAGTTCAAAGGGGAAAGCTATTTCGTCTTTCCGGAACGGTATACCCATCCTATTAAGATGTCATCACATCTGCCTCGGCGATGGGTAGAGGGTAAATCTGGGCTTTTATCTCTGGAGGGAGAAACGGAGCGAGGAGCATACTACGCCTTTCAGTTGGGATTATGGTCGGCAAAGACAGATTTGAAGGACGTGCAGGTCGGTTGCTCTTCCTTAAAAAGTGAGAACGGGGCCGTTTTGTCTGCTGACGCATTTGACTGCATCAATACACAGGGCATTAGCTACACGGAGAAGCCGATGTCCATGAAAGTCGACGTACCGCAATCGAAGGTGCAGGCACTGTGGTGTGGGCTAAAAATACCAAAAGATACCAAACCGGGCATCTATAGTGGCACCGTGCATATCAAACCCGCCAATGCCCCGGAAAAGATAGTACAGATTAGCTTGACGGTGCTGCCAGCCGTTGCCGTTAACGGCGGCGTAGACGAGCCGTGGAGGATGACGAGGTTGCCTTGGCTGAACTCTACCTTGGCACAAGAGAATAGCGTGATAAAGCCTTATACTCCACTGGAAGTAGAAGGAGATACTGCTATTTCCTTATTAGGTCGTAAAGTCGTTCTCGATGCCAGTGGATTTCCTAAACAAATACTGAGTTATTTTACCCCGGAAATGACGAGTATTGGAAAGACAGCCATAAGCCTACTGGCGGAACCTATTCACTTTCACGTGACACGTAAAACGGGTAAGGGGGATGTTCAATTCAAAGCAGAAGGACTTTCGCTAACCAAAAAACAGGCAGGCACCGTTAGTTGGATAAGCCACAACGTATCGGACGAATTGACGATGGAGGTGGCTGCTTCGCTAGAATTCGATGGTTTCGTTAATTATGTCGTTAAGCTTGTCGCCTTAAAAGATTTGGAGCTGCAGGACATTGCAATGCATATACCTTACCAACCACAGATGGCTACTTATATGCTAGGACTGGGTAAAAAGGGTGGGTTTCGGCCAGATAGTATCTCCTGGAAATGGGATGTTGCCAAGAAAAACCAAGATGGTGCGTGGATAGGTAACGTAAATGCAGGCATACAATTCTCGCTGCGTGACGAAAAATATCAACGTCCGTTGAATACTAATTTTTATTTACAAAAACCCCTGCTATTACCCAGTTCATGGGGAAATGGAAATAAAGGGGGGATTGATATCAGTATGGAAGGAGCGTCCCTGCTTGTGAACAACTACAGTGGAGAACGGAACATGCGGGCGGGCGATACGCTATATTACAATTTTACCTTGCTCCTAACTCCCTTTCACGCCCTTAATACAGAAGCACAATGGGATGAGCGTTATTTTCACGCTTATAAACCAGTTGATACCGTGAAGAAAAGCGGAGCAAATGTTATTAATATTCACCATGCAAATGCTTTAAACCCCTATATTAACTACCCTTTTATAGCAACGAAGGAGATGAAAGCGTATATCGATTCTGCGCATCAGGTGGGCTTGAAGGTGAAAATCTACAATACGGTAAGGGAGGTTTCCAACCGAATGTATGAGTTATACCCGCTTCGTAGCCTAGGACACGAGGTGTTTTCGGCTGGTCCAGGTAAAGGGTATTCTTGGCTACAGGAGCATCTCCATGACGACTATATTGCTGCATGGTTTGTGCCTTATTACAAAGATGCGGCAATTATTAACAGCGGCATGAACCGCTGGCACAATTACTATGTGGAAGGTATGAACTGGTTGGTTGACCATATAGGTATAGATGGGATATATCTTGATGATGTAGCATTTGACCGGGTAACTATGAAACGGATAAAAAGGGTCATGACCAAAAACGGTCGACCTGGCTTAATAGATCTTCATTCTGCCAACCAATACAATGAACGGGATGGTTTTAATAATAGTGCTCATCTCTATTTGGAGCATTTTCCATATCTCAACAGATTATGGTTTGGTGAGTATTTCGACTATGAAAACAACAATCCTGATTTCTTCCTTACCGAGATTAGCGGTATCCCTTTTGGGTTGATGGGAGAGATGTTGCAGGACGGAGGAAATCCTTGGCGAGGCATGATTTACGGAATGACCAATCGCTTGCCTTATCAGAAAAGCGGCCCACAGGCGCTATGGAAAGCCTGGGATGATTTCGGGATTAAAGGGTCACAAATGATTGGCTATTGGGTGGATAACAGCCCCGTAAAGACCGATCACCAACAAGTTTTAGCTACGGTTTTTAAAAAAGAAGGAAAAATAATGCTTGCACTAGCAAGCTGGGCCGAAGAGGATGTGCAGGTGAATTTGTCGATAGACTGGAAAGGACTTGGTATTGATTCAGAAAAAGCAACTATTTACGCACCAGAGATTGCAGATTTTCAGCAGGCAACAAAAATGAAGCTAGGGGAGACCGTGCCTGTAGCAAAAAACAAAGGATGGCTGCTCATTATTGAGTGATAAGTTATCTCTCACTTGTCAAATTATAGGGATTAATGAACGTAATTAAACAATTCATGAATAAGTCTTTCTTTATCACATTAATTAGCTTGCTGCCCCTTGGGTTATATGCACAACGGACGGCAACTATTACAGAATCTACAAAAACATATACTACTTATCCTTTTTCGGATCCCGAACCAGTTCCAGCCGTGCAGAAAATTTACCCCTATTATAGGTTTGATGGCTTTACGGATATACCAGAAGAGAAGGAGTGGAAAATAGTGGAGATGGAGAATGATTTTATCAAGGTACAAATTATGCCTGAAATAGGCGGCAAAATCTGGAGCGCCTATGATAAAATTTCAAAGAGAGATTTTATTTATAATAATGGGGTGGTCAAGTTCAGGGATATCGCCATGCGCGGACCGTGGACAAGTGGGGGTATAGAAGCCAACTATGGAATTATTGGCCATACACCAAACACTTCTACACCGGTGGACTATTTGACTAGAACTAATGATGACGGGAGCGTTAGTTGTTTCGTTGGGACGCTTGACTTGCTAACGCGCACGCGCTGGGTAATGGAAATAAAATTGGAAAAGGACAAAAAGTATTTTTCTACCCGGTCTTATTGGTGCAATACGAATTCCTTGGAACAACCTTATTATACATGGATGAACCTAGGGGTGCCTGCAGGCGACGATTTGCAATTCATATATCCTGGCAATCATTACATCGGACATGATGGACGCAGTCATTCTTGGCCTATAGACGAGCACGGGCGTGATCTTTCGTTTTATAAACAGAATGATTTTGGTGGATCAAAATCTTACCATGTATTGGGTGCACTTAGCAATTATTTTGGTGCTTACTGGAAAGATAAAAATTATGGCATGATCCGTTATGCCAATAGAGAAGACAAATTGGGCAAAAAGATCTTTCTGTGGGCCCAGTCTGATGAAGGAAAGATATGGGAAGAGCTGCTTACGGATGAAAGCGGACAATACGTAGAAATACAAAGTGGACGGCTTTTTAATCAGAATGTATTTGAAAGTAGTTTTACGCCTTTTAAGCAACTTGGATTTGCCCCATATCAAAGTGATTCCTGGACAGAATATTGGTATCCTTATAGTGGAATTGGCGAGCCTTCCAGTGCAAATCTCCTTGGGACTTTTGTCGTACATCAAGAAGGCAATAAGATTAAAATAAAGATAGATCCTAATTGTCAAATAGCCGATAGTTTGTTTGTTTACAATGGGAAAGGAGCAATTATAGCTTCACGTTTTGTTGCACTATCCGTAGGGCAAACCATGGATGAAGAAATGGCCTTGCCAAGCAAAGAAATAGCAGTGAAGTTAAAGCTCAATGAAACTGTTCTGGACTTGGATGGAAGTAAGGCGTTGAATGCATTAAAAAGACCGATAATAACTCCCTCTGACGTTGATACTGGAACAGTTTACGGATTGCATTTGCAGGGAAGGGATTTAATGCGCTTCAGGAATAACGCCGGGGCGGAACCAAAAATAAGGCAATCGCTTACCGTCGACCCGTATTTTGTTCCATCTTTAGTCGAAATGTCCAAATTGCATCTGTTTCACATGCAATACGATTCGGCTTATTTTTATGCACAAAGAGCGCTAAGTATTGATACATACAACGGAGAAGCAAATTATTACTATGGCCTGGCGGCGCTAAAACTGGGCAAAGAATACGATGCCATAGATGGATTTGAGGTAGCTTCCCTTGATCCTTCGCTTCAAAGTGCCGCCTATACTTCTTTAAGTAAACAGTATATCCGTAATACGGACTATCGCAAATCGTTGGATTATTCACGCAAGGCGTTGAAAAATAACGGTGAAAATATCGAGGCATTGCAATTGACCTATTTATGTGCGAAGGCATTGAACTTAAGAAGTACGAGAGACTCCGTAGAGAAGGTTCTTTTGAACTTGGATCCTTTGAACCATTTTGTCCGTTTTGAAAGTTATTCAGACAATCTTGATGAGGATGGCAAAGAACGTTTCACCTCTTTGATAAGAAGTGAATTACTTATAGAAACATATTTGGAGTTGGCTATCTGGTATGCAAATATCAATCAATATGATGGCGTCAAGCAAATTTTGGCGCTTGCTCCCAAAAATGCAGAAGTATTGTTTTGGCTGGCCTGGTTAGATAAAGATCGGGAGGCAGAAAAAAATAAGTGGTTGTCATTAATCGGCGATAGCGAAATGTTTCATGTCTTCCCCTTTAGAGAAGAGTCTGCGCCTGTATTGGAGTGGGCAATGGAAGAATCCTCATCTTGGAAACCCCGTTATCTCTTGGCATTACTTCATATACTCTAATAAATTACAAGTTTTTAGGCCACTATTTTTTCGGAGCCGTTTACATTTTTCTCTCTTGGGTCGAGACATACGTAGTCCCGTGAGTATGGTGTTTTGTTCTTTACCACACTGTAGATTGTTCTTAATAATTTGTTCATAACATTATTCATGATTAGGTAATGGGGTTTGCCCTCCTGTTGCTTTTTCTGGTAATACAGCCGATATTCCTTGTTGTGTTTCACGGCAGCTTTTGCACCCATGTAGAGCAGTGCTTTGAGTTCCCTGTC
>NZ_ATZA01000001.1 GCF_000427965.1 Olivibacter sitiensis DSM 17696 | reverse complement strand
GTTGCAGGTTCTCCGGGTAAAATCCCAGAGCAAAAAGGCGTTTTCCACCATTGCTGCACTGATAAGAATCCATTTAATCAGTAATCTTGAGATATATTGGATGGTGCAGAACAGCAGGAGAACTTACAGCAAACAGAAAAAACGAAATAAACCACCTTGTATACAGGTAGAACTGTTCTAAAAAACAGGGGGGGGNGGCTTTTTTATCTAATGAAAATATTTACTGATAATCAGTAAGTTAAGTGAGTTTATTGCCTGTTTTTAAGTTTATCCGTTTGGTAGTGAAATTAAATATGGTTTTGTTACAGGGTATCATTGAAAGATCTCCCTGTTTTCCGAACGAAGCGGATACAGTCAGCCTGTTCAGGCCGGAGATGGCCACTAAGTATGTCCGTTTCATATATGATGATGACCAAGACCGCCAGCTGCCGTCCAGTGTACCACCGTTCAGAACTTGGATGGCAAGCCTTAATAAAGATATTCAGGAAGGTAGCCGGATATTTTGGATCAGTAAGCTTTTCGATGACTATCGATATCGGAAGGAAAGATATTTTAAGCAATATTATTCCAATGATTACAATGTTCCTAATCCACCGAATACCGGTATATATACGGTGTTTTCAGAGGAAGTAAGCAGTTGGAATGGAGTAAAGAACGTACTTTTTATAAAATTCCATTCTACCTCGGAACGTGCTTGGACTTGGGCAGATTACAGTAGTTTTTCAACCGACATGGTGAGAAAAAACCGTTTATCCTTTGAAATATTCAGGGGCGATGCCTGTTTGATAAATTACGATGCTATCGGCAGGGATCAGTTGAAAACCCTCGAATTTTACCTGCATACAAGAATCGGACGGGAAGATTATTTACAATACATCCCTATCCTGAACGAACTGTTCAAGGCCAAACATGAAGAAATAAAGAAAGAGGATGATTTTATACGTTTGGCTCTTTCCAATGCCGGACTTGATCCCGATGGTGATTTTCAACAGGGTATATCGGCAATGGAATGGTGGAAGTTGAAAAACAAATGGAAACGCGGGCTATCCACCGATGATGCAAAGGCTCTACGTATGATCGTTAGCAAATTAAAAAAAATATAAAACACTTATGCCACTAGAAAACTTTAAATATGTTCATGAATTCGGTAGCCCAATAATGAGCTTAAAATTCAAAGGTCAGATAATATCCAAACAATGGCCGAAAAATAATTCGGGATACTTCTTTTATCTGAAAATCTATGTAACGACTGAATTTGGGGAACATATCATCCTGAATTGCTTTCGGGATAAAAGAAGCGGAATCTATTCTCCTAGAAAAGGAAATTTGGATTTCAAGGAAGTCCAAGAAGGTTCGTTTGTGGATTTTGAATTGTCCCCTTCAGCTAAGGGCTATTTTAATATCGTTACGGCAATTTTGTCACACACCACAACAATTTAACAAGAGGAATACTTAAATTTGACCAATAAAGGTATATTTGATAACATGGGATTAATCGAACTTTTCGAAAAGGGACAGCAAAAAGCAAAAGACAGGGATGCCTTGGCCGTTAAGCTTATTACCGTCAATACGTATGATGATGATACTTTGGTGTCTTTTTTTGACCGGTTTTATCCCGAAGCCGAGGTTCGTAAAAATTTTCTTAAGAAGTATTTTTCAATTATCTATCCGCTTTACCGAAGTCCTTTGCTGGCTGCTATTTTCGGCATATCTTCGGCCGCTTTACGGAAAATGGCTAGTAGACATAATGTACGTAAAGCCGAAAATTGGACTTCCGAGGAAGATGAATTCCTTAAGAATAATTACAAATCTATGTCCAATAAAGAATTACAGGCACACTTAGGAAGAACAAAGTGGGCGGTAATATCCCGTTATCAGATTTTGACCGGTAAGAAGTAATTTGGGAATTTACCATACAATCCCTATTTTTGATTTATCAAACATTAGTATGGCAGAGTTAATTTTAAATAGCAGTTTAGGAAACCTACAGGATCGGCAAGACCGTTTATCAAAAGGTGTTACCAAATTAAAATCAAAACTCAAAAATGCCAACATTCCCGAGGCTTATAAGGACAGCCGGTGTCAACTCCCAAATCAATGGATTTACCTTTATCCCGATGGTCATGAAGAACTGGTGGAAATCAATACCACTTCAATGGTTGCCAAAAAATTAAAGGAATACTAGAGCCATGTCAGAGTTTATTTTCGCTGCCGGCCCAAATGGGGCTGGCAAGAGTACCCTTGCGCAATATCTTGCGCCCGATAATGCCGTTATAATCAACGGGGATAAAATAAGGGAAGAATCCAAAAATCTACAACAAGCTGAAAGAAAAACCAAAAACCTCATTGAAGGTGCTTTGATCCTAAACCGGCCAATCTACTACGAGAGTAATTTTCTTGATCCAAGGGATAGGGAATTTTATCTTTCTTTTCGCCAGCATGGATATTCCCTACAGTTGATATTTATGGGACTTAACACAATTGAGGATTCTGTTCAACGCGTTTCTCAAAGAGTTCAGTCTGGAGGTCACTTGGTTCCCATTACAAGTATTGAACTTAATTTCAAACACGGATTGCGTAACGCTATTAGCAATTACAACGACTTCGATACTGTCAT
Organism: Olivibacter sitiensis DSM 17696; assembly: GCF_000427965.1. Classification (GTDB taxonomy): domain Bacteria; phylum Bacteroidota; class Bacteroidia; order Sphingobacteriales; family Sphingobacteriaceae; genus Olivibacter; species Olivibacter sitiensis. Next base: position 253,654 of record NZ_ATZA01000001.1, on the reverse strand, counting down.
GTTGGTTGATAACCCTTTGGGTAAAGATCGCAAAACAGAGATTGTATTCGCATCGGAAAACGGCAAGGAAATTTTCAGGACAAACACACTTCCCGTTTGGGCAGACACATTACTTCATCATGTGAATAACCCCAATCTACCCCTGCCTTTTGCAGACGAAATCGATGAACACAGGGGACGAAAAAGATAACCCACGTAATGAATCTTTTTCTTAGTTTTGCCCCCAATATTAAAAAAAGTTGATTTACCTGTTGTCGCGATCTAATAGTTGACAACGTCTTTGCACATATGCCGTACATTGTCTCCCAAATAGGCAATACTCGGAGATTACATACAAGTCGCTTTGCATCAATGATTACATTTTTATTTATTGGGCTGGAAGCATTTATGTTGTTTTACCAGTTGGTTTCCATTATTAACCGCCCATCAAATAAGCACAGATTATACTTCATCGTTTTACTTTTGTTGCTGATTGTCTACAATTTTCTTGGCTGGGTGATTTCAGATCAGACGGCTTTATCCCAAGGCTCTAAAATATACTTTAATATTATCGCTTACGGGTCGGGCTTTTTGCTTTCGAGCTACATCCCTTTTTATTTCTTTAAAGGACTTGAATTAAAAAACATGAAGTTTCATGCTCATTATGGAACATGGCTGTTTATTTTTTTGCCATTTATTATCTTCTTATGCATAGAATACCCATTAACACAAGACTTGGAACAATCGGTTCAACATGCGGTTGTACTTCCATTTTTCTATTCCATAGTGCTTATAATACAAATGTACAGGGCGATCTACATTAAATTTAAATATCAATTCGATTTATCATCCGAAGCGTATCTTACCTATCTTGCCGTTATCCCTTGGGTAACCCTTCCGGCAATCACCTTTTTTCAGTATCCTCATGCCATTGAAATCTGGCCAACAAATATAGGTATGGCTATTATTGCAATTATATTTGTAAGGAATGACATACGCCAGCAAAGGGAAGAGGACAAAAGGTTGTTATTATTCAAAGAATCACAAGGCGAAGAGCTTTTCATAATCGGAGCTAAATCTTATAATTTAACCCAACGAGAAATCGAAATAGCACTGTTGATATGGAAGGGAAATAAATATAAGGATATTGCCGAAAGACTTTTTATATCTCCAAGAACAGTTACAACCCATGTTCAAAACATATATTCAAAAACTGGCGTTTCAAGCAGATTAGACCTAATTCGAAAACTGGAATCCAAAAAATAGCTAATACGTACTTTTACGTAGATGGTAATTACGGTAAATACATTACGTTATTACGCTGTATAGCGTATTTGCAATTTAGCACCAACCCATGATTTTTGGACGATCAATAACGTTCAAAAAAGTGTTTATGCGTTGCTTTAATAAACAACCGTCCAATAATGCTCAAAATAACGTAATCTCAATAACTGATCGTACCGATCAGCCAATTCCGTCCAATAAACGGGCAGAAGCTTTGTTAGCATTGGCTAAGCTGGTAGAGTACCGTGATCATTTCAATAAACTAGATGGATTTAAGGTTGATTGGAACAACCCAAAAGTTACTAAATGGTGTATAACGATTGATGGAAGAAAAGTAAATACTTTTCTCCCTACTAACCGATACTTTCTTTACTTCGGCAATAAAATTACAAGAGATCAATTTTACGACACCTTCCATGAATTAATTAGTCAAGTACAAATTTTATATTAAAGGGAAATGGTTTTGCCTTTCATAATACTACTGTCTACCATTAACTCCCTCTTGTATGCCATGAAACTTTGATAATCCGTATGACCAGTAAGGGTCATCACTTCCTGATCACTAAAACCGGCCATTAAAAGATTAACCACTCTAGTGTGTTTCCAGCCGTACAGCGTATATTTATTATCCAACCCTAGTTGATCTTTGATCGGTTTGTATCTAACGCTAAAACCGTCCTTATTGGTCTTAAATTCGCTAGGTTTATTACCCCTTCCAAATACGTAGAAATTAAGAGGTAATTCAGTTAATGACATCGACTGGATCAACTCCATCAATTCATCGCTAATAGGAACATACCTATCCCCCGTTTTCGCTGTAGGGGCAATAGCCTTGATCTGCCGTGCGTTCAGGTCAATATGCTTCACTTGTAGCAACCTTATCTCCCGTGGCCTCATACACGAGTAAAATATCCATTTCACGTAATTGTACAAGTCCGAATCCTTTTCCAGCTCCTTCTTTACTCTCTCTGCTACTGCCGGTGTATAATACCGGTTCTTTTCAGCCCGATCTTTTTTCAGCTCTATATCTGAAAGATCAATGCGATATTCTATGTCGGGGTTTTCCCTTTTTTCAAGTTTTTTAAGCCTTCCAAAAAGCGTTACCAAGAATTTAGCATGATTGTTATAGGTACGTGGTGACCAACCTTCCTCGTCATAGTAGGTATCAAGAAATTCGAGCATATCTGATAAGGTTGCCTCGCAAACCCTCATATCTACTTTTTCGTTCGCTTCTATCCATTCCTTAATGTTATTTATGAAACTTTCATAGGTCGATACCGTTCTTTCGGCTAAATTCCTCGCCCTGCAATCGGCGGTAAATTTCTCCAATCCCGTAAGAAGATCCCATCCGCTCATTTCTCTTTCTGCTTTTACAATGGATTGCTTTTTTTCTTGAATGGCGTTTTCATACCTTTCCTCAATGTCAGGGAAGAAAGGATTGAAGCCCTGTTCCAATTCTTTTTTAAGAAATTTAAGCATTGCCTGAATTTCTTTTTCCCTTTCACCTAAGTCGTGAACATAGTTTATGCCACCTGATAGCTCAAATCTTTTATATCCGCTAGAATCAGGACGAAGGTAATACAAAGCAATAAACCACCCACGCTTTGCTCGGATGATCTTTGGTTCTTTGTATTTTGGCAATGATCCCATGCTTTTAAAATATTTACCAGCCCCCTTTTTTAGTGGGACTTTTGGTGGGGCTTTACCCCCATTAATAGAAAAACCCCCTCTACTATGCGTAGAGGGGGAATTTTCAGCGGTCCGGACGGGACTCGAACCCGCGACCCCATGCGTGACAGGCATGTATTCTAACCAGCTGAACTACCGAACCAAATAATTTATGTAAAGAACTCGAGTTTAACCTACTCCTAGTTTTCAGCGGTCCGGACGGGACTCGAACCCGCGACCCCATGCGTGACAGGCATGTATTCTAACCAGCTGAACTACCGGACCTATTTCCCTTGTTTTTGGGACTGCAAATATAGCGTGTTTTTTTTAATTGCAAACTTTTTGCCGATATTTTTTATCGCTAAACAGCTAGGTCAGTTTCCACTCAAAATCGACTGCCACGGGCAAATGATCGGATAAGGGAAGTCTATTGCCATCTGTAAACTTCTTGCCTTCTATGCGGTAGTTGCTAGGCTTCAACTTGATTTTCCGGCTGCTCCTGTAAAATATTTTGTCTATGGACTCAGACAGATGGTCTATATCCAACAAAGGCAAATATTTTATGCTCTCTAAGATTTCCGGTAGCTGATTGCCATTCATCAATTCGATCCACGTATCGGTGAGACCTGCTTTTTTCACCAGTTCTTTTACATTGTCCCTGGGGTCGCTGTACGAGCTGTTCATATCGCCCATGACCAATACCGCTTCGCCCTCGGAATTGGCCTGGATAAAAGCCAGAAGCTGCCTCATATTCAGCCTGCGGGCATAGGCCGATTTTGCATCTTCATAGGCGTTGGCGTGCACGTTGTACAGGTCTATGAACACCTCTTTTGCCAAACCTATACGGCAATAGGAAAATCCTTTGGGAGTGAAGCAATTGGAGGCCGTACAATGCCTCCAGGGCACGCGTTTCAGTTCGTAGATAGGGAAACGCGACAAGGTGTTGAGGCCATCGCCCCATAGGGCAGGTCCCTTGGTTACGGTGCGATAAGGATGCTTATTGCCTTCATCGTACAAGGCAGCATGAAAATTGAAATCTTCCTGGACATTGACGATGTCGTATTCGTTGATTTTATTGCCTATCAAGGCCGTACTGGACTTCCTATCCGTAATGGCCTGTGAGATGATACCAGGTAGTCCCGCTATATTGTAGCTCATTGCGGAGAAAAATCCAGATTGATGTTCATTGCTAGGCTTTGGCAATCTGCTGGTTACCCTCACAGGCACTTTCCTGCTATTGCTCAAATTTCGCTTCACCTTGGCGGCAAGGTAAACGAACGAAGAATAAACCAATAGTTTAACTAGCGCTTTCTTTTGCTCTTTTAAAGGCATACGAAATTCCTTTGATGATAAAAAACAACAAAATCCAAGCCCCTAATCTATGAGTTTTTTTTAAGAGAAAAACTTTTTAGAGGCCCTGTTCTAGGATGTTGCTTTGTCATGACGTTAAGCAGCGAGATCCAGCCCGCTCTATTGGTATTATTATGCTAATCTATAAAGTTTCCCCTTCTTTCATTTTCTCTGCATTCTCTGCAAATTGGAGGGCATCTATAATATCCTGTATATCGCCGTCCAATACGGATGGCAAATTATAAAGTGTCAAACCGATACGGTGTTCGGTCAAGCGTCCTTGAGGGAAATTGTAGGTCCTTATCTTGGCCGAGCGGTCGCCGGTAGAGACCATCGTTTTACGCTTTGCGGCGATATCGCCATGCTTTTTCTGCACTTCCCGCTCATAGAGCTTGCTTCGAAGCATTTCCATTGCCAATTCGCGGTTGGCTAATTGCGAACGTTCTACCTGACAAACCACCACAATGCCAGAAGGTCGGTGCGTAAGCTGTACCTTTGTCTCCACTTTATTGACGTTCTGTCCGCCAGCACCCCCTGAACGCGAAGTTTGCATATCCACGTCCGCAGGGTTGATTTCCACATCCACCTCCTCTGCTTCGGGCAATACGGCTACAGATGCCGCGGAAGTATGCACCCGCCCTTGTGTTTCAGTATCCGGCACACGTTGCACACGATGTACACCCGATTCGTATTTCAACGTGCCGTACACATCTTCGCCGATGACCTTCAGGACAACCTCCTTATAGCCGCCGGCGGTGCCTTCCGTTACATCCAATACCTCAGTACGCCAGCCTTTCTTCTCGAAATAACGCGTATACATTCTATACAAGTCACCGGCAAACAAGGCAGCTTCATCTCCTCCCGTACCACCACGGATCTCCAAGATAGCATTCTTAAAATCCTCCGGGTCTTTAGGAATTAGCATCAGGCGTATCTCGTCCTCTTTCTTGTCCTTTTCTTCCAACAGTTGATCGAGGTCTTCCTTCGCCATATCCTTCAATTCCTGATCTTTCTCATTGGCTAAGATTTCCTTATTGGCATCTATATTGCTTACTATATTTTTGTAGATGTGGTATTGCTCCACGATCTTGGAAAGGTCCTTGTATTCTTTGTTTAGCTTGGCAAAACGCCGCATATCGCTTATGGTATCCGGATTACTCAACTCCTTCTCCACATCTTCCCAACGCTGTTTTATAGCTTCTAATTTATCTAGCATGTTTGTATATTTTCCTATTACCCCCCTTATTCGGCAATGGGTTTGCAAAAATAATCAAAATAGATGGAAACTTGCATCACCCCTCCCATTCCATGAGATGTACGGTTTCTCCGTCAAAAACGGCATAGCTGTTAAAGTTCATCCATTCTCCCAGATTGATGTAGCGACTACCGCCACTTAACTTCACGTCCAGAGGAAGATGCCGATGTCCGAAGATGAGGTAATCGTAATAGGTATGCGTCAACACCTCCTTGGTGTACACGATTAACCATTCCTGCTCGTCTACCTTGCGCTGCTCTTTCTTCCCGTTGGCTATACGGCTATGTTGGGACCAGCGCAGGGCTATGCCTATACCCAGATTGGGGTGAATCCGCGCGAAAAGCCATTGGCAGAAATTGCTCCGGAAAAAGCGCTTTAAAAACTTATATTTCCTGTCTCCCGGGCCTAGCCCGTCGCCATGATGCAGAAAAAAACGCTTGCCATTTCGTTCTATGATCAGTTCGTCGGAAATGATCGTGGCTCCGATTTCCTCCTTGAGATAGCCAAACATCCACATATCATGGTTGCCCTTGAAAAAAGTAATGTGAACCCCCAGGTCCGAAAGTTCCGCCAGCTTGCCCAGAAAGCGCACAAATCCCCGAGGCACCGCCGTCCTGTATTCAAACCAAAAATCAAAGACATCTCCCATCAGGTACAATTCGGCAGCATCCTGCTTGATGTGGTCTAGCCAACGCACAATGCGATCTTCACGCTCCCGGCTTTTTTGGTAGTTAGGAACCCCTAGATGAAAATCCGACGCAAAATATATTTTGTTGCGCATGGCGCTATCTCCACTCATTTTATCTCTATCAATTGCTTTCCCACATTCCAGCCTTCCAACTCTACCTGAGCGCCAGCGCCCCACTTGTCTTTGGCGCAGTGGAGCTTGATACTTCTTTTACCACCTGGCGACAACGAAAAGTAATTATCATCATAGAAAGTAGGCAGTATTCTTTCTCCCGTCTTGCCATCCACCAGCGAGACTCGATTGAAGAAGGCTACAGGCCCCAGCCCATCATTGATCAACTCCAATAGGATACTTTCATCATTCAGCTTTTTGGCAGAGGCGCGCATCTTTGCCTGCGCCAATCCTTGCAAGCCACTGTATTGCCCCTTGCTGTCCGGCAACCAATAGAAATTTTGGCTCACTAGTGATTGATTCTCCCTTAACAATTGTAATTGCAGGAAAAGCCCTTTCTCACTGGCCAGTTCCTCAATTTGCTTTTTCAAGGACAAGACAGGCTTCACGGTGGAAGGTTCCAGATAACAGAAAACCTGCACTAGCTTTGTTTCCTTTCCGCTCATATCAAAGGCCTTTACCAGCAGCATCAGGTTATTTTGCTTTTCAAATTGGTGGTTTATCAAAGTGACGAAACCATTACTGGGATTATACATGGCGTGTACCGGCTCACTACCATTACGCAATCCATACAAGGAAGCATTTGGGTCAAGGTAATAGTCGTACATCTGCCCGCGCATGGACGTCCACGGATTTTGCGTCTTCCATATCATGGTACCCGTATACCAGTCCCACATATGAGAACTAAAGCCTTCCATCAGGGCGCGGTATTGGTCATAGTTGACCAACTGTGCCTTTTTTGCCCAATCCGTTATATCGGCTGTTTCTCCATATGGAGCAACGTGTTCCCCATAGCCAATATAGGTATGGTAGTCCCACACCGAATCCCAGCTTTCCTTGCGGACGATGCTATCCCACAGGGGTGCCGCCAAGTTTTCCTCATCCAGAAAACGTCTCAGGGAAACGATATCGCCTACCCCCACCGAACCTACTTCGCTATTGAAAGGATAAGTCCGCTCGTCGTAGAACACAGATACGGGCTGTATGCCGTAGGGACCATCGCCATTGCCACCGATGAAGTTAAACGACATATCATTGGAGTTGGAATAGTCCACAAACCAACGGGTACCGTCCAATTGGGGCAACAGGGAATCTCTGAGGCTTACCAAAATATCTTCGGGTGGCGTTATTTCATTACCGCCGCACCAAATGGCTAGCGAAGGGTGGTTGCGCACCATTTTTATCATGTCTGCCGCAGATTCCAGGAACAGGCCGTGGTCGTCCGGGTATTTTCTCCTTGTCCATTGATCCTCCAGCTTCTTGGGATCTTCCCAGCGTCCGTTGCAATCGCCCGAAATCCAAAAATCCTGCATGACCAAAAGCCCATACCGGTCGCAGGCCTCGTAAAACTCGGGACGTTCCGTAATAGCTCCTCCCCATATGCGTATCAAGTTGAGGTTCATATCGCGATGAAACCTGATCTCGGCATCATACCGCTCGTCCGAGAAGCGCAGCATCGCGTCAGATATGATCCAGTTCCCTCCCTTGATAAAAATAGGCTGCCCATTGACGGCAATTTCTTTACTGCGAGTCCGTTCGTTCCACGATGTCTGTATTTCCCGCACCCCAAAGCGCACATCTTCTACGTCTTGCAACTCGCCGTCACTGGCTATGAACTTCAGTTGCGAATGATAAAGATGCTGTTGACCATATTGATGCGGCCACCATAATTGCGGGTTTTGCAAGACAAAATCGGGCAGTTGTACTGTCTTTTTCTCTTTTGGTTCTAACCGAACTCGGGTTTTTATATCCTCTCCTTCCAGTGTATAGTGCAGGATACCTGAAATGGGCTGATCCGACGCATTGACCAACTCGGCACTGACCCGAAGGGTCGCCGGTGCCTGCTGCTTATCTTGAGGCATCCGCTTGCCCGGCACCAGTGTCACCACATGCGGATTCAAGAGATCTACCCTTCCCGTTTTCTCGATGAACACTTTGTCCCATATGCCTGTATTCCTATCGCGAATGGGCCGTATCCAGTCCCAACCCGCCGTATATTGCAAGCCCACGTTTTTGGCAATCTGGCCATCCCCTCCCTGCCCACCGTTGGGCTCTCCCACGAAATCGGGTGGACGCACGATCACGGCCAGGCGGTTGTTGCCATCTGCCGACAACAAGTTGGTAATATTGAATTTTCTACGCAGGTACATCCCCTTAAATGGCGTTTCGTTCACCTTCTTCCCGTTGAGGTATACGTCGCAGCTGTAGTTGATGCCCCTGAAAGATAACCATACCTGCTGGCCTTCCTTCGGTTTTTCCTCTTTAAAATCCTTTGCGAACCAATAGGTATAGAAATCTGAACCTGTCTCGTAGATGTCCGGAATTTTCTCATTGTTCATGCCCCAAAATGGGTCGGGCATATCGCCATTGGCGACCAAAGAAGTGAGTACCGTCCCGGGCACTGTGGCCTTTTGCCATCCTTTCAGTTTGTAAGCGGTCGAGGAAATCTCTTGCCCACCTTGTTTCACGGCATCTTGCCGCATCATCTGCCAACCTGAATCGAGCTCGTAGCGTTCTTGAGCAAACGTAAAATCAAAAAAACAAATTATTCCGACGAAAAGTAAACGAAGTCTAGATGAAAACATACTTAATTAAGAAAACAGTCAATTATCACCCTCCAAACTTAGACAAAAATGGCATGATAAACAATTTCAGCAAAAGTGAACAGCAAATAATCACAAAAACACTAATTTAGGCCATGTAAAAATGGTGCGATAAAAACAGTCTACATTATGCACAAGAACAAGATATATTTTTTGCTTATGTCCATCGGATTAGCCGCATGCGGCGGAAATAAAAACGAGATCAATGCCTTGCAAGACATCAAGGTAATGCCATACCCTGCAACAAAAAAAGGAGATTTAAAAGACACCTATTTTGGTACGGAAGTGCCAGATCCCTATAGGTGGCTGGAAAACGATACGGCCGCCGACACCAAGGAATGGGTAAAGGAAGAAAACGACATCACCCAGGCCTACCTTTCGCAAATTCCGTATCGGAAGGCCATGTATGAGCGCCTGGAGAAGTTATGGAACTACGAAAAGTTTTCCGCGCCTTTCAAGGAGGGAGGTTACACCTATTTCTACAAAAATGATGGCCTGCAGAACCAATCCGTGCTTTACAGGGAAAAAGAAACCGACAAGAGCGAGGTCTTTATAGATCCCAATAAATTTTCGGATGACGGCACCACGTCATTGGCAGGCGTTGAATTTACAAAAGATGGCAGCCTCGTCGCCTATCAGATATCGGAAGGGGGAAGTGACTGGCGCAAGGCCATCGTGCTGAAAACGGATAACAAGGAGGTCGTGGGCGATACGCTGATCGACCTCAAGTTTACCGGATTGGCATGGAAGGGCAACGAGGGCTTTTATTACAGCAGCTATGACAAACCCAAAGAAGGGAGTGCGCTATCGGGATTGACCCAGCACCACAAACTGTATTTCCATAAATTGGGTACCAAGCAACAGGACGACCAAATGATCTTTGGCGGTACGGAGACTCCTAGAAGGTATATCGGCGCCTACCTCACGGAAGACGAGCGTTTCTTGGTCATTACTGCGGCCAACACCACCAGTGGCAATGAACTATACGTGCAGGACTTAAAGTCTGCCAATAGTCCTATCGTAAAGGTCGTAGCCAACGATGAAAAAAGCCACTATATTATCGATACAGATGGCGATCACCTTTTGATCTATACCAATCTGGATGCGCCAAATTACCGGTTGGTAAAAGCTCCTTTGTCCAATCCTACCCCGGAACACTGGAAAGACGTCATACCGGAAACCGATCAGGTATTGGAGGTCAACACCGGAGGAGGCAAGCTTTTTGCCAATTACCTGAAAGATGCCACCTCCTTGGTCAAGCAATTTGACTATTCCGGCAGGGAAGAACGCGTCATCGAGCTGCCGGGCATAGGCTCTGCCGGAGGTTTTGGTGCCAAGAGGAACGAAAAGGAGCTATACTATTCCTTCACTTCCTATACCTATCCGACCAGTATTTTCAAATATGATATTGCTTCTGGCCAATCCGAATTGTACAAAAAACCAGCGGTAGATTTTGATTCCGAGCAGTATGAATCCAAACAGGTCTTCTACTCTTCCAAAGACGGCACTAAGGTTCCCATGATCATCACGTATAAGAAAGGCCTGAAACTTGATGGGCAGAATCCGACCATATTGTATGGATACGGTGGGTTCAACATCAGCCTGACACCATCGTTCAGCATTGCCAATGTACTTTTTCTGGAACAAGGTGGCATATATGCCGTGCCTAACCTCCGTGGAGGTGGCGAGTATGGCGAAAAATGGCACCTAGCAGGCACCAAAACGAAGAAGCAAAACGTATTTGACGATTTCATCGCCGCGGCTGAGTACCTGATAAAGGAAAAATACACCTCTTCGAGCCATTTAGCCATTTCGGGCGGATCCAATGGCGGTCTGCTGGTAGGCGCCGCTATGACACAACGACCAGAACTATTCAGGGTCGCTTTTCCTGCGGTGGGTGTTTTGGACATGTTGCGCTACCATAAATTTACGGCAGGTGCAGGCTGGGCCTTTGATTACGGCACGGCAGACGATAGCAAGGAGATGTTCGAGTACCTTTACCATTACTCACCTTACCATGCGCTGAAGAAGGAAACGTCCTATCCGGCTACCCTGATTACCACTGCAGACCATGACGATCGCGTAGTGCCGGCACATTCCTTTAAGTTTGCCGCTAGATTGCAGGAATACCACAATGGTACCAATCCCGTGCTCATACGGATAGAAACCAAGGCCGGCCATGGCGCCGGCAAGCCCACCTCCATGATTATTCAAGAGGCGGCAGACAAGTTTGCCTTTCTGTTCCAGAACATGGGGCTCTCTTATAAGGAGAAATAGGCCATGGCCTATTTCTCCCAAAGGGAAGCTATATGGATGATGGTCTGGACAGCTTTTTGCATATCCTGTACAGATACCCATTCCTGCTTGCCATGAAAGGCATGCTCGCCAGCAAAAACATTGGGACAAGGTAGCCCCATGAAGGATAGCCTGGAGCCATCCGTGCCGCCACGAATACTCCTTACAATCGGCTCCAGCCCTGCCTCCTTGATGGCCGCGATGCCTATATCCATCACCTTGGGGTATTTATTGAGCACCTCCTTCATGTTTCGGTATTGCTCTATTACTTCAAAACGATAGGTAGCCCTTGGGTATCGAGATATAACTTCTTTCACCAATCGCTCCAATTCGGTTTCATAGTGTTTCAGAAATTCGCTGTTGAAATCACGAATGATAAATTCGAGCGTAGCCTGCTCTACGGAGCCCCTCACGGCCACTGGATGTATAAATCCATCCCTACCGCTGGTACTTTCGGGCGAAAGCCTATCCTTCGGCAGCGCGGAGATAACCTCTGAGGCGATCTTGATGGCACTTTGCATGCGTCCCTTGGCAAAGCCCGGGTGCACGCTCACCCCTTCTATGGTTACCACCACACCATCGGCAGAAAAGGTCTCGTCCTCTATAGAGCCCAACGTTTCGCCATCTATGGTATAGCCAAAGTCTGCCCCCAGCTTTTCCAGATCCACGTGATCTACGCCCCGCCCTATCTCTTCGTCGGGAGTAAACAAAATCCTGATTTTTCCATGCTTGATCTCGGGGTGCGCTACCAGAAGCGCAACGGCATCCATTATGGCGGCCACACCCGCCTTATTGTCCGCACCCAGCAGCGTGGCGCCACTCGCCGTAATGATATCATTGCCGTGCTGTTTGGACAGATCGGGGTGCTCGCTTTCGCGAATGACGATAGAAGTGTCGTTCGGCAATACCAGGTCTTCGCCCTGATAATTCTTATGAACGATCGGCCTCACCCCTGTTCCACTGCAATCGGGCGACGTGTCCATGTGGGCACAGAAACAAATAACCGGTACACCATCCCTGTCCGTGTTGGCTTCCAGGGTCGCATAGACATAACCATACTCGTCCAGCCCGGCATCTTCGACTCCCAGCTGTTGCAGCTCCTTTACCAAGACCTTTCCCAGATCCTTTTGCTTCTCCGTAGAAGGAGAGGTCTCCGAATAGGGATCGCTTTGCGTATCTATTTTCACATAGCGCAAAAAACGTTCAGTTACACTATGTTCTTCAAGCTTTATCTTCATATCTAAATTTTTACTTTATACCTTTCAAACGACTAATGCCCTCTTTTGCCTTATGCTCTATACTACTTTCGTATGGATGATTTTTCATGTCTATAGCCTTCTGGTAAAACAAAATGGCCTGTTCGTAATTTTTCTGCTGCTCGTAAATGTTTCCAGAAAGCAAGGCCGCATTTGCCGCATAATAGTAAGGCGAATCGCTTCCCAAGTCTATGGCTGATTTATAAAACTTCAATGCATTTGCCATGCTACCAGCATCCTGGAATATGCGCCCATAGCGATAGCAAAACTCAATCTTATCCCTCTGCAAGGGCATCTTGTTCGGATCCAATCGCAGCAGGCAATTCTTCGCTCCCTGTAAGTCTCCCCCATCATAAAGCAAGCGAGCCTTCAGCAAGTCGGCATTCGGGGCAGCATCAGCAATCTCGTTTAGTGCTTGCTTATCCCGCTCCTCAAATGAGTAACCCTTGGTCTTCACCAACTGGGTATACTTTTCATAGGCGGCCTTATCGCCTTCTATCACGCTTATCCAAGCCAAACGAAGATAGGCATCTTTCGTAAAGGAGCGCTGCTTGTTCTCATTGATAAATTGTAGAAAGATTTTTTTCGCTTCGCTATCCAAGCGATTCATCTTGGCGATGGCAAAAAGATAGGTGAGATAGGGATATGCGATGTAGGCCCTGCCACTTGGTTTGGACTGGAGAATACTGATAGCTCTTGCACCGTGGCCGGACTTAGTAGCATACTGTGCCAATATATAGGTTTTAAGCAAACTCTGGGAATCTATCTGCTTACAAAGCGATTCAATGCGTTCATATCCGTGCTGCTCATTGGTAATGTTCATATACACTTGGGCAAGATAAAAGACCGTCTCGTCATAAAAAACCGATCCTGACAGCCCTTTCACGGCATTTTCCAGCATTTCTTTGCCTTTGGTGGCGTTTCCCCGCACGCCTAGCGTACCTAAAGCCTTCTGAGCTCCTGAAGGCAATGCTCCCAAGACTGCCTGCACCATGCCATAAGCCTTTTGCGATGGCAAGAAGTCCGGATATTGGTCTATACTTTCTTTTAAAAGGGCATTGGTACGCTTTATTTCCAGTGCTGAGTTCAGGTATTCTCCATACCTGCCACGGAGCAATGCCCATTGGAGATTGACCTCCGCCTGTGCCCACAGGTAATAGGGAGAATCCTTGTCGCCAGCCGCCAACCTATTTAAGCGCTCACCCTTGCTCTTCTTCGCTCTTTCAAAAAGGGGTTTGTCATCCGTGCAGAGCAGGTAAATATAGTCATAATAATTCTCTAGGAGAGGTATAAAATCGTTTTCGGGCAGCGTTCTTTTTTCTTGCTCCAGACGTTCCTTTGCGGCGTTTAGCCTTAAAGACATGATATCTTGATAGGCCTGTTGACAGTTGGTATTGAAAGTGAACTTGGCTTGAGCCATCGAAAACGCCATGAGCCACACACCCAATGCCAAAGGCATCCATAAACAACTACTTCTCATAGATGACCAAGACAAAAAAGAGCCTGGATTGTTTTCCAAGCTCTCTTCTCTTTTTATAAAATTGCAATTTAACTAGGCATGTACATGCTCTTCAGCATGGGCAAAAGCCTCATCGACCAATATACGTCCGCAATGTTCGCAAACGATGATCTTTTTTCTTTGACGGATATCCAATTGACGCTGGGGAGGTATCTGATTGTGGCAACCGGAACAGGAATCGCGATCGATGGTCACGACAGCCAATCCATTCTTGGCATTGCCACGCAGCCTGGTATAGGCCGTCAACAAGCGATCTTCAATATGGCTTTCCGCTTCCTTGGCTTTCTCTACCAATACATCTTCGTCCTTTTGGGTTTCGCCAGTGATGGTGTCCAGTTCCTCTTGCTTTACAGCCAAATCCTTTTTGCGTTCTTCAAGCTCGGCCTGTGTTTTCTCGTAATTCTCCGTTTTGTTCCTTATTTCGTATTCAAACTCACGGATTTTTTTCTCGCTTACTTGAATATCCAATCCTTGGATCTCAATTTCTTTCGTGATAGCTTCATATTCCCGATTGTTTTTCACATCGTTCAACTGAGCCTCGTATTTCTTGATGCCCGCTTGTGCATCAGAAATCATGTTCTTGCGAGTCACGATGGAGTCTTCCAGATCGTCCAACTCACCGCGAATTTTCTCAATCCTGGTTTCCAGGCCAGCCACTTCATCTTCCAGATCGGCCACCTCAATGGGAAGTTCACCTCTTATCTGGCGAATTTTATCTATTTGCGTATGAATCGTTTGCAAGTCCCAAAGTGCTTGCAACTTCTGTTCTACAGTCTGTTCAATATTAGACATAATACTTTATGGGGTTTGTATTTACTCCGGTTAAACGGACTGCAAAGTTAGGAAATTTTTTTTGAATTATTTCCAACAATAATTCCTGTGTAAATTGCTCACTCTCAAAATGTCCAATGTCGGCAATGAGGGTCTTGCCCTCGGCATCAAAAAACTCGTGGTACTTATAGTCTGCCGTGACAAACGCATCGGCTCCTGACCGAATGGCATGCTGTAGCAGGAATCCGCCAGCTCCTCCACACACCGCCACGCGCTGCACCGGTTTATTCCTAAATGCCGTATGCCTAATGACCGATGCGTTCATGCGTTCTTTCAAGAAAGCAAGAAAACGCTGTTCTCCCATTGACATGGGTAGATTGCCGACAACACCAGACCCCACGTCGTCGCTTCTGTTCTCCAAGCGAAATATATCATAAGCTATTTCCTCATAAGGATGATATTCATACATCGCTATCAAGACGGCCCTTTCTTTATAGGTGGGATAGATCACCTCAATTTTGAGCTCTGGCTCCTTATGCAATAAACCTATATCTCCCAAATAGGGCTGAGCGCCCTCCGACGGTTTATATGTACCATAGCCATCCAAGTTGTAGCTACACTCACTGTACTTCCCTATTTCACCTGCGCCGGCAGCAAAGAGGGCATTTCTAAGTATATCGGCGTGGCTATGCGGCACAAACACGGCCAATTTGTGATATATTCCTTCCTTTGGAGCCAACAAAGAAACGCCTTCAAGCCCTAACTTTTCGGCAATTTTGCCATTCACACCGCCTAGCACGTTGTCCAGATTGGTATGAATGGCATATAACGCAATATCATGCTTTATGGCTTTCATAACCACCCGTTCCACATACGTGCTACCGCTGAATTTCTTTAAGCCCTTGAATACGATAGGATGATGGGAAACGACCAGGTTTGCACCATGGGCAATTGCCTCCTCTATCACCTCCTCGGTACAGTCGAGCGATACGATCGCCTGTGTAATCTCCCTATTTGGGTCGCCCACAATAAGGCCAGCATTATCATAGCTTTCCTGATAGCCAAGCGGTGCTATTCCCTCTAGAAAGCTTGTCAATTCAATTAATCTCATATAATTTACATTTCGCCAGAAGGTTTACCTTTCCCTTTGCTTTCCAAGTAGCGGTCATGCTCTGCCAAGACATGCTTAAAGTGAATCACCTTAGTCCAATAGAGGACAAAATAAGTCATATAAGCCAGCGCAAACACCATGCTGACACTTGGGATAGGCAGACTCACTAATAGGCTTAGCACGGCAAATACGCGCCCCGTTGAACGGCCCGGATTCTCCTCTTCGGCAATTTTCCGGTCATAAAACTCATTTGTCAATGAGTCGGAAAGCCGGTTGGCCACAACGAATTGCCAATAGACATTAAAAATAGGCAATAACAACAAGAAAGCATGGTTGGGCTGTATAAAGCGATTTTCGGGGGCAATCAGCTTAATCGTGCTGCGTACGCTGACAACATATGCCACGTAAACAGCCATTATCAAGATCGCCATAAAATAAACCAAGAGCTTGATATCACCATCAAGATCTTGGAATGTAATGTTTTCCATTTGGCACGAAATTACGATTATTTCTTTTTTTTATGGAATAGAACGCCATTATTCATCATATATTTGGTTTATTGGGAGACACCATTCATGGCGTCTGTACGGGATAAGTCTCTAGGCAGCTTTAGTCTCTGGTTTCTTTTTTTAATTTTCACCCTGCCTACGGCAGGCAGGCTTTTGATTTTTAACTTCTTTTGCGCTATAACAGAAAAATACCGACTAAAGCATCCGAAGGCGAATTGCTAAGGCAATACCGCTCTACAGGGGATTTGGAAATATTGGGTGCGCTATACGAGCCGTACATGGTACTGGTATATGGTGTTTGTTATAAATACCTGCAGGATGAGGCAAAAAGCCAGGATGCCGTGATGCAGGTCTTTGAGGAACTGATTACGAAGTTGCGTGTGCATGAAGTGAGCCATTTCAAAAGTTGGCTGCATACACTAGCCAGAAATACCTGCTTAATGCAGCTACGCAAGGAGAGCAAAAACCTCATGCTTTCTATCGAGGAAGAAATATATACTCAAGAAGACGGGCTTGACTTTCCTATATCTGACGACAGAAGTGAGTCTGAAGAACAAGAGGCTCGATTGACCTTGATGGAAAGCTGCCTCAGCGAACTGAGGCAAGAACAAGAAACCTGTGTACGCTTGTTTTATCTGGAGCAGAGATGCTACAAGGAAATTGCAGACATAACAGGCTATGATATTTTAAAGGTAAAAAGTCACATTCAAAATGGCAAGCGCAATCTGAAGATTTGCATGGAAAGGAAAGACAATGATTAATCAATACGACATCATACGGATAGACAGGTATATAAATGGCCAGATGAGCAGCGACGAGATGTATCAACTGGAACGCGAAGCTTTGGACGACCCCTTTCTTAGCGAAGCATTGGAAGGCTATCGTACAGCTCAACAGGTAAACCAAGAAAAACTGAGCCTATTGCAACAAAGGCTACAATCGCGCATTGCCCAACAGCCAGAAGAAAGAAGCCGCATGTTATTCACTTGGCAACGATTGGGAGTAGCCGGCGTGGCTTCGCTCTTCCTTATCCTGACGTGCATCCTGCTCTGGATGCGGGGTGGCCTTCAGCATCAAAACAGCCATGATAGGCAGGTGGTACTGGAAATAGACAGCAGGGAGGGAATACCCAACCAGGGTGGCATTTTCACAGCGCGCAAGCTAGAAGCCAACAGTGCCGAGCCGGTAGGCGGATGGGATGCACTGAATAGCTACATTGCCCGTCACAAAATCACCACCGAGAGAGGTCATATTATCGTTCACGCCGATATAGACAGTACGGGCAAGGCTATCAATCTACGTTTTGAACAAGGCAACGCCAGGCTAGAGAAAGAAGTGGAGCGCCTTTTGAAGGACGGGCCCAAATGGAAGGGAAGCAAATCATTGGGCTTAGAATTCGTGTTTTGACCCTTTTTAAAGAAACTAGTAGGCCCTATCATCTACTGGCAAACAAAGTGCTTCCCTTGCTTGTTGCCTAGATAAATTATTTTCGAATGAAAAACCGTATCGTGTTGCCCGTTTATGCTTTTCTATTTCTTCTGATTTGCAGTTTAAGCAGCTGCGACTTAATAGCCGGCATCTTCAAGGGAGGAGTATATGTAGGAATTATTATCGTCCTTGTAGTCATTGCGCTTATCTTTTGGCTCGTTAGAAGCACCAGGAGATAAGCAAGACATCCAATCCATTTGGTAGTCACCTGAGAAAAGAGAGCAGGTGAAGGCTTCATTCTATGCTACTTCAATTATGTAGCCATCATCAGCAGGCAATGTTGACTATCTATTTGGCGAGCTTATCCCCTGTCAACACGATCTTCAATGCTTCTATGATGGCTATTCCTATTAGCGTACCAAGCGTATTGAGAATCAAATCGTCTATATCCGCCACTCCTATCTGAAAGATATATTGCGTTGTTTCTATAAAAAGGCTGGTCAAAAAGCCTAATAATAGGATGAGGTATAAATTCCTAATGCGAAAAACGACGTATAAAACGAGGGAGAAAGGAACGAACATAACGATATTGCCCATCACATCCAGATAGAGATTATCGGAATTAGCACTGTGCTTCCAAACATCCCATTTTCTACTTAAAGGATCCAAGTGAATTTCGGGATCAATTGCAGACTTGGCATCCCCCTGCCTTCTACCCGCCAGAAAGACGATATAGAACAGGACACTGAAATATATTGCCGAGCCGATATACCAAATCCAAAGGACTATTCGATGACGTCGTTTTATCTTATCGGACAAGCTGTGAACGGTTAAAAAAGATAATACCCAAGGCCAATTTGCCAAACCTTGTTCTTGAACGTTGGAATCTGAGCATCACTATTGGCTTTTCTTTCCGTAAAATCCTGCGTATAATTACCTATGAGTTTAAAGCCATTTCCGATATATATATCGATACCGAGTACCCCTCCAACATAGCTTTTTTCTTCGCCTTTGTATTTGGTGATGGTTGTGCGATCGTTCGTTTCTCTTTTTACGCTAGAATTGATCAACCAGGAAAATTGCGGGCCCAAATGCAGGCTCACCCTATCAAACAGGGCTACCTGTAGCATCAATGGCAAATCGACGAAGTTATTGGTATAGGTGAGGTTGTCCCCTTGTTTATAGCCTTTTTGCGAATAATTAAGCTCTGCACCTATGCCCAAGTTCCCCGTGATATCCAAATCCAAAAACCCACCTGCATTAAAGCCAACACGGACATCACTACTGTAATCAAGATCTCCTGTTTTGATCATGTTAGCGATGTTAACCCCTCCTTTCACGCCGCCGGACAATGACTGTGCATTCGCTAAAGAACAATAACCAACTATCAGAATGGCGCATAAGGCCCAAATTTTTTTCATTTTTTTCTTTTAAAACTTCCTACTTACAACTTTAAACTAAATGTAACTCTCCCCAAATTTACTGCTCACATCTGCTACTACCTGCTTCACCTCTTGTTCTGATGATTTTGGACAGATCATAAGGGTATTGTTAGACTCCACGATGATATAGTCTTCCAGTTCTTTAATGACTACCCGCTTGAAACTAGGGACATTCACCATACAGTTTTTGCTATTGTACAATATAATATTCTCGGGATCGGGAATCACCACGTTGCCCCATTCGTCCTTAGAGGCTATACCATATACAGAGGTCCATGTTCCCAAATCAGACCAGCCAAAATCTACCGGCAATACATACACCGATTTGCTTTTCTCCATCACCGCATAGTCGATGGATATGTTCTCACAAGTTGGATAGTTCTTCAAAAGGAAATTCTCTTCTTCCGGGGTATTGTAAGAATCCTTACCCTTTTCTAGAATATCGTTCAAGTTGGGACTATATATTCGAAGCTCATCAATTAATTGAGAGGCTTTCCAGATAAAAATACCTGCATTCCACAAATATTCGCCACTTTTCAAATATGACTCCGCTGTAGGCAAGTCTGGCTTTTCCACAAAGGCATCCACCTTCTTGAACTCCCCCAAATTCGCCTCGTTGTCCCAATGAATATATCCGTATCCGGTATCGGGCCTCGAAGGTTTGATACCAAGGGTAAACAAAGCATCATTATCTGCTGCGGCATTCAAAGCCGACTGGATGGCCTGGACAAAAACATCCGTATCCTGAATTAGGTGATCGGAAGGAGCTATGACCATCACCGCATTGGGATTGAGAGCCCTCAATTTATAACTAGCATAAGCTATACAAGGTGCCGTATTACGCATGGCCGGCTCACCGATGATATGGCTGTCATCATCCATATTCAGCTGTTCCTGTACCAAATCCTTGTAATTGGTATTAGTTAATATATAGATATTCTCTTTGGGAACTATTTTTAGAAACCGATTGTATGTGTCTTGTATGAGTGTCTTACCGGTACCTAATACATCTATAAATTGCTTAGGCATTGTCTTGCGGCTAATGGGCCAGAAACGACTCCCTACCCCTCCGGCCATTATGATAGCATAGTGATTTTTATTCATCTGATAGAATGCGATTTCTTGTCAATAATAAGTATTAATCCCAAAATCTGAAAATTTAAAGCAAAAATAACCCATTAATATGGTTCGTCAAAAGCCAATATAGCAACAATTTTTCAAGTCGAAACAAAGCTTAGCGGACATAGTTGATAAAAAAATAAAAAAATATGTGGGTTTAATGCGATGAAACACTACTTTTGGACACTGGCAGCTAAAATGACGTTAATATGCCATTTATCCTTTTCAACGAGTAGACCGTTGAAAGGAAAAAAATAAAAATTCGTAAAACAATGATTGTCAACGACAGAAGCTTTTTTCTCTTCACTAAGCTTGTCACAGATGTCTGTATTATTATCTTTTCATTCCTTGTCGCTTTGTTTATAAGCGATAATAATGTATTACCTGATTTTTATATCGCAGATTTTGGCTTCATTTTGTTCCTTATCGCCGGCTGGTATTTCACATCCAAGTCCAACAGTCTATACCAAGAACGTGTACAAGAAAATCAAATACGGGAAATCTACAAAACCTTTAACAATATCATCTGGCAGCTTATCCTAGCCGTTCTCTTCATCTTCGCCATTAAGGAAAAGGACTACACCAGAAGCTTCGTACTACTTTATGGCGCACTGCTATTCATATTGATGCCTAGTGCACGAATTGTATTGAAGCAAGTATATCTTCTATTGTACAAAAAAGGCCGTCTCCGTAAGTCGGCTCTCATCATTGGCGGCGGCGACACGAGCGTGCAGTTTTCCAAATACCTTCGTGAAAATAAACACCAGGGTTATCACCTGGTTAGGTATATACCGGGCACCCTGAGCTTAGCAAACAACCTAGAGAACAGTTATAAAGGGAGGGGGCTTCTAGTAGATGGGGTTCCACTGACGGGACTGGAACAAATTGACGAGGTATTCATAAGCGAAGATCACCAAGCTACGTATAGTACCAAGGAAGTAGCGTCCGTACTCAGTATGTATGCCGTTAGGTTACGCATCATACCCAACATGTATAACATGTACTTCAATGGGAAATATAGCTTCAGCATGCTTGGTGGTTTCCCTTTGCTCAGCTACCGCAGCGAACCTTTGGAAGATGTATACAACAGGGTGGTAAAAAGGGCCTTTGACGTCATATTCAGCCTATTTGTGATTGTATTCATTTTTTCATGGCTGTTCCCCATTATAGCCATTGCCATTAAGCTTACTTCCAAAGGTCCTGTTTTTTATCTCCAAGAACGTTGGGGCAAACGCAATAAGCCCTTTATGTGCATCAAATTCCGCTCTATGAAGGTTGCCTCCAGCGATATCGGAAAAAACGGAAAATTCAGACAAGCGGGCAAAGACGATGACCGTATTACCAAGGTGGGAGGATTTCTAAGAAAAAGCAGCCTCGATGAACTCCCGCAATTTTTCAATGTGCTCTTTGGCGAGATGTCGGTAGTGGGCCCGCGGCCACATGCCACACTCATGAACCAAGAATCCATCAATACGGTGAAGAACTACATGGTCCGACACCAAACCAAGCCCGGCATTACAGGATGGGCCCAAGTCAATGGACTACGAGGTGAATTGACAGAACCCAGCATGATGAATGCACGCACACAACATGACATCTGGTATATCGAAAATTGGAGTTTTGCGCTAGACCTAAGAATCATCTTCCTCACTTTCTGGCGTATGGTCATTGGCGACAAGCAAGCCTACTAACGGCCACGGCTGTAAGCAATCGGTTACCAGCCATCGGATTAACAAGTTGTTAACAAAAGCTTTACATGCATAGCCAAACCGTTTTAAATATCTTTACGGATCTAAAAATACATGTTCACAAGTAAAACCGTACGTTAATATGCTTAGATCCATTTTATTTGCACTGATTGGGGGACTTATATATCTTTATCCTCCACTTGCCATCGCGCAAGCCGACAGAAGTAGCCAAGTCAACGTTTTCCTTGGATCATCTGGCGATCATGGGCAACTATCTCCTGCAGCTTCCTATCCTTTTTCCATGCTCAGCATCGGTCCTTCCACCTATCCGTTCACCCATACTGGTTACGAATACTTAGCCAAAGACTTTTATGGCTTCACTCACAATCGATTTGAAGGTGTGGGGTGCCAGGGAAGCGGTGGCATACTGTTGGTGAAGCCTTTTTTGGAAAACACCACCGAACAAGAAGCAACCCCCCTGCAAAAATTGAGCGACTATGCCTCTCCTGGCGCATATGGTGTTCGTTTCAGCAATGGCATTCAGGCGGATCTTGCCGTATACGGGCAATCGGGTATTCATCGTTATCAATACCCGAAAGGCAAAAAGGGCATCAGCATAGACCTCAAACACACGTTTAATCGTGCTTTCGTCTCCGAAAAACACCAGGTACAAGGGCAGGTGCTCACAGGCTATATAGAAGCAAGGACTACCTGCCATGCCGGCACCTATCGTATCTATTATGCCTTAAAAATGAGTAGACCAGTAAAATGGACAAATGCCGATTCTACCAAAATAATAGCGATTCCGGACGAAAGCGTCACAGACATAGATCTGTACATATCCTTCTCGTCCGTCGATGAGCAAAGTGCACTGGCCTCGCTGTTGACCTCAGATTATCAAACATTTGCCCAGAAAAGCAACTCTGAATGGAACAAGCTGTTAAATAGGTTCCAAGTGAAGGGAGACGATGATCGTACCCGTCTATTTTACTCGCTCTTATACAGAACGCTTCAATCTCCCTATAACATCTCCAATCCAAGCGGCCAGTATAGGGCCATAGACGGGTCGTTGCAGCAAGCATCAAGCCCACGCTACAATGGCTGGGCCATATGGGACAACTTCAAGACGCAACTACCTTTGCTAGCTTTAGCCTACCCTGAGCGCTTTGGCGATATCGCGCAGTCCATTGCCAACCTCTATCCTCATGGCAAGAAAGACTTTGCAACGGAGCACGAGCCCTCCAACACTGTTCGGACAGAACATGCAATTGTGGCACTGATAGACGCGCATCGCAAGGGTTTCGCAATAGACTTTGCATCCATTATAGATTCCTTACAGGCGGAAGTAGACCGATTGGATTTTTCAAAACCAGACAAGGCTTTAGAGTCATCCTATGACACGTGGGCGCTAGCAGAAATATACGCCATACTAGGCAATGAGACAAAAGCAAGGCAGCACTACCAGAAAGCATCGGAATACAAAAACTATTGGCTCAAAGATTTTGCAGATCTCAGCAAGCCGGATGTAGATCGCATGTCGGCCCGAAATATGTACCAAGGTACCATCAGGCAATATCGTTGGTCTGTTCCTTTTGACATTGCAGGATTGAAGGCATTGATGGGAGGCGAACAGGAGTTCGTAAATCAGTTGGACGATTTCTTCGACCATCATTATTTCAACCGGACCAATGAACCGGACCTACAAGTACCGGCTTTGTACCAGGCTTCCAATGCACCATGGAAATCACAAGCATGGATGCATCAGTTTGCCGTAGATACCGTGATAAACCACTATTTCAACGACAATAGTCGAGGCATAGGTTCTGAAATCGATGTCATTTTCAAAAATCAACCAGCGGCATTCATCCGCACCATGGATGACGATGCCGGTGCCATGTCTTCTTGGTTTATCTTTTCTTCCTTGGGGCTCTATCCTGCCGCCATTGGCTGGCCCATTTACTACCTACACCTTCCCTTATTTGAGGAGATCACACTTGACCTTACGCACGGGCGTAAGCTACACATTCAGGTAAACAACTATGCCAAGGACAAACGATATATCCAAGACCTCACCTTCAATGGGGAAAAAATAGAACGCAATTGGATAAGTCATGAGGAGTTGATGCAGGGAGGAGAACTTATCTTTACTGCCTCCGATAGTCCAAATAAAACATTCGGCATCAAAGATCAATGGATCTCTACCTTGAGGGAGAATTAAAAAAGGGGCATTGTGCAATGCCCCTTTTCTATCACTATATTTATTTATACTAATCAAATTTCCACCTAACGAAGGCTTCAATCGCTTCGTACTCTGCCAGGCCAAGTTCGTCGTAGAGCCGTGCAGTTTCGCTAGTT
The DNA here is from genome assembly GCF_000427965.1 of Olivibacter sitiensis DSM 17696. Taxonomy (GTDB): domain Bacteria; phylum Bacteroidota; class Bacteroidia; order Sphingobacteriales; family Sphingobacteriaceae; genus Olivibacter; species Olivibacter sitiensis. The sequence continues at coordinate 229,163 of NZ_ATZA01000001.1, read as the reverse complement.
CTATCTTCGGCACGCACCCAAAACTCCCTTGCGTCATCGCCAGGAAATACAGGTAGATCTTTTTGCGACTGATGCTTAAAGATAGCCATCCGCTTGCGATATACTTCCTGAGGAGACAATGGCACAGCCATTTCTATTTCATGTATGGGGAACTCGTGCCAAGCGCCACGGTATAGCCATAACCAGCAATCTTTGGTCCACTCCTCAGTTTTGCGCAGACGAAGCAAGGCTTGCAGGATAATGTCAAAACACACTTTGTGCGTTCCATGTGGATCAGCAAAATCGCCTGCCGCAAAAATCTGATGAGGCTTCACTGCCTGTAGCAACTCCACCGCCTGTTGGATATCGTCCTCATAAGAGATCTTTTTATCAAACTTGCTGCGATCATAGAAAGGAAGGTCCATAAAATGGATATGATCATCGGGCAAACCGGCATAACGGGCTCCTGCCACAGCTTCACCGCGCCTTATAATGGCCTTAATCTCCCTTATTTCCTTCGTATCTATCTGGTTGGGTTTCTTTGCTTCAAAAAACTTTCTGGTATCGTCGTAGAGTTTCAGGATATCGTCTTTCTCACGTCCCATAGCTTCAGCAAAATCGCGGGCAAACTCGATGTAGCGCAGCACGTCGTCATCCCATACAGCGGTATTGCCCGAAGTCTGGTAAGCCACATGTACGTCGTGCCCCTGATCGGCCAATCGAATAAATGTTCCCCCCATGGAGATGACGTCATCATCGGGGTGCGGAGAGAAAATAATTGCCCTTTTCTTGGCAGGTTGTGCCCGCTCCGGCCTTTGGCTATCATCTGCATTGGGCTTGCCTCCTGGCCATCCGGTAATGGTATGCTGCAGCTGATTGAAAATATCGATGTTCAGGTTATAAACCGGCCCTTTTTCTGTGGCCAGCTGTGCCATGCCGTTATTGTTGTAGTCCTCCTCCGTCAGCTTTAGTACGGGCTTACCTACTTTTTGAGCCAGCCATACTACAGCTTTTTTGATTGTTTTGTTATCCCATTCGCAGTCCTTTACCAACCAAGGCGTATCAAAACGGGTAAGGGAAGATGCTGCTGCCTCATCCAATACAAACTCCACATTATCTGAAAGTTGCAAGTAAGTAGCCGGTACCTCGGACGATATTTCGCCTTCTACCGCCTTTTTCACTATAGGCGCTTTGTTCTCACTCCATGCCATCAAGATAATTTCCCTTGCCTTGAATATTGTCCCCACCCCCATAGTGATGGCCTTTGTTGGCACATTTTCTTTTCCACCGAAATCACGGCTTGCATCACGCCTTGTAAGATCATCCAAGGTGACTAACCGTGTTCCGGAGTTTGGCGCAGAGCCTGGTTCGTTGAAGCCAATATGCCCCGTACGACCTATACCCAGCAATTGAAAATCCAAACCACCCAACTCGGTAATCTGTTGTTCATATTTCAAGCAATAGTCGTGGATAGCCTCTTGTGGCAAGGTACCATCCGGAATATGTACATTCGCTCTCACAATGTCCACATGGTCAAACAGATGCTTGTTCATGAAAGTAACATAGCTTTGCTTTGCATCTGGCTGCATAGGGTAGTACTCGTCCAAGTTAAAGGTGATAACATTGCTAAAGCTCAGTCCTTCTTCTTTATGCAGACGTACCAACTCTGCATATACTTTAATAGGTGTTGCTCCAGTAGCCAGGCCTATTACGGCATGCCCTCCTGTTGCTTGTTTTGCCTTAATGAGGTCGGCAATTCGATGAGCGACTGATACAGAGGCCTCATCGGGATTCTTGAAAACCGTAACGGGAAGTTTTTCGAAACGGGTTTCTTCTAGTAGATTTAATCTAGCCATTGTTTGTAGGATAGTTTTTGTTTTAAGGTGAGAAACAAAAGTATATATTTCACCCTTTCTAAAAGAGCAATTTTAAGGCATTTTTTGTTTTTTCCATAAAAAAAAGCAACGCAAACGATTGTTCTTTTTAAAATAGCACTTAAATTTTCTACTTTCCTCTATTGAGACGATGAAAAAGCAGTTTGAGCGACTACTCGTCACGCTGCTACAACTGGGAGACAAAGTCCTTAATTGCCTGCGCGGGGTTGTTGCTCTTCATAAAATTTTCTCCAATGAGAAAGGCATCGAAACCTACTTGCTTCAGTTGTCTTATGGTTGCTGGATCACTTATGCCACTCTCGGCTACCTTGATATAGCGATCGGGAATTTGGGGTGCCAGGCGGATGGCGTTTTCTACCGACACGACAAAGTCTTTTAAGTTGCGATTGTTCACACCTATAGCATCTACTTCGTCAAATAAGCAATCGTGCAGCTCTTCCTCGCTATGCACTTCCAGCAAGACATTCAAGCCCAAATTCTTCGAATAGGCTGCCAAGCGGTGCAGATCATCGGTAGACATCGCAGCAGCTATGAGCAATATGATATCCGCGCCATGAGCTTTTGCTTCCGCAACCTGGTATTCATCTATTGTAAAATCCTTACGAAGCAAGGGGATATTTACTGCCCTTCTAGCCTCTACCAAGTCGTTCAAGGAGCCTTTGAAAAAATCCTTATCGGTGAGGACGGATATGGCCGATGCACCGGCAGCATCGTAGCCGGATACCACCTCAACTACATCTGCTGTCCCATTTATAAGTCCTTTCGAAGGCGACGCCCGCTTGAATTCGCTTATAATGCCCGTCCTTTCCTCATCGCGAACAAAATCGGCCAGCTGATAGCACGAACGCTCAAAAAAAGGAAGCCTTTCCAAATGCGCCAAAGGGACTGTTTTTTTTGCTATTGCTACTTCCTCTCTCTTTCGAGCTATGATCTTATCCAGTATCGTCATGCTTATTCTTTTATCCAGTTTAATATCATTTCCCGTCCATATTCACTTAATACCGACTCTGGGTGAAATTGCACCCCATGTACCTGATAGTGCTTATGCGATGCCGCCATAATAACGCCCTTGCTGTCAACAGCGGTCACTTTTAGTTCCTCCGGCAGGTCATCGCCACTCACTGCCCAGGAGTGATAGCGCCCCACCAGAAAGCTTTGGGGCAATCCCCGAAACAGCAAATCATCACCATCGGTCACCTGTAGGGTGGTAGCAACCCCATGCACCGGTTTGCTCAAATTGAATAGTTTGCCACCATACACCTCGGCAATGGCCTGCAGGCCCAAGCATACGCCAAGAATGCTCTTGCTTTCTCCATATCGACGGATAACGTCCATCAACAGTCCCGCCTCTTCCGGTATCCCCGGTCCCGGCGAGAGCAGAATCTTATCAAAGGAAGCCACATCTTCCAATTGGAATTTATCATTGCGCCAAACAGTACAGTCCATGCCGCATTCGTGCAGCAGATGTACCAGATTGAACGTAAAAGAATCGTAGTTGTCAATAACCAATATGCTGGGATTCGTAGATAACGGGCTCATTGATTCGTTTTATTTTTTACTTTTTGTTTTTTACTTTTTAATTTTCTCAGCCTATCTCTTGCGCTAGCTCCAACGCTTTGCGCAATGCGGCAATTTTGTTATTCACTTCATTAAGCTCACTTTCCGGGTCTGAATCGGCTACAATGCCTCCTCCAGCCTGATAGTGCAGTACGTGTTCCTTGCTCAGGAAAGTACGAATCATAATGGCATGATTGAAATCGCCGTTAAAGCCCATGTAGCCAATGGCACCGCTATAAAACCCCCTGTACTGCCCCTCATAACGATCTATCAACTGCATAGCCATGTGTTTAGGAGCACCACTCAGGGTTCCGGCAGGAAAAGTATCGCCCACCACGTCAAAGGGATTGCTATTGGCTTGCAGCTTACCCGTCACTTTGGATACCAGGTGGATGACATGGGAGTAAAACTGCGCTTCCTTAAAGGATTTGACCTCCACAGCATCACAATGCCTGCTCAGGTCGTTCCTGGCAAGGTCTACCAGCATCACGTGCTCCGCACTTTCCTTGGCATCGTCCTTTAATTCTTCCGCAACCTGCAAATCGCGTTGCAAACTACCTGTTCTCTTAAAAGTGCCCGCTATGGGAAATATAGAAGCCTCTTCGCCCTTGATCGTTATCTGTGCTTCAGGTGAAGATCCGAACAGCTTAAAATTACCATAATCAAAGTAGAACAAATAGGGCGAGGGGTTTATGGAACGCAACGCTCGATAGACGTTGAACTCGTCGCCTATGAAAGGATGTGAGAAAGCCCTGCTGGGAACTATCTGAAACACATCTCCGCGATAGATATGTTTTTTCATCAATTCTACCAGCCGCTTATGCTCTTCATCTGTCCTATTGGACCCCTCCTCACCACTCAACTCAAAGCTATATTCCGGAAAATCTTTGTTTTGAATCAAGTATTGCATTTTCTCAAGCCCACTTTCTTCCTCACGGTCTCCATATTGATGCTCAAACACATACAATTCGTTTCTAAAGTGATCGATTGCTATGACGTAGCGGTATACATGGTATTGCAAAAAGGGAATTTCCCTGGCCGGGTCTGTAGGCGTATGGAGTTCAATATCCTCGAAATGGGTGACTGCATCATAAGTAAAATAACCAAACAATCCATTGGATATAAAACGAAAATCTCCTTCCCCTTCCGAACTGAAAGACCGGCAAAATGCGGATACCGCGGACCGCAAATTTACCTTATCTACGGGCACAGTCTCCTGGCTGCCGTCAGGATAGCGTGTTTCGAGTACCTTATCGTTCAGTACGATGCCCGCCATAGGGTCGCAACATACATAGCTCATGTTGTTTTCGCGGCTATGGTAGTCCGAGCTCTCCAAGAGCAAGCTATTGGGAAACACATCCCGCAATCTGAGGTAAATGCTTACCGGCGTAGTAGTATCTGCTAAGAGTCTTTTGTACTTCGTATTTAAATGATATGTACCCATTTGTTCAAATTAATTAAATCCTATATTAAAGCGCCAATCACAGCCACAAAAAAAACCCGACGTTGACAGCGTCGGGTTAGTAATTTTTAAGGTTTGTGTTGATTATCAATATCTTTAAACATATGCCCGGCGCTCTACTTTTGAGTAGGCCACCACCAGCTATGCATATATACTTCGATAATCATGTTGACGCAAACCTAGTATTAAATTTTGTAAATACAAATAAATTGTCAATTTTTAACAAAATCAATCAATTCTGCAAACAGACGCCATTCCATTGCCAGTTATATCAATACAAGTAAGACTTAAAAACCCCAGAAAGTAATGAAACCCTTGCTTACGGCCATAAGAATGGTCGCTAGGATAATAATCAAAGCGATGGTATAGAAAACGGCTATCTTTTTGAATTTTGCTGAAGCGGTAAGTGCCTTCTTGGATTTTGAATGTCCTATGGTAATAAGTATTACCGCTATCAGCATCATCGTACTGTGCTCTGCCGTCCAATAACGAATACCACTGTTGGCACCTATATTGGAGAAATCTACCTTCGTGCTGATAAAATACAGCCCCAAGCCAACCAAAAGCTGCACATGGGTAAAAATGAGGGTAAAGAGATTGAGCTTTCTATTGCCTTCGGTGTATGCCTTCTTGCCAAGTAGGCCACTGATAGCAGTGATGACAGCAATGATGAGCAGCAACAATACGACATAACGCAAGCCCGAGTGTAAGTGTCTAAGTCCAGTATACATGTTGTTCAGTTTTTAGTTAGGCCAAAGGTACATCTTTTTAAGAAAAGCGCACATTAAAACTGCTCGCCACCCCCCATTTCGTCGCCATTATTTTGCTGCTTGTCTCTGTCTTCCTTATGGTCTGGCAGCTTCATGCCAAAACGATAGCTGAAGGTAAGCATGGCCATCGGCCCTTGCATCATCCTGCGTTGGAACTGCCTGTTGAACTGCGCCGTAAATTGTTCGCCACCAAAGCGGCGTTGGTTGAAGATATCGCGCACGTTGAGCATCAGGCTTCCCTTGTCTTTCAATACGGCAAGTTTGAAGCCCGCATCTACCATTACCATATCAAATGATTTTCCCTGAGCCATCACCCTTGGCGCCATGTAATTTGCCCGCAATTGTGCGGTAAGGCCCTTGGCTATGCGTCCATTGGCCGTCAAATTGGCATCCCAGTTGAAACCGCTATTCTCTGCCACGCCAAATTCTTCACTTCCCTTGAAAGCTAGGTAATTGCCATTGAAATTGGCCATGAAGTCCATTCTCGGGCCCACAGTAAATTGCGAAATAAGTTCAATTCCCGTAGCCCGGTTTTGGCTGATGTTCTGAAAACTGGAGAACGTGGCGTTCGTCTCCACATTGGCAGAATCGACTATCATTTGGATAACATCATTGGTAATACGGTGATATACGGTGGAGGTAAGGCTTACCTTGCCCCATTTCTTGTTGTATCCCAATTCCATGGAGTGGATATCTTCTGGCATCAGATTGGGATTCCCTTGCCGCAAATTCAGCGGATCGGAAACATCTACAAAGGGATTCACCTGCCATCCCCGTGGCCTATTCACCCTTCTGGTATAGCTCAGTTGCAGGGATTGGTCATTGGCAAGCTCTTGGGTAATGTAAACGCTCGGGTAGACACGGAAGTAATCCAATCGGCCCTTGGCTATCCGATCTTCGGGCGACAACTCGGGATCGTAGCTGATATATTCGGTATTCAGGTAAGCCTGTTCTGCCCTCAGCCCTACCTGATAGCCCAATTTGTCGGTCAACTTGTTCTGGTAATTGGCATACAGGGCATGAACGATATCTTCAATATTGAAATCGTTGGTCAAGTCGTAATCGCGCTCGTACTGTCCCGTCTGAGGATTCCGTATGTCGGACAGCTGCTGTTCGTTCCCATTGCGCAAGGTAGTGCGATAGCCCGCTTCCAGTTTTTGGTCACCGCTAAAGGGCAAGGTATAGTCGATCTGGATATTGGTGTTATTACCATCCTCATAGGTGTCGTTGATTCGATCATTGTCTATCGAAATAGAGGGATCAGAGGCAAACTGATTAAAGGTCTGTATACCGTCTTCCTTGCTCCTGCCATAGGAGACATTGGCCATCAACTCCTCCCCTTCGCGCTTAAACTCGCGCTTGAAATCCAGGTTGAGGTCATAAGCACGGTCGTCTTCATTCTGTCGGGTATATCGCTCGCTGGTGCCCGTGGCCGATCCCGATGTATTATAATAAGTATAGTACAGGTCTTCCCTACGAATATTATCCCTTATGCTCATATTTCCGGAAAGTCCTATCGTGGTTTTCTCATTGAGGAAATAGTCGGCCCCCAAGCGAATCATGTGGTTATTGCCCGTACGCTGGTTATCGCTGGTATTGTACACGCGGCTTCCGTTGAGGTATTGGTTGTCATTGTATCCATTACCGGGCGCATTTCTTCTGTTGTAATTGTAGCCGGTGAAATAGTTGAACTTGCTGTCCCGATAGTTCAGGTCCAGTCCGCCATTGTAGTTATTATAAGAGCCTCCTCCACCACGCACCATGCCGTTGAAGCCCGTGCGGATATTTTTCTTCAGGATAATATTAATGATGCCGCCTTGACCCTCTGGGTCATACTTGGATGAGGGGTTGGACATCACCTCAATACGTTGAACGGAATTGGCTGGCAGGGATTCCAGCAAGGTGTTGATATTGCTTCCTGCAAGGGCAGAAGGTTTTCCGTCTATCAGTATACGAACATTGGTAGAGCCACGCAGACCCACATTGCCATCCATATCTACTGATAGAGAAGGTACGTTCTGCAGCAAGTCCGAGGTGGTACCTCCTTCGCTCACGATGCTTTGCGACACGTCAAACACCTTGCGGTCTATCCCCACTTCCATGGTGGGAGTTTGCCCCTCTATCACCACCTCACGCAGGACGTTTTCCTGAGACATCCGCATTTGGATAGTTCCTAGGTCTACATTCTTGCCGGCAGTTACAAAAAGTGGATTTCGCTCAAAGCGCTCATATCCCAAAAAACTTATGCGCAATATGTAATTACCTGCAGGTATTCCCTCCAAGCTAAAGCCACCCTTTTCATCGGTCTGCACGTGCTTAATAGGCTGCTGAGTGGGCGAGAGCAGGCTCACGCTGGCAAAGTCAACCGCCTCCTTGGATAGCGAATCGACCACTATGCCTCGTATTTGGGATGTCTGTTGCGCCAAAGCAGAGGATATGGAATAACATATAAATAGATATATAAAGAATATAGGCTTTACAACGTTATGCATGTTTTTTATTGTTTGTTTCAGTATTTTGTACAAGGGTGACAAAAATAGTGCTAATCGTTATACGAGCAGGCATTCTTTTGTCACAAGTATGAGGGGTAACTACATTATTACATTTCTCCCTTACGCTGGGAGAGGAAGACAGGCAAGAACTTGGGACAGTTCTTATTATTCGACACTTACAGTGAGGCCTTCTCCCTTTAAGATTTTCCTATATACCTCTATCTCGGTATAGGAACCTTCCAAAATAGCACACTTGCCTTCATTATGAACTTTCCATGCTATCTGCTCTGCCTGGTACTCCGTATAGTCTAAGTATTTCATTAGGCAATAGATAACGTGGTCAAAAGTATTGATATCATCATTCCAGAGTATGAGCCGATGGGAATTTCTGGCTACAGCAAGTATTTCCTCCAAAGTGAACGTTTCCTCTTGTACTGCAGGATTGGACATGTTTGTTTTTTATTTAAGACAGCCAATGGTGGCCGCAAAAATAGCCAAAACAGCTCTGATATACAAGAGATAGTCTTTTTTTACAACTAGTTCAATTCAAATTAGTGTAGGAGCAGGGGGACCGAAACGACAAAAGATGCCCCATTGGAGCATCTTTTGTCTATGAGAAATCGATATCTAGTCCTAAAAATAAAACTGAACACCTAACTGCGGCGAAAAGAAATTACTTGCCAATCCAAAGGAATTGGAAATGGACTTGCCGCCAGTAATCTCATTGGTGAATCTATCATTACCATAGTACAAGCCTCTTACACTTAGTTCTATACCAAAGTTGCTTTTGGGGAAGAAAGCCACTCCTGGAGATAGCTGCACACCATAGTTCGCGGTGCTAGCAACCTTGGTGCCGTCATTTTTCACAGTTCCCCAGGCCATCGGTACAGATAGTTCGCCAAAAAATTTAAAAGTTTCTGTCCCCGAATATTTACGGGCAAAAGGAACTGCAACGAAGCTACCCCACTTATCTTTGATTTCCCCGTCTTTTTCTTGTCTATATGCATATCCTACGCGCGTACCGATCGCAAAATTATCCGAAATGAAATAACCAATGTTAGGCGTCACATTGAAACTTTGCGTATTGGCATCGGATCCATTCAAATGATCGTAAGAATAACCAACAGATCCTCCCAAAATTATTTTTCCTTGTTCTGTTTGTGCCTTAGCGCCGAACGAAATAGCCAAAGCTGCCACGGCAGTTAATAGTAATTTTTTCATCTTTCAATAATAATTTATGTTAGCAAATAAAGGTGTACTTCACCTCATTTGTAGGCTTATTGCCAAGAAAGATGCCATGTCAGTAGCTGTCAGGCAATATTTTCAGACGAAAAAAAGTCAAGCGCTGATTATTAATATCATATTTTTATGGCATGACAAACGAATGTTTTTGAAATGACAAAACCTATATTTTGTAAAAACTGCCATTTTATCAAAAACTGACTTTTTAAGACAATTAGTCAGTTTCTTCTTTGTCCTGCATATTAAAAAACAAAAGGACATCGAGCCCATGCCCGATGTCCTGTAAAAATTTAAAAATATATAGTGAGCTACTAGCGTTGACCAGGTAGATAGATCTGGAATCCAAGACTTGCGCCCAATCCGTTTTACGCAGTAGCACTTCCGCCACCTGCTTTAGAATAGTTATAACCAACTACTGCTTCCAAAGCCACGCTTTCTGTAATAAAGTGGGCATATCCTAATCCCAGGTCACCGGCAAAGCTAACACCTGAACCTCCTCGACTGCCACCTATACCTGCACCAACCTGACCGAAAAAGCGCCCGGTTGACGATGCACCTTCGGGGAAGAAATAACGAACGAAAGGAGCTACGCTATATGTCCAATCATTTTCGGTATCAGGATGAGTGGCAAAACCCAAGTTTGCTCCCAAACCTATAACAATACCATCAGAAATAAAGTATCCTGCACGTGGATTCAAATTGATATTAAAAGATTCAGACTCAAATCCATAGCCCAAAGACCCTAAAGCACCGCCTACCATCCAGTTACCTGCTTGTATGGGGGCTCTTCCTACCGATGCCGATGTTTGTGGTCTTGATACTTCTTGGGCTGAAAGCGTGAATACGCCACCCAATACCAAAGCTGAAAATAAAAATAATCTTTTCATAGTTGAAATGTTTGAATAAATGTTACTATTAGTTAACGTTATATCATTCAAACACAAACTATGCCAAGCTGGTTTTCCAACATGGAAAATAGCTCGTTGCTATCGCAGCGACTCAAAAAGACTTTCCAAGCTTAATACCTCATTATTAGACAATAAAGAATGTGTATCTCCTTCATGCACTTTCTTCCCATGGTTCATCATGATGATGTCGTTACAGGTATTTCTCACGTCGTGGAGCGAGTGGGTGGACAGTATAATGGTCTTGGATTGTCCTAATTCGACCAAAAATCGGTTAATATCGTGCAGCTGATTGGGGTCTAGGCCAGAAGTGGGTTCATCCAATAAAATCAGCTCTGGGTCGTGCACAAGGGCATGCGCAATACCCAATCGCTGCTTGTAGCCCTTGGACAAAGTACCGATTTTCCGATTTTTCATCTCCGCCAGCCCTAGCTGATCGCATAACTCATCTATACGGCTTTTTGCATTTTTCACCCCATAGTACCGGCAATGATGGTCTAGGCTTTCAAGTACATACATCGATCGGTAAAGCGGGTTTTCTTCGGGGAGATATCCTATCTGTTTCCTGATGGAAGCATGCCTTATGCCTATCGCCTTTCCGTTCATGCAGATGGCTCCAGAGAATGGGTCTATGACACCTGCGAGACATTTCATCAAGGTGGATTTGCCGGCACCGTTGGGCCCCAGTAATCCCAGCACCGTACGAGAAGGAACCTCAAAGGATAGATCTGTTATGATGGGCTTAGTCCCATACTTTACGTTCAGGTTTTTGACGCTGATAGCCATTAGTAAATGAAATCGGATTTGAGGTGTCTGTCCGTCACAAAGCGCAATAGTTGTGCGCCTGCTTCCTCGGGCCTATCGGTAGACAGCATGTCCGCACCGCGCTGTACCAATCCGTAGTAAACCGAGTCTCCCCGCGCTACCGCACGTGCATCCAAGTTGCCCATGGTTCCAAGGATACAGCGGATACCATGCTCGTGCAAGCGTGTATATAGAGCGGTATCGGGTTCCCTTATGCCCACAAAAGCTACCAATCTATTGTCTGGCACCCCCAGTTCTGACAATCGAACCAGGTCATCTATCTTGGCTATGGAAGCAGATATCATCAACTCTGGCGCCAATTGATACACCTCCTCTGCCTGGCCGGCGTTATAGGTGATGATAATGGATGAGGCCTCCGCACGATTTCTCCGTACGGCATCTATCACCAGGTCATACGGCACGCCCCGCTTCACGTCCAAAGTAAAGAGCACTTTGCCCTTGCCCCAGTTGAGGGCATCATCCAGTTTGGGTATTTTAAAATCCGTCACTTTGCCGTCCGTATCCCTCAGTTGCAACCTCGCGAGCTCCTCATAAGTAAAGTCTTTAAGGTATCCCTTTCCGGTGGTGGTGCGGTCCAGCTTATCATCATGCATCAATACCAGTACGGAATCCTTGCTCAAGGCTATGTCGCATTCAATGACCAGCGGCTGTGTGGCAGCACGGTGCATGAATGTTTCCAACGCATTCTCGGGATATCCAGGCCCCGGCCCGCCACGATGGGCACTGACCAGTGGAATTCCCCCATCCCGGTAGGCGAGCAGGCTATATAAGTTCTCCAGGCGCTCCGTATGAATCTGCATGCCCATACGCGAAGATATATACCTATCGCTCCCAGATAGGCAGCCCACGGCCATGACGGTCAGGCAACAGCAAAAGATGGCCAAGAATCTGACGGCACCCCTTCTTTTCATAAGTAATATTTAAATTTACTCTCCAAACTTAGCGAAATTGTACGGCACATACAATATGGGGCAATTCAAACCTTCACAAGGCTTAATGCGAAGCTGCAAGCTTCTTCTTATTGGTCGGCCCAAGCTAGGCCACCACCCTTTCCCGCCCTTAAGCTTGCGCCAGTATTGGTACGAGAACTGGCGCAAGCTTTGGGATCATGGCTTTGTGCGGATAGGTCAGCTTGTGCCTTGAAATAAAACCAAGCTTGTAGCTTGGTAAAAACGAAGATTTGAAATACACCCTACAATGTTGTCTATCCAAAGCAATTTATCTATGTTTGCTGCATTATGAGCAAAAACAACGACGAACAGTTCAAAAACGTCATATCGCATGCAAAGGAATACGGTTTTGTATTCCCTTCGAGTGAAATATACGATGGCCTGAGTGCCGTATACGATTATGGGCAACTGGGTACCGAGCTAAAAAACAACATCAAGACCTACTGGTGGAAAGCGATGGTACAGCTCAACGACAATATCGTGGGCATTGACTCGGCCATATTTATGCACCCCAAGATATGGAAGGCATCGGGCCACGTAGACGGGTTCAACGACCCGATGATAGATAACAAAGATTCCAAGAAGCGCTATCGTGCCGATCAGTTGATAGAAGACAAGATTGCGCGCTTTGAAAAAGACGGCAAGACGGAAAAGGCCAAAACATTGCAAAGCGAGCTGGACAGCGCCTTGGAAGCAGATGATTTGCCCCGGTTGAAGACACTTATTGAGGAATATGAAATTGTATGCCCCATCAGTGGTACCAGAAACTGGACGGAAGTAAGGCAGTTCAACCTCATGTTCTCCACCCAGATGGGTGCCATGGCAGACGGTTCCGACGAAGTGTACTTACGGCCGGAAACCGCTCAAGGTATATTTGTCAACTTCCTCAACGTGCAGAAATCAGGCCGCATGAAAATCCCCTTTGGCATAGCCCAAATCGGCAAGGCTTTTCGCAATGAGGTAATCGCCCGGCAGTTCATCATGCGCATGCGTGAATTTGAGCAAATGGAAATGCAGTTTTTCGTGCGCCCCGGCACAGAGCTGGAATGGTACGAAAAATGGAAGGCTCTTCGCCTCAAATGGCACCTAGCCCTGAAACCAGAAGCCAGCAAGTACCGCTATCACGACCACGTAAAATTGGCGCACTATGCCAATGCTGCCGTAGATATCGAATATGAATTTCCCTTTGGCTTCAAGGAGGTAGAGGGCATCCACTCGCGCACCGACTTTGACTTGAGCCAACACCAAAAATTCTCCGGCAAGAAGATGCAGTATTTCGACAACGAGATAAACCAAAGTTATGTACCTTTTGTAATCGAAACTTCCATAGGCCTAGACCGCATGTTCCTCACAGCACTATGCAATGCTTACGAAGAGCAAGATCTCAGTACGGAGGACAAGCAAGATTCGCGTAGGGTACTGCACCTCCATCCGGCTCTCGCCCCCATCAAGGCGGCGATCTTACCTTTGACGAAAAAAGATGGTCTGCCTGAAAAAGCGCACGAAATAGTCAATGCCCTGCGATTGGACTTCAACATTCAGTATGACGAGAAGGACTCAATAGGCAAGCGTTACAGAAGACAAGACGCCATAGGCACACCACTGTGTATCACCATAGATCATCAGTCGCTGGAAGACGATACCGTCACCATACGGCACCGCGATAGCATGGAACAAGAACGCGTGGCTATTGCCCAACTGCCGCAAATGGTACAAGCCATAGCGGGCTGGAAGGGTTTACTCCAAGAACTGCTGTAGATTATATATACATGAGGTATAAAAACGGGAGAGGCAAGTGCGTATCGCACTTGCCTCTCCCGTTTTTATAATGGTATTGCTTTCCTTACTTTACTACGACCACGCCATTGGCCACCAGCTCAATGTCCTTTTTCGGGTCATTTATGGCGGCTATTTCCTCTTTGGATTTACCGGCATCTTCTGCAAAATGCTTCAAGCGTTCTACGCTGGTTTCCCTCACCTTAGCTTCTCCATCGATAACTACGGTTTTGCCTACAATATCTTGCGGCATAAAGAAAGCATAGTCCTTAAACTTCACCATGATAGGATCGCCTGCCGCCCGTTCCAATTTCATGAAGCATCCTTTTTTCTTGCACACCTCCACCACTTTACCTTCTACTTTCCCGTTATATACCGTATCGGCAGACAATTTACTTTCTAGGGAAGCAATGGCTATCGCATCGCCCATGCTAATAGGAGCACCATATTGCGTACCTGGTTTTGCGGGAGCTATCTCTACTTCCTGCTGTGCAAACAAGGAAGAAGTAAATAGCAAGCCCATGAGACAGGCCAAGCCTTTTGATAGCATATTCATTTTGATCAACTTTATTTTAAAACAGTTATACCTTGTGAAGCTTATTGCTCATTCTGCCCCACCTCCGCTTGCTGCTTTTTGTATGCCGCAAGCCAAGATTGCTGTTCCTTCTCCTTATCGCGGTAGATGAAACGCAGGTTGGTATTGTTGCCCAGCCAGGACCACAACCAGCCGTTGAACAGCTTCACCTTATTTCTGAAGCCGTAGGTATAAAACCAGTGTAGGCCAAGCCAGGTAATCCAGGCAAAGAAACCGGTAAAGGAAAACTTAGGTAGATCTACTACCGCACTGTTTTTGCTGATAATGGCCATAGAGCCTTTATTGAAATAAGCGAATGGCTTCAATGGCCTTCCTTCTATTTTGTTGATGAGGTTTGAAGCCAATAGATCTCCTTGCTGCATGGCTACCTGAGCCAATTGCGGGTGGCCGTTCGGATAAGCTGCATCGGTTGTTTGGAAGCAGATATCGCCAATGGCATATACATCGTCCACCGTTTGCACCTTATTGTATTCGTCCACCAAGATACGTCTTGCTCTGCCTGTAGAACCCTCCGGCAAGCCCTTGGCTTCACGAGCTATTACGCCCGAAGTCCATATAAGCGTGTCGGTCTCTATGAAAGAGCCGTCGGCAAACTGCACCCTGCCGTCCACGAAATCTTTCACACCTGTGTTCAGCCGTACCTCTACCCCTCTTTTTTGCAGTACTTCCAATGCCTCGGACTGTGCCGTCTTGCTCATTGGCCCTAGCAGTACAGGGAGCATATCTACCAAGATAATCTTTAGGCCGCCATCGCGAAGCAATTCTGGATATTCTTTGGGCAATAGGTGCTTGTTGAGGTACACGTACATCCCTGCCAGTTCCACCCCTGTGGGGCCACCACCCGCCAACACCACCGTGAGCAGTTTTTTCCGCAGCTCGGGGTCCTCTGTTTGAGAGGCTTTTTCCAGATTGGCAAGTATACGGTTACGCAGATTCATGGCATCATCCAGGGTTTTCATTGGTACCGCATTCTTGGTCACGTTGGCCATACCGAAATAGTTGGTTTCCGTGCCCATTGCCAGAACCGCATAGTCGTATGGCACTTCACCAAACTCGGTAACAATGACTTTTCTAGCCACATCAATCTCCTGCATTTCTCCATAATGGAAACGGAAATTGCTCGTGTTGCTGAACATCCGTCTGAAAGGATATGAGATGATAGAAGTTTCTACAAATGCCGTGGCAACCTGGTAGATAAGCGGAGGAAAAAAATGGTAGTTATTGCGGTCAACTATTGTGACGTTCACACTCTTGTTCTTGGCCAATTTTTTCGCTAGGCTCACACCGCCAAGGCCTCCTCCTACTATTACAATGTTCATACTGTCTAGATATTTCTAAGTATTAGGGATAAATTTAATGAAGAACTCTTTCGATACAATGGAAAAATCCTTTGCACACCCCTTTCGCAAATCAATCGATGGGGCAAATATAAATTTAAAGAACGAGAAATGCACGGCCTAAAATAAAAAAAGCCCCGATAGTTTCGGGGCTTGCTCCTGAAGCTGGGCTCGAACCAGCGACCCTCTGATTAACAGTCAGATGCTCTAACCTGCTGAGCTATTCAGGAAAATTCCATCATGTATATGTTCCGATAGGAAGCTTGCTCCTGAAGCTGGGCTCGAACCAGCGACCCTCTGATTAACAGTCAGATGCTCTAACCTGCTGAGCTATTCAGGAGTGTACCATGCTTCCGAATTTTCGGACTGCAATATTCGACATTTATGATTTAAATAACAAAAAAAATAAATAATAATTATCTCCCTCGTATGTTCGTTCGTCAAGCGAAGACAAATACCAAAGAAAGCTTCCTTTCACTAAGCCTTAAGAGAGAAAAGAAATCGCTTCTAGCAAAAAACACTATATTTGCGACCAAATCATTACCATACGCACAAAAAATGAGTTTAATAGTACTAGGATCTGTTGCCTTTGACGCCATTGAAACCCCTTTTGGAAAAACGGATAAGATTGTAGGTGGTGCAGCACCTTATGCCAGTCTATCCGCCTCTTATATCTATCCGCACGTGAAGATCGTGGGCGTGGTGGGCAATGACTTTGGTGAAGACAATCTGAAAATTCTCAGCGACCATAGCATAGATATAGAAGGAATTCAAGTAAAAAAAGACGAGAAAACATTCTTTTGGTCTGGCAAGTACCACAATGACATGAATAGTCGCGACTCACTTATTACTGATCTAAACGTACTGGCAGATTTCGACCCTATTATCCCAAGTTCATACCAAGACTGCGAATATATTTTGCTGGGGAATCTAGCTCCGCAGGTGCAACTTACGGCATTGCAACGCCTAGAAAAACGGCCCAAGCTCATTGCCATGGATACGATGAACTTTTGGATAGAAAGTGCAATGGACGATCTAAAAGAAACACTGCAACATATAGATGTGCTCATCATCAATGATGAAGAGGCAAGGCAATTGTCCGGTGAATACGCCTTGGTTACTGCTGCCGAGACCATCATGGCCATGGGCCCCAGGTATCTCATTATAAAAAAGGGGGAGCATGGCGCCCTACTTTTTGGCGACAAGCAGGTTTTTTCTGCCCCAGCCCTGCCTTTAGCTACGGTATTTGATCCTACAGGTGCCGGAGACACGTTTGCAGGTGGTTTTGTGGGCTACTTGGCACAGTACGGACAGGTCAATTTCCAGACAATGAAGACCGCGGTCATCTATGGCTCTGCTATGGCTTCCTTCTGCGTGGAACAGTTTGGCACGGAAAGGTTGCAGGGCCTCACGAAAAAAGAAATCGGCGATCGGCTAAGGCAATTCAGTCAATTGTCGTCATTTGTTCTCTAGGCTACATATCATCACGATAACATCATGATAAGTTAACTTGCCATTAACAAACAATAGCTATCTTTCCCTTGTAGAAGAAAGGAGAAACACCCATGAATTGGCAAAAATTATGGAACCCAATTGTATGGATAAAGCTAGTAAAGGAAAAGCTATGTAGGTATCGACTCAAAACGGCCTTCAGGCACCAACGCGGCTTCATCCATGGCTAAATGATAGATGAAAATTGTGACTAGAGACCTTTTTGGCAAAGACTTTAAGTGGGGAGTGTCTACTGCCGCCTTTCAGACTGAGGGCAGTGCTGCTACAGACGGAAAAGGGCCTTCTATATGGGATGTATTTACTCAACAAAAGGGCCGCATAAAAGGCGATCAACACGCCCAGGTCGCATGCGACTTTTACAGGCGCTATGAACAAGATATCGCCCTCATCAAAGACCTTCACATTCCCAATTTCCGTTTTTCCATCGCATGGCCACGATTGTTGCCACAAGGAGACCGCACCGTGGTGAACCAAAAAGGATTGGATTTCTACGACCGCGTAATAGACAGCTGCCTTGCACAAGGTATCGAGCCTTGGGTCACGCTGTACCATTGGGACCTTCCCCATGCCCTGGAACTGAAGGGTGGCTGGAGCAATAGGGACATCGTCGCTTGGTTTTGCAACTATGCCGAGCTGTGTGCCCAGCGTTATGGCGACAGGGTGAAACACTGGATGGTGCTCAATGAGCCAATGGTCTTTACAGGAGCTGGTTATTTCTTGGGGCTACACGCACCGGGACACACTGCTCTCAAGAAATTTCTGCCCGCGGCGCATCATGCCGTGCTTGCCATGGCAGAAGGGGGGCGCTTGTTAAAGGGGCTATTGCCCACGGCAGAGATAGGAACTACCTTTTCCTGCACCCATGTTGAACCAGCTTCATCCAAAAATAGGGATATACGAGCTGCCCAGCGTGCCGACGTCCTGTTCAATCGTTTGTTTGTTGAACCCACGCTAGGCATGGGATATCCAGTGGAAGATCTATCTGTCTTAAAAGGCATATACAAGTACGTCCTTCCCGGCGACGAGGAACGCATGCGCTTCGATTTTGACTTCATAGGATTGCAGAATTATACCCGCGAGCTGGTCAAATATGCCTTGTTCACTCCTTACCTACATGCCGCCTTGGTACCAGCCGAGAAAAGAAACGTTCCCCTCACCACCATGAAATGGGAAGTATATCCTCCGTCGATCTACCATATCATCAAACGATTCGACAGTTATGCGGGGGTGAAGAAAATTTACATTACTGAAAATGGCGCGGCCTTTCCAGACACCGTTCAGGACGGAAAAGTGAATGATAGCCAAAGGCTTCACTACCTGCAGGAGCATATTGCCCAGGTACTGCGCGCCAAGAATGATGGTCATAAGGTTCATGGCTATTTTGTTTGGACACTGACAGACAATTTCGAATGGGCAGAAGGTTACTACCCACGCTTCGGAATCGTGTATAACGACTTTGACTCGCAAGAGCGAATAGTCAAATCATCTGGGCATTGGTACGCTCATTTTCTGAACAAAAGCTTACCTTTGCACGGCTGCCCTTGAAATATGCAGTCCTGTTGTATGCGAAAAAAAGTCGTTTTCCTATCGTTGTTAATAGGTACATTTACCAATATAGTCCTAGCACAGTCTTACTATCACCCCTACTCTTATCAATTTTACCAAAAGCTCAATCCCGTACTTTATGGCAAAAATACGCGGCAGCATACATCCATAAAACCCTTGCTTATCGATTCTGTGATACAGCCCAGCTTTGATAGCCTTATGTATATGGGGGGACGCGAAAGAACGTCGTGGGGAGGGCGCAAGCTCTGGCAAGAACACCTTATAGACGTAAAAAACGAGGAGTACACTTTCTATGCCGACTTTCTTCCCGATTTTCAAGTAGGCCGTTCCTTCAAGGAAGGGGTTACTACCTGGCTCAACACACGTGGCTTTCAATTTGGCGGCAGCATAGGCACTAAATTTTCCTTCTACACCAATTTCTTCGAAAGCCAAGCGCGCTTTCCCGATTATATCAACGCCTACATAGACGAGAACAAAGTGATACCGGGACAGCAAGGCAAATTGTATGACCAGCGAACCGGATTAAATCAGGATTGGTCCTATGCTACCGCAAATCTTTCCTACACCGCCAGCAAATACCTCAACGTCTCGCTGGCTTATGACAAGAACTTCATAGGAGATGGCTACCGCTCCCTATTGCTATCGGATGTTTCGTCCAATTATACCGCTCTAAAACTAACAGGCACCTTGGGCAATGTACGGTACATGAGCATGTGGGCCTATATGCTAGATCCATTTGCCTCCCGCTATATATTCAGCGAAATCCCTGACGATGGCACGGAACGCAGCAATTACGGCGACCTGCACAAATGGGGTGCTTTTCAATACCTCGACTGGAACGTGAGCAATAGCCTGTCGCTTGGCTTCTTTCAGTCTATATTGTGGGCTCCCAAAAATGCTGCAGGCAAAAGAGGCTTTGATTTCAATTACCTCAATCCCCTCATTTTCTTGCGCCCTATAGAATCTGCCAATACATCTTCTCCCGATAAGGTACACCTTGGGCTCAACGTCAAGTATAAAATACTGAACAACATGACCAGCTATGGCCAATTTCTTCTGGGAGAGTTCACCGCTAAGGAGTTTTTTGCGGGAAATGGCTACATGCACAACAAATTTGCCTACCAGCTAGGCATCAAGGGGTATGAACTATTTCGCATTCCAAAGTTAAATTACTTGGTTGAATTTAATACCGCTAGGCCCTACACATACCAGCATTTCACCCCCATCACTGCATACACAAACTACAATCAGCCCTTAGCCCATATATTGGGCGCTAATTTCAGGGAAGGGCTGGCTATCATCAATTACAGCCAAAAACGCTTCGACTTTCAGCTTCAAGGCAATTGGGCCATGTATGGCAAAGACCCCGACGAAGACACGAACTATGGAGGCAATGTGTTCAAGGACTACATGAACTATGTCAATTTTTATGGCAATTATATTGGACAGGGGGTGAACACCCACCTTACATACCTTGACCTAAAAACTGCCTACCTGATCAATCCAAAGTACAATCTACGACTGGAAATGGGCATAGGAAGCCGAAGGGAATGGAATAAAAACATGGATAATACAACTGTTTTCGTTAACTTTGGCTTACGCGCGTCGTTTAGAAATCTTTATTATGATTTTTAGTTTACTTTATTGTAAATTTGGCCGAATAATTGTAGCGCAGGAGTGATAAAATTCGTTTTCACACATATGCATATTTTTATTGTCTGATTAGGACGAATTGCGTTATTTTTAAGGTGTCTTCTATCTATTGTGTTTATGTTAAATGAAATTCTACTTGCCTTTTGTCTATCAGCCATTGTCTCCTGGTTCACAGTTCCCGCCATCATTAAGATTGCTTTCCAAAAACGCTTATTAGACGATCCATCCTTCGAGGAGAGAAAGATTCATCATCACTCCATTCCAAACCTTGGGGGCGTTGCCGTATTTAGTGCTTTCGCATTGGTGAGCACGCTCATGATTCGATCGGAAATGCTTCCCAATGCCAATTATATCTTTGCAGCTGCCCTGCTGATTTTCTCCATAGGCCTCAAGGACGATCTAATAGCCCTTGACCCTTACAAAAAATTTGCAGCTCAGTTCATCACTTCGTTCATCGTGGTGTACTTGGCGGATATCCGCTTTACCAGTTTCTATGGCGTATTTGGCATGTACGATATCAGCCCACAACTGAGCTATATCTTTACCAGCTTTTTCGTAGTGTTCATCATCAACGCTTTCAACCTCATAGATGGAGTAAATGGGTTACTTGGAACTTTAGCTACCTTCATCTCCATCACTTTTGGCACGCTTTTCCTTATCATGAACCAAGCAGGCTGGGCCGTGCTCTCTTTCTGCCTGGCAGGCTCGCTAGTGGGTTTTCTACGGTTCAACTTTATAAAGCGCGCACGTGTTTTCATGGGTGATGGCGGAGCATATACTATCGGTTTCATCCTGGCTTTATTGTCAATTAGTTTTGTGGAAATCAACAAGCAACAAGCTGTGCCTACTTTCGAGTCCGCACCGGCATTGGTGCTTGCCATCATGATTATCCCCATATTTGATACCTTTAGGGTATTTGCCAAGCGTATCATCAGCGGCAAATCTCCTTTCTATCCCGATAGGAACCATCTGCACCATCGGTTTCTCAATATGGGCCTATCGCATCATCAAACCACGTTGACACTGTTGTTTAGCACAGTAGCCTTCACCGTTCTTGGATTTGTATTACGGACAATAGGCACCATCGAACTCATGCTTTTGATACTGTTCACGGCACAATTCATCAATTATAGCCTTTGGCTATATGACTCACGCATGCGGCTCATCCTGCACAACAGGAGGATGGCAGAAGCGTCCTTTCAGAATCAAAAAATCATATCGGACACCACTTTTGACAAAATCATGGAGGAAGAGCCGTCGTCCTTTACCACCACTACCAAAGAAAACCTTACCCAAGAACTTCTAAGGGAACTAGAAAAAAGAAAAAATTAGCGCAGTTCTGCGAATGCATTTTGACCGGCAAACTTCCGTTGGTGCCGTGTTGTTATTGTATAAACTCCCGAAATTATTGGGAACGAAGGTAACTCTCAACAAAATACCTATTTTTACCTTTCATATATACAAGGGAAAACAACATGCAACAACAAACGCTATTGACAAAAGAGGAGGACGGTTTCGACTGGGTCAATATCATTAATCCAGAAAAAGAACACCTGCAAACACTTGCCGACCAATACGGCTGGTCACCTTCCTCCATAGAAGATCTTTTTGAAGCAGACCATTTCCCCAAGCACGAGATATTCGACAATTATACTTTTGTCATCTTGCGATTCTATAAGGACGATAGCCCGGAAGATATGGACACCATCAAGACCATCAGTACGGAAATTGCCATTTTCATCACCCGAGATTATATCTACTCTATCTCTAGCGAGGAATTCCCAGAAGTGCTTGACTTACCCAAACATATCCGTCAAAAAAAGGGTAAGCAACTGAAAAGTAGCGGGGTGCTGACCTCCATCACCCGACTGTGCCTCAAAAGCTACGAACGGCCATCAAAGGAACTATCCGACGCCATAGACAATTTTGAGGAGAGCATTTTCCTTCACAGCTCACGTAAGCCCATGCTCAAATCCATGTACTACATCAAGAGAAAAGTAGACACCATCAGGCGTCTGCTCATCCTGTTGTACGAGGTAGTGGACAAGGTAGATGCCAAGGACACGAGCAATGCGAATACGCGCGACTTACGCGACTACTTCACGAAGATCAAAAACATTTACGACAACCTTTCCGAGAATACGGCCCAACTGCTTAACGTATCGTTTTCGGCGGCAGCGCATCGCACCAATGAAACGATGCGCATACTCACTATATTTTCCGTGTTTTTTATGCCCTTAACATTTATCGTAGGCATATACGGCATGAACTTCGATATCATGCCCGAGCTGCATTGGAAATACGGCTATCCTGCCTCCTTACTCTTGATGGTCGTGATTACCATCATCGTCTATCAATGGTTCAAGCGCAAAAAATGGCTTTAAACCTGTTCCTAAGGCCATTTCCATAAGACGGAGAAACCGTACACACTAGCAACTAGTTCGTGAGATTAGTCTCAAACAGCTTCAATATGCGCTTGTACTCGTCCGTCCAGCTGCTGGGCTCCACAAAGCCGTGGTCTTCCACGGGGTACACGGCCAGTTCCCAATTGTCCTTCCCCAGCTCGATGAGGCGTTGGCTCACCCGAACGATATCCTGAAAATGGACATTGACGTCGACCATGCCATGGCACATTAGCAAGTGCCCTTTCAGGCCCGCGGCAAAATTGATGGGCGACGAAAGCTCATAGGCCTTGGGATCGTTGAACGGTTCGTTGAGGATATTGGAGGTGTAGCCATGGTTATAGTGGGCCCAGTCGGTGACCGAGCGCAGGCCCGCACCGGCGGCAAACACCTCCGGCTCGTTGAACATGGCCATCAGGGTGATGAAACCGCCATAGGAGCCGCCATACAGGCCGATGTTCTTGGCATTGACGCCATATTTATCTACCAGGAGCTTGGCGCCATCTACCTGATCACTCAGGTCCTTGCCGCCCATATGGCGGTATATGCCGGTACGAATATTCCTACCATAGCCGGCGCTGCCGTTGTAGTCGATATCCAGCACCGTGTAGCCCAGGTCTGTCAATAGATTGTGGAACATGTATTCCCTAAAATAGCTGCTCCACCAGTAATGTACATTTTGCAGATAGCCCGCTCCGTGCACGAAAATGACGGCTGGGTGCGATGCCTTTGGCTTCTCCGGTACATAGACCCTGGCATAGATATCTTCATTATGCCTGTTCTTGAAGCTGATGACCTCCGGCTCTTTCCAGGCGTAGGCCTTGAATTCTTCCGTTAAGGACTCGGTAACCTGCTCTGCCTTTGCCCCCGCTTTGTTTTCCTGCAGATAGAGTTCCCAAGGCTTATTGGAATAGGAGTACCTGATGGCCAGCCACTTCTCGTCGGGAGACAATGTTACTTCATTTCCACCTTTCATGGAAGTAATCTGCTGCGGCTCGCCACCACCTACAGGAAGCTTGTAGAAGTGCGTGATGCCGGGATGTTCCTTATTGGCTTCCAGGTAGAAGAATTTCTTGTCTCTTGACAATTGCACGGACTGCACCTCAAAATTGCCCGCAGTCAGCTGCTTGCGCTCTCCGCTAAGCACATTGACGGTATACAAATGGGAATAGCCCGTGGCTTCGCTCTGAAAGTAAATGGTATTCTCGTCCAACCAGTCCAATGTACCTCCCCCTCTGCCGCCAATGCCCGGCCCCGCTATCCAGGCATCATCGTGCTGCCTATCTACCAAGCTCCACGCACCGGTAGCGGGCACATATTTCATCAACCACTTGTCCTTATGGTCCAATGCCGTGAACGTGAAGATGGCCGCACTACCAGAAGGGTTCCAATTGACGGATCCCATATTGATCTTTCTAGGCTCTTTCTTTTCCTCCAGCTTCTTCTTTTCTCCGGGATAGTCGGCATAGAAAGCAGGAATATCGTATATGCCCGGTAGTTGCTTTACATCCACTACCACCACGCTGTCTTTCTCCCTATCGTATATATATCCCTTGCCACTGGCTGGCTGTTCACCCACTTTGGTACGTCCCGGCATGTCTTCCGTAAACCCAGATGCGGTAACGAAATTGGGAATGATGGTATTTTTATTGCCCGTTGCCGCGCTGTAGGTAAATACGGTCACATAGCGCAGATCTGGGCTTACGCCCAAGCTTCTGACCTGCTCCTCTGCACCTATCGCAATGCCCTTAATTTCGTCGGGCCTAAGCAAACGCCTCAATGAATCGGCAGCGTCTCTCTGTTTTTTTCTGTCTTTGAGCACATCAAATAATTCCGCCTGCTGCTCCTTGAGCCATTTTTCCTGTTCATTTTCGCCGCCACGTTCCCTGCCGGGCATTCCTCCACGCTCGCGCGGATTACCGCCACTTCCCTTTTTGATATAGCTGAGCTGTATCAGGTCGCCGCCGGTCAAATCGAGGGCATAAAGATCCTCTCCCTTGCGGAAGCTGAGGAAACGCTCGTCCGCACTTAGCACGGGCATACTTTCCCTATCTATGGTCTTTGTCAGTTGCTTTTCCGTGCCCGATTTTGTTTCCTTCGAGAAAAGATCGCCATCGCGTTCAAAATAGATCTTATCCCCCTTTTTGGTATAAACTGCTCCCCTTATTTGTTTCCTTTGCTCCTCGATCGACACCTTCTTGGGCTGTCTATCCTTCAGTTCTATGCTGTAGAGGGACTCTTGAATATCGGCATTTGGGTTCCAGTTAAAATAGACCTTGCCCTCTTCGCCCCAATATACGTTGCTCGGGGAAGTTCCCATCCATTTCGGGTCGCGCATGATCCGCTCCACCGTAAGCGTAGACCCTTGCTGTGCATAGCCGACGGCCGTTCCCATCAGCACAAAAGATAAAAGTATGTGTTTGAACATGTTCAACAGATTGATTTATATGCTAAAATACGAGGGATTTTTGACAGAACAGACTAAATTTTGCAACATTTTTATCACAAGAGGACTAAGAGCCTGTTTAAATTTTAGCAATAAAATTTAAACAGGCTCTAAAAGCAAAAAGGCACTAGATAAACTAGCGCCTTTTTGCTTTTTTCTTATGCGGATACTACCCTAAACGGTCATGATATCCTTTTCTTTGCTTTCTATCAGCCTTTCGACCTTGGCGATGAAACTGTCGGTCAATTTTTGCACTTCCGCTTCGCCTACCTTGATTTCATCTTCGGATAGACCTTCGTTCTTCAGCTTCTTCAGTTGATCGTTGGCATCCTTGCGGATGTTCCGCACGGCGACCCGTCCACGTTCTCCCTCGTCTTTCACTTTCTTCACTAGTTCCCTGCGGCGTTCCTCGGTCAATATGGGAATTACCAAGCGGATGATGCTGCCGTCATTTTGTGGGTTCAGCCCGAGACTGGAATCGATGATGGCCTTTTCTATGACCTGCAACATATTCTTCTCCCAGGGTTGGATGACCAATGTCCTTGGATCTGGCGTATTCACGTTGGCCACCTGCGATATGGGTGTAGCCGATCCGTAATAATCCACATTAAGGCCATCGAGCATGGAAGGCATGGCCTTGCCGGCACGAATCTTCGTCAGTTCATTTTCTGTATGGTTTAGCGCCTTTTGCATCTGCTCCTGCGCATCGTCCAATTGTAAGCTAATCAGGTCGTTCATATCTTTTTCAGCGATTTCTCTATCTATGCTGTTCCGCCAGCTGGCGGATGACAAACGGCCAAAAATAGCAATTTTTTATGAATATCATTGCCATCCACCGCCCAATGCGCGATAAAGATCAATGATGGTCTGCAAATGCTCCTTATAAATCTGATTGAGGCTTATCTCGGCCTCCAGCACGTTGCGCTGGGCGGTAAGTACCTCCAAGTAATTGGCCCTCCCAGCCCTAAACAGCTCATTGGAAGCATCTACGGCCAGCTGGAGGGCTTCTACCTCTTCCTTGTTCAGCTCGCGCCTATTGCGTAGGCGCTGCTGCGCTTTCAGTCCCGTTTCCACCTCTTGCCAAGCATTGAGCACCGTGCGTTCGTAGTTCTGGAAGGCTATGCCATTGCCGGCCAATTGCTGTTCATATTCCGAGCGGATGATCCGCTGGTTGAAGATGGGCGCCGTAAGTCCGCCCAATAGGCCATAGGCCAGCGAAGAGGGCGTCACGAACAGCTTGTTCATCCCGAAAGCCTGATAGCCCACATAGGGCGTCAACTGCAAGGATGGGTAAAAGGTCGCCTTGGCCGATTTCACGTCGCTCAACGCCGCCTGCAGCTCCAGTTCGGCCATACGGATGTCAGGCCTCATGGCCAGCATTTGCTCGGGCAAGCCCAAGCGCACCTTGCTGGTGAGGGGATAGCTCTCGATATCCAGCTGCGAGCGGTTGATGGGCTGGTTAAACGAGCCGATCAGGTAGTTAAGGTAGTTCTCCTTGGTATTGATGTCTTGCAACACCCGCTCCTTGAGTCCTTTGGAATTGAGCAATACGGCCCTGAACTGCTGTATCCCAAGCTCATTGGCCCTTCCCCCCTCTTTTTGTATCTTGATGAGCTCATAGGACTCTTCCTGTATCTTGATGTTCCTGTTCAGGATTTTCAGTTCATTATCATAGGCCATCAGCTCGTAATAGGTCATCGCTATCTCTGCAATGAGCTGGGTAGACACCAATTTCCTGCCCTCGTAAGAGGAAAGGAAGCGCGCCAAGGCCGCTTTTTTCCTGTTCTTTAGCTTGCCCCAAAGATCTATCTCCCACGATGCCCTCAACCCCAGAAAATAATCGGGCAAGGGATCGGGTAGGCGCTCGTCGTCTTTCAGGTTGTCGGACAGGTTGGTGTCGTAATTGCCTATGCCGTCCATCGTATAATGGCCAAACTTACGCAAGCCCGCTTCTGCCACGGCATCTATGGATGGCGCAAGGGCATTTTTCCGAAGCTTCAGGTTGGCCCTGGCCATCTCTACCCTGTAGAGGGCTTCCTGCATATCGGGACTGTTCTTCAGTGCCGTATCTATCAGCGATACCAGGTATTCATCTTCGAAGAAATCGCGCCAAGGTGTTTGGGCCATATCCGTGCTATCGGTATGCCCCGTGCTATAGGTACTGGGTACCTCCCTTTTGGTTTGCTCCACCACATCCTTTTGCATCCCGCAGCCGCTCAATCCCACTGCCAGCAGCACGGCTATTACCGCTATGGTACCCTTAGAGACCTTGGTCGTTTTCTTTTTACCTTCCAAGCTGGCAAACAGCACGTACAGTCCCGGAATGAGGATCACGCCAATGATGGTACCGATGACCATGCCACCCAAGGCAGCCGTACCGATGGAGCGATTGCCAAGCGCGCCGGCACCCGAGGCGATCACCAAAGGAATGAGCCCCGCATTGAAAGCGAAGGAGGTCATCAAGATAGGTCGTAATCTGGCCACTGCTCCTTCTTTGGCAGCCGTGAGGATATCCATACCCTCCTTGCGCCGCAGCTCGGCAAACTCGATGATCAATATGGCATTCTTGCCCAGCAAGCCGATGAGCATGATGAGTGCCACCTGTGCATAGATATTGTTCTCAAGGCCACAGACCTTCAATAAAAAGAAGGCACCAAATATACCGACCGGCAAGCTCAGGATGACGGCCAGCGGCAGAAGGAAGCTCTCGTACTGTGCGGCCAGCAATAGGTAGACAAATAGGATACACAAAGCGAAGATATAAAGCGCCTGATTGCCCGATATGATCTCCTCCCTGGTGATGCCCGACCACTCTATGTCATAGCCCTGCGGGAGCGTTTCGCTGGCTATGCGCTCCACCACCTCAATGGCCTGCCCACTGCTGTAGCCCTCTGCCTGCTCCCCGTTGATCATGGCCGAGGTAAACATATTGTACCGGGTCAACTGCTCCGGCCCATAGATGCGGTCCATCTGCACAAAGGACGAGAAAGGCACCATGCCTCCCTTGTCGTTCTTCACGAACAATTGCAACACCTGCTCCGGGCTGTTCCGGTAGTCTGGCGAGGCCTGTACCATCACCTTATACATTTGCCCATAACGGATGAAATTGGTCGCGTAGAAGCTTCCCAGCAAGGTCTGCAGGGTCGTCATGGCATTCTCCACGCTGACCCCCAGCTTGGCCGCCTTGTCATAGTCCACATTGATGAGGTACTGCGGAAACTCGGAGTTGAAGCTGGTATAGGCCGTTTTCAGTTCGGGCGCGTCGTTCAGCTGCTGCACGAAATCGCTCATGACAATGGATAGTTTCCCCAGATCGTCGCTCCCGCTCCTATCCAATAGCCTCAGCTCAAAACCACTGGCATTCCCAAAACCGGGTACCGTGGGCGGCGGGAAAAACTCGATGTCGGCATCGGCAATATCGGCGGTTTTCTCCTCCAGCATGTCTATCACCTGCTGCACGGATACATCCCGGTCTTCCCAGGGCTTGAGGTTGATCATCCCCATTCCATAGGCCGCTCCCGACACTTCGTTGGCGATGCTGTACCCCGCCAGGGAGGAGAAGCTTTCTACCGCCTCTTCCCCCCGCACCACTTTATCTATCTGGTCTAGCACGGCCTCCGTTCTGTCCACACTGGCCCCTGCCGGGGTGGTGACGTTCACGTAGATCATCCCCTGGTCTTCCGTAGGGATAAAACCCGAGGGGAGGATGCGCGCAGCGCCCCACGTGGCCACGAAGAATATGACGAGCACCAATAAGGTGATGCCCCGCCTGCCGGTAATCCGACCTAGCAGGCCAAGGTATTTGACCGAAATCCGGTTGTACCAACGGTTGAAGCCCGCGAAGAATTTGCCCATCACCCCCTTGGGCTTATGCTCACCGTGATGATCCATCGGCTTCAGTATAAGAGCGCAGAGCGCTGGCGTGAGCGACAGCGCATTGATACCCGATATGAGGATGGAGCCCGCCAAGGTGAGCGAAAACTGCCGATAGAAAATACCGACCGGCCCCCCCAAAAAGGCAACGGGGACAAACACGGCAGCCATGACGAGGGTAATGGCGATGATGGCCGAGGTAATATCCTTCATGGCGGCGATGGTTGCCTCCAGCGGAGGGAGCCCCTCTTCCATCTTGACGTGCACGGCCTCCACCACCACGATGGCATCGTCCACGACGATACCTATGGCCAGCACCAGCGCAAACAGGGTAAGCAGATTGATGGAAAAGCCCATCAGGTTCATGACGAACAAAGCGCCTACCAAACAGACGGGCACGGCCAGGCCGGGAATCAGCGTGGAACGGAAATCTTGTAGAAAGATATAGACGACCAGAAACACCAGTATAAAGGCCTCAAAGAGCGTATGCAATACCTCGGCAATGGAGGCATCCAGAAAGCGGGATACATCATAGCCCATGGAATATTGCATGCCCGGGGGGAACGAGCTGTCTTTCAGCTCTTCCAGGCGGACTTTTATCCGCTCTATTACATCCTGCGCGTTGGATCCCGGCAGTTGCTTGATCATGATGGCCGCAGAGGGCTTGCCGTCTATCTTGGAGGCCATCTCGTACTCAATGGAACCGAATTCCAGTTCGGCCACGTCCTTCACCCGCAAGATGGAGCCGTCCGGATTGGCCCGCAGCGGGATGTTTCCGTACTGCTCGGGCGTATTGAAGCGCCCGGGATAGCGCAGCACGTACTGCTGCATGTTGACACGCCTGCCCGAGCCCACTCCCGTCTGCCCGGGGGCTGCCTCCACGTTCTGCGCCCGCAAGGAGGTAATGATCTCCTCGCTGGACACGTTGTAGGCCACGAGCTTATCGGGCTTCAGCCATACCCGGATGGCATAGTCCTTAAAGCCCATGATCTCGGCATAGCCTACCCCATCAATCCGCTTCAGCTCCTTCAGGATATTGATGTCCGTGAAGTTGTATATAAAACGCTCATCCGCATCCTCGGCCTCGCTATAGATGTTGAGGTACATGAGCATGCTGTTGATCTCCTTTTCGGTGACCACACCTGCCCGTATTACCTCTTCCGGCAGCTCGTCCAAGACGGTCGTGACCCGGTTCTGCACGTTGACGGCCGCAATATCAGGATCGGTCTCTACGTCAAAGAAGATGGTGATGCGCGTATCGCCGTTGTTGGTGGTCACGGTAGACATATAGGTCATACCGGGCACACCATTGATGGCCCTTTCCAGGGGAATGGCCACCGCATCGGCACATACCTCGGCATTGGCGCCATTGTAATTGGCGCTGACGGTAACCGATGGCGGCACGATATCGGGGAATTGGGT
This sequence comes from Olivibacter sitiensis DSM 17696, assembly GCF_000427965.1. Classification (GTDB taxonomy): domain Bacteria; phylum Bacteroidota; class Bacteroidia; order Sphingobacteriales; family Sphingobacteriaceae; genus Olivibacter; species Olivibacter sitiensis. The sequence goes on along the minus strand of NZ_ATZA01000001.1, from coordinate 198,504 downwards.
AGTGGGTAGCGTAAATAAGGAAAGAATACCCAAAAGGGTAATAAATATGGAAATAACCAATGAAAGTATCGGCCTTCTTATGAATGTTTCAACCATAATAATGGAATAAATTATAATTTAAAGTCTGTCCATAAAGTCAGTGACCAAGCTGGCATGGTGTCTGGCAAGGCGCACGAAACGAGAAAAAGCGCAGTTTACTAATGGGTAAATGAGCATTTTTCTATTGAGCGCACAAAGCCAGGCGACATGATAGAAGGACACTAATTTAGCCTAGTATTAATTCATGTCCTGATGCACCAAAAGGCTATCGAAAGAAACGGGACGCGGGCGCACGGTAGCACCGTCTTTCAGTCCCTGGGAACCTTCGTACACAATCTTTTGTCCTGCCTTCAGTCCGCTATTGATGAGGTAAAAATAACCTAACCTTGGCCCTGCCTCAAAGCTGTGCATTTTCACCTTATTGGAATCGGCCAAGACATATACATAGGTATGATCCTGAATCTCAAACACGGCCTTTTGTGGCACAATGAGCGCTCCCTCGAGGCGATGAGGCAGTTTTACCTTGCCTGTGGCGCCGTGCTTCAACAACCTATCCGGATTGGGGAACCTGGCCCTTAGGGAAATAGAGCCCGTAGATGCCTCAAACTCCGATTCTGCCAGTTCCACCCGCCCTTCATAGGGATACTCCTGCCCATCCGCCAATGTGAGCTTCACGGGTTGCGCCAGGATGCTTTCATTTTGTTTGCTAGCTATATTCTGCAAATACTCCGTCTCGGAGATATCAAAATAGGCAAATACCTCCTGCAAGTCGGATACGGTGGTCAACAGCGCCCCCTCGCCCAGCAGGCTACCCACCTTGAGCGGTATGCGGTCTATCCGGCCATTGAAGGGCGAGCGCACGTTGGTAAAGCTCAGCCTTGTCTGGGCATGTTGCAGTACACTTCGCGCTTCCTGCACCCTGGCCTGTGCCGCATTCAACTGCGCCTGCGCCACGTCCAGGTCTGTCTTGGAGATGATGTTCTTATCCACCAGCGCTTTCACGCGTGTGGCTTCCACTTCCACGATCTTGGCATCGGCAATGGCATTGTTCAACGCGGCCTGTGCCTTGGATACCTCTGCCCTATATTCTTCATCGTTTATCTTGAACAGGATCTGCCCCTTGGTCACGGCAGCACCCTCATCCACATAGATCTGGTCCAAGAAGCCCTGCAGCCTAGAACGCACTTCCACGTTCTTCACGGCCTGTATATCCGCTATATAATCGGTATATAGCACCGTGTCTATGGTGCTCAAGGTCACCACGGGCACTTGCTTCCCCTTCTCTCCATCTGCCGTGCTGGAATTACTTCCGCTAGATTTACAGGCAAACACGCATAATATCGGCATCCACAAATAGGACCACGCTTTTTTCATCAGCATATAATAAGTTTTTATTGTAATTGGGAGTCTTTATGTTCGACTGCTTAAGGTGCTCCATCCAGCAGGCAAGGCGGCATATATCAAATAGCCATACGAGCCCTTGGATGTTCCCTATAAAAATCTTTGAGTTAATTAATTATGATCTCTAAATCAGTTCATTCGTGTAGTGCCATCATAATCCCATTATGACGCCCTATCGACCATCTCATTAAATAACAAAAAGATTAAAAAGGTTTTAATCGGAAAAGAAAGGTATAATAGCCAAGCAGGTGTTTCAGCTTGGAAGAATGTGCTATGCTAAAAACGACCTTAGAAGATAGCAAGGCCAAGAGCGGAATTAGGCTGACCTGATATACCCATAGCGGGGTACTGCATATCAGGTTGCCCAGAAAAGACAATATCTTGGTAAATAGATCGGGATCGGGATCGGTCTCGTGCAAGGGCAGTTCGAGCACATCGTTCAGCAGGCATTCCAACAGCGTATCGCCATCAAATTCCGGCATATCCGCCTCGGACGATCCTGAAAGGTAGGCATTCACGGCGTACTGCCCGCCCATTCCTCTCAAGCTACTCTGCGGGAAATACGTAATCGTATTTACGAACACTAGTAGCATAAAGAAATTGAAACACTTTGCCGCCATCATTGCAAAAGTAGCATAAAGTGTCCCTGTATACAAAATTTCTCGTGAATTTGCCACATCATTTTTACACTTTGGCCGTATTCAATAAGAAAACGCCCTAGCCAAATAGATGCCCAAACAGCTCTTCTACGGTGGCTACCAAGGTGATTTTCACGCTGTATTTTTCGAGCACGAGGCCCTTTTTGTTATAACGGGGGATGAACACCCGCTCGAATCCCAATTTCTCGCACTCTGCTATGCGCTGGTCTATGCGGGTGACGGCACGGATCTCTCCCGAGAGCCCCACCTCACCGATAAAAGCCATCTGCTGCACGATGGGCATATCCTGCTGGGAGGAAATGATGGCGGCTATCACGGCCATATCAATGGCGGGGTCTTCTACCCGGATGCCCCCGGCGATGTTCAGAAAGACATCCTGCATGCTGAGCCGGAAACCGAATCGCTTTTCCAATACCGCCAGCAGCATGTTCATCCGCTTGGTATCGTAGCCCGTGGACGAACGCTGCGGAGTGCCATAGGCCGAGTTGCTCACCAAGGCCTGCACCTCCACCAACATGGGCCGCACGCCTTCCAGCACCCCCGCAATGGCGATGCCGCTCAAACTGGCTTCCCGCTCGGAAAGCAGGATCTCCGAAGGATTGGATACCTCCCGCAATCCCGTTCCGTGCATCTCGTAGATCCCCAGTTCGGACGAGCTGCCAAACCTGTTCTTCACGGCTCGGATGATACGGTACACGTGATGCCTATCGCCCTCAAACTGCAGCACGGTATCTACCATATGCTCCAGCACCTTGGGGCCGGCTATGCTCCCCTCCTTGGTGATGTGCCCTATGATGAACACCGGCGTGCCCGATTCCTTGGCAAAGCGCAAGAGCTCTGCCGTGCACTCGCGCACCTGCGACACGCTGCCCGGCGTAGAGTCTATGTGGGACGAATGCAGGGTCTGGATGGAATCTATGATGACCACCTGTGGTTCCACCTGGGCTATCTGCTTAAAGATCTGCTGGGTGGAGGTTTCCGTGAGGATATAACAATTGGCACGGGAGGACTGGTTGAGCCTTTCGGCACGCATCTTCAACTGCGATTCGCTCTCTTCGCCGGAGACGTACAGGGTCTTGACGTTGGGCATATTGAGCGCCACCTGCAGCATCAGGGTGGATTTACCTATACCGGGCTCTCCGCCTATGAGCACCAAAGAGCCCAGTACGATGCCCCCACCCAGCACCCTGTTCAGTTCGGTATCGGGCGTCACCAGTCGCTGCTCTTCCGAGTACACGATCTCGTGGATGATGGCGGCCTTGCTGGTTCGGCCGCTTTCCCTGGTCTGGCTCACGCGCCAGTCGGGCACCTTGCTGGTGGTCTTCTCCGCCAGTTCCTCCACCAAGGTGTTCCACTCGTTGCACGAGGGGCACTTGCCCAGCCACTTGGCCGACTCGTAGCCGCAGTTCTGACAGTAATAGACGGTTTTTGCTTTTGCCATGGAGGTCAAAGATAGGGAATTTAATGGTTTAGTATAGACGTAAGGTGTTACGTCTATACGGTTTTTTCCCTCCGCTCTTTCCCTTCCGTCGCTCTTGCCGCGACAGGGCACCTACTTTTTTGCCAAAGCAGAAAAAAGTAGGCAAAACCGAGTCCCGACAGCTGTCGGGACGAGCTCATGAGCACCTTTGAAAGCAAACCAAAAGCGAATAAACTGCTTTTGCGGCTGTGGAAAGTTTGCTGGATTTTGGTGCCCTCTACCAGATGGACGCTAGGCTTCGCTGCATCCATCCCTTTGATCCACAAGCTACCAAAATCCCGAGACGCAAACTTTCCAAGGCCGCCCTGCATAGTTCCGCCTGCCTGCGCCGCAATTCTACCGTCCGCAAGCTCCTCAGCTGGCGCGAGTTTCGGGGTAATGGCCACGTGCGGGCTGGTTAACTCGGGCTCTCCAATAAAAGCAAGTTTTCAACTTGCTACCCTACCGAAGTTGCAAGCTTCTATTTATCTGTAGGTCCAAGTTAGCCCACAGCTGTTCCCCTCACCAAAACTTGAACCAGTCCCTGCTCGGCACTGCCTGCATGATCGGTGGAGCAGCCCTTGCCCTGTTTCCATTGCCATGGAATGGGCAGGGCCTGCATAGCAACGTGCACGCCTGTTTCTGCTACTATGAATGTTTTCCCTTTCAGAAAGCCTTACAAGTGCCACACGCCCACTTGCTCTAGTCTTTGGTCTTTCTGCTTTAGTCTCACATCTGATCCAGAGTACGCTCTTTGCCTATATTAGTCCGGTATTAGTAGCCTATGGTGCCGCTTTTGCGGCTTTTTACCGAACTATTAGGCAATATGGGTCGAATATAGTACTCCCCAAAAACTGGACAGCTGCTTAAATGTTTAAATTAGCAGTTGAAAATGAAAAAGGAACGTAGAAAATTCAGTGCGGGCTTTAAGGCGAAGGTAGCCATAGAAGCGATCAAAGAGCAACAGACCATTCAGGAACTGGCAGTGAAATATGAGCTGCATCCCACCCAGATCAATACCTGGAAACGTGAATTTCTGGCCGATGCCGAACAGGTATTCGCTGGTGAAAAGAAAGAAGAGAAGGAAGATTCAAAGGAAAAAGAGTTGTATTCCAAGATAGGGGAATTACAGGTCCAGGTAGATTTCTTAAAAAAAGTGTTGGGGAAATGAGTATGGAAGAGAAACGCAAACTGGTTTCCCCGTCCGAGAGAAAGATCAGCGTTTCGGATCAGTGCAGACTTTTGGGCCTTCCGCGCAGTAATTATTACTACTATCATACTACCCAAATATTGGACAACTGCATAAATGTTTAAATCAGCAGTTGAAAATAAGAAAAGAACGCAGGAAATTCAGCGCCAGCTTTAAGGTGGATACTACGGTTCAAAGATGCCATTTTCGTTTGATATTGTTCAACATGTTACGGTTCTAATGGTGCCATTATCGATTTAGCACATATTGGCCATTGGTGTTATTGGCTACCTCAAACTAAGGCAGTCGATTGGTTATCGGGGATATTCTACCAACAAGGCAATCACCCTTCCATTTCCTCATGCGCCCGGATTTGCCCCTCTAGGGTAGAGGTAACCGAAGAGACGTTTTCTGGGGTGACGATGTCTACCCGTACCTTGTCACTGGACTTGCCTTGCAGAAAATCCGTAATAAAGGTGCGCAGGTCCTCATTGGACTGGGGCATTTGCGAGAGCAGGTAGAGATGGGACGGCTCGCTGGCCGTGGCCAATTCGTCTATTTGCCCCGCCCAGCGACGCACCTTGTTCTTGATGACATCATCGCGCAGCAGGTCAAAATTGACCGATTCGAAGAAATGGAGGTGGCCGTTCTTCCAGCTATGGTCAAACAGCAGCTCGTTGTACTTGGTGGTTCACCGAGCATGGCGCCAAGTGCTTGGTGATGTTCCTTTGCTCGAAGTATTGCCTATAGATCTTGTTCCTCACTTCCTTATCGCTGTTTACTTCCTTCTCCTTTTCCAGATGGCGGATGCTGATCATCCTATCGGAAAGGTGCCGGGTGAGCGAACGGATATCCAGGTCCAGTCGCTGGCGTACATTAGAGAAAGACAGGGAACTGTCATCCTTGGGAAATATGGAACGGGTAAGCTCATCGACAGATTCGTATCGCTCCAACGGCAGATCGCTAGCCAAGCGATGCTGCACCTTGGCCAGTGCGGTATGAATAATATGCAACTGCTTGGTGAGATAGCGCAACGGTGCCCCAGGGAATACCTGCCCCAGCCCTGCGGCCTTGTGCAGGATATCGAAATCCAGCACTTGCTGCTGCCCATCAAATACCACTACACCTACATTGAGAAACTCGCCAGAAACCTTGTCTGGCTGAAATTGCAACAATTGATATTGAAACGTTTTCATGCTAAGAGTTGCTTTATTTCGTTAATCCATTCATCCTTATGCGCTATCAGGGAAGTGCTGCGGGCGACAATGCCATCAAACAGCTCTCCTACGAACCACTCTTGCGGAATCAAGGTCCTGGCCTTGTCCCAAAACGAGCCGTCCAAAGTAACCATTCTTTCCTTAAATGCATCCACCTCTCCTATTTTGCCCTTGAGGCGTTGGTAGAGACAATGTTTTGTCATCCAGCCCCTATCTCCATCGGAAAACACCCAAGGAGTGGGATTGCGCAAAAAGGCAGGAGTTGTGGCATAGCCAAAAGCCAATTCGTGATCCAACAGTACCAAGTTCTTTCCATTGGTAATCATATTGGGCTTGGCATGGTTCCTATCTACGTTTTCTATAAACACATCGAAGGCGAAAATGTGTTGTCCCAGCTTTTCCAGTTCATTGCTCAAGGTTATCTGATTGTCTAAAATGAAATGGCTCTTTTCGTATTCGGATCCTACATTGTAACCCAAGCTCTTGCTGGCCTTTACATAATATGCTTTGCCCCTTAAGGTCTCCACAAAATTGTCCGTCACCTCTATTACTGCCGGCATCACTACCGATATGCCAAGCTCTATGGCCATAAATACAGCAATAAGCACGCGCATGCGACTTTCTTTGTGCATGCGCTCGGAGGCATTCAATTTCACCACGTAATCGCCACGTTCGACTGTTTCCTTATCAATGCCGGCAACGATGAGCGGCTGGTTTGCACTGTTCTTTAACTCTTCTCCTCCCTCGACCGCAAATACGTAAGGAAGTTTAAAATCCGGTAATTTTATTGACAAATTGATTTGGCTTTGATTGTTGACCCTAAAAAAATACGTTAAGCATCAGCCGTTTACGATGTAAATATAGGGTTTATTTTACACCAAAAACAAACCTTGCCTGTACTTTAACTTAACCCGTCCCGCCAAATTCTCATAACACAGGAATATAAGTCTTGAAAAACACCATGCTTACAAAATTGCGACCAGAATCGTTGTTTATTACGAGTTCCCCGTAATCGATTTTTCATTGAATAGCATACGTTTGCCAGACGCTTACAGTCCTTCCTACTCCACGCCTTTGCATAAAACTCTCCGACACCTAGAAGTAGGTTTTTATATTAAAGAAAAAGGGAAAACTCAAAAGCTAAAACCCCTAAGGGAAGTCGTAGAGAGCTTTGAGGGAGGATTGAGTAAGCTTATATTGGGATATCGAACATGCTATCACTGAAAAACAAAGAGAGGGTTTGGGCAAAGGGGCCCAGTTTTACACTGAATATCAGCCTAATAAAAATCTCCAACCATTGGTTGGAAAAACTAGCTGGAGCAAGTATGTCGTTGTTCTAAAAAGAATCTTAGCTTCAGAGAATCATTGAAAATCATTAAATTTGGACTATGGAAACAGTCGTAGCCGATGTCATAGCCATTATCGAGGAAGGCCGCAGAAAAGCAATTAATGCCGTGAACACGAATATGGTGGAAGCTTATTGGCTTACTGGCAAACGCATTGCAGAAGAAGAATTACAGGGGTTAGAGCGCGCTGAATACGGAAAATCTATAATCAAAACCCTTTCCAGGGCATTAACGACAAAATATGGCAACGGTTATTCTTCAGCAGCCTTATATAGCTTTAGGCAATTCTACTCAACCTATCCTAAAAATGAGATTTTCTACACAGTGTGTAGAAAATTGAGTTGGAGCCATAATAGGCTAATTATGAGAGTCGAAAACGCTAAAGCAAGAGATTACTATCTCCAAGAGGCAGCCGAACAAGGATGGACTGTACGTACATTGGAAAGAAACATCAACTCCTTCTATTATGAGCGCCTGCTGACTTCAAAGGATAAGGAAACTGCCATCAAGCACAGCAATACGTTGGAAAAGCAACGTACAGAAGATTTCATCAAAGACCCTTATGTATTCGAATTCCTCAACATACCCCAACCTATAGATGCTTCAGAAAAAGATATCGAATCTGCTCTTATTGAAAACCTACAGCAATTCCTGCTCGAACTCGGTAAGGGCTTTTCTTTTGTTGGCCGCCAATATCGTATAAGCACAGAGTTAGAACAGTTTTACATCGACTTGGTATTCTACAACTACCTACTAAAAAGTTTCGTACTTATTGATCTTAAGGTAGGCAAACTGACGCATCAAGATATTGGGCAGATGGATATGTACCGAAGGCTATTTGATGATCTCAAAAAGCCCGAAGGCGATAACCCCACCATAGGTATCATCCTATGTACCGAGAAAAGCGAAACAGTAGTCAAATATTCGGTCATTAGCGACAACAATCAGATATTCGCCACCAAATATATGCTCTACCTCCCCTCTGAGGAAGAACTGATCGTAGAAATTGAACGTGAGAAGGAAAAGTTGAGGTTGTTAAAGGAGAAAAATTTGAAAGAAGAGAAGAATAACGGTGATTAAAAAAAAGAAATAGCCAAGGTCGCAAAATGTGATCTCAAAAACCGATTAGATGAAAATAAGCAATCAAGATTACAGAATTAACCGTTATAATTTTTAAAATTATTTAAAATGGAAGATCAAAAGAAAGGCAAAAAAATTATCTCCGTGACGGTATCTTGGTTGGAGTTGGAATAATTTTAGGTAAACTCATTTTTGATGTTATTTGGCCAATGATTTTAAATAATCAAAGATTGTTTCTTTAAACCGTCGGAGGGGCGATCGTTAGCATGGTCGGTTTCCTGAAAATGAAAGAGCAGGATAAGAAGGATATAGTGTTCGGTATACCTTCAAAAGAGAATGGTTACAAAAAACGGAACCCGGAAGTTTGAAATTGCTTTCAGGGACAAACGGAATATAGATCATGGCTGACCTTTATAAAGATAGATACCGCATCCCTTCCGCCAGAGCATCTTGGTGGGACTACGGTGCGAATGCTACATACTTTGTCACGATCTGTACAAAAGACAGGGTGCCATTTTTCGGAGAGGTGGTGGATGGGTTTGTGCGGCTGTCGGAGATTGGGGAGTTTGTTGAAAGATCTTGGAAGGAGATCCCGAATCACTTTCCATTCGTAATCCTAGATGAATTTGTGGTGATGCCAAATCATGTGCACGGTATTGTCGTGATAGACAAACAGCATGGCGAAGGCACCGGCACCGTAGAGACGCAAGATTTTGCGTCTCTACAAAACCGTAATACAGGCAAAAAAACAATTAACAAATTCGGACCTCAATCAAAGAATCTTGCCTCCATTATTCGTGGGTTTAAAATCGGTGTCACGAAATCGGCACGTCTCATACATGCCGATTTCGCATGGCAACCCAGATACCACGACAGAATCCTCCGAGACCAGCCAGAACACGAGCGGATCGTCTCGTACATACAGGGTAATCCCACGAACTGGGAGCAGGACGAGCTATATTAGTAGAGTTCCTATAGGTCAATAAAAACAAACAATTTCTGAAGAATTGCTTCAGGAACGACTGTGCAGATACAAGACTATTTATCGATAGATTTGTTTAAATACGGGTGTTTATAACACAATGTATACCGAATAATTTAAACTAAAGCCCCATTTGATTCCCCGTAATTAGCACTACCGTGTACTCACGAATAACTTGGTTCGGTTCTCGCTAGTCGACATTTCCTGTCAGCGAATCCACTGGTGGTCGGACACGGCGTCGAATGACCGATAACGTGAGGTCTCCGACCTCAAATAATGGAATAACGGATTGCAAATCCGTATTTATCTGTATGTTCGAGATGCCTGCCTGTCCGGTAGACAGGCGCTTTGCTAACATCTCGAACAGCTCAAATGTTTTTTCGTTTCTTTTTTAAAATACTTTTTTTGAAAAAGACATAAGTCTTGAGGCTTTCATCAGCATACGTTTGCCAGACGCTTACAGTCCCTCCTACTCCACGCCTTTGCATAAAACTCTCCGACACCCGGAAGTAGGTTTTTTCACAAAAAGAGGCTAAATGATTTTTAACTTCCTGAAAAACGAGTAATTTTAAAACAGCAATTGACCGGGATTATCCCGTGAATTTTCGAAGTACGTATTTTGTCAAGCAAAAATGTATCCTCAACTGATTATATCCGGATAACAAGGATTATTGTCGCGGATATGTGAGAGTTGGCAGAAATTTCAGACAACAATCGTTTTCAAAACAAACATTTATGAAGAAAATCAATCTTACCGAATTGTCAAACGAAGAATTATTGAAAGAAGCGAAAAAAAGAAAAACGACTTTTACATTTACCGTTGCATCAATCGTTCTGATGTTTATTGTCTCTATCATAACGATTATAGATAACGATATTAAAGTGCTGACTTTTATGCCGGTCGCTTTCATCGGAGTTGCCGTGGTTACATGGAAACAATTTAAGTTAACGGAAAAAGAGCTAAATCACCGTAACCTGAAATAAAGAACACTATGAACCGTCCATGTTTAAAATTTCATTTTCGTCACACAGGAGAATGTAAATTTTAAACATGGTAAGCTCCATCTGACCGATGGAATAAAATTATTTACAGATGAAACAAAATAAGATTGCTGAATTAAGCGATGAAAAACTATTGAAACAAAAGGGATTACTAAAAAGTATTCTGATGGCTTTTGGAATTATGGGGATCTTGATGCTTGCCGTTGTGATTTATATTTATGTTACAAGCGATAGTGACAAATTAGCCAGAATATTTCCGCTGCCTTTAGGGCTTCCTATATTTATTTTTCCAATAAGCTTACTGCCAACTTTAATAAACTTGAATTTGTTAAACAAAGAAATCAAATCACGAAACCTGAACTAAAAAATGGAAGAGAAAGAATTAAAAGAATTGACAGACCAAGAGCTATTAAACGAAGAAAAAAAGCTGAAATCATTCTCTATATTAAATGCTTTTCTTATTGGTTTTCTATTAGGAATTATTTTTGTCAGCATATATTATAACGCATATGGGCTTGCACTTCTACTACCTCTCTTTCTAATCTATAAATTTGTTAAAGACCCTAAAAACAAAAAAGTTAAAGAATTGGAAGTCATATTGAAAGAACGAAACCTGAAATAAAATATGCAACGCAATTAAATTGGATATAAAAGCAATTTATCTAAGTTTGAGCCTTCGGCTTCGCATTTAGGTCTTGTGGTAAAAATCCCGCCCATCGCCAATACGCGGCCCGTTATTTGCAAATTTTGATGGAACACTTATGACAGAAAAAATAATTGACAAACAAACAGCAGAACATTATTTGTGGGGCAACAACTGTGATAGTTGGGTTTTAGCAGATACTGTTGGACTTTCGGTCAAACAGGAAAGTATGCCGAGTGAAACAAGGGAAAAATCACATTTTCATGTCAATGCTCAGCAATTTTTCTACATACTCAAAGGTGCTGCAACTTTTTATTTAGATGGGAATAAAATAATTGTAACCGAACAAAAAGGGCTATTAATCCAACCCAAAACCAGACACTTTATTGCGAATGAGACCACGGAACAACTTGAATTTCTTGTAATCTCCCAACCGACAACAAATAACGACAGAACTACAATTGATGAGCAATCATAAACCATACGGCATGGACGAGTTATATTTTGGTAAAAAACGACCCGGAATTAGACAAAGCAAATACAGCAAAAAAAAGCGGTCTCCTGCATTTGTGTTGCACAAACGCAGGAGACGGCCGCCAAATAGCCAAATAGAGTAATCTATATATAACCTAACCTCTTACCTAGACCGTATTTCCTTGCGCATGAACAGGTAGTAGGATATCGCAAAGCAAAGCACGGTAGCCGCTATGAGGCCCGTGAGCTGCGGCCATACCAGCAGCAGGCTTTGCCCCAAGGGTAATGGACTGGGAATGGCGCTGTACACCTGCTCCATGGTGAGCGGCCCCAGGCTCCTCACCGAAGGCATGAGCAAGGTCGTCGTCGCATCGCTATACAGCTGGCTGGGCACTATGCGCAGCATGTTCATCACCAAGTTTTGATAGGCCATCATTTGCTGCGGCGAGGAAGCCCCGTCCGGTATGATAGCCCTGGCTATCAGATTGACTATAATCTGATAGAACACGGTAAAGAACAACCATATGGCTATCGCCGTGAGGGCCGATGTGGCGGCCTGCTTGAACCTGATGGAAAACAGGATGGACAGGTTGAGCCAGAAGGCCACATACAGCACGCTCAGGAGCAAGAAGAACAGGATGCGCAGAAACTCGCCAGCCGTAGGGGGAATACCCACGATGAACAGCCCCAGCCCCATGACCATGAAACCCAATGCGAAGAACAGGGTGCCGATGACGATGAGAGCCGCCACAAACTTGGCATTGATGAGGTAATCGCGATGGATGGGCTGTGCCATTACCCTGCTCAATGTACCGGCATGCTGCTCGGAATTGATGGCATCAAAGCCCAGGGCAATGCCCAGCAAAGGCCCCAAGAAACCGATGAACACGTGAAAAGGAGGCAACGAGCCATCCGAGACGGTAAAGAGCTTCAGGAAAAAGAAAGCCCCGTCCGGATCATCGGCCTTGATGGACTTGCCCAGATTAGTGATGGAAGTGTACAGGGAACCAAAGCAGGTGAGCAGGATGAGTACCAAAAGGATGACGAAACGCCAACTGCTCACATAGTCCCTTATTTCCTTGTTCACGATCACCCAAAATGGGTGCAATGGCTTATTAGCTAAGCTTGCCATAGGCCTCCTTTCCTTCAAAATACCGATTATAGATCTCGTCCAGGCCGTATTCCCTATGGGTCAGGTGCACCAGCTCCAAGCCGGACGACACCAGCCTATGGGCTATCCGTGCCGTAAGGTCTTGGTGGCAGGCCACGTGAAAAAGTTCCTGTGGTGCCTGTGTGACAGAGGCAATGCCTTCCAGCGGCGCTAAGACCGTTCTCACCTGCTCAAAGGTCGCGCCAGATACGCCTAGTTCCACCTCAAAGGCCTGCTCGGGAAAAAGCTTCCTGGAAAGCGTGGGCACATCGCCTTCGGCCAGCAATTTGCCCTCGACAAACAGCCCTACCCTGTCGCATACCTGCTGTACCTGGTGCAGGTGGTGGGAGGAAAGCAGCACCGTGATGCCCTCTTCCTTGCTAAGCTGCACGATGAGGTCCAGAAACTCCCGCACCCCCTTGGGGTCTATACCCAAGGTGGGCTCGTCCAAGATAATGACCTCGGGGTTTTTGATAAGCACATCGGCCAGGCCCAGCCGCTGGCGCATCCCCCTGGAGTATTTCCCTGCTTTCTTGCCCGCATGATCGCTAAGCCCCACACGCTCCAGGAGCCTGTCGGCCCTAGCCTCCGCTTCCTCCCCGCTGATCCTGTTGAGGCGGGCAGTGTACAAAAGGTTTTCCAGTCCGCTGTAGTTTTCGTAAAACCCTACGTCGTCGGGCAGATAGCCTACCCTTCTTTTAACCTCTATGGGGTTTACCGTGGCATTGATGCCGCAGACCTGCACCGTGCCCGCATCCGGGTCCGTAAGGCCGAGCATCATCAGGATGGTGGTCGACTTACCTGCCCCATTCGGCCCCAGCAGGCCAAAGACCTCTCCTTTCTTGATCGTCAGATCCAAATGGTCTACGGCCGTCAGGCTGCCGTATCGCTTGGTAAGCCCATTGATTTCAATTACGTCAGACACGGCTTACCTCCTTCCGTATTTCTTGAACAGATAATAGACTGCTCCCAAGGCCAGGATAACGATCAAAATGCCCAGCCAGCCCCACAACAGCGAGGTTTCGACGGCCATCCTGAAGCTTACTTTTGAGGAGGTCTCCGCTGCCTTGGCATCGATATTGACCACGTAATCGCCCGGTATGGCCTTCCTGTCCGCCTTGATGGACGCCTTCACGTTGACATAGCCTCCGGGGATGAGGTTGTCTATCTTCTGCGGCTCGAAGGTCACCTCCCATTTGGAGGGAGCAGACGATTGGAGCTGCACGTTCTTTATTTCGGCCGATCCGGTATTCTTGACCGTGAGGTCTATGTTTTTGGTATCTCCAGCCGTGATTTCCCCGCTCAGCAGTCCGCTGGGCGTGGTCAGTTCCATGGCATAGGAACCGGTCACTACCACCTCCAAGGCCAAATCGGCCGATGTACCATTGGTAGTAGCGATCACGGGCACTTTATACTTGCCGGCCTTGGTATCGTCGGTGGGCTTTATTTCGATGGTGATGTCCTTGGTCTTATACGATTCGATATTCACGGACGACACCTGCTTATAATCTGCCTTGAAGGAGACGTTCCATCCCGGAGGAGCCTGTGCCTGCAAGGCATAGACCTGATCTTCGGCCGTACTATTGCGCAGCGTGGCGTTGAAGGTAAACGTGGAATTGGCCGCACCCTCCATATTGGGCTGCGTACTGTTGAATTCCGTGTTGAAGGTACCTTGCTCGGATACCACCACCGTCAGGGGCAACTGCCCCATGCCGGGAGACACCACCTGAAAGGTATAGCTCCCCTTGTTCACCTTGTAGGGCACCTGTACCTGCAGGGAAACATTTTTGCGCTCCTTGGGCAACACGGATACCTGCCCCACGCTCCAGCCACCGGACTTTAGCTCGTATGGCCAGTCTTTGGGGAGGCCTACCACGGTAAGTGAAGCATTGCGCACAGCACTGCCGTTATTGATAATGTCAATGGAATAGTCAATGGATTGGCCGGGTGGTACGGAAATCTTGGTATAAGGCGTATAAAGCGTGACACCCTGTGCCAAACCAAGGGAAGGGGAACCCATAAACCCTAAAAAGAACAAATAAACCAAGCACGATTTAAGCTTCTTTGCACGTGCCAACGATAAAAATGCAAGCATAGATTTTAAGATGACTAACAATACATTATGAATAAAAAGAACTTAATAAGGTTTATCATGGCGGTAGCGGATCCAAGTTCAGGAACATCACCCACTCATAAATCAGGTCAACACCGCTAGGCTGATAACCAAAAATTGAAATGCAAAATTTTATATTTGACAAGAAATTTGCAAGAGCATGGCAGGCAGAAATGCAAAATTTAACATTTCTTTACATTTCCTCTTTAACTAGCGCCAGTTTCGGGGCAAGGGATTGCGCTGCGGATCAACTGGTGCTTGGCCAATAAGCCGAAGTTTGAAACTTCGAGGCATGAGGACATAAAGCTGCAAGCTTTGATGTATTGTTCTGGCCCAAGTTAGGCTTTGCCCACCTGACCTGCCCTTAAACTTGAGCCAGTTGCATTAGTTTCTTCACTGTACTAGCTCCAGTTTCGGGGCAAGGGACCGCGCTGTGGGTTAAATGCTGGGGCCTACTTTTCGTCATCCACCACCAAGACGATCTTGCCGATATGCGCGCTGCTCTCCATCAGTGCGTGCGCCTGGTAGGCTTCTTCTAGCGGGAAGGTCTTATAGATAACGGGCTTGAACTCCCCTGCTTCCATGATGGGCCATACCTTTTCCCCTATTTCCTTGGTAAGTGCCGCTTTGAACGCTGTTTCCCTATTACGCAATGTGCTTCCACTGATGGAAATGCGTTTGCGCATGACTTTCATGATATCCAAGGTGGCGGCATTGCCTTTCATGGCATTGATAAACACCAATCTTCCCTCGGTTTTCAGCACCTGGATATTGCGCTCGAAATACTCGGCTCCTATCATATCCAGGATGACATCCACCCCATCGTCGGCAAATGCTTCGGCAAAGTCTTCCAACTTGTAATTCACATATCGGTCCGCTCCCAACTGTAGGCAAGCCGCTCCCTTTTCATCACTGCCCACCGTCACGAAAACCTTGGCGCCAAAGGCTTTTGCCAGCTGGATGGCCGTAATACCTATGCCACTGCTACCGCCATGCACCAGCAAGGTCTCCATGGGTGATAGCCTGCCCCGCTGGAAGACATTGGACCATACGGTATATACCGTTTCGGGCAAGCTTGCCGCTTCCGTAAAATTGAAACCAAGGGGAATAGGCAGGCATTGCGCCGCATCTACCACCACATATTCGGCATAGCCGCCGCCCGCCACCAAAGCGCATACCCTGTCGCCCACCTTCCACTGCTCCACATCGACACCGCAGGCGGCTATCGTGCCGGCAACCTCCAGTCCGGGAATATCGGCAGGAACACCCGGCGGCGCTGGATAGTTTCCCTTTCGCTGAAAGACGTCGGGCCTATTTACCCCCGCCGCCTTTACTTTTATCAACACTTCATTTACAGCGAATGAAGGTTTGTCGCGTTCCTCCAATCGCAATACTTCTGGCCCGCCCGGCGCACTGATTACTATAGCCTTCATGTTTTTCACATTTTTGAGTTTTTACTTTGCAAAGTATAAAAGGAATGACGTTCCCACATCCAGTTCCGTCAGAACCTCAAATGCAATGCCATGTCGCTGAAAGATGATACGGCTCAGATGAAGCCCTATGCCCGTGCCGGCGACATGTATGGTACGCTTCCCTCGGTAAAACAGGTCAAAGATATATGCGCTATCTTCCGCCGCAATACCAACTCCCTTATCCTGAATACTGAGGCACAATTGCCCATCTTTCATCAAAAACTGTGCGACAACAGGTTTCTCGTCCGAAAACTTCAGGGCATTGTCTATCAGGTTGCCTATGGCAATGGTCAACAGATCGCGATTGCCTTTTATGGTCAATTGCTCCTCCGGCTTTTCTATTGCAGATAAATCCATATTGACGGCGGTACTTTTCTGCAATAACTTTCTCCGGTCAAGAATGTCCCACACCAATTCGTCCAGGCGAAGCCATTCCATATCCAGCTCGTGTCCGTCGTCACGCAATCCAGAGATCGTAAGCAAAGCCTGTAATACGTCCATGATATGTACGGCATCGCTTCGTATGGAGCGCATTTCTTGTTCATACTCGCTCACATTTCTTTCTTTTGCCAGGGTCACTTCCAAGCTGCCTATAATCGCCGTAAGTGGTGTACGGAGCTCATGCGAAGCATGCTTAAGGAAATGGCGCTGCGCATCTATACCAATTTCTATGCGTTCCAAGAAGCGGTTGAGAGAGAGAACGAGCTGATACAGTTCATTCTCCTTCCCCTTGGGCAGGGATATCCGTTTGTGCAGATTCCTGTCCGTAATGGCATTGACCTCCTCCATGACGCGGTAAAAGGGATTGAATGTCTCCTTTGCCAATAACAGCGAGAGAAAAAAAGTACCTATTAAACCTAGAAAAAAGAAGGTGATAAAAATCCACCTCAGGCGTTCCAATTGATCCGTTCCCTCTTTATCCACATCGGAAGCAATTACTACGAAATCGCCTTGATTATCGCGATAGTACAATCCCGAAAACTGACGCTCGCCCAAGGAGAAAGACGATTCGCCCTTGGACCTGATAAGCTCGATCTCCTTGAGCGGGATGACATAATTCAGTGAATCGAACTCAAAGACCATGCGATTCTCCTCATCGAAGAAACGAATGGATGCCTGATAGATGCGTCGGTACCTTTGCTCCACCGAACGGAACCTTCCCTCGCTAAACTCATCCCTTTCCAGGTGGTACATGGCAGCTGTGGTGGCCGTCCGATTGAGGCTCTCAAAGAATAGCCGATGCACCTGCCGGCTGAATAGCCAATAGGTACCTACCAATACAAAGCCGAGCACCAGGGCAACTACCAGAATAGCATTCCTTACCAGTCTAGCTTTCAAGCTCATGCGATTTGTCTTTGAACAGATAGCCTCTCCCTTTTACGGTATGGATCAATGGAAAAGCAAAGCCTTTATCTATTTTGTTTCGTAAGTAATTGATATACACGTCTACCACATTGGTGCCGCTATCGAAATGCATGTCCCACACGGCCTCGGCAATTTGGACACGGGAAAGTGTCTTCTCCCTATTCTCCATCAGGAAAGCCAATAGCTTAAATTCCCTGGGCGAGAGGGTCAACCGTTTACCGTGGCGCGTTGCGGCCAGTTCACTGCGGTCCAATTCCAGATCGGCATAGCGGTACATATCCGAGATACCACGTTGAAAGGCTACACGCCGCAGCAATGCCTGAATACGGGCCAGCAACTCCTCGAAATGGAAAGGCTTGGCCAAATAATCATCTGCCCCGGCCTCTAGTCCCATCACCTTGTTTCCGGTGCTATCCAATGCACTCAACATGAGGATGGGAATGGTCTGTTCATTCTGCCGCAATAGCTGGCATACCTTGATACCATCTATATCCGGCAGCATAATATCCAGTATGATAGCATCAAATGTATGGATAGCCGTCGTACCAATGGCCTCATATCCCTTGCCTACATGCAACACCGAGTGCGTATGCTCTTCCAATCCTTTCTGGATGAAAGACGCCACGCGTTCGTCATCTTCTACTAGCAGTATCCTGGCCATGTTCACTATTCTTTTTCTCCACGCAATTGCCCGAAATTTAACCATTCAACCTCAAATACGCAAACCCTTCTTGCGCCTGTAGGCAAAATAAAAAACCTGTGGCAGCACCACCAAGCTCAAGAACATACAGACGAGCAGCCCCCCCACGATCATAATGGCCAGGGGTTTCTGGATCTCGGAGCCCATGCCGTGCGACATGGCGGCCGGCAAGAGTCCTAAAGAGCCCATAACGGCAATCATAAATACGGGACGGATGCGTTCATACACCCCCTCGGCAATGGCGTCTCGCAATTTTTTTCCCTGTTGCAGGTGTTCTTTCATCACGCTTAGGAGGATGATGCCATCTATGGTGCCCACACCAAAGAGGATGATGAAGCCGATACCTGCCGAGATGCCGAATACCGTACCCGTGAGCCAGAGCGATATGAAGCCCCCGATGAAAGCAAAGGGTATGGTGATGAGGGAAATGAACGTATCGCGCAAGTTGCCAAAATTGAGGTACAGCAGAAAACCGATGAGCAATAGGGAAATGGGTACAATGACCTCCATGCGGGCAAGCGCGCGCTCTTGATTTTCGAACTCCCCTGCCCATTCCATCCGATAGTTGGCTGGCAGCTGCACGTACTTGCCGACCCTTTCCTGTGCCTCTGCGACGGTACCTCCCAGATCCCGCCCCCGCACCGAAAAGCCCACGGCGATATAGCGGCTGCTTCCCTCGCGGTAGATGAAGGCGGGACCATTGTGAAAACCGATCTCGGCTATTTCATACAGCGGTACCTTGGTGTTGTTGATGCCGGGCACCAAGATATTCCTGATCTGCTCTTCATTGTCCCGAAAAGCCTTTTCATAGCGCACCCGGATGTCGAACATGCGCTCTCCCTCGTAATAGGTGGAGGCGGCCTTGCCCCCTATGGCCATCTCTACCACTGCCTGGGCATCGGCCACGGAGATGCCATAGCGTGCCATCCGTGCTTCGCTCAAGCGAATCCGCAGCTCGGGCAGACCTATATTGCGGTATATGTTCAGGTCCTCAATGCCCTTGATGGCGGCCAGTTGCACGGCGACACTATCAGCTACATCCTCCAGTTGGTAGAGGTCATCGCCAAAGACCTTCACCACCAAAGAGCTCTTCACGCCGGCCACATATTCCTCCACGTTGTCCATGATGGGTTGACTAAAACCAAACACGATACCCGGATAGACATGCAGTTCGTTTTCTATCTCCTGCAGCAGCACCTCTTTGCCGATTGGCCGCGCCCAATCTTTTTCATCCTGGAGCTGCACGTGAAACTCGATGTTGAAAAAACCGGTAGGGTCTGTCCCATCATTGGGCCTACCGGTTTGCGTCAGTACAAATTTCACCTCATCAAATCGACGCAGCTTATCCTTCATTTCCTGTGTCAGCCGTACAGACTCGTCCAGATTGACACTATTAGGCAGGGTGGCCCGGATGTAGAGGGCCCCCTCGTTCAGCTGAGGTATGAATTCAGTCCCTATCCGGGTGAAGCCATAGCCACAAAGCAGCAGTAATAGTAGGAAAAGCCCAATGGTGGCTTTTCTATACCTGCTGGCCACAGAGAAGAGCGCAAATACGCCCTTTCGGATGAACTCGGTAATGGGATTGTGCCTATCCACCACGTTCTTGTTGAGCAAAAGCTTGCACATGGCCGGCACATAGGTGAGACTGAGCAGGAGGGAACCCAATAGGGCATAGCCCAGGGTAAAGGCCAAAGGAGCGAACATCTTGCCTTCTACTTTCTGGAAGGTAAAGATAGGCAGCAAGGCTACTATCAATATCACTTGGGCAAAGAGGATGGACTTGGCTACTCCCTTGGCATTTCTGCGGATGATGCCCGACTTGCTAATGCGGTTGAAACGGGACATGCCCAGTTGCTCCGCCTTCTGGCTGAGGCTCACAAAGACATGCTCTACGATGACCATCGTACCCTCCAGCAGCAGACCGAAATCTACCGCACCTATGGAAATCAGATTGGCCGATAGCCCCTGTATGCGTAGCATCAGGATGGCAAACAGAAAGGCAAGCGGGATGACGGAAGCTACGATAATAGTCGTACGCCAGTTAAAGAGGAAGACGAAGACCACGACCGACACCAGGAATATGCCTTCCAACAGATTCTTACTCACCGTACCTATCGTTTTTTCGACTAGACCGCTCCTGTCGTGAAATACTTCTATGCGCACATCTTGCGGCAAGAGGTGCTCATTCATATCTGCAATTTTAGCTTTCAACAAGTCAACGACCTCACTTGGATTTTCTCCACGCAACATCACTACAATGCCCTCCACGAGATCATCCGCTCCGTCCAGCCCCACCTGCCCCAGTCTCGGCTTGGCACTCACGGCCACTTGGGCCACATGCTTTACCAGTACGGGCACGCCGTTATTGTTCTTGATGAAGATGTCCTCTATATCGCTCTGCTTGTCGAGCAGACCGATACCACGTACTACATAGGCCTGTGCACCTCGCTGAATGACATCGCCACCTACATTGACATTGCTCTTGGAAACGGCCTCAAAGACATCCAGGGCCGTCAGGCCAAAATTGGCCAACTCCGTGGGACTCACCTGGATTTCGTACATCTTTTCCTCCCCCCCGAAACTGACCACATCTGCCACTCCGGGGACAGCCAGCAACTCCCTTTCTACCACCCAGTCCTGCAAAGCCGATATTTCTCGGATAGGCATAGTCGCGGGTGCCTTGATGACATAGCGCAAGATCTCGCCCGTAGCGCCATACGGAGGTTCTACTTCCGCCTCGGCCCCTTCGGGCAGGTCTACGGCCCGCATGCGATTGGCGGTGTACTGCTGCGCATAGAAATCATCGATATCGTCCCTATAATTTACAGTGACCACCGATAGCCCAAAGAGCGAAATAGAACGTACCTCCGTCTTGCCGGGGATACTGTTCATTTCCTTGCTAACGGGTAAGGTCACGAACTTCTCTACCTCTTCGGCACTGCGCCCGGGCCATTGGGTGATGATGCGCGTGCGGGTATTGGTCACGTCTGGGTAAGCCTCTATGGGCGTATGCTTGTACGCATAAACACCTGCCGCGGCCAAGAGTATCACAAAGAACAAGACCATGACATGGTTCTTCAGGGCAAAGCCTACTATCTTTTCGGTAAATTTGACCATGCCGATTACCTCCCCCTTAATTTATTGTACACAAGCAGGCTATTCTTGCCTACCAAAGCTTCCTCGATGGGAAGCTCATCCTTGGCGATGTAGTAAAACTGGCTATCCTGATACAGTGGGTGAATTTCCTGTATGAGGTACTGACAGGTAGATGGCATCTTTACCACATAATACCTATCGAGGTCAAATATGACCCCTTTCAAGGGAACGGCCACTACTTCTTCCTTATCGTCCAAACGCACGCTGACAGTAGCCATCATGCCCGGCTTCAACTGCCCTTGTCGGTTATCCAGCTCAATGACCCCTTTCAGTACGCGCTCTTCGGGATCGAAGACATTGGACATCCGGTTTATCTTGCCCTTGAACACCTGTCCGGGCCATGCCGTGGTGCTGATCTCCGCAAGCTGTCCATCCTTGATCTGGCCCAGGTTTCCGGCATAGACATTGGCGTATATCCATACTTTTTCGAGATTGCCCAGTACGAACAAGGGTTCACCAGGGGCAATCTGCTGCCCTTTCACCACGTTTTTTTCCACGACATAGCCACTTATCTCGGACTTGACGACCAGCTGCCCCTGCACCAGGCTACCTCCGTATATTTGAAGGCTTTGTTTTAGTTTTCTTATCTCGGCCTGTACGGCATTGGCCTCCACCGTTGCTTCTAGCACATCACGGTCGGAAGCAGCGCCATCCTTATACAATGCCTGTTGCGATTGCAGGTTTCTGTTGGCCGTCAAGAGCCTTGTCTCCGCTTCTGCCAGAGAGGCACTGATTTCGGTGATTTCCGGGCTCCCGATTTCCAGCAGTACCTGCCCCTTGCGTACATAGTCGCCCAAGGCAAAATGGCTCGTCGTTACCACTCCCGTAAGCAATGGCACATAACGGTACACCTGCTCGGGGTTGTAATCCACACTTCCCGTGAGCTGCAGCGTCTGGTACTGCTGCGCAGTTTGGACGTTTATTGTGTCAATCATTTTTTCTATCTCCTCGTAGGGACAGGTACTCGCAGCCTCTTCTTCTTCCTGAGGCCCCTTACAACTGGAAACTAAGGCCAAGCAGCACAACCATATCGCGCAGAGACACAGCGCTCGCCCCGATCGATCATATTTGTTTCTCATAGTGACAATCCTGTTAAGTAGTTCAATTCTTCTCGGTATATGTTGATGTTCTTGATGGATTCGTAATATTGTTCCTTGCTCTGTCTGAAAGATTCGAAAAAGTCCAAAAACTCCAGCAGGTTGATATTGCGGTTCAGGAATTGCCTAGCCATGCCGGCAGACATATTGGATAGCTTATCTATGTACTCCGTATCCATCTGTTCGTACAGCAATAGGGACTGCTGCAGATCTTGCCAAGTCTTGGTGACGGCATGGCCCATCTCTAGGCGCCGGTTTGTGAGCAGGTACTCGCTTTTCTTTACTTCCAACTGGGCGGCCCGTATATTGCCCTTGTTGCGATCAAAGAATGGCAGATCCATCGAAAGACCGATGCCTACAAAATTGAGCATCGTGCTGCCGTTGCGGTCATAATTGACGTGGGCGGTGATGTCGGGTACCTTCTTGGCATTTTCGATGGAAAGAGCGGCCACATGGAGCGCTTTTTCACTTTCAGCTACCTTGATAGGCAGGTTGTTCTCCTGTGCCGATAACAGCAATTGTCCCAAGTCAAGCTTGCGCAGTTCGGCTATTTTAGGCTGTGAAGGCTGGACAACCAGGTAACTGTTAGGGGGCAGTGCCATGAGCGTTTTTAGGTTTTTCTGGTTCTCACCCAGTTCCTTGTCCAGCTCATGGAGTGCCTGCAAGAGCGATAGCCGTAAGGCCTTGATGCGCATGAGCTCTGCCTGCGATATGTTTCCGAAAGCTTGCTGCACCGACTGCGCCCGCTCAAGCTCGTTAACAAGTTCGTACTGCTGCTGTAGGTCGTTTTTTATCGCTTGCCGATAGACAAGCTCGGCCATCTCCTGCCTGAACTCGGCCTTCAGCGATTGCAGCAAATCCGTGAACATACGCTCGGACAGCTCCTTCCCCTGCACCTCATAGGCTATGTTTTTCTTTCGTTTTCGGGCCGTCAGTAACAACTGTTCCAACTGCGCGGCAAACTGTTGATTGCGCCCCAAACCACCGACGATAGCTGGAGAAGGCTCTACGGTGGCATTGCTCCACAGATTTACCTCGTCCAATGTAAAGGTCGGATTGGGCCATGCCTTTGCCTGCAATATCCGGGCATCGGCTTGCTGTATGTTCAGTTTTTCGGCCAAGAGCTGCAGGTTGCTTTCCAAGAACAGCGCCTCGGCCCGGTCTTCGCTAATGCTTATGGTATCTACGGCAGTTTGCGCCCCGGCTTCTGCGCATAACAGCAATAATAAAGGGAAATAGAGGAAGTGCTTTCCAATGGCTGTTTTCATGATGAGGCCAAATGTAATCGGGCCTCCATTAGATAACACTTAGGGCAATATTAGAAGTAGATTAGACACCTGTGTCTTATCCCCATTTGACAATCCAAATTCCATTGGCTATGGCCTGGAAATCATTGAGGAAGAACGTAAAGTGGATGTATTCGTGCTGAGTGATGAAAAATAGACAGGTACTTAGGCGCTGTCTAAAAAAGTACGAGATTTCGTCATTCCGAGCGTAATCGATGAATCAGTGCCTGTACACTGGTCTCTCCGCTTCGGTTCCCGTGAAACGGGACTAGCTGAGATGACGACTTGTACCTTTAGGCAGCCTCTTTTTTGGTTTCAATGCGTTCAAAGTTCTTTTTGCCAATTGATTTAAAGCACTTAGGTCTCGGCCATTACCAGGATTTGAATTAGGATGGATTGTGTAAATTTGCTTTTTACGATCTTTGTCTTTCTGTATTTGTGAATCGCTATTTTTATATAAGTTTGTTTATCAAAGGTTTTGGACATGGTCAATTACAAAGAATACATAATTATTGGACCCCAAATCAGGTTTGGAAAGCCTTTTTATTAAAGGTACGCGCATTTCGGTTTACGATGTGCCGGGTTGGTTTGCTAATGGCATGTCGGAAGGGGATATCTTGACCGATTTTCCAGAACTGACGAAAGAACAGATTAGAGCGTGCTTGGCATTTGCAGCTGACAGAGAACATAAAATCAGCGTGGCTTAAGCTTAAGATGGTTAAGAAATCTTTCAAATTGACTTTGTATTAAAAAAACACTATATTTGACACTATGTCGACTATCAGAATTGAAATATTGAACCCCAATGCATTGAAGCTGATTGAAGGCATGCAGGACTTGAAGCTCATCAAGGTCACTAACGAGCCAGAATCCAAACTAAAGACTTATCTTAGGCAGAGGAGGAGGAATGCTATTTCTTCGCCTGGTCTTGATGAAATCACCGATCTCGTTGAGGAAGTCAGAGCAGAAAGATATGGCGAAAAATAGACCTGCCAATATTATCGTAGACACCAATCTGTGGATTAGTTTTATCATCTCGAAGAAATACCATCTGTTGGATATATTACTGTACACCAACATGGTACGTATACTGTTCAGCTTCGAGCTTATCGAGGAAATTGAGGCGACAATTAATAAACCCAAACTTCGCAAGTATTTCACGGGAGACGCACTGACCGACATGCTCGAGGCTTTTGATGCTTTTATAGATATCGTTACCGTTAAAAGTGATGTGATCATCTGTCGGGATCCTAAAGATAATTTTCTCTTGGCACTAGCCAAGGATGGAAAGGCGGACTATCTGCTGACAGGCGACAAGGATTTATTGGACATCGAAAAATTTGGCCGCACCAAAATATTAACCTTAACCGATTTTCTTGATCTGATGACTGAAGGTCGGTGACAAAGAGAAGCCCTTTGTGGACGAGACCGGATATACCGACAAAATCGATATGGAGCTCCCCGAATCCGTGCATCATTTTGCTCCATAAGAAAAGTAAATCAGCACTTACGCCCTGAACATCATCGAGGAAGAACGTGAAGTGGATGTATTTGTGCTGAGCGATGAGAAATAGACAAGCACTTAGGTCTTATGCCAATATCAGATGCTTATTTAAGTGGGTCGGGAAGACGATGACGATTAGAAGGCATAGCCCAGCAGATCACCTCATCAGATGCTTCAAATATGCATCGGGATTGTTCACAAAGGATTTAGTCAGCTGGAAATGCTCGGTCTCCTGGTAGGTGGTTTGGTGGACACCCGATTCGTCAAATTGGAAAATGCTCGCATTGGGGTAACAGATCAATAGGGGGGAATGCGTGGCTATCAGGAACTGTGCCCGGCCACTTTGTTCCAGCTCATGGATGATGGATATAAAGGACAATATACGCGCTGGAGACAACGCAGCCTCCGGCTCATCGAGGATATAAATGCCCGATTCAAACTGATTGGTGAAAAGCGAGAGGAAAGACTCGCCGTGCGATTGTTCGTGAAGGGATTTTCCGCCATAAGGAGCTAGCACTTTTTCTCGCTCGTTGTCTTCATCCTCCGCCAGCTCATCGATGTAGGAGGCGAAATTGAAAAAACTCTCCGCACGCATAAAGAAACCTTCCGTGATGCGACGGGGCGACCACACCAGCTTAAGACTCCCCGCTAAGGGCGATTCGTAACCCTCAAAACGATAACCCGTATTCAGGTTGTGGTTTCTGTTGCCACCCCGGAGGTTGAAACCGCAGTGTTCGGCAATGCCCTCCAGCACCGTCGATTTGCCCGATCCGTTTTCTCCTACAAAAAAAGTGACATTGCTCTTTAGCGACAGTCGGAATCCATTCTTCAGGCTAGCTATGTTGAACGGGTAAACATCGGCCTGTGCGGATGGCAGTATGATCTCGGACAGTGCAGGCATGGTTCGAAATGTAAAAAACCTACTGATAGCTCTTTGGATCCAAGGCACTGGGCGACCACGCTTTCAGGAATGACAGCACTTCCTTGGCGCTATGTCCTTTTCCTTCTTCCAGGTAGGCACTGTTTTGCGTGTGGAGCCTATTTCCCTGACCATCCAGAATCACAAAAACAGGGAAACCAAAACGCTGTGGATACCCCAAGCTAGCCAATACGGCTTCGTTTTTGTTTTCCTTGCTGTAGTTAACGTGCACTACTTCGTAATTTTCCGCTATATAATTGCGCAAGGTATCGTTCGATGTCACCAGCCCATTGAAGGCCAGGCACCAAGAACACCAGTTGCCCCCAATTTGTAAAAAGACGTGCTTTCCCTCCCGCCCTGCTTTCTGTACGGCGTTCTCGATATCGGCCTTGGCATCGGCTTCGGGATGGTACAGTTCGGCCTTAGTTTCCTGGGCAGAGGCTCCCGCACAAAACAAAAAGAAGAGGCAGATAATGCTAATTTGTTTCATAATCATAATCGATTCTTTCAATATGTCGGAAATTTTCTCCAACCAATAAATTTTGCGAAATTTACTAAATTTTCAGTAGCTTTTCTTTTACCATGCCAAAAACACTACCCGTAAACATTGTCAAAGCTTCTGCCGGTTCCGGCAAGACCTTCAGTCTTACGGCTCACTACATATGCCTTTTGTTTGCTCCGGGGGTGCGCTTTTCCGAAATACTGGCCGTCACCTTTACCAACAAGGCCACGGCAGAGATGAAATCGCGCATACTCGAGATACTGAAATTCCTGGCCATGGGCGATGAAAAGGCATCTGCCTATAAAGATATCCTACAGACACGTTACCCTGCTCTCCCATCGGAAGAAATAGCGCCAAGGGCATCCCAGCTGTATAGAGATATCTTGCACGACTATGGCCGATTTGCTATAAGCACCATCGATGGCTTTGTGCAGCGCATCATCCGTAGCTTCAGCTTCGAACTTGGTCTCAGCGCTTCCTACCGCCTGGAGATGAACACCGAAAAGGTGAAGAACGACCTCGTAGTACGGCTCAATGCCCTGCTGGATGAAAGGGAAGACCTGCTCCAATGGATCATCGATTATGCGCAAAAGCAAATAGAGCGCGATAATAACTGGAACTACACGAACGTACTGCGCCAGCTGGCCAATGAGCTGTTCAAGGAACGTTTCCAGCCCTTCGATAAGGCCATTAATCTGCTTTCCGAACAGGACAAGAAGCAGCTTTTTGAAACCTTGGACAAATACAGTAGCGAGAAGCTCGATCAGTTCGAACAGCACTTGAGGGAGTTGTTTGCACAAGTCGGGGAAGCAGTTGACCTATCGGGACTTAGAACGGATGACCTGTTGGGCAAGTCGCGAAACCTGATCCCGAAAATCAGGTTTTCCGATCCGGAAGATGCCGATCGCATGGCTAAGATAGCGGAATATGTAGATACGCCGGAAAAATGGCATAAAGAGGGACTGCCGCCCCATATGGAAAGTGCCTATGCGCGGATCACCCCGCTCCTGAAGCAGATCGTTGCCTATTACCAAGAAGAATCTCCGGATTACTTTCTGGCAAAAGCTATTGCGGACAACATCTACTACCTGAGATTATTAAAGGAGATGAGTGGCCTGCTGGCCGATTACCGATCGGAGAACAGCACCCTGCTCATCAGCGATGCCCAAGCTTTGCTGAGTGAGCTGAACGAAAAACAAGGGGCAAACCCCTCTTTTTTATGGGAGAAAGTGAGCAACCGGTTCAAGTATTTCCTGTTCGACGAATTTCAGGATACCTCCGCCGCCCAATGGACAAACCTGAGCCCCTTATTGGCCAATGAACTGGCAGAGCAGGAGCCCATGGAGCACATGGCAAGCCACCTCATCGTAGGCGACATCAAGCAGAGCATCTACCGCTGGCGCAATGGCGACTGGCGCATCCTCAAACAAGGGGTCATCACGGACTTGGGAAACCATTATATCCAACAGAGCAATCTTTTGGAAAACTACCGAAGCAAGGCCCATATTATTGCTTTTAACAACTTCCTGTTTCGCCATGCTCCTGCCTGGTTGCAACGCAAGATAAACGACAAGGTGGCGGTGGAATTATCCGAAGAACTATACCGGCACTGGTGGCAAGCCAAGGGATATGACCACATCATCGTCGAGTCTTATGCGGGCAGCGAGCAGCAGGTGCCCCCACAGCTTGCAGCAAAGCGACAAGGAGGAAAAGTGGAAGTCCATTTTCTCGAACCCCAATCCAATCATCCCAAGGCACGGGCCAACAGCTGCAAGCAACTGGCATTGGAAAAACTTTCCGGCACCATCCGGGATTGGCTAAGGTCTGGGCGCTATAGACCCGGCCAAATAGGCATCTTGGTACGCAACAACAAGGAAGCACGGGAAATCATAGATTATCTTTTACTTTTACAGGAAAGCCTGCCTATCGAAGAGCGCTTTGACGTCATATCGGGCGATGCGCTGAGCTTGGCAAACAGCAAGGCCATCCGGCTTTTGCTGAACGTCTTTTATGCCATGACCACAGATAGCAAAGAGGCGGCTATCTATCGGGCCAATGTGGTTTACCTCTATCACCAACTGTTTGCTGAAACCACCATACCAACACCAGACATATGGATGGACATGACCAAAAGTGACACCGCACGATGGGCAAGGACATTGCCTGCGGCACTGATCGCGCATTGGGATGACTGGCAACAATTGCCTTTGTCCGAATTGACCGAATCGCTCATCCATGTCTTTGGACTGCATGCAGAAGAACGACACGTGCCCTACCTGCTGGCCTTTCGAGATCTCATTGCCGAGTTTTCCAATTTCGGGGAAAAGGGCATCAGCGCCTTTCTCTCATTTTGGGAAGAAGATGGCATCCGCAAGTCGCTGCCGGCCAACGAAGGGGGCAACGCCATCGAAATCATGACCATCCACAAATCCAAAGGCCTGGCCTTTGACGTAGTAATGATTCCCTACTGCTTTTGGGAGCTGGACGGTATGCTCAATGGCAATTTCTGGATCGATATCCAAGATACGCCGTACGGGCTCCTGAATAGGGCACCCGTCAAATACAATGGCACCGTTGGACGATCCAGCCGCTACCAAGACTATTACGAGGAAATGCTCTTCAACTATATGGATGCCCTCAACCTGCTGTACGTGGCCACTACGCGTACGCGCGAGGAACTTTATATCAGCGCACCCAATGTGGCCGAGGGGAAAGATAGCGATCACTTGGTGGCCGACCTCTTGCGCCAGGTACTGCGCGACTACGGCTACGAGCTGCCCGTTGCCTTGCAGGACGATGTGTATTATCCCGCTTTTGATGAGCCATCAGTAATCTCCAACAAAGAGGAAAAGCCGTTGCCAATCGCTACCCAGCGGGAAGAAAGGCATATTCGCGCTTGGCCGCATCCTGAAGGCCGAGACGATGAATGGCTCTGGCGTTTCAACGATTATCCCAGTTCGCAGATACTGCACGAGGCCCTTAGCAACCGCAACATAAAACCCGAACTGCTTGCTCTGGGGGAACAGGACGAGCATGTTCGAAAGGGATTACAGCTCCACGAATTGCTCTCTCGGGTGGCCCATATAGATGATTTGCCCCATCAGGTATCCGCGATGCAATACGAAGGTCTCATCGATAGTTCCGCCACAGAAGAATTAGTGCAGGAGGCGCAAAAGCTATTGCAAGATGCGGCCTTAGATCGAATATGGAACGGCCCCTATAAAACATTGAGCGAACAAAGCATCATCAGTCCTGATGGCCAGGTGCTTCGCCCGGACAAGGTGTTCATCGGCGAAACGGAAACCATTGTACTCGATTTCAAATTTACGGCCATGAAAAGTCCAGAGCACCAATCCCAGGTAGGGGCATACCGCCATATGTTGTCGAGCATGGGCTATCCCAATGTAAAGGCCTTTTTGTTCTATGCCTACATAGACGGGCTTAATGAGGTCGTTTAAAAAAACCAACCAACGTAAAATTCAAAGCAAAACATATGCTTCCATTTTTGAAAGAAGTTTCACAGGATATAATCAAACGCTATGAACGGCAATTGGACAGAGTTGCCATTGTCTTCAACAATAAACGACCGGAAGTCTACCTCAGAAAATACTTGGCTCAAGATGCTGGCAAGGCCATATGGAGCCCCTCTTTTTTCACCATACAGGAGTTTATCGCTGCGGCTTCACCTACGGAGCCTGCCGATGATCTTAGCCAATTTTTTGCCTTACTCCATGAGTACAATGGCATCATGGCCTCCTTAGGCCGTGAAGAGAGCAGCCCAGACCGTTTTTATCCGCTGGCAGAAACCATATTGAGCGATTTTGCGCAGATAGATTATGAAATGGCCCATGTGGACGAGGTCTATAGCCAATTGTACGACATAGCACTCTTCCAACAGCAGTTCCCTCATTTCTCGGAAGAACAAATGGCCGTCATGCAGCAGTTCTGGTCCTCTTTCAACAGCGAGCGGCAGCATTATATCCAAGAACGTTTTTTGGAGCTTTGGCAGATACTGCCCCAATTGTACGAGCGGTTCAAAACCAACTTGCAAGCACAGAACAAAGGTACCCTGGCGGGAATGTACCGTTCACTGGCCGAAGGCAATAAGGAGCAAAACGAGTTTCTAGGGCAATTTCACCAGGTACTTTTCATTGGCTTCAACGCCTTGAACAAATCGGAAGCTACACTATTCAGCCATTGGCAGAAGGAAGGATTGGCTTCTTTCTATTTCGATAGCGATGTGTACTACCTGAATGACGTAAAACAAGAAGCGGGCTATTTTCTTCGTCACAACATAGACCGATTGGGCTTGCGCAATGCCCATACCGGCAATACGGATTTCATTTCCAACAAGAGTAATACGCTAAAAATCGTGAAGGCCAACGGTTTTTCCGCGCAGGCAAAGGCGCTTGCCGGCCTAATTCAGGAAGAAAGGGACATGTTGGGAGGAAATGCAGCCGTTCTATTGGCGGATGAAAAACTGCTATTGCCCGTGCTGCAGAGCCTACCCAAAGAAATCGACCCCAACATTACCATGGGCTTTCCCGTCATGCAGTCACCCGTATTCGGTCTGGTCGACCTGTGGATCACCCATCACGAGCAGGCCATAAGGAACAAAAGGCATGAAGTTCCTTATCAGCACCTGCACCTCTATCTGTCCCATCCTATGCACCGGCCTTTTGCCGAAGAGGAAAACCTGAAAAGCAAATGTGTGGAGAACAAATGGCTGCAGGTTCCCTTGCAGGCACTGCTGGCACTTGGGGGAGAAATAGCTCAATTTTTCTCCCCATTGACCGATGCGGAAACGGCCATGGCCCAATTGGTTGCCGTGCTACGACAGCTTTTTTCCCATAGAAGGCAACAAGCGTTGCTGACCCACACGGAAGCGGCCATTATTGCCGAAGTCATAAAAAGGTTAATCCAGCTGGCCGACAACCTCAAACGCTATGGTACGATGGACATGCAATTCGTACTACGATTGATCCGCAACAGCCTGATGGGCATCCGCGCAGGCATCGAGGGAGACCCGCTCTCGGGGGTGCAGGTCATGGGGCTACTGGAAAGCCGTAACCTGGATTTTCAGCATATCTATATCCTGGGTGCCAATGAAGGGATATTGCCTCGCATCAGCGCATCACCTTCTTTCATCCCTTATTCGCTCCGGAAAGCACATGGCCTTCCTGTCCTGGAAAATCAGGATGCACTTTCGGCCTACCTATTTTATCGATTGCTGCAAAGGGCAGAGCATATTACTATTGTCTACAACAGCCAGGTGGACGAGCAAAGCACGGGAGAACCCAGCAGATTCATCCAACAACTGGCCTTTGAAAGCCCTTTTAAGTTTCAATACCTCACGCAGCAACAACCGGTACAGGGCATTGTGGAAAGCCATCCCCTGGAAATAGCCAAAAGTGGACGTGTATGGGATGCCTTGGCAACCTATCTGGATGATGCCAATCCCTCCAGACCGGGGCTCTCCGCCACGGCCTTCACGAACTACATCCAGTCGCCCTTGCTGTTCTTCCTGAAAAACATAGCCAAGCTGAAAGAACCGGAGAAGCTGTCGGAAGAGTTTGAGCTGAACAAAATAGGCTCCGTGCTGCACGAGGTGATGCAATGGTTTTATGAGGATTTGAAAAACGAGGACCCTTACATTAGCGCAGAGCGCATCATCGCCAAAAAAGCCGATGTGCCACGACTATCGCTACAAGCTCTATCCCATGTTTTTTACGGGGACCGCAGGAGGCTGGACACCCAGGGAACGAAAAGCATGGAGACGATCATCTTGCGCATCGTACAAGACTATGTTTCCATTTTCTTGGAAAAGGACATAGAGACAGCGCCATTTCGCATTGTCGAACTGGAGAACAAGGAAGACTATACCGTGCTGTTTCCCATCACCGTGGCAGGGCAATTGCGCCATGTGAAACTATACGGCATCATAGACCGCATAGACGAGAAAGATGGCACATTGCGCATAGTCGACTATAAATCAGGCGCCGATGAATTGCAGTTTACCAGCATGGAAGAGCTTTTTGACTATAGCAGTGGAAAAAGCAACAAGGCCCTCTTGCAGACCTTATACTACACCTATATATATGAGCGGGCAAAAACAAAACAAGGGGTGGAACCACATCTCTATGCCGTGCGTAGGATGAGGAAAGAGGGGTCGCTCTTCTATACGAAAAGACAGCGACAGCAGCAAGTGCTCGCGGGCGACTTCCTGTCCGAAACCAAAGTAGATTTCCTAGCGCGGCTACGTATTACCCTAGAGGAGATATTCAACAAGGAAGTCCCCTTTTATCATAGGGCGGAAGTAGATCTAAAGTATGCCGATGCCTATAGCGAGTTCTTATCATACCATGCTTTACGGCAAGAAGATTAAATAAAAAAGTCATTTTTTTCCTTAGGTCTATGGTGGCGTGCAGAAGGTTTTAACTTTTCACCTTTTTTGTTTAGGTTTGCGTACAAAATTTAAGACAATTATCACTGATATATAATGAGTAGAGTAATACAGTTCAGAGAAGCGCTTCGCGAAGCCATGAGCGAGGAAATGCGCAAGGATGAGAATATTTTCCTGATGGGCGAAGAGGTGGCTGAATACAACGGCGCTTATAAAGTGAGCCAAGGAATGTTGGAAGAATTCAGCGCCAAGCGCATCATCGACACACCTATCGCAGAATTGGGTTTTGCGGGTATTGGTATCGGAGCTGCCATGCAAGGGCTGCGCCCCATCGTGGAATTTATGACCTTCAACTTCTCACTGGTTGCTATAGACCAAATCATCAATGGCGCTGCCAAGATAAAAAGCATGAGCGGTGGCCAATATTCCGTTCCCATTGTCTTTAGGGGGCCTACGGGCAACGCCGGCCAGTTGGGTGCTCAGCACTCGCAAAATTTCGAAAACTGGTATGCCAATACCCCTGGACTCAAAGTGGTAGTTCCTTCCAATCCCCATGATGCCAAGGGTCTTTTGAAGCAATCTATAATAGATCCCGATCCGGTTATCTTTATGGAATCTGAAGTCATGTACGGTGACAAAGGTGAAGTGCCGGAAGAAGAATATTACCTAGAGCTGGGCAAGGCACATACCATCCAAGAAGGAACGGATGTGACCATCGTTTCCTTTGGCAAAATGTTGCCTAGGGTGGTGATTCCAGCCGTAGAGGAATTGCAAAAGGATGGTCTATCGGTAGAACTTATCGACCTGCGCACCGTTCGCCCAATAGACTATGCAGCAATAGTAGAATCTGTCAAAAAAACCAACAGGCTAGTGGTAGTAGAGGAAGCATGGCCTTTGGCCTCCATTTCTGCGGAAATTGCGTTCCATGTGCAGAAAATTGCCTTCGACTATTTGGACGCTCCCGTTATCCGCGTAACGTCTGCAGACGTGCCCCTTCCTTATGCGCCTACATTGATAGAAGCGGCACTGCCTAGCAAAAAGAAAGTAATAGACGCGGTGAAGCAAGTAACTTACGCCAAGTAAAGAACGTTACAACACCACATAAACAAGAAAAGCCATTTGTAATTAATACAAATGGCTTTTCTTGTTTCTATTAGGCTGCAGAATAAACCACAGATGACGAATAATTACACCAAACTGATTTGACGTTGTATGCTTTCCTCCAGAGAAATAATGGTCTCTGTGCGAGCTATACCCTTTATTGCTTGGATCTCCTCATTCAACACGTGCCTAAGATGGTTAGTGTCCCTACAGATAATTTTCGCAAACATGCTGTATTGTCCAGTACAATAATGCAATTCGACTACTTCTTTCACCAATTTGAGCTGTTCTACCGCTGTTTTGTACTGCGATCCCTTCTCCAAATAGATTCCGAGGAAGGCACAGATGTCAAAACCGATGGATTGAGGATAAATTAACAGCTTTGAACCACGTATTACACCCAATTCTTCCATTTTCTTCATTCTTACATGAATAGTACCCCCAGAAACTACAAGTCTTTTTGCTATTTCAGTATAAGGAACGGAAGCATCTTCCATCAGAATAGATAATATCTGAATATCTAGGTTATCAAGTTCTAAAAATTGTGACTTTTTTTCCATATTTTTTTTAATAAATAGTAATTACAAAATAACTTTCAGCCTTTTTTGATAAAAATAAAAAAATATTTACACAATTTTAACAAGTAATGTAATTTTTTTTTAATTTTGTATCAAACAAAAGGGAATAAAACATTAAAAACAAAATTATCCTCTTTTAAATACAAACAAGTAGAAAGCTTGTTTCTAGATTCGCCCCTCAGTTTAATATAGGTTTATAATTGGTTAGCGTTGAAGCTCCTCTCCCAAAGGAGCTTCTTCTTTTTAC
The DNA here is from genome assembly GCF_000427965.1 of Olivibacter sitiensis DSM 17696. GTDB lineage: Bacteria > Bacteroidota > Bacteroidia > Sphingobacteriales > Sphingobacteriaceae > Olivibacter > Olivibacter sitiensis. The sequence goes on along the minus strand of NZ_ATZA01000001.1, from coordinate 163,420 downwards.
CATATCTTGACCAAACGATTATACTAAAAACAATAATCCTACTTGTTTCGCAAAACTAACAATAAGATTTATAATTTTATCAATTATAGGCATGCAACATGTCAAAAAATTGAATTTTATACAATAAAATGTCAATACCTAGTAATCGAGATTGCATATTTTCGCTATTTATACTAGGTTTGAAACATGAACGATAAAAAAAGACGCCTTGCCATAGACATGGACGAAGTCCTTGCAGACACCCACGCCAAATTTCTTACCCTATTCAATAGAGATTTTGGAATCCCTCTAGATCTCAAGCAAAAACCTGGCACCGAAATATTTGAAAACATGCCCAAAGAAATAGGCGATCACTGGAAAAAATATGTCAATGAGCCAGGTTTCTTTCGCGATGTACCAGTAATGAGGGGTGCATTGAACATCGTACCAGAGCTAAACAAGAAATATGATCTTTTCATCGTATCGGCGGCTATGGAGTTCAAAAACTCTTTTCTGGACAAGTATAGTTGGCTGGAAGAACATTTTCCTTTTATCCCCTGGACCAACATTCTTTTCACGGGAAGAAAAATCATTGTATCGGACGTATTGATTGACGATAGAGCCAAAAATTTCTCTGAGCATATAGAACGTCCATTATTATTTACTTCTCCCCACAATGTTTTATTGGAGGAGTATGAAAGAGTAAATAGCTGGGAAGAAGTAGGAGAAAAGCTACTTTAAAAGAAGTAAGTAGTAAGTTTTAATAGTGCTAGCTGAGGCATGTACAACTTATTAACCTACTACTTACCGCTTATTACTGTGTTTTTATCTTAAACGGAATGCTAAAATCGCCCCACAGGAGCTTCACGGTGCCATCGTTGGTCACCTCAATCGTAAATTGTTCATAAAACTTGTCGCTGGATTGAACGGGAGCTTCCACTCTTAGTGCATCCTGCGATTCATCGTATTTCAGGCCCCATTTCTGCCATTCCTTGTTGAATATAATCGTAGTGTTATACTCTCCTGGAATGGCGTGCAGGCTATAGACGCCCGCCGGCAACGGTTTATCATTTACCAACACATCCTTGCTAAAGGTAAAGGTAGTGGCTTCATCGGCACCGACACGCCATACTATTCCCACAGGAGCAATTTCTACCCCCAATTGACGCCCTTTTATATAGGGCCGGCCATAGGTAATGGTCAATTCCGCCTTGTCTGCCAAGGTAGTGGCAATGGTATCATGCGGACTCTGGCGCTGACGCTGGCCCTGTGCAAAGACCATACTACCAACCGTGCAGAGGCAAAACAACAATAGATACTTTTTCATAGAACTGGATTTAATGGTTCAACAGCCTAATATAGCAAAAAGCACCTGATCAAAGCAAGAAAATTTTCATTCTTGTCTTCTCATCCCCCTATTACTCAATCCCCATATTTGTTACCTTTGCGCCATGGCACAGATAAAACCGTCATTGGCAAAAGGCACACGCGATTTTTCGCCCGCCGAAATGGAGAAAAGAAACTATATATTCGATACCATCAAGGACGTATTTCGTCGCTACGGCTATCAGGAAATACAGACCCCTTCCTTTGAAAACCTTCAGACGCTTACAGGAAAATATGGCGAAGAAGGAGATAAACTAATTTTCAAGATCCTCAATTCCGGCGATTTTCTGTCAAAGGTTTCCGAAGATAAACTGATGGAAAGAAACTCAAACGCGCTTACTCCTCTAATCAGCGAAAAAGCGCTGCGCTATGACCTCACGGTGCCCTTTGCCCGCTACGTCGTAATGCATCAAAACGATATCGCCCTTCCTTTCAAGCGTTTTCAGGTACAGCCGGTATGGCGAGCAGACAGACCGCAAAAAGGCCGCTACCGTGAATTTTATCAGTGCGATGTGGATGTTGTAGGATCCGAAAGCCTGCTTAATGAGGCCGAATTTGTGCTTATTTATAAAGAGGCTTTAGGTAAATTAGGATTGAAAGACTTCACCATAAAGCTAAACAACCGAAAGATATTAGCAGGCATTGCAGCTCTTATCGGCAAGCCCGAATTGCTGATAGAAATGACCGTGGCCATAGACAAACTGGACAAGATAGGTCTGGAGGGAGTCAACAAAGAGTTGCTGGAAAGAGGATTTACACCAGCAGATCTTGAGAAATTGTACCCAGTTATTACCTTAAGTGGCAACATCACCGAAAAGGTGAGCTCGCTGAAGAAAACTTTGGCCCCAACCGAAATCGGACTACAGGGAATTGCCGAGATAGAAGAGGTATTAGCATATGTGCAAGCCATGGATTCAGGCGCAGGCCACCTAGTTGAACTAGATATCACCTTGGCACGGGGTCTGAATTATTACACAGGATGTATATTTGAGGTAAAGACCAACGAAGTGCAAATGGGCAGCATAGGCGGAGGCGGCCGATACGATGACCTTACCGGCATGTTCGGCCTCAAGGGACTCACGGGGGTTGGTATCTCCTTTGGCGCAGACCGCATTTACGATGTCCTGGAAGAATTGCAGCTTTTTCCCAAAAGCGCTCAACAGGGAACGAAAGTGCTCATCAGCAATTTTGACACTACTGCTCAGCAATATGCTCTGCCAATAGTGCAGCAACTGCGTCAAGCGGGCATCAGCAGTGAGCTATACCCCAACGCTTCCAAACTGAAAAAGCAGATGAGCTATGCCGATGCCAAAGGTATCCCTTACGTTATCTTGATAGGGGAACAAGAAATGACAGGTGGCTTATTGACCTTAAAAGATATGGCTACGGGAGATCAGCAATCACTGGAGTTGAGTGCCATCGTTGAACGACTGAGATAAACACTTCAACTTTTTGGGCATAAAAAAACCCAGCGTTGGGGATGCTGGGCAAAAACTTATGTTTTTCAATCAACCTAAATCTGTATAAATAACGCCTCATGTAGGCAGATTATTACGCATCGCACAAAATTCACATTAAAAAAACAGGAAAAAACACACAAGAAGCTGACTATCAATATTTTTATTTTTTAAATTTTTCTTGCATAGTCTTCTCCAAAGCAAACATCTGATCCCTCAGCCTCGCTGCCTGCAAGAAGTCCATTTCTTTGGCAGCCTTTTCCATCTCCTTACGCACAGCATCTATCGCCTTCTGCATTTGCGGCTTTGTCATATATTGCACCACAGGGTCGGCAGCTACAGTAGCCTCCGGCTCGGGATCCACATAGGCCTTCGCTGGTCTGGATTTGAAATCGGCCACCGAGGTCTGCTCCATAATAGCTTCCTTTGATTTGCCCACCGTACGTGGCACTATACCATGTTCCTCGTTGTATTTGATCTGCTTTTCCCTACGCCTGTTGGTTTCTTCAATTGTCAACCGCATGCTATCGGTTATGGTATCTGCATACATGATAACCCTTCCCTTATCGTTCCGGGCCGCCCTACCAATAGTCTGTATAAGCGAAGTCTGGGAACGCAAAAAACCTTCCTTGTCAGCATCTAGAATAGCCACCAAGGTTACCTCCGGCAGATCTAAGCCTTCACGCAACAAGTTGATGCCCACCAATACGTCAAATTCTCCAAGGCGCAGCCCGCGCAAGATTTCCACGCGCTCTAACGTCTTTATTTCGGAGTGGATATATCGTACTTTAATCCCTAAACGAGCCATATACTTAGTCAATTCCTCAGACATGCGTTTTGTCAGCGTAGTCACCAAGACACGGCCACCCTGTTTCGTCACGGTATCCACTTCATCCAGCAAGTCATCCACCTGATTGATGACCGGTCGTATCTCAATGACAGGATCCAGCAAGCCCGTAGGACGTATCACCTGTTCCACAACAACTCCCTCGGTTTTTTGCAGCTCATAATCGCTAGGAGTAGCACTTACATAAATAGTCTGGGGCGCCAAAGATTCAAACTCGGGAAAATTAAGCGGCCTGTTGTCAAGCGCTGCAGGCAATCGGAAGCCGTATTCTACCAACGAGATTTTGCGAGATCGGTCCCCACCATACATCGCCCTGATCTGGGGCACCGTCACGTGACTTTCATCGATCACCATTAGATAGTCGTCCGGGAAATAGTCCAGGAGGCAGAAAGGACGCATCCCAGGCTTTCTACCGTCAAAAAAGCGAGAGTAGTTTTCTATACCGCTGCAATAGCCCAGCTCACGCATCATTTCCAGATCAAAGTTAGTCCGCTCCTCCAGGCGCTTTGCCTCCAGCATCTTTCCTTCATTTACCAGTTGGGTCTTTCGCTGCTCCAGCTCTTCCTGTATGCCCCATATGGACTGGAGAAATTTTTCTCGCGGCGTCACAAAAAGATTGGCAGGAAAAAGTGCCATATGTTCCATCTTTTCAAGAGTTGCGCCAGAAACGGGGTCGATCACACTCAGCTCCTCAATCTCATCGCCAAAAAAACTGACGCGGTAAGCTTCATCCATATATGCCGGGAAAATGTCTACCGTATCCCCCTTTACGCGAAAGGTTCCCCTCTTGAACTCGGCAGTAGTACGTGCATACAATATCTCCACCAACCTGTGCAAAAAAGCATTGCGACTAATAACCGTACCCACGGAAAATCGGAATATGGAACGCGAGAAATCCTCAGGGTTCCCCATACCGTAAATACAGGAAATAGAAGATACCACAATGACGTCCCTTCTACCGGACATCAGTGCCGATGTGGTCTTCAACCTCAACTTTTCAATTTCATCATTGATCTGCAAATCCTTTTCGATATAGGTGTTTGACGTAGCGATATAGGCCTCTGGCTGGTAATAGTCGTAATAGGACACGAAGTAATTCACCGCGTTTTCCGGAAAGAACTGTTTCATTTCGCCATACAACTGTGCAGCCAATGTCTTATTGTGGCTAAGAATCAATGTGGGCTTTTGAGTTTGCTCGATAACATTCGCAACAGTGAAAGTCTTGCCCGATCCCGTCACTCCAAGTAAGGTTTGATAGTGTTCGCCGGCTTTCACTCCCTCTACCAATTCCTTGATAGCTTGCGGCTGATCGCCAGTAGGAATATACTCTGATGTTAATTTGAAGTTCATAAAAAAAAGTTGTCAGTTGTCAGTTGCCTGTTACGAGTAGATAACTTCCCAATTTGCAATAGCGCATTCTCGGAAACAGCGCACAACTCACAACACATAACGCTCAACTGTTACAAAACAAAGATACGCATTCCCTGTTTTCCATTTGCCACATCAATGTACGGATATTCATTCACCGATATTTCATTATTCATTTAATAATTAGCAATTTTGCCATATGCCATTCATCCTATCACAAACAGACAGCATAGCTAACCATTACATTGCGGAAATGCGCAATGTTGAAGTTCAGCAAGACCGTATGCGGTTCAGGCGTAACCTAGAACGTCTAGGTGAGCTTTTCGCCTATGAAATCAGCAAACACCTGCCATACGAGGATGTGGAGATAGAAACTCCCCTCGGTATTGCCGAATGTGCTCTATTGGCTGAACAACCCGTTTTAATGACGATCATTCGGGCGGGTTTGCCACTACACCAAGGCCTGCTCAACGTTTTTGACCAAGCAGACTGCGGATTTATTGGCGCCTATCGCAAAACCAAGAAAAGTGGTGAGTTTGAGATAAAAAAGGAATACATGACCAGTCCGGATTTAAATGACCGTATCGTCATCATGGCCGACCCTATGCTGGCCACCGGAAGAAGCATTGTACTCACCTGCAAGGAACTACTTGGCGAATACGCCCTCAAAGAGCTACACATTGTCTCGGCCATAGCCAGCGAGGAGGGAATAGCGCATGTAAAGGCATATCTTCCCCGCGCCAAGCTATGGATTGGTGCCATTGATAGTGAACTGACCAGCAAGTCCTACATTGTACCGGGTCTGGGAGATGCCGGCGACTTGGCCTATGGCAGCAAACTCAGCAACTAGCAACAAAACAGGTAAGATAAATGGATACCACACGTTTCCAGAAAAAGAAACACCTTTTCTTCGATCTCGATCACACCATTTGGGATTTTGACAGAAACGCCGCAGAAACCCTGTCCGAGCTTTTCGTCGATTACCAATTCGAAAGACTGGGTATTGCTTCTTCCGACCTGTTTATAGAAACATATAACCGAAATAACCAGCGCGTATGGGCCATGTACCACAATGGTTTGATAGACAAAACAGAATTGCGCCGCGCGCGATTTGCCGATACTTTTACCGAATTGGGAATAGATCCTGCGAGTTTTCCTCAAGCCTTTGAGGAAGACTACCTTCGTATATGTCCTCATAAGACGCACCTATTTCCAGGGGCCTATGAAACATTGGCCTATCTCCAAGAGAGATACACCCTTCACCTCATCTCCAACGGATTTAAGGAAGCAGTGGAAACCAAGCTGGCCAAGAGTAATCTAAAGCCCTACTTCCATCAGGTCATCATCAGCGAGGTAGTAGGCGTACACAAACCCAATCCCAAGATATACGACCATTCCCTGGCCGGTGCAAAGGGCAGCAAAACGGATAGCATCATGATAGGCGATAGCCTGGAAGCCGATGTACGTGGCGCCATGAATTTCGGCATGGACGCCATATTCTTCAATCCCAATGCCCTGGAAAAACCAGCTGACATACCCTACAGCATCCAACAGTTGAAAGAGTTGAAAGAGTGGTTTTAATAAAAGTTACAAGTTGTAAACCCATTTATTAGCTGCCCAAAGCAGCTGGAAATATTATAACTTAGAACATATTACTTGCAACTCGGTCAATACTGCCCCGTCCCCAAAAGCACCAGGGTACAGGCCTCCAATGTTTCAATACCAGCTTGTTGTGCCAAACGTTCCAATTCCGGATTTTCCGTGCCAGGATTAAAGATAATCCGCTTGGGATGTACGGCCATGATGTAGTCGTAATATTCAGGTTGGGTCTGCGGCCCAATATATAAGGTAACGGTATCGATATCGGTGGGAGCATCGGCAGCTTTTTCTATAGGCACACCGGCAAGCTCGCCCATTTTAATCCCAATATTCACAATTTCATGTCCATATGATTTTAGTCGATGAGCGGCCAGATAAGCATAACGGGAAGGGTTGGGCGTAGCCCCTATGATCATGGTTTTCTTCATCTTTCTTTATCTTTGGATGAACAAATGGCAACAAGTGTGCCGAAAAACATGCGATCAAAATAGCGCACAATTAAAAACGGGATAAGGCATCAGCCCTATCCCGTTATCGAAGCATTGTTAGCGTTTACTATTTATTGAGCATCCCACCATACTCTTCCCGTGAGCAAGTCGCCACCAGAAACCGCAGCAGAAGCTGCTCTGTAGTTTTCGGGATTGGTAGATTCCTCTGCCGTTGGATAAGGGAACCTTCTCGGTATGGTACCGTTAGTTGCATTATTGACGTAGTTCACTGGCGTCAATTCGGGAAATCCCGTTCTTCGCCAATTGGACCAAGCCTCATAAAAATTAAATGACGTACAGGTTTGTACCCAATACTGCTCCGCAATCTGTTGCGGCCCGCTGGCTATAACCAAAGGATGTGCATTGGCAAAAGCTTCAGCCTCTGTCTCGCTTACCGTCAGGGCGCTTCCCCATTGGCTTAAGTAAGTGATGGAAGCCTTTACACCATTTTTATAATGTTCGGCAGCACTTCCTCCGATTCCCCATTTTAATGCTGCCTCAGCCAACAACAGTTCGGACTCGGCGTAGGTAAGCACAAAGGTAGGAGCATCTCGTTCTATCATGGCAGGGTGCGGCTGGGAATAATCGCCAATCGTGGTATAATCAGGGTCTGAAGAAACGTCGCGTCCAGCAACGCCGCTCAGGTCTTTTCCGTTTGGCAATCCTTTTTGCGCTGCGGCATTTGTAACGAAAGCGGCATTTTGCACCGTTGAGGTAGTGGGATACAAATTAGTCACAGCTACTTTTAACCTTGGATCGTTGGTCGCCTTTAGGAAATCTATAAAGGTCTTTGACCACCTTACATAGTAGTGTTCTTGTCCACCGTCCAAAAAGGTTTGACTATTTCTATTTTGTGTTTCTCTACCACCAGTAATATCATGAATAATTTTAGCGTTGTCGTCATTGCCTTGAAATGTATTGTTCAATGCTTTTTCTACATAAGTTCTAGCGGTAGTTTCATCGACCTTTGTCAAGCGCATGGCAGCTCGCAACATCAGGGTGTAACCAAATCTCTTCCATTTGTTAATATCGCCCGCGTACACTAAATCTCCTGTCAAAGCATCGCCCGAAGCATCTAGGGCAACCACGGCCTCATCCAGTTCTTTCAGAATATCTTGATAAATAAATTGCTGGCTATCAAACTTGGGATATAGAATGCTGGAATAGTAACCCATACCCGCCTCCGAATAAGGCACGTCACCATAGAGGTCCGTAATACGCTCAAATGCCAGGGCCTTCCATATTCTTGCCACTTGGTGAACATTGTTATATTCTTCTTTCCCTCTGGTAGATTCAACCACGTCCACTATTCGCTTAATTTGTTCGTCGTAAGCCCTTTCCCAATAAGCCGAGGTATACCAGGGGGTCAACATGTATTTATCTCCCGCCCAGTAGGAGGACAAAGCGGCCAACCCTTGAATCATGGTAGAAGAATATATGAGATTCGCTCTCCACGTATCGTAAGCAAAGTCCGTACTTCCCGCATAGGTCAGCTGCGCGGTAGTCAGCACGAAATTCGGATTAAAGTTATTGGATGAATAAGCTATTGGATTTGTGTTGATTTCCACAAAATCCTTAGTGCAAGAAGTCGTCATTAGCAATGTTGAGACTCCCGCCATCAAGATGGATTTTATATTTTTTTTCATGATGTTTCTTCTACTTAAAATTTAACATTCAGATTGACACCAAAGGAACGCACAGGCGGTATACCTCCTAGTTCGATTCCTGGAATAGCGGAAGAGTAACCACCTTCAGGATCTATGTTGTCTGTTTTACGCATTAATATGAACGGGTTGCGGGCTACTGCACTGATATTTACCGACTTTATCTTAGAGTCAAACAGAGAACCGAAGGTATAGCCCAATATGATCTGACGTACTTTTATGAAGTCGGCACTTTCAACGTTCAAGCTGGATACGTTCTGCACCAAATTTGAATAATAGGAAGATGCCTCCGTAACCGTATTGCTTCCTGCTGGCGCAAAATTTCCTTCTCTATTTTCCAAGGTAGCCTTATGAAGCCCGTTAAAATAACCATAATAATCCGTTCCAGAATAGATTTTGGCTCCCCATTTTCCTTCCAGCAAAAACGAAAGATTCACTTTTTTATAGCTGAATTCATTGTTCCAACCCGCGGTCCACTTAGGAATGGCGGATCCTTGTGGCGTTAATTCTCCCCTGTCGGGAATACCGCTCTCTAAATACTGAATGTTGCCATTTTCATCGTATTTATAGTCATATGCCAATATCTGAAAAGCAGGAAGCCCTTCGAGATGCTGAATAAAGCCAACCCCTGTACGAGACACTCCCATAGGCAAGGCGTCAGTGCCCTCCGCCATTTCGAGTATCACGTTGCTGTTGACCGACCCATTTAATGAAGTAGTCCAGTTGAATTTTCCATCGCGAACAATACGTGCGGTCACCAATGCCTCAAATCCCCTATTTCTCATAGAACCACTATTTAGGACGGCTCCAGTATAGCCAGTTGTAGTAGAGGTTGTCACTGGAATAATTTCCCCGTCAGATATCTTATTATACCAAGTAGCGTCTAAGGAAAGTAGGTTGTTAAATAGGGTAAGTTCCGTACCAATTTCAAATTCAGAAGCAGAAGAAGCGACGAGGCTCGCATTTGGAATAGTCGAGTTGCTTATAGACCCCAAAGCATTCCCCCCAATCGTTCCGCTTAGGAAGCTATACGCCAATTGGGTTTGATAAGGATCGGTAGCCTGACCTACTTCGGCATAGCCTAGACGCAGCTTTCCAAAATCCAAGAAAGACGGTTTCCATAGCTCAGAAAAAACAAAGGATGTGTTTACACCTGGGTAAACCGTATTCAGTTTATTGTTGACCCCTGGAGTTGCCAAGGTAGAAAACCAATCGCTTCGGATGGATCCAGTAAGGTATATAAGGTCTTTATAGGACACTTCAACGTTTCCATATAGAGACTGCACCTCGAACTGTGTGTCTGTATAAGCAAAGCCCTTATTCCTCAGGTTGGGAATATTATAGACAAAAGGCACGTTGAAATCATTGCCATTATTTGTGGTGGCAATGGTGTGCGTATTCCGATAGGCAGCGCCAATAGCTGGAGCAAAAGAAAAATCGGATGCAGTGAATGTCCCTCCCAGCAAAACGTCTGCATTCATATCCGTAAAGCTCGTGTTGGTAAGGGACATCGAACCATTGGGCCTATAAGCCGTACCCGTTGGAACTACATTGGTATAGGTATCATTATAGTGATCTCTACCTACCCTACCCTGAATATAATAAGCTCCTGCAAAATCGTATCTAGCCGTGATGGAAGATATTAACCTTTCTCGGTCGGTATCGTTGACGAACTTCTCCGCGGCAAACCAAGGGTTCGTTGCCCAGGAGTTTCCTGTGTTGAATGCCAATTCGCTTCCATCTGGGTTCCATCCCGGTTTCAAGGTATTGACATCCAAACTGGTTGGCAAAAACATAACTTGATAGTTAGCGTTACCTGCACCGTCGGAAAGCATCGATCTGTTTCTAGCTTTCTCTATAATATAATTCACCCGCGCATCGATCTTAAGGTTATTGATCGGATCGAATGTTCCAGCTAAATTGAAGGTATTTCTATCTAAAGAAGAGTTTGGCACCACGGAAAGGTTATCCATATTACTAGCAGACAAGCGAATAGCTCCACCGGTAAAACTTCTATTCAGAGTTACTGTGTTTGTCCAGTTATTTCCTGTGCGATAGAATTTACTCAAATTATCTGTTACAGCAGAATAAGGTCGTTCCACCCCGTCAAACTGAGGCACTAAAGAGCCGTCCAACAGTCCTCCCCAGCTAGAACCACCAGATTGTCCTGCCGCAGTTGCCGACACGGGCTTTATATTGTTCGACCCCTGTCCATAGACATATTGCCAATCCGTCAAATCCATGACCTGCTCTCCTACGAAATTGGAATTGAACTCAATCCCGTTTCCTTTGCCGCTTTTAGTAGTTATCATGATCACGCCCGCTTTAGCACGATAGCCATATAGGGCAGAGGCCGCTGCTCCCTTTAATACCGAGATGGACTCGATATCATCTGGATTAATATTGCCGACCGCATCGCCCAAATCTGGCGCGTTATCCCACTGCCCACCAGGTTGCGCCCCCCTCGTATTTTCCATGGGGACACCATTTATTACATATAATGGCTGTGAATTTGCGGTTGAACTAATGGTAGAAACCCCACGGATTAGCACATTGTTGGACGCACCTGGGCCTCCAGCACCTGCGGTAATGTTCAAGCCCGCAACCTTTCCCGCTAAGGAATTCATCACATTGGTTTCCCTTGCTTGAGTGAGGCCCTCCCCTTGTACTTCAGTTACCGAGTAGCCTAAAGCCTTTCTTTCCTTTTTGATACCTAAGGCTGTTACGACCACTTCATTGAGCTCATTCGTATCTTCTTGTAAAATCACATTTAAGGTAGTTCTACCGTTTAAGGGAACTTCCTGAGCCACAAAACCTGTATATGTAAATCTAAGTGTGGCATTGGGGTCTACAGTAAGTGTAAATTGGCCATTCACATCGGTGGTGGTTCCTTGAGCAGAACCTTTTATCCTTATAGATACACCGGGTAGCGGAGCGTTTAGTGTGTCGCGTACGACACCAGTAACTTTATTTTGGGCCATAGCTCCATACATAGCCCATACCATCAATAAAGCTAATAGTAATGTTTTCTTCATGTTAAATAATGTTTTAGGATTGTTTTAAGGATTTTGTTAGATGTTGGTTTTTTTCTTCATTAGCATTTAGTTTTAGTTAGTCGATTGTGAAATAAAAAATTACTGTTCATTGTTATAATGGTCCATCACCAGGGCCGCTGCGCCGTACAGTTCGGCATTGTACCCTATATTTGAAACGGACAAATCCATATTCGCAGCCAGGCGTGGTATGCAGAATTTATTGAGCGCCTGCTGAATGGGTGCCAATAATATCTTACCTACCTTTGCTCCCCTTCCACTCAGTACGATGGCTTCGGGATTCATAATGTGAATGAGAATGGAAATGGCCTTGCCAATTTGATACGCCGCATCAGAAAGCAGCTGAACGGCAAATTGATCCCCTTTATTTGCCTCTTCCATCAATGCTTCGCCCACCTTCGTGATATTATCCGGCGAAATGCTGCTCAAGCTGGTAACTTTCTGTTCCTTAATACCTTCGGCCACTTTATTTGCCACTACCAGGAGAGAAGCTTCCGCCTCCAGACAGCCTTGCTTGCCGCAGGAGCACAATTTGCCGTCCTCATATAGGGGAATATGGCTAAACTCACCAGCCAATCCATTGTGCCCACGGAATATTTTGCCATTCACGATCATGCCAAGCCCGATGCCCCAACCGATATTGATCACCATCACGTCCTCCTTTTCCTTCGCTATTCCAAAGCGCAGCTCGGCAAGAGCGATCAGACTGGAGTCGTTATCTATAAAGGTGGGGATCTCTATTGCTTTACTGATATATTCCCTCAGGTTGATATTACCGTCGCTCAGGTAGGTATAGTTTAGCCCATCTACCATATCCACAAAACCCGGGACACCAATGCCTGCCCCTATAAATTCAGTCCTGCTTATTCCAGAAGCATCTAAATGGGCATTTACCCGCTCTATCAAAATAGACAAAGCCTGTTCATTATGCAGCAAAGGCAGATCAAAAACCGATATATCGCCAACAAAATTGTTCTTTAAGTCTATGATAGCCACTTTGGTCACCAACTGATCCATAGCGACGGAAAGGATATACTTCCCCTGGGCTTTTAACGCATACAACACAGGCCTACGCCCTCCTTTTGAGGGCGCAAAACCAAATTCTACGACGATCCCATCAGCAATCAGCTCCAATAAGGCGGTGTTCACCGTAGGAATGCTTCTTTCCAAGGCCTTACCAAGATCGGCACAAGACATCTCCCCCTCATAGTAAAGCAACTTTACTATTTCGTTCTTAAATAATTGCGAAGATCTTTTCTTACCAAGTACTTGCTCACTCATTGTTTCAGGTTATAAAGCAAATAAACAATTCATTTATTAAAAAAACAAAATCTTTTTAAACTTTTTTAAAAAGAAAAGCAAAAACAATCACATCTTTGCAAAAGAATGCATTTTAATTAAACAACTGTGCATAATAACGCAACCCGAGATAAGATATAACGAACTAAAGGCCACATTTTAGAGCAGCATTTGGGAAAGCGCGCTGGGAATACCTATTTTTGCAGCCATGGCAGGCATCTACATCCACATTCCCTTCTGTAAACAAGCGTGCCACTATTGCGATTTCCATTTCAGCACCTCCTTAAAGAACAGAGAAGATCTTTTGGCCTCCATTAAAATGGAGCTATACTTGCAAAAGGAATATTTGAAAGGTCAAAGCCTAGAAACCGTCTACTTTGGCGGCGGTACACCATCGCTTCTTACGGTAGCCGAACTAAACTCGATTATGGATATCATCCATAAGCACCATTCCCTGCAAGGTGACGCAGAGATTACCTTGGAAGCAAATCCGGACGATCTTGACCTGAAGAAAATCACCGAACTAAAAGGTAGCCCTATCAACCGACTCAGCATAGGCATCCAGTCATTTTATGACGAAGACCTCAACTGGATGAACAGGGCCCATCGTGCCGAGGAAGCACAGTCGGCACTAATGAATGCCCTCCATCATGGCTTTGAGAACCTGACCGTCGACTTAATATATGGCTATCCCCTGCTAAGCCACGAAAAATGGAACAAGAACCTGCAAAAGGTAATCGACTTGGGCATCCCGCACATATCGGCCTACAGCATGACCGTAGAAGCCCGCACGGCCCTTAATCATCAGATAACCAAAGGGCAAAGTGCTCCAATGGATGAGGAGCAGAGCGAAAGGCAGTTTATTTTTTTAATGGAGACGCTTTCTGCCAACGGATACGAGCATTACGAGATCTCCAATTTTGCCAAGGACAAACGGTATGCCCGGCATAACAGCAATTATTGGAAAGGCATCCCATACTTGGGCATAGGCCCGTCGGCGCATTCCTATAATGGGACGCATAGGTCCTGGAACATTGCCAACAACAGCAAATACATCGCATCTATCAAGGAGAAAAAATTACCACAAGAGCAGGAGACCTTAACATCGACCAATAGGCTAAACGAATATATCATGACAAGCCTACGCACTATTTGGGGAATCGATTTCACTTATATATTGGGCACCTTCGGTGCCGAGCACTTGCATCAGTTACAGTCAAACGCACAACAACACCTCAAAAGCGGACATCTTTATTTACATGAAGATAAGCTATTCCTTTCCCAAAAAGGGAAGCTCCTTGCAGACCGCATAGCGGCCGACCTGTTCTTTTAGCAGCTATTCTCAGACCTCTTCACGCCCAAGCACGTAAGACAATATCTTTTCCGTAGCTCCAGCTTGCTGCTGTACATAGCCATACGCCCGTTTGCCTATTTCGTTTCTTTCGTCGTCTTTTTGCAAATGGTCAAGCACATTGACGACATCGTGAATATTTTCTACACAAAAGGCGGCCTTTGCCTGAATGAGGTCCTTAGCTTCCTGAAACTTCTCGTATCTTGGCCCAAACAGGATTGGAACACCATAAGCCGCAGCCTCAAGTGTATTGTGTATCCCCTCTCCAAAACCGCCACCGATATAGGCGATATCCGCGTAAGCATATATTGCACTGAGCATGCCGATATTATCTATAATAAGGACATTCGGTTTTCTAGCATTCAGCTGTTTTTCCCAATCATTACCGCTCACTTCAAAACTAGACTCGTCGTACTTTTCGCTTCTTACGGAATTCTCTTCGTCTTGACCTCTCATATCGTACACCTTCCCAATCGCTCCCACGCTGCGCACATACCCATTCAAGACGGAATACAGCACGTTATCGGTAAATCGCATGGCAATCTCCTTGATATGCTGAGGAGTAACCATATGCGGCGCAATAATCAACTTCCATTCGGGATAAACCTGATGGAGCGAGAGCAGCAGCTCTTCATCTGGCAGCCATGTACTCCCGGCCACCAGCACTTTGCTACCCGACACAAACTGTTCTATAACAGGCAAGCTCCGCTCCCTAGAGGAGAGGCCAGCTACCCGATCGAAACGCGTATCGCCCGTCAGCGAAATTTGCCGTATCCCTATCCGCTGCAGCAACTGGGCGCTTTCTTGATTTTGAACAAAATAATGGTCCACAAAAAATAAAACATCCCTAAATGGCTTTCCGTACCATTTAAAGAAAAACTGACTAGGCCTGAAGATCGCCGATATCAAGTAGAGCTTGGCTCCATGACTTTTTATCTGCTTAAAGTGATTGTACCAAAGCTCGTATTTCACGAAGAAAACCATCTCTGGGTTTATTGCCTTTACAAAACGTCTTGCATTTCCGGGCGTATCTGCCGGCAAGTAAAACACATGATTCACCTCGCTGTAGTTCTTACGTATCTCATAGCCAGATGGCGAAAAAAAAGTCGCCACCAAAGGTTTATCCGGACATCTTTTCTTGAAGGCCTCAAGAACAGGACGCCCTTGCTCAAACTCACCTAATGAGGCAAAGTGGAACCAAACATGCTTTTTCGAACTATCTACCTCTTTCTCCACCAAGTTCAAAAGGCCGTCACGGCCATTTTTCCATACACGCACCCTCTTATTAAAAGGTTTGACAAGCCAAAGAAACAGCTGCCCCAAATAAACGATAACATTATATAACATACTTTTATTACTATAGATGCGTAATACTTCTATGCAGTACAGCGGCAAAGTTAAAATTGTTTGGCATTAGACCTGTAATTTTGTCTATTTTCCATATATTCGAAAGCTTAAACAGCAATTTCATTTTCAAAAAACATGAGCAAAATCCTTGTAACAGGCGGAACCGGATACATCGGTTCACACACTGTAGTAGAACTTATCAACGCAGGTTATACTCCCATTATCGTCGACAATCTTTCGAATTCCAACATTGGCGTATTGAAGCAGCTGGAGAAGATAACGGGAAAACTCCCAGAATTCCACAATTTTGATCTTTGCGACGAGGAAAAGGTAAAAAAGTTCATCGAAGAACATACAGATATAGAAGGCGTTATCCATTTTGCGGCCAGCAAGGCCGTCGGCGAGTCGGTAGCGGAACCGGTCAAGTACTACCACAACAATTTCTTCTCGCTCATCAACTTGCTGAATGCCTATAAAGGCAAGCCCGTTAATTTCGTTTTTTCCTCTAGCTGCACAGTATATGGGCAACCAGAACAACTTCCCGTAACGGAATCTAGCCCAGTTCAAAAGGCCGAATCACCCTATGGCAACACCAAACAAGTAGCCGAGGAAATCCTTACGGATACTGCACATGCTTTCAAAAACTACAACATCATCTCCCTCCGCTATTTCAATCCGGTGGGAGCGCATGAAAGTGCTCTTATAGGAGAACTTCCTTTAGGCATTCCCCAAAATCTGGTGCCTTTCATCACCCAATCGGCCATTGGCAAACGGGGGCCTATCACGGTTTATGGCGACGACTATAATACTCCCGATGGATCGGCCATCAGAGATTACATCCATGTGGTAGACCTTGCAAAGGCCCATGTCGCCGCCATCAAGCTACTGAAAAAAGGTACTGAATCCAACTACGATGTGTTTAATTTAGGCACGGGCAAAGGCAGCAGCGTGCTGGAAGTGATCAAGGCCTTTGAAGACACGACCGGAGTAAAGCTCGACTATACCATTGGCCCTAGAAGGTCAGGTGATGTGGAGCAGGTATGGGGAGACGTGAGCAAGGCTGAAAAAATTCTCGGATGGAAAAGCACTCTGGATATAGCGGATATGATGAAGTCTGCCTGGGCATGGGAAGTCTACTTAAAAGAAAAGAATCCTTTCAATCTTTAACGTGTTCCAATGTCCCTATCCAAAGATCCCGATTTGAAAAAAGCTGTCCTACTACTCCCTCAAAAGGAGAAGGACAAGCTGCTCATTCGGCTGATCAACAAAGATAAACTCTTAATCAAGCAACTGCATTTTCAGTTGCTGGAAGATGAGCAGGACCTCGAAGAGAGAACGGAATCCCTGCGCCGACAGTTTCTCCAGCACATGGAGCAAGCAGTCGGCTATATAAACAACCAGCTGCACACACGAAATATAAAAAGGCTACACACCGAACTGCGTGCCTATAGCGGGTTCATAAACGAGTATGCCTATATCACCAAAAACGTATTCAATGAAGCACAGCTGCGTCTCTTGCTTATCAACAAAAGCTTTGAGCTGTTTCCAGATTTGTTCCGGTACGACCCTCAAGGTAGGAACCAAAAACTCCTCAAATACCAGGCAGGCAGGATAAAGCTCCTGCAGGCAAAATTTGAAAAGCTCCACCCCGACTTGCAATTTGATCTTGCTGAGGGCATGGAAGCAATGGAAAATCACATAGGCAACAGCGCACTATCTTTGACAAAAGATTAACCCATCCTAAGGCAGTATGCATTATCTTTGCCCTCATGCAAACTGGCGCACCTCTATACAATCCTTTCAAAGCATTTCGCTTCGACAACAACACTTGTTTTTTATCTGGCGAAAAACTTTCATCTGAAGATGAGCAGATACAAGTATTTCCCATCTGGCTGATGCAGCAATACCATTTGGAAGACCAACCCTTCAAACTGCTGGATGAAAGCATCAGCACTTATAAAAGTCTCAAACTCCCTTGCTCTACCTCCTCTGCCGAAAAGCTGCACCTACTGGAAAAACAAGTCAAAGAAGCCTTCGACGGTGGATATGCCTCCTTGGAGAAACTACCCAAGATGTTGCTTTTCCAATGGATTGGAAAAATCATGTACGGCGTTATATTCAACGAAATACAGCTTGGCTTGCGTCAGCAGATGATGACTGGCGAGCCGATGAATTTCTCACAAGTGCTGGCCAGAAAGTTCACCAACCTACACTACATGTTGCAGTCGCTTATCGCACCCGTAGTATTTGATGGCACCATGCCTTTCAGCATCGAGGTATTTCCCGTAGAAAATGAGAAGGAGACCTTTAGCTATCGCGATGAGATAAATACCCTGGTTTTTTCCCTTCGCATGAAAGATTTTGGCCTCATCGCTTGCCTACAGGACAATGGCACCAATAGCCGCTACAATAGTGAAAAACTTGAAAAAATAGGCCACAATAAACTCCATCCTATTCAGTTTGAGGAAATATGTGGTTGCTTCTTCTATTCTGCCTATTTGTTCAACAGATTGCCCGAATATACCATCCTGCCTACGCCTGACAGCATCTATATAGAGCCCATGCCCCTATCGGGCATCGATAGCCGACCTATCTTTGATCATTTCCAGGCAAAAACATATGGCCAGGTTCTCGAGAACTTCTGGAAACCCTGGGGATATACATTATTTGAAATCATCAAAGATCCAGACAATCCAAAAAGCTTCCTATTCGATCAAGATGGAAAGTTTATCCCATGCGAAGAGGTCGACTTACCGTTGGCAGGTCATCAATAGAGGGGGTTTAATTTATCATCGTTACCACGGCGTTCAGGAAATGGGCAACAACTCCCGGATAAAAGATAATGGTAACCACCACGCCGATAATGGCGCCATAGAAATGCGCATCATGGTTGATGCTATCACCGCCCGCCTTGGCGGCCCAGGCACAATAGAGCAAGAACAAAGGCCCAAATACAACTGCCGGAATGGGAATAGGGATGAAAAACATATATAGCGATGTCTCCGGTTGAAAAAGAATGAAGCTGAACAGCACCGCACATATCGCTCCCGATGCGCCAAGGCTGTGATAATGATAGTTGTTCTTTTGCTTGAACACGGTGCCGATATCGCTCAACACCAAGCCCAGCAGGTAAATAAGGGCGAATTGTATATGCCCCCAACTGCTTACCTGTGCCAGTATTCGCTCCAGGGGAAAGCCGAAGAAATAAAATGTCATCATGTTGAACAGGAGGTGCATCCAGTCTCTATGAATCAGCCCACTTGTAATCAAGGTATAGATATTGGCACCTCTATATACGCTGTACGGATGCAGCATGAACTTGCCGTACAAACTTGGATTGGAAAAGGCATAGATGCTTGTGACGATGGTAAACAAAAAAATGAGAGAGGCAACAGGTGTACCCACAAGAAAAGACTCCATAAACGAAAAATTGAATTAGCTTCTAAAATAAACAGAATATCCGAATTATTAAAACAAATCGAGTTGCTTTCCGCCCTTCGGAGTAAAAAGATCGTGGTTTAGTGGCGGAAGCTTATTGCTGCCCATGAATTTCCTTACAGCTATACCAAACAATTGGTGAATGCTTTCCGCCAGCAATCCCTCGCCTTTTATCCTTCTTCCGTATGTACTGTCGTTCAGTTTGCCTCCATGGCATTCGGCTATTCCATGCAGTATTTTTTCCGCACGATCCGGAAAGGCTTTATGTACCCAGTCGGAAAAAATCTCGGCAATAGCCCCGTTCAGCCGCACAATGGTGAACGAAGCTGACCTGACACCTCGACTGGCAGCTTCCTCTATGAGGGTGGGAAGTTCGTCACTGTTCACATGCGGTACTATAGGGGCGCACATCAGCATCACGGGCACGCCAGCCTCCGCGAGACGCTCCATGACTTTCAATCGTGCCTGTGCCGTCACGGTACGTGGCTCCATTTTCTGCCTCACTTCTTCCCTAAGCGAATTTAATGTGATCGCAACATGCACCAGACCCTGCGCGGCCAATGGTTTCAAGATATCCAGATCGCGCAAGATCAAATTGTTTTTGCTGATGATGGATACAGGATGTCGGTACTTCAAGAATAGCTGAAGCAAGCTTCTGGTAAGTCCTAGTTTCCGCTCAATCGGCTGATAGCAGTCTGTATTGCCCGACAACATGATGGTACTCGGTTCATAGCCCTTCCTATTAAAAGTTGCCTCAAGCAATTCCGCGCAATTGTGCTTCACAATGATCTTACGTTCAAAGTCCAACCCTGCACTAAAGCCCCAATATTCGTGGGCATTGCGCGCATAGCAATAGATGCATCCGTGCTCACACCCCTGATAGGGATTGATGGATCGCATAAACCGAAGGTCGGGACTATCGCTTTCGCTAATGATTGTCTTGGGATGGGTAGGGATAAATTGCGTTTTCTCATCAACCAGCATAGGCTCGTCCAAGCCTTCGATATGTTCCTCTGCATATTTCAGCGCAAAGAACTTGTTCTGTGTATTGATCTGCGATCCCCTGCCTTTGAAGTACGTTGGATTTTGCTCATCTGCCATAATACAAAATTACTAAAAAATATAGTAATTTAAAATTATAGCAATCTCTTTCCGATGACCTTTTGTACCAAAAACAAAAAAGGCATTACTGCGCATGCAGTAATGCCTTTTCGTGCTAAGAAAATAACGGTTTCTATTGAGAATTACTTTGGTCGGGAGAAGCCTTGGGATCAAAGGTTCCCGAATTGTCTCCTACCCCATCATGGATGAGTCCCTCAGCTGCCGGCTTTTGGTCGGCAGCATCGTCATTTCCGTTAACGAACTCGTCATAGGTTGTGCGGTGGTCGAAGGGTCTCTTTCCAAGGATTTGTTCCAAATCCGATTGAAAGAGAATCTCTTTCTCAAGCAGTTTTTCGGCAAGTGCTTTCAGCCCTTCCTGCTTATCCGTCAGCAATGCCTTGGTTTTGGCATATACGTCCTCAATCAGGCCGCGTACTTCTCCGTCGATCAGTTCGGCTGTTTTCTCCGAATAGGGTTTGTGAAACTGGCTTTCCTGGCTATCGTTGAACGATATATTGCCAACCTTGTTGTTCATGCCATATACGGTCACCATTGCGTAGGCCAATTTGGTAATTCGCTCAAGGTCATTTTGCGCGCCTGTAGAGATCTTCCCAAAGGTGATATCTTCAGCTACGCGCCCACCCATGGTCATACACATCCCGTCCAGCAACTGCTCGGTTGTATATAGAAATTGTTCTTTGGGCAAATACTGTGCATAACCTAATGCGGCTACACCACGAGGTACGATGGACACTTTCACCAAAGGATCTGCATGTTCCAAAAACCATCCGGCAATAGCATGCCCTGCTTCATGATAGGCCACGATGCGCTTTTCTTCGGGAGAAATAATCTTATTCTTCTTCTCCAGTCCGCCAATTACGCGGTCTATAGCATCTTGAAAATCTTGCATATCCACAGATTCTTTGTTACGACGCGCAGCAATCAAGGCGGCCTCATTACAAACATTGGCTATTTCTGCACCTGCAAAACCTGGAGTCTGGGCAGAGAGCTTCTTGGCATCAACGTCAGCAGCCAATTTTATAGGTCGCAAATGCACCTTGAAGATCTGTTCTCTTCCTACCAAATCTGGCTTGTCGATCGATATCTGCCTGTCAAAACGTCCGGGACGCAGCAAGGCAGAATCCAACACATCCGGGCGGTTGGTCGCCGCAAGGATAATAATCCCCGAGTCGGTACCAAAACCGTCCATTTCCACCAAAAGCTGATTTAGCGTATTTTCGCGTTCATCATTACCGCCTACGATATTGTTTTTTCCGCGTGCCCTACCTATGGCATCGATTTCGTCAATAAATATGATACATGGAGCTTTGTCCTTCGCCTGTTTGAATAAATCACGCACACGCGATGCTCCTACCCCTACAAACATCTCCACAAAATCCGAACCCGACAGCGAAAAGAAGGGCACTTGCGCTTCACCTGCTACTGCCTTGGCCAACAAGGTTTTCCCCGTACCTGGCGACCCGACTAGAAGGGCCCCCTTCGGGATCTTGCCTCCGAGATTCGTATATTTCTTTGGATTGCGCAAGAAGTCGACAATTTCCATCACTTCCTGTTTAGCTTCTTCCAGGCCAGCCACGTCGTTAAACGTGATATTGACCTGAGATTCCTTGTCAAAAAGCTGCGCCTTTGACTTGCCAATATTAAATATCTGTCCGCCGCCGCCGGCACCACCACCGCCCATACGGCGCATGATGAACAACCAAAACAAGAGGAAAATCGCCAAAGGTAGCACGATGGACAAAATCATGCCCGTCCATTGGCTGTTGCGTTCTTCCAAGGTTATTTGCACTCGTTGATCCTCTGGCAAATCCGCTTGCGCGGCATTTAACTTCCGCTCCAAGGCATCAAAGGAACCATCCGTAAATACATATTGCGGACCTACAGCATCGCTGCCTATCAGGTTCAAACTATTACGCCCCGGCCTAACATCCTTATATTTGTCCTCATTTAATAGCTGATCTTTTTTGATATATACATCTACCGCTATTAATTCATTCCTTTTGTACGCTACGAGTTTGTCTACATCTCCAGGCTTGAGCATTTTATTCTCAAACTCTTGAAACGTAATCTGTTTGGTATTATCGCCCGAAAACAAATAATTGAGGGCGAAGAAACCTAAAATCATGGCCACCCATAGCCACATTATATTGAACTTAGGGGGTTTTGGCGCTATTTTCTTTCCTGGAACTTTCTTCATTCTACCTGGTTGATTCGGCATCTCTTTCTTTCATTAAAACTATATTCACATACTTTCCTACGGCCTCGGCACCATCACTCATTGGTCTTGCACTACAGGCAAGCTGCGAGGCCGGTAAAATGGCTCGGCCATTCACCTATATTCATATTTTGCTAGAGCTTGCTAAGCACTGCGATAGTTTTCCATATCTGCATCGCCCCACAGTTCCTCTATTCCATAAAACTTTCTCTTATCTGTTTTAAAAATATGAACTACTACATCCACATAATCCAGCAATATCCACTCTCCATGCTCAAACCCTTCCTTCCTCCAAGGCTCTTGCTGCATGGCCTTGAACACCTCGGCCTCTACACTATCTGCCAAAGCACGAACTTGTGTGGATGACTCGGCATGACAAATAACGAAATAATCGGACACCGAACTGTGGATGTTTTGCATATCCAACCTAACAATTTCATTACCTTTTTTCTCCTGCATGCCATGGATAACCTTTTCGGAGAGATAAGCGGATTTCCCTACTTGCTTTTCTTTCATTAAATATATTTAAATTCTATTGGCCTAATATACGGCTTAAAAATCATAATTTTGACCATTCATAATCACATATAACGTATTTTTTTCATATTGCCTTGCAAAATAACACTTTTAAAGACCTTATCACTGAAGAAAAAATAATTCGCTTCGAACGATTATCTTCAACCAACGATTACGCTAAAACACTGGTACTGTCAAAAGTCAAGCCAATTGAAGAAGGGACTGTAATTATGGCAGACGACCAGTATGCTGGCAAAGGCCAACATGGCTCTACATGGTCCGCCAAACCCGGAGAAAACCTCACCTTCAGCATCGTCCTCTGCCCTATTTTCCTGAATCCTAATCACCAATTTCGATTAAATATCGCAATTAGTCTTGCTATTCGCAACTATTTGAGCAATTTTCTGAGTGAAAGGGTAGAGATCAAGTGGCCAAACGACATCTATATCAAGGGTAGAAAGATAGCGGGTATTCTCATTGAAAACATTTTGTATGGATCAAAATGGTCCTATAGCATCATCGGAATTGGCATCAACATCAACCAAGCTTCTTTTGATAAGACGCTGCCAAATGCCACATCATTGTCCAATGAAACATCAAGGTCGTATGACATAAACGTGGAATTGCCTCTCCTTTTAAAAGAAATTGAAGCCTCGTACCTAGGATTGAAAACAGGAGGCCACACCAAACAAAAAGCAGCATATATAAAATCGCTATACCGACTTGGCGAGCTACACCCGTTTGAAATAAACGGCGTGAGGGTAGAAGGGAAAATAGCCGGCGTAAACGAAGAAGGGAAACTGCTCATGGACTTCAACGGACATATCGCCGACTTTGATCTAAAGGAAATAGCCTATGTCACTTAATGGAAAACATTTTTTACCTTTGCTTATTAAACTTTGAGTGATATACCCGTGTCTATGTACAAAAACAAAAATAAAATCATGAAAAAAGCCTTTCACATTGTTATTGCGCTTATTCTGTTCTCTGCAACGATGGCCTCTGCCCAAATTGAGGAACCGGTAAAATGGTCTTATGTCGCAAAAAAAATAAATAACAAAGAAGCTGTTGTATTCCTAAAGGCCACCGTTGACAAGGGCTGGCATATATACTCCCAAAATGTAAAGGAGGGCGGTCCTCAACCAACCACATTTACATTTGCAAAGTCGGCAGATTATACGCTAGTCGGAAAAACCATTGAACCAAAAGGAATTACAAAATATGAGGAAGTCTTCGATATGGATGTCACCTACTTCGAAAATGAAGTGGTTTTCCAGCAAAAAGTCTCTATTCCAAAAGGTGCTGCCACGGTAAAGGGCACATTGGAATTCATGGTCTGCAATGACTCGAAATGTCTACCTCCTGACGAAATCAATTTCAGCGTAGCCATCAAATAGCTTTGAAGCTGTTCAAAAGCAGGGAATTGAAAAACAAAAAAGGCGGCAATAGCCGCCTTTTTGTGTTAAATACCTAATAACAACAACCAATCTCTATCTATTCACATAATGGTTGTTTTTTTGTAAAAACATCTACCAGATTTTTTTACAAAAGCAATAAATTCTAATTTCACGCAGTAAAAAAACACGCTTTATGCCCAGAAATATTGTCTTTTTTCTCGTTGCTATTATGTTAATGACCACTTGCATTGGCTTTTCAAGTGTAATGGCACAAGACACCATACCAGCAGATTCAGCCTATTCTTTCGAAGGCTTGGATTTTGAAGAGCTAACAGACGAACCAGATCAAACTGCCACAACGCCTGTAGACACAGTGGAAGATAAAAGTATCGTGACAAGTCCAGCTAATGCTCAAGAAGGGGAAAGTACCTTGTGGCAAACATTCCTCAACGGTTTTTTATTTGGCTTTGCGGCCATCCTCATGCCATGTATATTCCCAATGCTTCCACTCACGGTCAGCTTTTTTACCAAGAGAGCCGGCAGCAGGTCAAAAGCTATTGGACAGGCCTCTATCTATGGTCTTAGCATTATTGTCATATATGTTGCTCTTGGAATGCTGGTCACCATATTGTTTGGTTCGGATGCGCTCAACAGTTTGTCTACCAATGGCATTTTCAACTTCTTTTTTTTCCTGCTGCTTGTGTTTTTTGCAGCCTCTTTTTTAGGTGCCTTTGAGATTACACTTCCTAGTGCTTTCGTTAACAAAATAGATGCTAAATCGGACCAGGGAGGCCTTCTGGGCATTTTTTTCATGGCGTTCAGCCTGGCATTAGTCTCGTTCTCATGTACTGGCCCCCTCATCGGCACCTTATTGGTAGATGCCGCTTCCAGAGGAGAAAGGCTAGGCCCCGCCGTAGGTATGTTCGGCTTTTCCCTAGCACTGGCCATTCCCTTTGCTTTGTTCGCCATGTTCCCCTCTTGGCTAAAATCGCTCCCCAAATCGGGCGGATGGCTCAATAGTGTCAAAGTAGTTCTCGGCTTTATAGAATTGGCCTTTGCGCTCAAATTCCTTTCCAATGTAGATTTGGCCTATCATTGGAACTGGATGGACAGGGAGGTATTTCTAGCACTGTGGATAGTGATTTTCACGCTCATGGGACTTTATCTCCTCGGAAAGATCAAGTTTGCCCATGACAGCGAAGTTGCTTACCTTTCAGTCACCCGCACGTTCTTGGCTATTGTTGTTTTTGCATTCGTTATGTATTTGATACCGGGCATGTGGGGTGCACCATTGAAATCCGTCAGCGCATTTCTCCCTCCAAGTGCCACTCAAGACTTCGACCTTAGCACGGGCATAGCTGCTCCTAACGGAGGTAGCTCACATGGGGCAGAGCCTAAAAAATATGCCGAAATTTTCCACGAACGCGGCACTCCAAAAGGATTCGATCCCTATTATGATTATAACCAGGCCCTGGAAGCTTCCAAGAAGGAAAACAAACCTGTATTGATAGATTTTACGGGCTGGAATTGTGTCAACTGCAGGAAAATGGAAGCCAACGTGTGGACAGATCCCCAAGTAAGAAGTTTGCTTCAAAATGAGTTTATCATGGCGGAACTCTTCGTAGACGACAAGACCGAATTATCTCAAGAGGAGCAATACACGTCCGAATACAGTGGAAAGAAAATCAAGACCATTGGCAATAAGTTCAGTGATTTTCAGGCTTCTACCTTTAACAACAATTCCCAACCGCTATATGTGATAGTAGATACGGATGGCAAGGTATTGGTACCACCTCAAGGTGCCAATTATAATGTTCAAAACTACATTGACTTTCTCAAAAGCGGCATTGAGGCTTTTAATACCAAAGAGGCAGAGTAAGGCATGGCCTGATATCATTAATTGTATTTACTGCCAAAAATACCTAAGTTTGGGACGATTTGAACCGTATGAGAATTTAATGGACCAATGAGCACGAAAATAGAGAACATAGCCGTATTTACCTCTGGGGGAGACTCTCCAGGAATGAATGCCGCAATTAGGGCGGTAGTGAGAACCGGGATTTTCCATAACTTGAACGTATATGGGATCAATAGAGGATATGATGGCATGGTAAATGGAGACATCTTCCCAATGGACGCCAAATCTGTGGCCAATATCATTCAAAGGGGCGGAACGATCTTGAAAACGGCGCGGAGCGAAGAATTTAGAACGTACGAAGGCAGAAAAAAGGCTTTTGAACAGTTACAGAGACACGGCATACAAGGGCTTGTAGCCATTGGTGGCGATGGAACATTTACAGGTGCATCAAAATTTATCGAAGAGTTCGACATTCCCGTCATGGGGCTGCCCGGTACCATTGACAACGACCTGCAAGGAACGGATTTTACCATTGGCTATGACACAGCCATCAATACCGTTGTAAACGCCGTAGACAAGATTCGTGATACGGCCGAATCGCACGATAGGCTATTCATAATTGAAGTAATGGGAAGAGACTCGGGTCTTATTGCCCTGAGAAGCGGCATAGGAACCGGCGCGGAGGCCATCCTCATCCCAGAAAGCATCACGGACTATGCGGCCATGATGGATAAACTGGAGCATGGCAGAAAAGATAAATCTTCCAAAATAGTGCTGGTGGCCGAGGGAGAAGAAGAAGGGGGGGCATTCGTTATCGGCGAACGCGTCAAGGAAAAATTCCCCCATTACGACGTAAGGGTCTCCGTATTAGGCCACATACAACGTGGAGGAACACCTACCTGCATGGATAGGGTACTGGCAAGCCGTTTGGGAGTTGCAGCCGTAGAGGGCCTGCTCCAGGGAAGAAGAGGAGAAATGGTAGGACTGATTCACGATCATATCCATCATACTCCTTTTAAGGATGCCATTAAACATATTGGTTCCATTACTCCTAGCCTATTAAAGATCGTAGACATATTATCGTAACAAGAAAAAAGGGCGCTATCGCTAGATACGCCCTTTACTTTTCCAACTAATTGTTGCCCCTCGGGCCCTGCCGCATACGGGATTGCCTTTCTTTTACGTATACTTCGTACTTCTCTACCTGCTCTCCTTTGAGTACTCCCTTTATCTTCTTGTCTATCTCCTCTTGCAAAACCTGCATTTGCGCCATCATCTTCTGCCTGTCCATATTTCCATCTGCACGGGCTTTTTCAAAGAGTGTTTGTTGCACTTGGGCATTGGCAAGCTCATAAGAATAAATGGAATCTTTTTGGCTACCTTCCAATTTAACGGCCTTGTCAATTTCTTCCACACTACGCTTGGCGCGTTCTTCTGGCGTCGCCATTTGCATTCCTCCTCTATTTCCCCCTTGTTGTTGGGCAAATCCGGTAGCGTAGATTCCCAGAACCAGCGCCATACCTAATATCAATTTTTTCATCCCTGTTTTTAAACTTCTTTAATTGTGTTTGACGCCAATTGAGGCACAAAGTTTAGTGGTGCTAGCTATTATTCTTTCACTTAAGCTTTTCCTGAAACACCTTTTTAAATTTCTCCATCTTGGGCTTGATAACATATTGGCAATACGCAGCATCTGGATTCAAGGCATAGTAGTTCTGGTGATAATTTTCTGCCCTATAAAATACTCCCAGAGGACTTACCTCTGTAACTATAGGAGACGGATACACTTTCTCCTCGTTCAATCGCTTAATATATTCCAGGGCTTTTTCCTTCTGTTTCGCATTACGAAAAAAGATCGCT
Source organism: Olivibacter sitiensis DSM 17696 (assembly GCF_000427965.1). Taxonomy (GTDB): domain Bacteria; phylum Bacteroidota; class Bacteroidia; order Sphingobacteriales; family Sphingobacteriaceae; genus Olivibacter; species Olivibacter sitiensis. The sequence goes on along the minus strand of NZ_ATZA01000001.1, from coordinate 135,176 downwards.
GACCTGTACTGTGTTCCTACGTCATTTCCCTGCCGATTCAACTGCGTGGGATCATGTGCCAGAAAAAAGGCTTCCAGAAGTTCATCGTAACTTATCGTCCTCGGATCGTAAATCACCTGCACGGTTTCTGCATGCCCAGTAGTACCCGCACACACAGCTTCATATGTTGGGTTTTTGACATGTCCACCCGTATAGCCGGAGATAACTGTAACGACCCCTAGCAATTCTTTCAGTTGCGCCTCGACACACCAGAAACACCCCGCCGCAAAGTATGCAGTGTCGTTACCCGAGGCTGTCACGTTTTCTCTCGACGCTCCCTGTTCTGATATATCCTTTTTTTTATTTCCCTTGGCGCAAGCATGAAACATGAGGGAAGACACCATAAATAAGGAGAAACTTACGAAAAGCCATTTTACATTGCTGATTCTCATTCCGCGATCTTCAAGATGATTTTACCAAATTGATTGCCCGAATCCATCAAGCGCACGGCCAGTTCAGCGTCTTTCAACGGATAAACGCTATCTATGACAGGTCTCACCTGATATCGATTCACAAAGGAAAGCATGGCTTCAAAATCCGCCGGTGAGCCCATGGTTGTACCCAGAATGCTTATCTGCTTCCAAAAAATCTTTCTGGCATTCAACACGGGCAGGTCGCCCGAAGCAGTTCCCCCGAAAAAAACGATCCGGCATCCCGGATTGGCAAGATCTATATGCTTGGCAAAGCCGTTACCCAATGCGCCGTCAATAATAACATCAAAGCCTCCCTCGGCCATATTGCGCAACTGATCAGCCCAGTCGTCATCTGTATACAAAACCCCTCCCAAGGCTCCCATCTCTATTGCCTTATCTATCTTTTCTTTCTTACTAGAGGTCACATATACCTCTGCACCTGACTTCACGGCCCAAAGCAACGCAAAAGAGGCTACTCCGCTACCAATGCCTACGACAAGCACGCGTTCGCCCTTTTGCAATTTCCCTTTAACAAACAAAGCTCTCCAGGAAGTCAGACCAGCCAAAGGCAAAGCTGCGGCTTCCTGAAAACTAAGGTGTGCAGGTTTTTCGTATAGCTGCGTAAGGGGGACCTTTACATATTCCGCAAAAGTACCATCCTGTGGCAGTCCCAGAATATTAAAATCCTTCCCTTGATATGCCTCATGCTCGCCCCATGAGAAGCTTGGGTTTATGATCACTTCCTTCCCTATCCACGCATCGTTCCACTCATCGCCCACCAATTCCACGGTACCGCTCCCATCGGAACCGAGTATGATCGGGAATTTCAAGCCGGCATACAGTCCCTTTTGAATCCAAAAATCTCTTCTATTCAGCGCAGCAGCTTTCAATTTCACCAATGCTTCCCCCTGCCCTATAACAGGTATATCCACTTTTTCTTCAAAAGACAGTGGCTGGTGCTTATCATGTAAAACAATTGCTTTCATCTTTCTAGGTTTCACTATTTACATACAACTCCAAGGTTTCTTTATTACTAGTTCTCTTTCTTACCGGCCCTTATCTTGATCATCTTTACAATGCTTTATGCCTACCTGGCTACCGATAAGGCCGAATAAAAAAGGGTGGAAAAGTCCACCCTGCAATAAAATCACTTAATAGCACTCACTATTTTTTTGCTTCGGCATATCTCTTGCCCACGGCTCCCCAACAGATAACATTAAAAATCTCATCCAGGTAAGCGGGTCTTTTATTCTGGTATTTCAGGTAGTAGGCATGTTCCCACACGTCAATTCCCAGTATTGGAGTACCTTTTACTTCAGCAACATCCATCAAAGGATTGTCTTGATTGGGTGTTGAAGTCACAACTAATTTGCCAGCTTCGTCCACCAAAAGCCATGACCAACCCGAACCAAAGCGAGTTGCTCCAGCTTCTTTCAATTTTTTCTTCAACTCATCGAACGAGCCAAAAGTTTCATCGATAGCCGCTGCCAAATCTCCATCCGGAGTAGTTTGTGCCTTTGGCGATAAAATAGTCCAGAAAAGGGAGTGATTGTAATGCCCTCCACCGTTGTTACGTACCGCAACGGGATAAGTAGACACTTTTGCCAAAATTTCTTCCAAAGGCAGATTTGCATCTTCTTTTCCATCCAAAGCCTTGTTCAAACCATCTACATAAGCCTGGTGGTGCTTATCGTGGTGAATTTCCATAGTTGCTTTGTCAATATAAGGTTCAAGTGCATCAAATGCGTATGGTAACGCTGGAAGTGTAAAAGCCATAATACTTAATATTAATTGTTTTTGGTAATTATTGTTTTTTCTGTCGATAGAAAGAACATTCTCAGTATCGACAAACGTGTTCAAACATAATTAAAAAAGACATGAAATCAAATGGAGCTTCCACATCCTTTCGCTGTTCAAACCTGTAGAATACTAACAAAAGCTGCTTGGATTTGTTTGTGCTATCTTTAGCCAGATAATTTCCTGATAATAATATGACAAGACCTAGGTCTTATCGTTTGGACCTAAAAAAATCTTGCATCAATTGCCTGCATGAAATCTCCATTATCCCAGAGCTGATTATCGTTTTGGGATGGATAATCGATTCTGAAACGGTAGAGTAACCTCGCTTTTCATCTCGTGCTCCGTAAACAATTCGTTTGACTTGCGCCCAATAGGCGGCCCCAGCGCACATGACACATGGCTCTATCGTGACGTAGAGCGTACACTCCTTTAGGTATTTGCCCCCAATATAATTGGCCGCAGCGGTAAGTGCCTGCATTTCGGCATGTGCCGTCACATCATTGAGGGTCTCTGTCAAGTTGTGCCCTTTGCCTATAACCTGCCCATTGTGTACTACCACCGCACCAATGGGCACTTCATCTTTTTCCAGTGCTTTCTTGGCCTCTTTGAGTGCTTGCTTCATGAAGAGCTCATCGGAGAACCCCTCACTGTTCTCTTCAAAATTTATATACTGCATGTTCTCTTTCCTTCGCGCTTTACTCGTATCTCAGTGACTCTATGGGATCGAGCTTTGCTGCCTTGGATGCCGGATAGAAACCCGAAATCATTCCCACTCCTACGCACACGGCGATCCCCAGGAAAATCCAGGCCCAAGGTACTATGAATTTTGTTCCCAATGCCAAAGCAACGATGTTCCCCAGGAGCATTCCCAAAAGAATGCCCCCCAATCCCCCGAGCAAGCAAATGACAATGGATTCTGTCAAAAATTGGGTCCTGATAATTTTTGGGGTAGCACCAATAGCCTTACGCACACCTATCTCTCGCGTACGCTCAGTGACAGACACAAGCATGATGTTCATTAAACCCACCGAAGCTCCCACAAGGGTAATGAGTCCAATAACAACTGCACCTAAGGTCACATATGTCAAACTGCTCATAAGCACCTGCGCCACGGCATCGCTCTTTGTGATTTCAAAATTGCTTTCTTCTTGCACGCCCAGCTTGCGGATATTTCGAAAAGCGGCCTTAGCTTCACCAATGGCCCCTTCCATACGGTCGGGACTCGAACTGCTCACCGTAATGGTATAAGATGGGGTGTTTCCCTGCACCATTGCCCGGCCACGCTCCAAAGGAACGATGCACATACGATCTGCTCCCATTCCCGCGCTTGACCCCTTCGATTCCAGGCAGCCTATCACCTTAAATCGGGTATGGCCTATGGTGATGTACTGATTGATGGGATCTTGTTGCTTGAATAGTTTGTCTTTGATATCCGAGCCGATAATAACCAGACTGCTTCCTGATTCTGCCTCTGGCTTAGTTATATTTCTTCCTAGGCTAAGCTTATATCCTGCAGTAGGCAAGTAGTTCTCATCGCCTGCCAAGACCGATATATTCGGATTTGTCTCATTGCTCCCGAAACGAACGATAGCACCATTGGAAACATAGGCACTTACAGAGACGGTGGCTGGATAAGAAAACCCATTTTTGAAGCGCAGAGCCTCTTGATAGCTAATTTTTTTGAACACCTTGGGCCTCTTTCCACTTCCCCCTATTTGCACGTTAATCCCGCGATTGCGTATATTGAACGAATTGGCACCCATGGCAGAGAAGGAATCCGTAAGCGAATTCTGTATGGCATCAATGGACGTCAATATCCCTACCAGCGCCGTGATACCTATTGCGATGATCAATGCAGTCAGAAAGGTACGCAACTTATTGGCACTGATGGATTCCAATGACAATCTCAAGTTCTCTAAGTTGGACATCTGTAAGGACATGGCAATTCGTATATATTACTAAGACCACAATCGCGACGGATTGTTACAAAAATGGATTATCCTTTGGGAGCCTCTCCCCTGATCAGTTCAAAAATGGTGATTTCTGGAGTAACGCCCACGCGACCTGGATAACCAAGGAAACCATAACCTACATTCACATAAAGCTGCTGATGCAGCTGGGTATAGAGCCCAGCCCATTCGTGATACACGTACTGGATGGGGCTCCATTGATAATGTTCTGCCCTAACCCCAAATTGCATGCCATGTGTGTGACCGGCAAACATCACATCTATATCGGGATACTGTAGCACTTGCGCTCTCCAATGCGAGGGATCATGCGAGAGGAGCAATTTTACTGGAAGTTCTTCCGTGCCCTTGAGTGTTTGTTCTAAATCACCATATTTCGGGAAGCGGCCGGTGCCCCAATTTTCCGATCCCAATATGCCTATTGACTCATTGTCAACTGTCAATTTACGGCTTTCGTTAAGCAAAAGATCCCAACCCAATATTCGGTGCACATCTTTCAGGTCGGCCAAGTTCTTCCTCTTTTCGGGACTGTCTTCACGACCGAAGTAATAATCCCCGTAATCATGATTTCCCAATATGCTAAAAGTACCCAGGGGAGCCTTTACCCTAGCGAAAAGGTCTTGGTAATTCCTCATTTCCGTTGCGAGGCTATTCACTAGGTCTCCGGTAAAGAAAATAACGTCAGGCTTTTCTGCAAGCAGGAGGTCTACTCCCCCCTCTACGGCTTTCTTGTTGAAAAAACTTCCCGAATGCACATCCGATATCTGCCCAATGTGCAGGCCGTGGAAAGCCTTTGGCAAATTGGGCAGGTACAGCTTCTGCCTACGCACCTCATAATTATATCCTCCCAAAGCTACCCCGTAGCTCAGGGTGGCAAAAGGCACTGCTGCCACAATTATTCCTGCCCTGTTGATAAATTGAGCTCTGGAGATGGCCTCCCCCTCGTAGACGGGAGGCTTGTCCATTTCCTTACGCGAGGGCGCTATCCTACGCTTCAGCCACACTCCCCCTCGTCGGATATCGTCTATGACCAGTACGAGCATGTAGCAGGCTTTGCACACAAAGGTGAAAAAAAATGCAACCAATATCACTGCCCGCAGGGAAAGGGGAATGCTGGCTTTTATACTGACATATATTCCCAAAAGCAACAATAGGCTATAAAGCCACCAAAACCTAGAAAATGTTTTTGTTTGCACCCATTTTTGGGACGAAGACTTCAGAGCCCCAAGAATGTAGGCATCCATAAGCAGCATAAACAAACCGACAAAAAACACAGACATGGCAAAATCTAATCTTAAACCAAAACGTCAGTATGGGGCTCATGTGCGTGCACAAGGTCGCGCATAGCGGATATCCATTTTGGATTTTCATTCAAGCTGGGTACCAGTTCAACGGACTCGCCACCCAATGCGCGGAACTCCGTACCATATTCTTCCGTTATCTCGTAAAGGGTTTCTAAGCAATCTGCCACAAAAGCGGGGCTGAACACAAGCAAGCTCTTCTTTCCTCTGGCAGCGACATCCTTCAGGACCTCACTGGTATAGGGCTGTATCCAGGGTTCTTTGCCCAAACGCGATTGGAAGCAAACTGTATAGTCTTCCTTAGGTATATTCAATCGCTCGGCGATCAATCTCGCGGTAGCATGACACTGTGCCGAATAGCAAAACTTATTGCTCTCTGTGATTTTCTGGCAACAATCAGTCGCAGCGCAACCATGATTGCCAGAATTGTCTACATTCTTCAATTGCCTCATAGGCAATCCATGAAAGCTGAACAGAAAATGATCAAACTTCGTCGGATCTTTCCGCTTCCCGTTTTCGGCAAAGGCCTCTATCATTTGCTCATTGTCGTAAAATTGATTGACGAACGAAAGCTGGGGAAAGGTGTTCCACTTGCTCATTAACCGCATCACCTTTTCCATGACAGAACCGGTGGTGGCCGAAGCATACTGGGGAAACAAAGGAAATATTACGATGCTCTCTATGAGGTTTGCTTTAAATTTCTCCAGTGCTTCCTCTATAGACGGTTGTTGATAGCGCATGGCCAACTCAACTTGGTAATCTGGTCCAAGCTCTTTACGTAGAAGTTCTAATTGTCGCAGACTGTAATAAAGCAATGGAGAACCATGCTCCTTATCCCAAATAGCCTCGTACAACTTGGCAGTCTTGGGACTACGAAACGGCACGATAATGCCCCTGACCAACAGGTTGCGCTGAAACTGGCCTATATCGATGACGCGCCCATCCATTAGAAACTCGTCGAGGTATTTTTTTACGTCAGACACCTTTGGACTATCGGGTGTGCCCAAATTGATAAGTAGAACTCCCTTTTTTGCTTTCATATCCTTTCCGCAAAAATAGCAACTATTAAAGCTAAAACAATAAGGCAGATAGGTGAAAGTTGTTTGGCCGATCGCAAATCACCTGTGTCCAGTCATTTTTTTACTTTAATAAGATGAAGCTTTTTGAAAAAGCAATCCTTTATTACATTGCTTCTAAGGCTTGCTTAACATCCTCCATAAGCCACATGGGTGTAGACGTGGCTCCGCAGATGCCTATTTTTTCGCCGTCATGGAAAAACCCGAGTTCCAATTCCTCGGGTCCGGATATAAAGCAGCTTCTCTCATTATTGCTTTTGCAAACGTCGAATAATACTTTTCCGTTGGAGGATTTTTTTCCAGAGACAAAAACGATGCAGTCGAACTGTTTGGCAAAAGTCGCCAAGTCTTCATAACGATTGGATACCTGCCTGCATATTGTGTCATTTGCCTTTACTTCATAACCCCTACGTGACAGTTCTTCTTTAATGCTATAGAACTTATCCGTGCTCTTCGTCGTTTGGCTATAAAGTGTAAATTTACTCGGCAATTCCACGTCATCCAATTCGGCAATATCTTGAAAAACCAAGGCCTCACCATGAGTTTGCCCTTGCAGTCCCACCACCTCTGCATGCCCATGCTTGCCGAAGATGAGTATTTTCTCCTTCTCATCATAAGAAGTCTTGATTCGATTCTGCAGCTTGAGAACGACAGGGCATGAAGCATCTATCAGCGTTATGCCGTTGTCCATTGCTATGCGATAAGTTTCTGGAGACTCTCCATGGGCCCTGATGAGTACCTTTTCATTTTTCAAGGACGGAAGGTCGGAGTGGCCTATGATACGCAGCCCCTTTTTTCGCAAGCGTGCAACCTCCTCATCGTTGTGAACGATATCGCCCAGGCAATAGAGATAGCCCTCCTCTTCCAAAATCTCCTCGGCCATATCTATCGCGTACACCACGCCAAAGCAGAAGCCCGAATCCTTATCAATAGTGACCTGCAAATTCATACTCATATGACAAAGATAGTAAAGTAAAAATTCAAAAGTAAAAAATAAAGAAGCTCAAGCAGCAAGTAGATAGACAGCTTCTCCTACATTCCGTTTACTTCAACACATCCAGCAACTTGAAGATTTGTTGCCGCATAGTTGCGCCGCTCCCAGTATAATTGTTCACCAAAACGACAAAGACCAAAGGTACCCCAGATGAATGTGTATGGTAGCCTGCGTAGCCCATAACGCCGTCAATGGTGCCGCTTTTCATGCGCATGTCATTATAAACAGGAAAACTTTCCAGATATTCCTTGTACCATTTTTCCTTTTTTACCGCCAGCAATATGTGGGCCATAGCATTGGCTGTCACCCGGTTTTCGGGCGAGAGGCCACTACCATCATATATTCGGAGCTCCTCTTTCGGAAATCCCAGTTGATCACTCCAATAAGAAGCCATCCACTGGGCCGCTGTCATTGTCTCGGTATCTTCCCCTCTCACATGTGCCACGGTCTTGAGCAATGCCTCCCCATATAGGTTAATGCTCTTTTGATTGAACCAGTAGACGATATCCTTTAAGGCAGGCGAATGATATTCGTCCAACAGTTTATTTACCTGCGGGAATGGCTTGCCACTTTGTTTCCAACCAAAAGCCGTCGCAGGCGCGTCAGAGACCCTTATCCCCGCTTTTTCTAAGGCATCATGCAGTCGAAAAGCCACGTCGTAGGCTGCGTCTGGCACAGCCATTTCTATGGTCTTCTTTAAATCTATCCCATAAGTTCCTTCCAACTGCACAACGGAACCATAAGGTGCAATATATGGATACACCTTATCTCCAGTACCTTTGCCTCCCGTGCGAACATGATTGACGAACTGCAAATAGGAAAGATCCGGCGTCACGGACTGTAAGCGCGCGGCATCACCCACTTGACTTCCGACAGTAAACGTGAGTGCAGCCTTATTTTCCATCCAGTTCAGTGCTGAAATACCTGCCCCATAGTAGCTTCCCATATCCTGCCAGACCCAACGCGGTGGCCCCTCTTGCTTCCCAAAAAGCCCGTCATCCGCCAGTACCGATCCTTCAACAGACCGAATTCCTGTCTTTTTTATGGCAGCAACCCATCGGTCTAGCAACACATTCGATTTTGCCATCGCATATCGATCGCTTCCGAGTGTTGGGTCGCCACTTCCCACAAGAACCACGTGGCCATGAAGTACCCCCTGTGCGTCTACAGTGCCCGAATAATGAAGCCTCGTCGCGTACCTATAGTCATTGCCGAGCACCTGAAAGGCCATTGCCGAAGTAATAGTCTTCAAAGTAGATGCCGTAGCCATACCCTGCCGCCCTCGATTTTCAAAAATCACTCCGCCGGTATTGCCGTTCAAGACAGTGAACGCCAGCGTTCCATACTTAAGTTGTGCATTTTGCTCAAAGGCAGTATAGGCCTTGTTTATTTTTGTGGATAGTGTTTGAGCGTAGCTAGATAAGCTATACACAAGTATCAATAAACAGGCACAACAACGATACCTAAAACGCATGTTCCTTATTTAACCGCAGCCAATGCCGCCTCATAATTAGGTTCATTCGTCGTTTCAGGAACCTGTTCGGCATACAATACTTTGCCGTTTGTATCAAGTGCCACCACAGACCGACTTAATAATCCCTTCAGTGGTCCATCAACAAACTCGACACCATATTGCTTGCCAAAGTCGGAACGAAAGTCGGACAACATAACCACATTCTCTATTCCTTCCGCTCCACAAAATTGAGCCTGAGCAAAAGGCAAATCCTTCGATATGCATAATACCGCGGTATTGTCCAGGGCTGCTGCATCTTTATTGAACTCCCTCACAGATGCTGCGCAGACACCAGTGTTGATGCTAGGGAAAATATTCAAGATAATCTTTTTGCCTGCAAAATCCGACAATTTCTTTTCAGAAAGATCTACCGCTACCAAGATAAAATCAGGTGCTACTGTTCCAACTTGGGGCAAGTCACCTATCGTGCTTATCTCATTTCCCTTTAATGTTACTTTTGCCATATTCTCTTTTTTATGAAATTCTATTTTAAACCTTGTCAAACATAAACAAAAAATACCCGATTTCTATTGGATTATACATTCCCGTCTGCAACATCATTTTTACAGAAATCCTGACAACAAATGGACGCAATCCTCCGGCGAAAAAGTACTTTTACCTCCTAAACTTAGTACATCTAAAATATTATACAAACTTATACACTAAATGTTGAAGAAAACTCTATTTATCACCGGCATTAGCGCAGCAATACTATTATCTGTCCCTGCCTGCTCTTCCAAGAAAAAAACCCAGCAAAAGTCTGTTGCCTCGGCCGCAGCAGCGACTGGTCCTGGCACAGTGCGGGATACTTCTGCAAGACCTGCTGGCCAACAAGGCCCCCGCAAGGTGGAACCCAAGAAATTCGATGCCTTTATAAAAAAGGACGCCAAGATTGATAGCGGGATGTTCAACGTCTACTTTCAGGAAGACAAATACTATTTTGAACTACCCGATTCTTTACTGAACCGGGACATTCTGGTGGTAAACCGTCTTTCAAAATCGGCGGCAGACCTTCGTTCGGGCATGAGTGGCTATGCGGGCGACCAGATCAACCGCAATGTTATCCGTTTTGACAAGGGACCGAACAACAAGGTCTTTTTGAGGAAAATATCTTTCTCCGAACGCTCAGACAGCACGCAGGCCATGTACCGAGCCGTGATGAACTCCAACATACAGCCTATTGTGGGCAGTTTTGACGTTACAGCTTTCGGCAAGGGAAACAAAAGCGTCATTATTGACATGACTGCCTTCATTGACGGCGACAATGACGTGTTCTTTTTCAGCTCGTCGTCCAAGACCTCTTTGAGATTGGGTCAGTTACAAAAAGACCGTTCCTATATCGGTGGCGTCAGTTCCTATCCGCAGAACACGGAAATCAAGACAGTAAAAACTTATGCAAAGACCCCTCCCCAAGGAGGTGCTGGCGGGGCGGGTGGTGCCCCTGCCGCGAGAGGCGCCGGAATGTCTGGCGGTGAGGCTACCGTTGAGTTGAACACTTCCATGGTATTGCTACCCAAGGTACCCATGCAGGGCCGCTACTTTGACAACAGGGTAGGTTTTTTTGCTGTAGGCTATACTGATTTTGATGCCAACCCACAGGGCGTAAAACGGCAATCGCTCATTACCAGATGGCGCTTGGAACCCAAGGCAGAGGATATGGAAAAATACCTTCGTGGCGAATTGGTAGAACCAAAGAAACAAATTGTTTACTATATTGACCCTGCCACACCGGAAAAATGGGTGCCGTACCTCATTGCAGGTGTCAACGATTGGCAAAAAGCTTTTGAGCAAGCTGGATTCAAGAATGCCATCGTAGCCAAAAGGGCCCCCACGCCAGAAGAAGACCCCGAATGGTCCTTGGAAGACGCTCGCTATGCGGCTATTGTCTACAAACCATCGGATATTCCCAACGCGAGCGGACCAAATGTAAACGATCCCCGCAGTGGCGAGATCATCGAAAGCCATATCAATTGGTACCATAACGTAATGTTACTACTGCGCAACTGGTATTTCGTACAAGCTTCGCCAAATGACGAGCGGGCCCGCAAAATGGAATTTGACGACGAGCTGATGGGTGATCTCATCCGTTTCGTTTCCTCGCATGAGGTGGGGCACACCCTGGGGCTACGCCACAACTACGGTTCCAGCTCTGCCTATCCAGTAGAGAAATTGAGAGATCCCAATTGGATCAAGGAAAACGGCCATGCCGCCTCCATCATGGACTATGCGCGTTTCAACTATGTGGCGCAGCCTGGCGACGGCATATCGGGCAGCGATCTGTACCCGCGTATCAACCATTATGACAAATGGGCCATCGAATGGGGGTATAAGCTCATTCCAGATGCCAAAAGCGCCGCTGAAGAAACACCTACACTCAACAAATGGATACTAGCCAAGGCCGATGATCCCAAGTACTGGTTTGGCACAGAAAGCAATCCGGACGATCCCCGCTCGCAAAACGAGGACTTGGGCGACGACGCCATGCTGGCCAGCAGCTATGGTATTAAAAACCTGCAACGCATAGTGCCGAATTTGACGATATGGACCAAGCAAGCAAACGAAAAATACGAAGGTCTTGCCACCATGTACGAACAAGTTGTCACCCAATTTGGCCGTTATGCAGGCCATGTAGCCAAAAATGTGGGTGGTATCTACGAAACACCTAAAACGGTAGAGCAACAAGGTACTGTTTATGAATTCACGCCTGTCGAAAAGCAACGCAGGGCCATGGCCTTCCTCAACAAGGAAGTATTCAGTACACCTACATGGTTGGTAGACTACCAAATAGCCGACCTTTCCGGTACCGATCCTGTAGCTGCGGTGGGCAGGGTACAAAACAGTACCGTCTCCCGTTTGCTATCGGCCAGAAACCTAGGCAATATCCTGAAAGCGGAGACACAGTTAGGTAAAAACGCTTATACGATAGATAACTTGTTTGCAGATCTGGACAAAGGCGTCTGGGGCGAATTGGCAAGTAGAAAACCGATCGATATCTTTAAGCGTAACTTGCAGAAAAACTATGTGGATAATCTTGCTGCCTTGTTGAGCCCACCCCCTGCCGCTCTGCGCGAGCGTATGCCAGACCCCACCAAGTCCGACATTAGCAGTATCGCCAGAGGGCAATTGATCTCATTGCAAACCAAGATAAAGAATGCTACACCAGCTATGGGCGACAGTCTGAGCAAATACCATTTGCAAGATTTGGCAGCACGTATCCAGCAAGCGCTGGAGCCCAAGTAAGGAAGAGAAGTTCTTATTTCAAAAGAAGCCGTCTCATAAGTCAATTATGAGGCGGCTTCTTTTTTGTATACGGTGTAATCAGAGTAAAAGAACCGTTGCTTACTGCCTATAAGCTACGGCAAAACTGAACTTGTACACCTTTCGCCATCCATCGATGTGATAGGTCTCCAGATGAAGGATATAGAGTCCCATTTTTGCTCTTTCGCTCCGGTATGTAAAGCCATCCCATACAATTATGCCTTCGGTCCCCATGCTATAGGCATGCCCTAGTTCTTTCACCACATTTCCTTTGTCGTCATATATCCACACATTGGCCATCACACCTTCCTTATCCCATACATAATTCAGCTCTAATTTGTCCTCAAAACCATCGTCATCTGGAGAAACGGTCCTGCTCGTAAGCCACAATGTTGTTTCATAAAGTCCGTCGCTCGCTTGCGAATTTTTGTATCCGGGAGTAGCATAGCCTGCAGCAGAGGAAGCCGATGCCCAATTGCTGGATTCGGAAGAAGATCTGCTTGGATCAATTTTTTCGAGCGAAACGCCCTTAGCGTTGTTCATGAAAGGAGAATGCATGCCTGAGTGGTAGCGCAAATCATCCACAATGGCACTATCCGATCGCACAAGTAGTATATGTCCCTCATTATTATTTATTTGTGGCATATTCATCTCATGCAAGGCCGTTTCATCTGGCGTATAATAGTATTGCCTAATTTGCTCACTATTAACGCTCAGAACCTTATAAGCCCTTGGTTGCAGCAACAGCCCATTTCGGGCAATGGGTCTAAACTGCTCTAACCTCCCATTGGTCTCCCTAGCCAGGTAGAGCGCACCGATGTCCAACACCCGCTGTGAGCGGTTGAAAAGTTCCACAAACTCCACACCCCCACTATAGGGATTGCTGAGCAGTTCATTGATGATGACCTCTTCATGCGCTATTGCGATCTGTTCATCGGATTCCTCACCCAGTTTGCGCATCAGGAAATAATCCAGTAAGAGGTCCTGTTGCCTAGCTGGCAGATAATAAAACTGAATGCCTGTGTAGGCCACATTAAAGAGAGGATCTATATTGGGTATATCACCATCTTCTGCTGTATTGGGCAGGATCAGAAAAGCTCCGTTGTCACCATCAGCCAACCACAACCGCCATATTCCTTCCATATCGCAGGCTATTCGTATCCTAGCCTTGAAAAAGGAGGGGCTTTCTTTTGCCGTCTTACTCTCATAAAGTAATGTTTTACCAGACCCATTTTGATGCCACAGCTGATAAATAACAGCGCCGTCGTCGCCCGAGATCTGTAGTTGATAACTCTTATGCGCCCGTTTGATATTGGCGTCATCACTAGCTAGGTATATGCGCAGGTAGGTTTCGGAAGAAAAAGACCCCGACATACGAACGCCCATTTCCCAAGCCGTATTTAGCAATCGCCTACTTGGCCGAAGCAATGAAATAGGTGAGAGGTAAGACCCCATAGCGGCGAGGCTATGGCTAGCGGTTGTGAAATACTGCCTGTCGCCCACCCAAGAGTTTTCCAATACATCATCGAAGGTATCCAGAAAAACAAGGTAATTCATTTCGCTTGGCAACAACTTCTGTTCATCTTCTTCACCATGCTTATGATTGGCGTAAGCCACGCTGGCAAACAAGAAGAACATAAATACCAATAAGCCCAAAAGGGAGAGTTTTTGTCTGATCATATCCATAAAGGTTAATTACAAGTAAGATCAAAACACTGAAAACCAATGCACAAAAAATAAAAGCCGACTATAAGAGATCTATGTATTTTTTGTATGTTTGGCGTTCGAGTTTTCAAAGTAAAAATTTATTATCGATTAACAAAAAAAGAAAAACAAAAAAATGAAAATTGCTGTCGTTGGCGCTACCGGCCTTGTAGGTACGGAGATGTTAAAAGTATTAGCAGAGCGCAATTTCCCTGTAGATGAATTGATTCCGGTTGCCTCTGAGAAAAGTAAGGGTAAGGAAATCGAGTTCAAGGGAAAGAAGTACAAGGTGGTGACACCCGACGAAGCGATTGCCCAGAAGCCCGATGTCGCCTTATTTTCCGCTGGCGGAGGTACCTCTACGGAATATGCCCCAAAATTTGCAGAGGCTGGCATTACCGTGGTAGACAATTCGTCCGCTTGGCGCATGGATCCTACGAAAAAATTGGTCGTTCCGGAAGTAAATGCCCACGTGCTGACTGCCGAGGACAAGATTATCGCCAATCCCAATTGCTCTACCATACAAATGGTCGTCGTATTGAAACCTTTGCACGAGAAATACAAGATCAAGCGTGTAGTGGTTTCTACCTATCAATCCGTGACCGGTACGGGTGTAAAAGCTGTGCAGCAATTGATGGACGAGCGTGCAGGCAAGGAGGGCGAAAAGGCATATCCATATACCATCGATTTGAATGTCATTCCACAGATAGACGTATTCCAGGAGAATGGCTATACTAAGGAAGAAATGAAAATGATCAAGGAAACCAACAAGATCATGGGCGACGATAGCATTCGTGTAACGGCTACCACTGTTCGCATCCCCGTGATGGGTGGCCATTCCGAAGCGGTCAACATTGAGTTCGAGAACGACTTTGACATAAACGACGTAAAAACGCTATTGGCTCAGCAGTCTGGTGTCGTGGTAGTAGACGACCCTGCAAACCTAAAATACCCGATGCCCAAAGATGCGCATGGCAAAGATGAAGTGTTTGTAGGTCGTATCCGTAGAGACGAAAGTCAAGACAATAGCTTGAACCTTTGGGTAGTGGCAGATAATCTACGCAAGGGAGCTGCTACCAATGCCGTACAAATTGCCGAATATTTGGTAGAAAAAGGATTGGTATAATCACCTATTATCTAAAGATAATTAAGGAATTGTCTCTGCAAGCAAATGGGGCCCGCGATTTCATCACGGGCCCCATTTGCTTAAACGTTGTTTAATAAATCTATTAAGAAATCTCTATAAGACGAGGTGCTTTTTTCTTCGCTTCTTCCCTTTTTGGGATACTAAGCCGAAGCAATCCATTTTCGTAATGGGCCTCAATCTTGTCTTCGTCTACCACATCTTTTGGCAAAGTGAAATTACGCTCAAAAGATTGACAGCTAAATTCCCGCCGGCTATAGCCTTCAAGTTCTTCTTTCTTTTCATCATTTTTGGCAGAAGAAATTGTCAGGGTATTGCCGTTAAGTTCTACCTTAAAATCATCCTTCTGCATGCCCGGAGCAGCCATTTCCACCTCATAATGGTCATCAGTTTCCTTGATGTTAACGGCGGGCAATGTAGCGCTTAAGGCCGAATAACGACTGTTGCTACCCCAATTGAAGAAATCACTGGCGAAAAAATCGTCGAACAACGCAGGAACGCCAGATAAACTGTTTCCATTTCTTTTGATAAGTGTCATCATAACCTCCTTTTTTAATTAAACCAATAAACATTGAAGTCATTTAAAATGAAGATCAATTACGCCTATGTGAAATCAATAAATATGCC
This sequence comes from Olivibacter sitiensis DSM 17696, assembly GCF_000427965.1. Taxonomy (GTDB): domain Bacteria; phylum Bacteroidota; class Bacteroidia; order Sphingobacteriales; family Sphingobacteriaceae; genus Olivibacter; species Olivibacter sitiensis. Next base: position 119,340 of record NZ_ATZA01000001.1, on the reverse strand, counting down.
AATGCATACAAGCGCCCAGCAATGACAAAATAACATCAAAAACTGACTTTTTGTCCCCAAGAGATTTAACATCTTGTCATTTTGCCGCTTGGCAACAACCAAAACATGCTGCTTTGAAAACATTATTGGTGCCTCACAGCGTACTATATTTTGGAGTTTGATATTGCTTTTGTAATTCGTTACTTTGCAGCATCAAATTACATGTAGCCTTAATCACACGAATTTGAGCAGATCAATGAATCGAAACAGCTATTTATATTTTCTAGGGTTTTTTATTTCCCTGTTTTTGGGAGCCTGTAAGTCCAACAAGTTTACGGACATACCAAATACACCTTCATATACGAGAAGGTCCTTGCCCACGCCGCCGGGAATGGTGTATGTGCCGTCTGGATCCGTCCTTTACAAAAACATGGACGATAGCGCTGCCATCAGGCGCTACGTCAGCGTCACTGCTTTTTTTATCGACAAAACGGAGGTAACCAACAGTCAATATCGTCAATTTGTTTATTGGGTAGCAGATTCAATCGCCATTGCGGACTATTTAAAGGACGACAGCTACTACCTCAAATCAAACGGTGGCGATTCTTCCTCCCGTTTTATAGACTGGAGCAAGATACGCAAACGCTCCCCGCTGTATAAAAATGGGACACCGGATGAGAAGCAGAAACTACAGGGGATGTTTATTTCAGTGGGCGGTGCTAAAGTATTGGATCCCGAGAAGGTAAAGTACGATTTACACTACGCCGAGATGACGGGACAGCCAACGGGACGTTATGTACATGAGAAGATTCCCGTATTGCCCAAGGTGGATGTTTGGTCGCAGGACTTCCCCAACTCTCAAATGCAGACCATGGACCAAAATTATTTTATCAATAAGCTATACGAAAACTATCCCGTAGTAGGAGTTACATGGAAGCAAGCCCGAGCATATGCCGACTGGAAAGGGTCAATGCTAGCCGCAGAGCTTAAAAAGACCCCGATCCTTAGAGATTATGACTATATCTTCTCCCTGCCTACGGAAGCGCAATGGCAATATGCCGCAGAAGGAAAGGTTGACCCTATGGACACTACAGACCGAACGGTAAAAACCATTGAACACAAAAAAACGGGAAAGGAAAGACTTGCCCTTAACTTCAAACAAGGTGAAGGTACCTATTCCAGAGATGGATCTACCTTTACGCTGCCTGCAAAATCCTATACTCCCAACGCCTTTGGCATTTACAATATGGCGGGTAACGTGAGCGAGTGGACATTGGATGCCTACAGTCCATCGGCTACGGCATTTGTGAACGATCTTAATCCCGTGCTATTGCACGATGTACCGGACTCTGCCAACCCTCTGATGAAAAGGAAGGTAGTACGAGGTGGTTCGTGGAAAGATCCTGGTCCCATGCTCAATAGCGACACCAGAAATTACGAGGAGCAGGATATGCCCCGTTCATACATAGGTTTTCGTTGCGTGATGCCGGCATTCGAGCTTCCCGGGGATCAAGTGAAGACCCGAAAGTATAAACTGAAATAAGCTTTGTCAATGCCTGTAAAGGTCAGCACCCTATACAGGCATTGGCACAATTGATTCCGTCAATGGCCGCCGAGACGATGCCCCCAGCGTAGCCAGCACCTTCACCACATGGATATAGTCCTACTATTTGCGGATGCTGCAACGTATCCTTATCCCGAGGTATGCGTATGGGTGAGGAAGTGCGCGATTCTACCCCCACCAGTACGGCTTCATTGGTATAGTAGCCTTTCATTTTCTGTCCAAACAAGGGTAAGGCCCCCTTCAATGCACTATGCACAAAGCCTGGCAATACCTCCTTTAGGTCTGCTGAACTGAGTCCAGGTTTATATGAATTGACTGGCAAGTCTGTGGATATTCTCCCTTCCACAAAGTCGACCATCCGCTGTGCCGGCGCCACCAGCGCACCTCCACCCAGCTCAAAAGCTTTTCGCTCCACCGCTTGTTGGAACCGAAGCATGGCAAAAGCATCTTGCCTGCTGCCTGGCACATCCTCTAGGTTGATCTGTACCACTGTACCCGAATTGGCATAGGGATTATTACGCTTGGAAGGCGACCACCCATTGACTACAACCTCTCCTTGTCCCGTGGCACAGGGAGCGATGATACCTCCAGGGCACATGCAAAAGGAAAATACGCCTCGTCCCTCTACCTGCTCCACCAAGCTGTAGTAGGCCGGCGGTAAAAATTCACTTCGCACATCACAGTGGTATTGCACACGATCTACAACGGACTGAGGGTGTTCAATGCGGACGCCCAGGGCAAAGGCCTTAGCCTCAACCTCCCATTGCTTTTTTTGGAACAGTTCAAAAATATCTCTGGCAGAATGTCCAGTGGCCAAAATCACCTTATCTGCACGCACTTCCTCTCCCGTAGCCAACGCGACACCTCTTACTTGCTGCTGCTCCACCACGATATCTACCACACGGCTGTTGAAACATATTTCGCCTCCATGTTCTAAGATAGTTTGACGCATGCGCTCTATGATGTGCGGCAGCTTATTGGTACCTATATGTGGCCTGGCGTCTACCAAGATATCCTCGGTGGCACCATGGGCTACGAAAATCTGCAATACCTTTTCTATGTCGCCCCTTTTATTGGATCGCGTATAAAGCTTGCCATCCGAGTAAGTCCCTGCCCCACCTTCACCAAAGCAATAATTGGAATCTTCGTTTACTATTCCTTCCTTGTTCAATAGAGCGAGGTCCCTTCGCCTTTCTTTCACATCCTTGCCACGTTCTATCACAATCGGCTTCAGGTGATTCTCTATACATTGAAGAGCGGCAAAAAGTCCTGCGGGTCCGGCTCCGATTATAATAACAGGTGATACATCGGATACCATTGGATAGCTGACTTCAAAGGTGGAATTTGGTTCCGGCTCATCTATGAAGAGCAATACGCGCACGCGGTAGAGCACTTGCTTTCCCCTAGCGTCTATCGACCGTTTTCTTATACGGACTCCCAAGATACGCTTGGGAGAAAGCCCAGCCTTTTTGGCAGCTTCCATCTTGATGTGAACCAAATCTTCCATTTTTTCAGGAAGAATGGCAAGTTCCAGTTCTTTTTGCATGCTATTTGCTACGTTTTTATCGCAGAAAGCACAAAGTTAAGAAATAGTAACAAAAAAATGATTTTCACAAATTATTCGATTTTCAAGTAAAAATTGCCTTAATTTATTCGCTTCAAACTGTTATCAGTTTATCAAAACAACAAATTAGAAAAAATGAAAAGATTTATTTTTGGTATTGTAGGGCTCTTCGCTCTTTTCTCCTTGAGTTCATGTGGTTATAACACCATGGTCAAGTTGGATGAAAACGTACAATCTAAGTGGGCCGAAGTAGAGAATGCCTACCAACGCCGTGCCGATCTTATCCCGAATTTGGTCAATACCGTAAAGGGTGCTGCCAATTTTGAGCAGGAAACGCTTACCCAAGTGATAGAAGCCCGTTCGAAGGCAACTTCTATCAATATCGACGCCAGCGAACTGACGCCAGAAGCTATCAAGCAATTCGAAGATGCGCAGAACGCCTTGTCGGGTTCGTTGAGCAGGCTAATGGCTGTAGCAGAAAACTACCCTCAGTTGCGCGCTACCGAGAATTTTCAGGCCTTACAAGCTCAGCTGGAAGGCACGGAAAATAGGATTTCAGTAGCCAGAAGAAATTTTAACGAAGCCACGCAACAGTACAATTCGACCATACGGGCATTCCCTAATAATCTAATGGCAGGGATATTTGGCTTCAAAGCAAAAGGCTATTTCCAATCAAGTGCCGGAGCTGACAAAGCCCCAACAGTGTCGTTTTAAGCTCAAATTTTCTATGGATATATTCAGCAAGCACAAGCAGGAGCAGATAGCCCAAGCCATTGGCGAAGCGGAAGCGCACACCTCTGGTGAGATCCGAGTATGTATAGAGCAGTATTGTCCGGGCGATGTCATGGAACGTGCTCGGGAGAGCTTTTACAACTTGGGTATGCACAAAACAAACCTCCACAATGGAGTACTTATCTATATGTCAATGAATGACCATAAGTTTGCCATCATCGGCGACAAGGGTATCCATGAACAAGTTGGCAGCAACTTCTGGGAAGACACCAAGCAAAAAATGCTTGTTCACTTCAAGGAAGATCACCTCACCAATGGCATACTGGCGGGCATTGCATGTGTAGGCGAAAAATTGCAGGTTCTTTTCCCTTCTCAGGAAGACAACAAAAATGAGCTGCCAAACGAAATCGTATTCCTAGACAAACAGAAAAAAGATTAAACCAATATCCATGCGCATTTTATTCCGGCTGTTACTTTCCTTTTTCTTACTGTTGTCTTCTCCATGGCTATCGGCGCAGGATTTTCCCGCACAGTCAAAAACACTGGTGACGGACTACTCCAACACTTTGAGTAGCAATGAGAAACAATTTCTAGAAAGCAAGCTGGTAGCATTTGACGATAGTACGTCCAATCAAATAGCGGTAGTAGTGATGCGCTCGGTGGGCGATTATGACATTGCCGACTACGGCGTGCAGCTGGCCCAGAAATGGGGCATTGGCAGCAATGGAAAGAACAACGGCATTTTGTTGCTGGTCGCTAAGGACGACCGCAAGGTGACCATACAAACGGGCTATGGACTGGAAGGAGCTGTACCCGATGCCATCGCCTTTAAGATTATTCGCGAGATCATTACACCAGCCTTTAGGCAAGGTGACTACTTTGTGGGCATAGATAAGGCCACTGATGCGCTCATAGCTTATACCAAGGGCGAGTTCAAGGCCGATCCGAAAAAAGCTTCCCGTGGCAATAATATAGGTGGCGTGCTTTTCTTTGTAATATTGGTCATTATCGTGATTGCTGTCCTCTCCAGAGGTGGCGGAGGCAAAGGCGGTGGAGGCCAAGTCATTGGGGGCAGAGGTAGTTCCGATCTCTTTTGGCTCACCATGCTGGGAGGGCTAGGCCGCGGCGGACACCGTGGCGGAGGAGGCTTCGGAGGTGGGGGCGGCTTCGGTGGCGGAGGCGGTGGTTTTGGCGGTTTTGGTGGCGGTAGCTTTGGCGGCGGTGGCGCTAGTGGGAGCTGGTAAATCATTGTTGGGGCGTATCGCCATAGGCCCTAACAACTACGCCCCAACAGATAGAATATATAGAAAAAATGCTAAAAAGAGATTCATTAATGGCCCAGATGCAGCTCCTTGGCCACGTGCTGGACAAGGTGAAGCGGCAGATATTGGAAGATAAGGAAGACTTGGCCTTGAGTGAGGTAAGGGATACACTAACTCACTATTATGACATGACAGAAGCTTATTTATCCCGTACACCCATTGACATATTCTTGCTCGAGGTGAAGCAGCGACAATACGAAGCGGAGGAGCTACGGATGCTCGCCGCTTTTATAGATGAACTGGCAGGGCTCATGGAAGATGACAATCAGCGAAAAGCCCTTTGGCATAAAGTCGTTGCATTATACGACCTGCTAGAACAGGAATACAAGGTCTTTTCCTTCGATCATGTCAGCCGTAGACAGCTATTGATGAAAGCACTTGAATGATGACCAATAATAACCTAATATGATGAAACATATATTGATCTATTCCATCTGTTTACTGACGATGATTTTCCAGGCAAAAAACATGAAAGCCCAAGAGTCCGACTATATACCCATCTATCCCGAAGGGAAAATACCGAACACAAAACCAGCCTCCGTCAAACTCAAGGAAAAAGTGGATGGGCGCGATGGCAGTAATGCCTTCGTCACCGGCATCAGTGTCCCCACCATGCGCTATTACCCTGCGCCCAGGGAGAGAACTACGGGCAGCGCTGTCATCATATTTCCCGGCGGTGGCTATGTTGGCCTGGCTTTTCAACATGAGGGCGAAGAAGTGGCCCGAGCATTCAATGCACGGGGCATTGCCGCATTTGTTGTAAAAAACAGGCTTCCAAACAATATTATTATGGAAGATAAGCGTATCGGAGCCCTTCAAGATGCGCAGCAGGCCATTTATTTGGTACGCAAAAACGCATCGTCTTACGGCATAGACCCTAACAAGATAGGGATCATGGGCTTTTCTGCCGGTGGTCACCTGGCTTCCACTGCAGGTACGCATTTCAAGGATTCCAAGATCGGTGATACGGGAGGTATCTCTCTTCGTCCCGACTTCATGTTGCTCATCTATCCGGTCATCAGTATGGACAGCAGCATCACGCACATGGGCTCTCGGGAAAATCTCTTGGGCAAATCGGCCAGTGCAGAGGATGTAAAGTTGTATTCCAATGAATTGCAGGTAGATAAGGACACCCCACCTACCTTTTTGGTGCATGCCGAAGACGATACGGCCGTCCCCATTGCCAATAGCAGACACTTTGACGAAGCCTTGGCAAAACAGGGTATAGCCCACAAACTCATTACCTATTCCAATGGAGGGCACGGTTTTGGCTTGCACAACCGTACCACCAGCGATGATTGGTTTGTCCATGCCATAGCGTGGCTCGACCAATTGGGCTTTGGAAAAAAATAATAAAGCTATACTTATGATACGCACACTAAAATACACCTTGTTCGCCCTGTTCCTGTCTTTTGGTATATCCCATGCGCAGGACAAAACGGTTGTCGAGGCCTTTGAGGCAAAACTATTTGTTAAAGGACAAGACACCCTTCCATACCGCATCCTCTACCCTAGAGACTACGATGCGGGAAAAAGTTATCCTGTCCTTTTCGTACTTCATGGAGCAGGGGAACGCGGCAACAACAACCAGAGTCAATTGGTACACGGAGCCAAGCTGTTCGTAGCATCAGATATCCGAAACGATTACCCAGCCATCGTCATCTTCCCTCAGTGCCCTAGCGATAGCTATTGGAGCAATGTGCATATCCAGACCGACAGTCTGGGCAAGCGTTCCTTCCATTTTCAAAAGAAAGGGAAACCGACCAAGGGCATGAAACTGTTCATCGGGCTGTTGGAAAAGACCCTGAAAGAGCCAACTACCAAGCTGGACCAGGTGTATGTCGGTGGCCTTTCCATGGGTGGCATGGGCACCTATGAAACGCTTCGCAGAAAGCCCAAGGTCTTTGCCGCGGCTTTTGCCATTTGCGGGGGAGACCTGCCCAGCAATGCCAAAAAATACAAACATATGCCCTTGTGGATATTCCATGGCGAGCGAGACGACGTCGTTCCACCCACTTTCTCACACGATATCGTAGCCGAATTGCAGCACCTAGGTGCTCAGCCCAAGAGCACGTTTTACCCAGAAGCCGACCACAATAGTTGGGATCCGGCTTTTGCCGAGCCAGATTTATTGCCTTGGTTGTTTTCTAATAAGAAGTGATCATTACGGCATTGTACTAATAAAAGGATTCGAATGTTTTCAATGTCATGTCACTTCCGTCTGCCTTTGTGACCAAATAGCCTTCGGCGTCTAAGATAAACTTGGCAGGGTAGCCATTGACTTTCAGTTGTCTGGTTAGCTGATGGACTTCGTCATCGAAAAATACTGGAAAGTCAACCCCCTTTTCATCCATGATCTTTTTGACATAAGACTTGTCTTTGCGCGTAACAAAATGATCGGCATTGATGGACAAAAACACTATCCCATCACGTTCTGCCAATTTCTCGTGAAAGGCATTCAATGCCGGAATCTCATTCAAGCATGGTATGCAGGAGGTATACCAGAAGTCTACCAAAATATAGTTCGCCTGCTTGATCTTTTCATCATTCAAGAGCTTGTTCAACAACTTCCACTCGCCTGGTAACACCACCTTTTCTAGTGCCATTCTTTTTACAAACCTATTACCAGACAATTTATGATCCATGCCCTCGTATAGTTGCTGCCCATATTCTTTGTCAACCTTAGAATACCATGTGATCAGGCTATCTCTGGGCAGAAGATCTTCATCCACATTGATCATTAAATTATTCAAAACAGCAAAGCATTTGTCTTTTTCCTCTCGGTCTAAAAAGTAATCTAGCAAGGTTTTGCCAAAAGGTAGGGCAAGTGGTTTTGGATAGTTATTAGCCGAAAGACCCGCTACCCAATTGGAAAAAGCTAAGTCTGATTGGCCATTAAAGAAATATCTTTTTGACTCCACATCATAGCGATACCACTGCATGGCATTAAAAAGACTGCTCCTATGTTTTTGCAAGGTGGTTTCCATAGGGACCTTTGTGCGCAATAGCTGGTCCAAACCATAGTAAACGGCAGAGAACCGATCAAAGGCAGGCTTGTCCCATGCGTATTTGACCCCATACCACAGCACATTGTTCAGAGTAGGCATCCATATGATTTCCAGATCTTTATAAGCCAGATGATTTTCTTTTATATAATTCAAATCCCTTTCTAAGGAAGGCAGCAGGTATTCACTAAAAAGATACTTGTCCAGGGTATCCCAATCATCTTGTTCGATTTTTTCTTCCAGGCTCTTCATGCACAGGATATAAGCATAGGCATCCATGTTCTTGAGAATGGGCTCGGGCAACCAAGATTGTACCTTCAAGGAATCGTCCACATAACGCTCCCAGTGACTTTTAATGGTCCAACAGAGGCTATCTATCTTTTCTGCCGTATTTAAGAGCAATTTGTGCTTTTCCAATTGGGGTATGATGACATCTCTTAACAGGATGTTTTGTTGCAGGATGTTCCTTTGCAATGCCACACTTTCGGTTTGGGCAAAGCCCTTAGAAAACAGAAAGCCTGACACTGATAAAACAAGTACGAGAATTGGTTTCAAGGACAATTGGTTCATTTTTTACTATTGAAAGGCGGTGTAGGAGTATTTCCCGACAGATTTTCGATGTAGCTACAGCCTGATGACATAAAGGTAATCTTTGTCTTTCCATCCTTCGAGGTGAACACGGAGTCCTCCCTTCCCTGCCGTTTCGCATATTCATACAGGCGTCTCAACGAATCGGACGTGTTTGAATCTATTTTCCGCATTTTTAGGAGTGCGTCTACTAGTTCCATGTCATTCTCGTTATCTATAATGGTGAAGCCCCCTCCCTTGACATTATCTAATGAGTCCCATAAACCTTGCATGTTACTCGAGCGAAATGTCCATTCCTTCCTGTAGCCATCGACAATACGGATAGTGAACTGTTCGACTGGCGGAACTTCCCCTGGTGGTTTTGGTTTGATCCATGCCAAAGCCAAAGTGGCAAAAAAGATCAAGGCGATGGTAATCAATTGGTGCTGCATGCAAGTACGCTGTTTTCTTATCGCCGTAATCCGTTGGATGCGATGAGCCAATTGCGATCTGCCCCTACCCATAGTCGCCAAGGAAAACGCATTTCTTCGTTGATGCTGCTGTAGCAAGGCAAGCTTAAAAAGGGTTTCTGCATAAAAAATGGGGGCTCCTGTCCTTTGTAATACGATCTCGTCGCAGGCATGTTCTCGCTCATCCCTCACCAGCTTGTCGATTAACAGTGAAAAAGGGTTGAAAAAAAGAAAAGTACGCATACATAGCCTAAATATGTTGAGCAGGTAGTCGTTCCTTCGTACGTGCGCCAGTTCATGGATGAGGATGGCCTCGACCTGCACCATATCCAAATGGGAAATGAGAGACACGGGAAATAAGACAATAGGTTTGATGAAGCCTATGACAAGCGGTGTACTTACTTTCTCTGACAGGTAAAAACACACCTGATGGCCAACGCCCATGTAGGTCCTTACTCGATGGAACAACCCATGGAGTTCATCGGAAGGTTCTACAATACCCGTCTTTCTCAGTCGCATGACACGGTAGTAGGAAAAAAGGAGCAAGAGGAGCTGAACAGATAGGCCTACCAGATAGGCCATCGACAGGTAGTCCATCAAGTGGGCTATTTTGCTCTTAGGCAATCGCCACACGACCGTAGCCGTTGGCACATTCTCCTGTACCGCACCAGTAGAAAAGACGGCGATGTAGAGAAATATCCCCGCAAAGAGGAAGAACAAAAAGCTCATAGCCAAGTAGGCAAGATGGTGCCGCATCTTGGCATCTAAGGAAGGGAATGCCCTAAACATAGACAGCAGTAGCACATAAAGAATAGCACCCAACCACAGTGAATGGACAATGCTCCATCCTATGGCTTCCAAGATATGATCAATAGCCCAGTTCATTTTTTCTTGTTCTTTAGTTTATCCAGGTATTTCCTTATTTCCCTCAATTCTGCCGAACTGGGCTGCTGACTGCCCAGGGCCTGCATCACCAATTGGGAAACAGATCCGGAAAACAGGTCGTTGGTCAATTTACCTATCAGCTGCTTTCCTAGACTTTTTTTATTCACGAGAGCCTCGTACACATGGGTCATGCTCGACTCGTCTCTACTGACCAATCCTTTCTCCAGCATATTCTGCATCACCTTCAGCGTGGTGGTATAGCCTACCTCGCGGCGCTCAGTAATGACGTTGTGCACTTGCCTTACCGTGCTGGCGCCATCTTGCCAAAGCACGCCTAATATTTCCAGTTCGCTCTCCGTTGGCTTCAGTCTATTGCTCATTTCTTATCATACGATTTTGATCGTAGGTAAAGATACGACAAAAATCGTATATTCAAAATATTCATGAATATCTTCAATTGTACGAATATCTTGAATGGTGCAGCAGCCATCGAGCGGTCATTGAGCATTCTAAGATTAATCCAAACAATTATGCTGCTAATTTTAGAAAAGGTCGAAATGCAGCGAGACAGCTTATCCGCCCCTTGTGGAATGTTCCCTTAGGCTTGCGCTAGCACCGCATGATGATCTTCGACCCATCATGTCGAGCGGTCATTGAGCTTGTCGAAATGTAGCGAGATACACCCACTGAACTAAAATCCCAGCAACCGTTTTACCTCTTCTTTTTTCTGTCTAGAGACGGGTATCTTATAACCGTCGGCCAAGCGCAAGTATCCCCCGTCTTCCTTTAAAAACGAGAGTACGTGTTTCCGATTGACCAAATGGCTCTGGTGGCATCGGACAAAGCCATAATGGGACAATAGCTCTTCATATTCGTATATAGGCCGGGACACAACTAGTTCTTCTCCCGAAAGCAGGTAGAAACTGGTATAGTTGTTGGTTGCCTCACACCGAACGATTTGCTGAACTTCCACCAAACGAACCTCTTTTTGCGAAGGCAAGGCTATGCGGTGATTTTCCTTTGCAACGCGCTGTTCGATGATGCCAAGCAGGTTTTCGAGTTGCAGATTGCGTTTTCGATTTTCCAAGCGCTGTCTCACCTTATCTACCGCCCCTTTCATCTCTTCTATATTGATGGGCTTTAACAGATAGTCGATGGCCGAAAACTTCACAGCTTGTATACCGTACTGATCGTAAGCTGTCACAAAGATCACTTCCATATCCCTTTCAGGCAAAGCCTTCAACAGCTCAAACCCATTTTTATCGGGCATCTGAATATCGAGGAAAATCAAGTCTGGGCGGTGCAATTGAACAAGCTCAAGTGCCGTATCTACATTGCCGGCTCTACCCACAACCGATACTTCCGGACAATGCTTGCCGAGCAGGGCCTGCAAATTGTCCAAGTTGTTTACCTCATCATCCACTAACAGTGCATTCATAGAACCGACCGTTTATTTATAAAAACCAATTCACAAAAGTAAGCATTGCACTTGTTTTGGTGTCCATCCGATAATCCAATCGTATTTGCCTATCTCGATTAATGCTATTATGAAGACGAATACGTTCATTCGTCAACTTCATTCCATAGCCCAAATTTACCTCCTTTTCCAAGAACCCATATCCACTGTCTCTTATTTCGATCAAAAGGTCCTCATCGGAACGCTTTACCATAAGAACAATTTCTCCCACCTCGCCCAAACCAGCCACGCCGTGCTTCACTGCATTTTCCACTAAAGGCTGCAGCAAGAGGGTAGGGATCTCTACGGTGGCGCTTTGTATGGATTCATCCACGACGATCTCCCAGCGAAATCCAAAACGAAGCTTTTCCAGATTGAGGTACACCCGAAGCACTTCCAACTCCTTATCCAAGGTATTGGTGATGGACTCGCTGCTTTTGAGCGTGTTGCGCAGCAAGGAGCTGAATTCCCCCAGATACTGGTTGGCCTCCTCCACCCTATCGGTATTGTTCAATCCCTGAATGGAACTCAGCGCATTGAAGATGAAATGGGGGTTGAGCTGGGCTTGTAAGGACAAGAGCTGCTGCGTGGTTTCGGACTGCGACTCTTTCGCCTTGCGCAAGCGTAGCAACATCGTATATAAAAAAGCTCCTGCCAGCGCGGCAAAAAGAAGACCACTTGAAATGGCGTAAAAACGCGTGGTTTGGTACCAAAGCGGCACCACCCGTATTCTGTAGCGACGGGCGTATTGTGATTCCGGTTGGAAGTCATACCTTACGGTCAACAAGTAGTCGTTCCCCGCCTCCAATTGCTTCAATACGATGCTTGCCCCATCGCTCTTTCCCGACAGGGTATCTGTATGCCCATCCTTGACCAACTGATATTCCAAACCCAGATTGCCCATAAGGGCCGTAGGCTTACCAAAAACCAAGCGAAGCGCCTGACCGTACTTTGTCTCAATCAGCTCGTTCACGCGTTCCCAGCGCTTGGACTCGGCTGTATCGCTCGTCAGGTACCCCGTAATGATGACTTCCCCACCGTCATAGTTGCGATAGCTTTTCAGCTGTAGAGGCATTGGCTCTCTTTCCAGGTAATACCCCTGTATCAAGGTATCGTTCGCGTTATCATAAAAATTGATCAATAAAAAATCCTGCACTTGAATGGCGGTATCAAGTATTGTCCTATTTACCTTGATCACGTTCTGAATCAACTCATATTCATTCGGATGCCTGCTGACCAATTTGGTGGCTATGGCATGCCTTGTTACCTCATTTTCCTGCCTGTCCAGCACTTTGTAATAGTACTTGCGCCCCCTTGCCGACCTATCCTTACCACCCAACAAGATGTCATCAAAATAGGGCGAACCAAAATCAGCATTCATCCCCACATAGCGACTGGCAAAGCGAAAACATTTCATTTTTCCTTTGTACTTATCGGAGAGACCTTGAGGCCATTCGCTCATTTCGGTCAACTCGCCGAACACCTTAAGTACGATGGGTATAGGGCCCCCAGAGTAGTATTCTTCGGCCTTGGCCCAAGTCATGCCCGATAAAAGCAGGACAAAACAAAGAAAACAGCGAAAACGGTCAATAGTCATTTCTTTTCCTCTTTTAAGATGGCATGGAGCATTTCCTGTAATCCCCCCTGACTGGGTCGCGGAGCTTTGTACTGGACAAACCTCCCTCCTTCGTCCAGTAACATATAGTGCGGAATGGCATACACGTTGTATCGCTTGGCCAATTCGCTCTTGAAACCGCCTTGAGCCCAGTACTGTTGTCCAACCGGCTTGTGCTGCTTGATGCCCTTTCTCCAATCTGTTTCCCTGTCGTCCAATGACACGGAGATAAACAGTAGACGATCGTCACTTTTGAATTCAGCTTCCAATTCCCTGGCTGCTGGAAACTCGGCAATGCAGGGTCCGCACCAGCTGGCCCAAAAATCGACATATACCGTTTTTCCCGCGAGGTCGGCTAGGTGGATGGTATTGCCCAAGGTATCCCGAAGCTCGAACGGAAAAGCAGGTTGCCCCGCCATAACGGCAAGCCTAAATAGTTTGATGTCGGAGATTTTCGTCCTATAGGATTTTTTCCTTTCTTCATGTCCCATAATGGTATAAAGGGCATTCATAGTACGGTCATAATATGAAAGTAAGCTATCTTCCGCCGTTTTATATTCCATGGTCATACCCTCCAATATAGTTTCGACCACATAACGTTGCAGGGGCCATATGAGGCTCTTTCCCATTAATTCGGGTACTCTTTCATAATAGGCATGATAGGCCAATGGCTCATGTCCCTGCTTTTGTCCTTCTTCGTTGGCCAAATCAAATTGTCGTCTAGTATGGGCAGCAAAAAACCATCGGTAATTACTAGAGGTCAAGTAATGCCAATCATTCTGCTGATCGTATGCATAAGGTGCTATATATTTCGCGTAAAATGTGTTTTGCTCTTCCTTGGGGAGAAATTGCATATAAGAGCGCCACACAGATATCTGGTTATATGCCTTATGTATACTGTCCAATAGCATGAAGTCTTTCAAGCCTGAAATATGCACATTGCCCTCAAAAAAAGCCCTTTTGATACTATCGCGTAAGGCATAATACTTGTTTATGGCAGGAACAAACTCTTCCTTGGGCAGGCGATATGTCTTTGCGTCATAGGCATGCTCTTTTAGTAACTTATTGCGCCGCAGGTCGGCAAGGAAATTATTATACAAGGCAGCAGAACCGGTATATCGTTGCGTTTGCCAAAACGTCAACGCATCGGAGCAATCGGCCTCGATGTGCAGGTCAGCCTTGGGCAGGAGATAGATCTCCTCATTCCTGAAATCAGAACCCCATAACCATATATAGCCGGGTGTGTCCATCTGCAGCTCCAACGCAAAATAACCATCATCGTCTGCATACAACGTATCTCTTTCCATGTAGACAAAGTCGCGGAGTGTCATCACAATCAACTCCTTGTTGTTGAGATGCTGGAACTTACCGCTCAGTTTTTGCCCTAACGCATCCCCCCGGCCCATTAAAAAAAGCAGGCATAGGGTGATACCACGATTTATATAACTTATCCGCTTCATTATTTTATGGTATTTTTCCGTATGGCCATAAATATACGAGGAGTATCTTGTGGCAAGATGCTGAAATGTGAATTTGGCCGCATCAACTGTGAGAACGACCGGGAGCCACCAATCTACACCAATTTCTGGTACGTACGCCACCATAGGTCGGGCATCTCGCCATCTACGGCCATCTGGTAGTCCTCGTATCGGCAAGGAACCATATGGAAGCGTTCATTGGCCGATTTCGTATTGGGGTAAGGTACTTGCATCCACCAGCGGTCGGATTTCTTGCTTTTCACGAAGACCAGTTCGTGCTCGTTTTCGCTCAGTGCAGCACGGTAGATAATATAGGATGTCTTGGGTTGTAAGGGGAAGTCCTTTTTTCTATTGTAATAGCCATCGATAAAATACCAGATCATCTGCGACAACAAAGTGGCCGTCTGCCCATTTTGGTCATAGGCTGGGTTCATCTCGTAAAAGCCGATGGACGACAGCTTATCGCTCATGCCCGCATAGCGGCATATCTGACAGGCCTGCTCTCCATAGAAGCCATTGGGTGTGGCGTTGGCATTGGCTAATGCGTCCGAAGAGCGTATGGCGCTGACATCAAAGCTCAGCAGGTCGGCATTTCGTATCACAGGTTCGGATTGATCGATCTTCCCGTTGGCGAAAAGACCCAGCCGGTAGGCATCAAAATAGAGCTTCTCCATCACGCGCAAGCTATCTTGACTTGTATAATATGTTTGGTAACCCACATTGCTATAGTTAAACAAATAGTTGGGCTGATGAAGCAATATCTTAGACAGAAAAGTGTGGGATGTATTTTCCAATTGCTCATCGATATCATCGTCGAGGTCAAAGTGCGAGTCGATCACCACGAGATCTACTCTCTGCTCCAATTCCTCATAGGCGGCATATTGGGGATAAGTGAGGTCTTGCCCTCCTCCCAAGATGATGGGCACGATATTCTTCTTCAATAGCTCGGCCACCACGGTCTTCACGGCCGCATAAGTATCGGCCACCGTTTCTCCTGCTTTTATATTACCAAGGTCTGCCATTTTGATCTTGTAGTCACCTTTATGTAGGGCATACAGGCGCTCACGAATATAATCGGGAGCCAAGGCGCAGCCTTGATTGCCCACGGCCCTACGGTCGTCCAGCACCCCAAACAACGCCAAATCGAAACTTTCCTCTTCGTGATTGGGAAACATATCGCTATGGATAAGGATATGGCTACCCAATTGACTGGTGAAGAATCCACTGGAAGGGGTTAGTTTCTGGAGATCTACGGGAGCAAAAAAATCGATCAATGACATGCAGGTATAAATATAAAGGTGGTAACAAAAAACGGCTTAACTAATTATTTTGTGCAAATATCCATTTAATAGCTTACTTTTGAAAGTGTTTTGGATCTATCAAGAATAAATTAAACGTGATACTGGTAACCGGCGGAACAGGATTTTTGGGCTCCACCCTTATAAGACAATTGCTTACAAGTGGCAAAAAGGTCCGCGCCACCAAAAGACCCACCTCACAAATACCTGCCGACCTGTCGAAACACCCCCAAATGGAATGGGTAGATGCCGCCCTCAACAATTACTTCGAATTGCAGGATGCATTCTCGGGCGCAACCCAGGTATACCATTGCGCCGCATTTGTATCGCTCGATCCCCAGGACAGGCAACAGCTGCTGGAGACCAATGTAGAGGGTACAGCCCATGTGGCCAACCTAGCGCTGGAAAACGGTGTCCGCCTACTTCATGTAAGCTCCATCGCCGCCATAGGTGAGCCTGCTCCCAACAAACAGCTGGCCACGGAAAACGATATCTGGGAGTTCAACGGCAAGCAAAGTAGCTATGCCATCTCCAAGTACGAGGCCGAAATGGAGGTTTGGCGCTCTATGGAAGAGGGCCTGGATGCTGTTATCATCAATCCGTCCGTCATCATTGGTGCCCATGCCGGAGAAAGTGGTAGCGGAGCGCTTTTCTATACGGTAAAAAGGGGGCTTCCCTACTACCCCACGGGCAGTATCGGCGTGGTCGACGTGGAAGATGTGGCTACTATCGCCATTGCCCTTATGGAGTCTGACATCAGCCATGAGCGCTTCATCCTCAATGCCGAGAATCTTTCCTACCAATCTCTTTTTCAAAAAACAGCTCAATACCTGGGTGTGCAAGCACCAACGAAAAAACTAAGCAATACCGTTCTTCAGCTGACCTGGCGCGCAGCCAAGTTGGCCAGCATATTCAATGGAAAACGCGCCAAACTCACAAAAGATACCGTTCGCTCTGCACAAAAAAAGCAGGCCTACTCCAATGAAAAAATCAGGAAACTCCTGGATTTTCATTTCAAACCAATAGATCATAGTTTACAAGACATCGCAATAGCCATCAACAATCATGGAAGCAACCATCAATAGCACTGCTATGAAACATTACTACATCATCGACTTCGACAGTACATTCACCCAAGTAGAAGCGCTTGACGAGCTTTCGCTCATCTCCCTGGAAAACCATCCCGCCAGGGACCTCATTTACAAAGAAATCGAGCGGCTCACCAATGCTGCTATGGAAGGGCGCATTTCCTTCAGGGAAAGTCTATCTGGGCGTGTCAAATTATTGGAAGCCAACAAACAGCACCTTGAAAAGCTGGTACATGTCCTGAGCAAAAAGGTTTCCGCTTCTTTTCTCCGCAATAAGGATTTCTTCAAAGAGCACAGCGATGAGGTCTTGATCGTGTCGGGTGGTTTCAAGGAATTTATCACACCCATTGTCACCAAGTACGGCATCAAGGAAGAAAACATCTATGCCAATTCGTTCAAATTTGACGAGAATGACAATATCACGGGCTACGACGAAAGCAACCCCCTCTCGGAAGAGAATGGTAAGGTGAAGCTACTGAAACAACTGCAATTGGACGGGGTTATCTACGGCATTGGCGATGGCTATTCGGATTTTCAGCTGAAAGAATCGGGTCTGATAGAAAAGTTCTATGCCTTTACGGAAAACATCGAACGTAAATCCGTCACGGAAAGAGCAGACCATATTACACCCAACTTTGACGAATTTCTCTATGTGAACCACCTACCTAGGGCCATCTCTTATCCCAAGAACCGTATCTCCTGCCTCATCGTAGGCAAGGTACCCGAACTTAGCATCTATTTGCTGAAAAGGGATGGCTTCACCGTGCGCTACCTGAACGACATAGACCAAAAGGAACTGAAGGATGTGGGCATGATGCTGGTGGCGGACGACATCAAAGTGCCGAACGACAAACTGAGCCAGGCACTCAAGTTAAAGACCATTGGCTACCTGGGCAATAGCAAGGAACATATAGACAGAAACATCTGCAATCAGCTAGGCATCGTGCTGTTCGACAACAAAAAGGGCAAGCGCAATGCCGACGAGTTCATTCCCAAGCGCATGATTGACTTCATCAACAAGGGCGATACGGAAAAAAGTGTCAACTTCCCCAATATGAAGCTGCCCCGCATGCACCAGGCACACCGCCTCATCCACATCCACCACAATGTACCCGGCATCATGGCGCAGATAAACAACATCTTTGCCGAAAACCAAATCAACATCGTGGCCCAGTTCCTGATGACCAAAGGCAACATCGGCTATGTCATCACCGATATCAGCAAAGGCTATGATCCCAAGCTGCTAAAGGAGCTGAAGAAGATCGACACAACCATCAAACTGAGGATATTGTATTAGCGCGCTATAGCTTTTTCACGGCTACGATAATACCCGTAGCCCAGTGCTGCTTGGTCAAGAACAGGTCCTTTCTGCTCTCCAGTGCCTCTACGAATTGAACAGCTTTCTCCTTATGCCCTTCCGGCCAGTTGGCCTGTGGCAGCATATCATCCACGATGTAGAGCGCTCCCTTGTTCAGCATGTCCAGTGTTTCGTCAAGCAGCAGGTACTTTCCATGCCAGGTATCGGCAAAGATATAGTCGAACCGTTGCCCCTCATTGGCCTTGATCCATGCTTCGCCATCCGCGTGCACCAAGGTAAGGCGTGCATCATGCCCCAGCTCTCCTCGTGCTATGTCCAGAAAGGCCTCGTCATAGTCGACGGAAACCAGCGTAGAGGCCTCATCCATGCCGCCCAGTATCCATGCGGTGGAAAGACCCGTACCTGTCCCCAACTCCAGGAAACGGCCCGAGGGTTTGCTCGCCGCCAGCGTGCGCAGCAAAGAGCAGGTATGTATGTCCGATGGCATGGTGAAGCCGCTGACTTCGGTCGCTTTGGCAATGGCCGCATAGGCCATTGGCACCGGTTGGTTTATTTCTTCCGTCATGGCATCAAAGATATAAATTGGAAGAGATATAGATTGCAAGACAGCGCAATTCCCTTTAGATAAATTCACGGTATTCTAGGATTGATACCTTTTTGGGCCAAGGGTACCTTTGTATTTGAGTACAAATATCTACTGACTGAAATACATTGATCATGAAAAGACCTATCAATATACTATTTTCCTGTCTATTGGCAATAGGCATTGCCTGTAGCAAGGACGAGCAGGGCGGACAAGAACATGAAGCTTCCTTCAGCGAAAAATACGGTGGACAACCCTATACAGGAGAGGCCAAGGGCGAACTGCTTATTGACGGCAAAGTCGTCCACACCTTCGAGGGAAAAGGAACGGTAGCCGCCATTGAACCAACTAACGACTCTATATCCCTGGTGTTTCGCGCTGATTTTGACGCCTCCGGAGAGATTACTTTCAAGGTCAGGGGCCAGCAACGCGGCGAAAACTTCTTTTCCGAAAATGAGGCGATAAACTTCCGTATTGTAGATCAAGAAATAGAGGGCGAAATGACCAATAGCGTACAACAGATTCACTTCTCGGGCGACGCCCGCGAGAAATTGGTTTTTATGGACATGAATGTTCTTTTTTTGGAGAACTCAGATCCTTTTCCAAAAGGTTCAACGCTGAAACTGGCATTTAGGACCTCGCGCGAGGTGACAGATTCCGAGGATGGTGAGGGCTGCCAAATGAGGCTGGTTCCCATATGGAGTCCAAATGGCATGACCATGGGCATGGTACCCGATTGCTAGGTATTTGTTCATTTGGCAAATGGGCTTCCACCCCAATACTCGGAGGAATAATGTTCAGATTGCGGGGCCTACGCTACAGCGTACAACTAAGATAAGAAGAGCCAGATCTTATAACAGATCTAGCCCTTCTTCTTAATTTTGGTCTTTGCCTAAAGCAGTTCTTCCAGTTTGCTGACCAAATCTTCTCCCCTCAAGTCTACGGCCACGATCTTGCCTTCTGGATCGATGAGGTAATTGGCCGGGATGCTCCTCACACCATACTGCACAGCCACCTCATTTTCCCAGAACTTCAGGTCGGATACTTGTGTCCATGCCAAGCCATCGGCCTTAATGGCGCCCAGCCAGGCCTCGCGCGCATTGGGCCTATCTAGAGAAACGCCCAGCACGGTGAAGTTCTTGTCCTTGTATTTGTTGAATGCCGCTACTACATTGGGGTTTTCCTGACGACAAGGGACGCACCAGCTGGCCCAAAAGTCTACCAGCACGTACTTACCCTTGAAAGACGAGAGCGATACGGGCTTGCCGGTCGTATCTGCCTGTGTGAATTCCGGAGCTATTTTCCCTACCTGAGTAGCTGCCACTTTGTCTTGGCGCTCTCTATATTCCTTACCAATCTCCGAATCCCTGAGATCGTTGGATAGGATCTCAAACAAGGCCTTTGATTTCTCAAAGTCGCGCTTTGGATCTATCCGCGACACCGTATAGAGGCTTACTAAGCTGGAAGGGTGCGTCTTCACAAAATCTTCCTGCACCTTTAACTGGGCAGACTGCATGGCTTCCACCTTTTCTTCCACCTGTTTTTCGAAATCCGGCGACTGACGTTGTTCGTCAGAGGTGCCATAGTAGAAAGACATCAAATCTGCCTCTAGCTTTTTCACCTCGCGCAGGGCTACATTTAGCTCTCCCTGATCTTTGTTGAGTTCCGTTCCGGCGAGCGTAGCCTTGGAAAGCGAATCGGCAGAGGCCACGGTAGTGGTGCCCTCGACAAGGTACAGGTTCAAGGCATCGGCCTCACGCTGTTGCCGGATATCCTCACCTTTGTGAGCCAGTACCAAAGTGGCCGCGGTAGGGCGCTCTACCTCTCCAGAAAATTTGAAAACACCGTTCACAATATCAGCAGAATCCAAGCCACCGCGAGTGGAAAGGTATACTTTTGCAGGAGCATTCAAATCGCCTACTTTCCCTTCGATAGTATAGGTTTCCTGACAGAATACTGCCAGTGGTGTAGCCAATATAGCGCTCAATATCACTCTTTTCATTCTTATCAATTTAGTTCATCATTTGTTCATCAATAAACAAACTTAAGAAAAAAGATTGGCAATCCAAGCCTTGCACTTCACATGTATCTCCCCCCGTATGGAGCCCATTCGTGCCGTTGTGACGTTGTAGCAAAAAATATCCGTCTATTTCGTTGCTCTTTTTATCAAATAGTCACTAACTTGTGCGCTCTTAGCGTGCTTAGCATTTTCTAATAAAACAAATTAATATGATGACGGAGGAGAAATATAGCATCAAGGTTGTTCCGAACGAAAATTCTCGTATAGGAGAAGTGGATTTCAACAACTTGGCATTTGGCAAGATCATGTCAGACCACATGTTGGTGGCCGACTACGATGACGGTGAATGGAAAGAAGTGAGCATAGTGCCTTACACCAACTTCAACCTAAGCCCCGCATCGTCTGCCTTGCATTATGGCCAAGCAATTTTTGAGGGCATTAAAGCCTACAAATTTGCTGATGGCCGCGTGAGTATCTTCAGGCCAGATAAAAATCACGAACGCTTTAACCGATCGGCCTTACGGCTGGAAATGCCCGAGGTGCCGACCGAAATTTTCATGGATGGTCTCAAACAACTTGTAGATCTAGACAGGGATTGGGTGCCTGAAAAGGAAGGATGTTCGCTATACATCAGGCCATTTATGTTTGCCACCGAGCCCGCTTTGGGCGTACATCCTTCAAAATCCTACAAATTTGTAGTTATCACATGTCCAGTGGGAGCCTATTACAACAAACCCTTGCGCGTAAAGGTAGAGACCGAATACACCCGTGCGGCAAAGGGCGGTGTAGGTTTTTCAAAAAATGCGGGCAACTACGCTCTTTCCCTATACCCTACTCGCCTGGCACAGGAGCAAGGCTTCGACCAGCTGATATGGACCGATGCCAAGGAACACAAGTACATTGAAGAAGCTGGAACGGCCAACCTCGTTTTCATGCTAAATGGTACACTCGTAACCCCTGGTTCAGACACTGTGTTGCAAGGCGTCACGCGTTACAGCATCATGTCGATAGCAGAGCACTGGGGCATCCCTACCGAAACAAGGGACGTTACCGTGCAGGAGCTTATAGACGGCATAAAGGCTGGCAATGTAACGGAGGCTTTTGCTGCCGGAACGGCTGCAACTTTAACCCCTATATCCGAAATAGGTCACGAAGGTGAAATCTACACCTTGCCAGCTCCCGAAACGAGGGAATTCTCCAATAAGGTATTGCACTATCTCAATGAGCTTCGCTATGGCAAAATAGAAGATCCTTTTGGATGGAATTTCCTTGTAGGTTAGTAATAAGAGTAATAGCTTTACCAAAGTTTGCCTGCGCACAACTTTGGTAAAGCCATTACTACTTCTTTTCCTTCTCTTTGCCAAATACTCCCTTAAAGAATCCCTTTACCTTTTTTGCGGTGCCAGATGCTCCCTCAGCGGTATTCATCAACCTGGCTTCCCTTTCCTTGGAGACACCTACGCTGGCTTTCACTCCTTCGAAAAGGCTTTTCCACAAGAAATTAAAGAAAGAAGCTTCGGGCGGCCTTTGATAGTGGATGGGCCCTGGATGGAACATGTCGTTGGCATCGGGATTGCTGTCGTTAATGATGAACGCATTGGCCAGTGTAGACACCATCCCCATCTTCGCCACTTTGCCCGTCTTATCGTCTTTCTTGAGTATAACCGCCTTTAGGTTGTTGTAGCGAAACGAGACCATCCCTTTGGCCAGCTTCTCATTTGCCTGTACATCAAAACGGAGGTCGTTCAAATTGCCCGAACTGACCTCTATCATGGCCAATGGCTTCGTAAGCGGATTGAGTGCCGTTCCGTTCATGTTCTTAAGGCTCCCACTGTAGCTAAAGGCACCCCATTGATCTTTTTGGTCAAACTTGAATGTAATATCCAAATGACCATTGCCCATGAAGCGCGAATCGATCTTGGCCGTCAGCACTTTATTCTTGGCCAGCGAGGCCGAATCATTGGTAATGTTGTAAAAGGAACCATGTGTCTTGCTAAAGAAAACACTGCCGGTTTGCTGCGTCTTGCCGTTCAGCTCCGTGTATCTGATGAAGGCTTCGCCCAGCAGCAATGTATCTATCTTAAGATCCAAAGCCAGCTTGCTCAACTGCTGAATGGGGAAAGCATGCACCTTGGCCTTTTTTGGTTTCTTGGGATACAGCCCATTCTTATAGATCTCCACAGTGCCTTTTCCCAGTTTCAGGTTGCCGGCAAACAACTTCTGCTGCTTGACCAGCTTGAACAGGTCAATATTGTTGATGCTGAGTGAATCGAAGGCAATGTCATAGCGCTCTTTGGCCAGTTTCACTTTCTTGTAGAAGTCCGTTCTGTTGTAGCGTGGCGTCAATTTCACTTTTCCCAGCGAAATACTGCGCCTGGAAGTAGAAAAAGCGATGCCATCTACATCCAAATAATACAGGCTATCGCCCGTGGCCATGCGGTATTTGTCCAATTCAAAATCTACCGACTTGGCATTGTAGAATCGGTTCAAGTCTTTTTGCGAAGTGGAATCTATCAATATATCCGTCACGTTGACATTCACATTGCGCAAGCTGGTGGATTTTTCCTGCCTATTACTCCGGTTCACATGGGTAAAGTCGATATTCTTGAGTGCCACATGTTCCACGCGCAACTCTTTCATCACTGGCGAAATCCGTTCGTAAAGGCTCTTTTCATCTCCGTTATGCTGCACCGTATCGTTATAGGGCTGATTATCGTTGATGATCTTGATCGTAGGATGGTCAATGACAATTTGGTCTATATTGAGTCTCCTTTCTGAATAGATTCGTCTAGGATGGAAATCTCTTATCAGCAATTTGGCAACCTCCAGCTCATAGAGATTGTCGGGTGCCTTTTGCTGAGCTTTCAGCTGATTGTACACATTGGTATCGGGAATGAGCCGGAAATTCCTGACCTCGGCATTGCCTGTGGCCAGGTTGAAATCAAAATCGTCGTACTCCACATGATAGAGGCTATCACTGGAACTGATGACCAAGGCGTGAATCTGCTCATTGAGAAGCGGGCGCCAATGATTGCTCAAATACCACAGGCCGCCTCCCAGTAGGATGGCCAAAAAGGCAATTATTCCCAAGAACCACTTTACGAACGTTTTCATATCACGAAAAACAACATACTACTATTTAAGTTTATTAGTCGCTAAAATAATTATTTCATTGCCGTATCCTGTATGCCCGCCATTAAGGACTTCCACAAGAGGTTGAAAAACGAGCGCCCTTGTGGGTGGTCATACCTCACCGAGCTGTGCTTGGGCTGTTCCCCTTCCTTCTCCGGATTGCTATCGTTTACTTTCAGCCAATTGACAAAAAGGGAAAACAGCCCCCTCTTCTCGATCTCTCCACTATCTTCACGTAAGGTAGCTACTTTTAGATCGCGATACAAGATCGTCACGTTTGACTGTGCTCCAAACTTATTGCCTGCCACTTGAAAATGCAAGCCTTGCAAGCTGCCTTGCTCTACGCGTATCAGTGCCAAGGGCTCCAGGAAACTATTGGCGAAGGAGAGATCGCGGGGGGCTAAGCTGCCCTTGTAGTTGAAAGCAGCATTGGGATCGGTCATGTCTATATTGACATTTAGGTCGAGCTTCGTAGCACCCATAAACTGCGTCTGCAGCAGAAAGCGCACCCACTTGTCCTTTTGCAGTTCGGCATCCATATTGGTTACATGACTAATGGTGCCATTGAGCCGCTGAAAGTTTACTTCGCCTATTCGCTTTGCCTTTGGATTGTACTCGCGATAGTGGATATTCGATTGCTTGAGGATAACGGTATCCACCTTGACTGGGAGCTTCAGTTGTTGAAAGGCAATAGCCGGAAAGGCCGCCGGCCCTTTATTCGGGTCGTCCGGCATCCCTTTATGGACAAATACTTTTAGCAGTGCGCCGTCTATAGCTACGCGCTTGGCACTAAACGACTTTGCACTTTCCATCTGCTTGAAATCGAGCTGGTCCATACGGAGATGGGCTATATGGATATCGAATCGATCTCCTTGGTACACCAGCCGCCTGGCAAATTCCATTTCGGGGAACAGGGGCGTGCAACTGAAGTCGGCAAGTTCTAATACCTCCTCCTTTGTAGATAGATGAACCTTGCCCGTACGGAAGCGATACATCCCTCCCTCCTCTTCATAACGTAACCCATCCGAATCAAGCATTATATCCCTAGCAAAGAAAACCCGATCTTCGCGCTTCAGGCTGGCCGAATCTAATACAAGGCTGCGAAGCTCTACGGAAAACTTCCCGATGGCAGCGCTGGTAACGACCTTCGGGATACGTCTATCTGTCCAATGCAAAGACATGCTGTCCAGAGCGACATGTCCTATCTGTGCACCTTGCAAAAATTCGGGAATAGATTCGTACAAACTTTTCTCTTGCTCATCACTGGAGGTGCTATCTTGCCGCAGATGGGTAATGGTGAGATTTGGCTCGTCTACTTTAAGCGAGCTTAGCTTAATTTTACCATGCAAGAGGTAACGCCATAGTGACGCACCGCTTATACTTATTGCCTTTATTTGCACGTCATATAGACTACTAGGTTTCAGGCTATCGGCAAGATCTACCAAACGGGAAGTATCGGGTTTTAGCTCGATACTATCGGCGGTCATTGCTCCCCGCCAAAGGCTCACCTTAAATGTTTTGAATGTAAGGGCATACACTCCATTCGATTTATCGTAAACAGTAGCCCTAAGCTTGTCGGGAAATTTCCTTTCCATCACCGTGCTAGCAATGGCGGCGAGTACCAATAGCAATGCCAAGCCCACACCTATCCATAGGCCCCGCTTGCGCCATCCCACCTTATTCCCTGAAATCGTCGCCATATACCAAAATCAAAATGACAATATCTGTTGATTGCTTAGTAGGCAACAATGCAATGTCGAAAATGTTGCGTCAACACGTCCACATAATAAAAATGGCACATGCTAGACAGATTAGCAAAGCATGGGGCAATGCGCTTTCAATCAGAAATGATAGGACAGGCCTAAGGTATAGAACATCAAGGAATTGACACTGCTTCCATCTTCCAAAATTGGTCCTGCATCCTTCTTCCTGTTGTAAAGGAACAGCCCTATGACGGGCGATAGCCCATCCCGTGGGGTGGACAACATATCATGTTTCCTTAAAGAAAAAGTATATACATGAAAAAGTGCGCTGCTCACCAAGTTGAAATCCATATCGTTAATGCCATAACGAACGGACAGGTCTAAGAAATATTTGTCTTTATTGGTTCTATGCTCCTTACCGTGATAGCTTTGTATATATACATCCTTTTTCTTAAACATCCCCACAATATAGGCGGGAAAAACAGAAACCCCAGCGCCAATGGCATAATGGTGGAAGCTCTCGGCACCACTTCCCTGTATGTAAGCGTAGTCTGCCAAGACATGGGCATCTGCAATATCTGATATGCCGATATACCTCTTCATGGATAGGGTATGGCTATTGCCATAGTAATCTTTCTTGGAACTTTCTTGCAATCCAAAGAGGTAGGACGCCGACCAATTTTTGCGTTTCCATTCACCATAAAAGTCTTGGCCAAACAAAGAATACGAATTGATGATCATCGTTGCCAACAAGAGCATTACGTACTTACTATTCATAAAGGTTGATTTAGATAAAGAATAGTCAAAGCTAACAAGTTTTTTCCAGAAAACCTTTATGTGCCCCTTATTTAAGATACAGCACAGATTATATACCCGAATCAAGCAGCGGAATGGATATGACCTTATAACTCCGATTCCTGAAAATGGCAGAAGGGCGCCAAAAGCTCCCCTTTTGACACCCTTCTACTGTTTTTATGCCGTTTTACGACTAATAACCCGAATTTTGGGTCAAAAATCCTCCGCTTCGGTCTATCTCGTC
This sequence comes from Olivibacter sitiensis DSM 17696, assembly GCF_000427965.1. GTDB lineage: Bacteria > Bacteroidota > Bacteroidia > Sphingobacteriales > Sphingobacteriaceae > Olivibacter > Olivibacter sitiensis. The sequence continues at coordinate 92,522 of NZ_ATZA01000001.1, read as the reverse complement.
CTGCGGTATAGGATAGTATTCATTGTGCGGCTGGAAATCAATAGCTCTGGAGATGCTCAAATACGTGCCCTCAAAAGAAGAATAGCTATTGATGACCTGTTGCGCTATGCCCCACCTCACCAGGTCATAGAAACGATGACCTTCCAAGGCCAGTTCCAGGCGTCTCTCAAAGCGCACGGCATTTCTGGCATAGTCCGCACTGGGAAAAGCGGGATAGGGCGCTACCTGATAATTCGCTATAGGCTGTCCGCCTACCATCTTCGGCCCCAATGTCGCGGCACGTTCTCTCACGGCATTGACCAAGGCAAGTGCTCCCGCGAGATCTCCCGACTCCACCTTGCACTCGGCCGCCATCAAATAGACATCTGCCAAGCGGATGATCTTCACGTTCAGGCCCGTCACCTGCGGCGTACCTGCCACGCTATTGGCAGCCAACTGAGCCAGCTCTATGGTATGCTTCATACCAACGAATGGCCCTGCAAAGCCCGGATCACGTATCCACGCATCGCCTGGCATTACCCCCCAATCTCTAAAAGGCACTCCCCTACGGCCCACGGTATAGTCCAAACGCGGGTCTACTCGCAGTGTGCGATCTACCTGATAGTTGGTCTTGGCTGCGCCGGTAAGCCCAAAGTCTGACATATAGGGATCTGTACGGTAGCTGCCGTCCAGCAGAGGAAGTCCATTTGCATCCACCCTATAGGCATTGACCAGGTCAAAGGATGGTTGGAAAAAGCCGCAACAGCTTACCGGCGCACTGCCGTAAAAGAAATTGAGCATATCGCCCACATTGGCATTATCTCCACCGCCATCGGGATTGAGCCCGTGCTGTACTTCAAAAATGGATTCTACTCCGTTCTCGCTAGCTATATCGTAGTTTTCCGTAAACGAAAGGCCCCTGATATCCGGTTTGCTCGCAATAACGGCTTCCAAAAAAGGTAATGCCTCATCGTGTCGTTGTTGGTACAGCAGGAATTTGCCCAGATAAGCTTGTGCTACTGTCAAATTTACCCGACCAACTTCCCCATTATACTTTTCTATCGTGAGAGTTTCCACGGCAAAACGGAGATCAGCTTCAATTTGGGGGACTACATTGCTACTATTAGGCGTATTGACGGCATCTTCCGTAGTAGTTATGCTTTCATCTATCCAAGGAAGGTTGACGAAAACCCTGTGGATGAGGAAATAGTAATGCGCCCTGAGCAAACGTGCCTCTGCCTGAATCTGCACGGCGCGCTCAGCATCAAAACTATCTTCCCCTCTTTCTTGTACAGATGCCAATACCCTTAACGTATTGTTGCACCGTACGATACCTTCGAAGGAACGGTTCCACAAAACCTGCAGGTTATCGTTGGTACTTGTCGGCAGGTGCCGTTCTATGAGGTTCATGTTTGGCTGATCCCCATTGTTGCTTCCCTTATGCGCATTGTCTGCGGCAACCTCTCCCAACAACCACTGGCTGGGAGCTGAAGCATAATTCCCCCATAGTCCCTCTATCGTATTACCGTTCAATAAGGCATATGAGCCTATGAGCAGTCCTTCCACGCCTTCTCTACTTTCTATCTGCGGGATGGTGAGTTCACCCTGAGGGTTGAGTTCCAGAAAATCTCTACTACAGGATATGATCGCAAAAAGCAACGACAATCCAACAAATGCATATTTAAATCTTTTCATCTTCATACTCGTTAATATTAAAAGCCAAAATTCACGCCTACCAAAAACTGCCTATTTACCGGATAGATACCCCGATCTACGCCAAGTACCGGAAAGGTACTGTTGGCCTGGCTCACCTCTGGATCCAGACCGGTATAATTGGTGATGGTAAACAAGTTGGTAGCTCCCAGGTAAATGCGCATTTTCGTTATTCCCCATTCCTTGCCAAACAGGTTGTCCGTGGGCAGGTTATAACCTATTTGAAGGTTTCGCATCCGGAAGAAGCTGCCGTCCTGCACATAGTAGCTGGAAGACGCGTATTCAAAATCAGATGCTCCGCGGTACAAGGACGGAATATTACTGCCTGTATTTGTCGGGCTCCAAGCATCCAACAGACGGGTGGTAAGAGCTCCATCAAATGTTGTGAAATCGGTAAAATAACGAGTTGCCTCATAGAGATCGTTGCCTTGCGAGGCGTTAAAGAACATGGATATATCGAAGTTCTTATAGGATGCGTTGAGGCTCAATGAGTAGACAAAATCCGGAAAAGGATTTCCGATGATAGTCCGGTCTTCTGGATTGATGACGCCATCACCGTTGATGTCGGCATATTTTAAGCCCCCTACGCGGGCGCCTGGATAGGTAGCTTCTGAAGCTAGTTCCGCCTCACTTTGGTAGGTGCCCGACACTTGGTAACCAAAGAAAGAACCAAACGGTGCTCCCGCGCGCAATACGGTAGTACTTAAGCTTCTGAAATTACCATAAATCTGCTGTGTCACCCCAGGTGCCAAGCTAGTTACTTCATTCACGTTCCTGGAGAAGTTCAAACCTACGTCGAACTTAAACGGCCTGTCATCTACCCTGCCATAATGATAGCCCAGGCTCAGTTCGATGCCCTTATTCTGCATGTCGCCCACGTTTACGTAAGGGGAAGCGCCTCCACCTACAGCAACGGATGGTAAGGGGACTTGATAAAGCATGTCGGTAGTCTTCTTATTGTACCAATCGAATGATCCATCAATCTGGCCATTGAACAAGGTAAAATCTGCCCCTATATTGAACTGAGCTACTTCTTCCCACTTCACGGCCTCGTTGCTGTAGGCATTTTGTCTTACTCCCGTGGTACTTCCCTGCCCATCTATGGGATAGGTGGAGGTGATGAGCGATGACTGTAGCCTATTGAGATACTGGAAGGCGGGTATACGCTGGTTACCGGTAATACCATAGGAAACACGAAATTTCAGGTCGGTGAGCCATTCTGCTCCGCTCATGAATTCTTCCTGCGATAAACGCCAGGCGATACTTCCTGCCGGGAAGACCCCATATTTGTTTTCCGTACCAAAGTTAGAAGATCCATCGCGCCGTACAGTAGCACTTAGCAGGTAGCGATCCTTAAACGAATAGTCTGCCTTGGCAAACAAAGAGAAGAGCGTTCCTATAGAGCCCGTACTGGCATTGCTAATATTGGCGGTTCCAGCATTCAGGTAATAATAGTCGAGGTCTCCTAGTATAAAGAAGTTATTCCTACCACCATTCAACTGCCTATTGCGGTTACTAATGGCTTCCGTACCGGCTAATATGTTTAAGTTATGTTCATCGGCGATGTTCAGCTTGTAGTTTAAGGTATTTGTCCAAGTCCATTCAGTAGTATATCCCTGATATTCACTTAAATTATTATTGTTGCTTCCCTCAGAGTGCTCCAAATTTGGATATGCCATGCTCAGTCCATTGTAGTTTTCATAGCGCAAGCCAAAGGCCGTGCGGGCTGTCAAGCCATTTATGAGATCCACCTCACCATAGATGTTTCCAAAAAAGAAATTGCTTCTATTCTTATTGTCCTTGGCACGATAAAGCATAGACATTGGGTTTTGAGCATTTCCCAACATGCCGCCACGCGTTCCCGCAAAATTGCCCATTACATCATATACGGGCACAATAGTCGGTATCCGATAGGCAAAGCCTAGTGCACTGCCCTCATCCTGGTATTCGCCCGGTACGTTCACATTGGAGCCCATACCGAAGTTTTCCGTATAGCTGTATTGGGCGTTCTCGCCAAAGCGAAACTTGCCGTTCAGGGCTTTTATCTGGGTATTTGAACGAAAATTGAAACGTTCGAAACCTGTATGGGAAATAATGCCTTTTTGACCGAGATAACCTGCCGATACCGCATAGGTGGTATTCTCGCTGCCACCCGTAGCACCCAGCTGATAATTCTGCATGGGGGCGCTTCCCATAATCTCATCAAACCAGTCCGTTCCCGCCTGATTGGCCCGTGTAATTTGGTAAAATGTGGACCCATCCCTAGAATAGTTGTAATTGGACAGATCTGCCGCCTCGGGCGTCACCTCAAATCCAATGGCCCCACCGGCAAGTAGGTATTCGGGTAGAACGGGGTTGTCCCCGCCGCCATACATATCGGCCAGCGCACTGGCGGGATTCAAGCCTGAATTTCGATACGACAGATAAAGGTTTTCTGCATATTGCGTAGGATTCATCATAGTGGGGAAACCACTCTTCCGCGGCATCTGCGTGCCGTAATTGGCGTCTAGCGTGATATTTGGTTTGCCAGACACCCCTTGTTTGGTGGTCACGATGATGACCCCGTTGTTTGCCCGTGCACCATAAATGGAGGCGGCCGATGCATCTTTCAGTACCTGCATGCTCTCGATATCGTTCTGATTCAACCAGCTCAGCTTACCCTCGTACGGCACGCCGTCTATCACATACAAAGGCTCGTTATTGTTGATGGTACTGAAACCCCTGATGCGGATCTGTGGCGTAGAACCTGGAGCACCATCCGTCACGATATTAACGCCAGGTGCCCGCCCTTGCAAAGCCTCTACGGCGGAAGAAGCTGGCTGGCTTTTAAGCTCGCCTACGTTGACCACGGCTACAGATCCCGTGATGTCTCTCCTGCGTTGGCTTGAATAACCCGTTACCACCACTTCCTCGAGATTGCTCATCTCTGGATGCAGGTTCACATTATATGTTTGCTGTGAGGCCGTCACCGTAAATTCATGGCTTGTGTAGCCCACAAATGAAACCACGATGACGTCATTCACCTTTACCTTTAATTTATATTCTCCTTGGCCGTTCGTTATAGTACCCCCAGTTTGGGCTCCTTTTATCAATACACTTACCCCAGGTAGGGTCATTTTCGTCCCCGCATCTGTCACGGTACCGCTTATTTCTATATCTTGTCTGTTTTGTATCAATAGAATGCGTTCATTATCTATTTTATAATGGATCCCTAGCGGAATCAATGTAGCGTCCAACACTGATTTCAAATCTTTTTGTTGCGCACCAACCTCTACAGTGCGGTGTGTGTTTATAACAGAAGGGCTATATAAAAACTTTACCTGAGACTGTTTTTCCAAGCTCTCCAAGAAGTTTTTTAGACTCATCCTGGTTTTAGTTATAATAACTGTTTTCTCCAATGCCCCTTGTGCATCTGCCGGATTGGCATACGAAGTAAATCCGCCAATAGATATTAATAGGGCATGAACAAAGGATATTCTCATCGCTATTTTTATTAAAGCAATAATTCGTTCTTTTTTCATAAATTCGAAAAATTATGGTTCGCAAAAAAATCATGATTTTAACTTATGACCGACAATACCCCCATATTGTCGGTCTTTTTCATCACTATAATCAGGTTATATTCATAGGCACATTTATTTAGCTTGTTTGAAATTGGTCATTAATTATTGAATAAAAATTTCTTTCCCTTTTATTTCGTACTTGGTGGCGGTTACACAACAAATCATCTCCAACAAACTGAACAGCTCCAGATTATCCAGATTGCCCGTAAATGTAAGATGTCCCACATTCGGTTCGGCCTTAATGCCTATGCCGTAGATGTCGCTCAACTTCTCTGTCAACTTATCGAGTGGCATTTCGTCGAAGCTACCGGCTTTCAACAGATTTTGTTTAGTTTCTAAAGGCATGGGATGTTCCACGATAGTCTCACAGATGGTATGTTTGTCTTTTTGCACGATAGCCCGTTGATTGACGGATAGGCTCACGCGTGCTGGTTTTGTCATCATCCTGGCAATCAAGTTCCTTTTTTCATTATTCTCCATGACCTCTACCTTTCCGTCATATACGATAACCTCACTGCTACCCTGCTCTCCATCACCTTTAATCAAAAACCTGGTACCAAGTACCTTTGTTATCGTTCCTTCACGATAAACTACAAAAGGAGAATGGGCATTCTTCTTCACATCGAAAAGAGCGTCTCCTTTCAATAAAATTTTCCTGTTTTCATCAAATCGCTTTGCGTATTTCACCTCGGATCCTTTGTATAATTCTATAGTAGACGAATCGGGCAGGATTATTAATTTCGGACGATCATGCTCATTGCTTACGACGATAACCTTACTGCTTGCTGAAGTCAAAAAACTAGGCTCCCCCATAGCACTACTCTTCCCATTGTTTATCCACCAAGATACCATGATCAATAAAACCATACAAACTGCAATGGCCAACAAGGGTTTCTTAACGGACAGTGATTTATGACCGTTATCTCGTGCTTCGGTATTATTAACTTGGTTTATGGTGGTCGTCTTCTGGCTAATTTGGCTCCATAGGCGCGCTTCTATCTCATCAAAGTCGGCATCTCCTAACTCAAAGTCCCTGTCGGTATCGAGCAAATCATACCATTGACGCACGATTTTCTGTTCCTTTGGCGAGCATTTACCTTTTAGATACCGCTCCAATAAATCACGAAATGCCTTGCGACTCATAATGGTTCTACTAATTAGTTAATTCGGCTTTAAGAGAGCCTTTCATATAATATAGTAAAACAAAAAGGCCACATCCCTAAGATTTTTTTGTTTTTTTTTAGGCAATGGGCAAAATAGCTAGCAACACCATCACGATGATGTAATCCTTCAAGACCACTCGCATGATCTTCAGCGATTGGGTGATATGGTATTCGACTGCTTTTTCGGAAATTTTAAGTGCTCTGGAAATTTCCTTCACCGACTGGTACTCTAATCGGCTCAAGACAAATATTTTTCTGGTTTTGAGGGGGAGCATGTTGATGCCTTTCTCTATGGCAGATAGTAGGTCTTGAACGGCCAATTGCTCTTCTAGGTTATTGCAGTCTGTTTTGCCATGCTGCTTTTGGTAGTCCGCATAGTTATCTAGCTGGAGCATGGTCTTCAGATGATTGATAAATGCATATCTGGCAGCGGTCTGAAGGTAGGACGACAAATTGGCGATAACCACGATCGATCGCCTTTCCCAAAGCGATACGAACACGTTCTGGGTCAATTCTTCCGCTAGCTCTTTATTGCCTGACTTACGGTATAATTGTAAAAAACACACTTTCCAATATCGACGATAGATTTTTTGGAAAGATTCGTGGCAATTTTCTTTTAATCTAGACAATAACTCGGTATCGGCAAAGTCTCGATAGCCTATCATAATGTGGTTTGTTATAATGTGGTCTCGCAAATATAAACACAGCAATCCATTCGTCAAATAGATAAACGCCTATTTGTAACAATTTGCACATAAAAAAGGGGGTATCGTGGTAATTACCCCCTTTTTATAGTCAATAGGTTCTTGCTTAATGTTTTTCCAGCCATTTCCTGGCATTCACGAAGGCCTCTATCCAAGGCGACACCTCGTCCTTTCTGCCCATGGGGTAGTGTGCCCAGTGCCATTGGAACAAGGACCGTTCGATGTGTGGCATCATCACCAGATGCCTGCCACTCTCATCACACAGCATGGCCGTGTTATAGTCAGACCCATTTGGGTTAGCAGGATAGGTTTCATAACCATATTTGGCCACGATACGGTATTGGTCTTCGGCGTACGGTAGGTGGAACTTGCCCTCGCCATGCGATATCCACACGCCCAGCGTACTTCCTGCCAGGCTCTTCAGCATCACCGAATTGTTTTCTTGAATAGTTAGCGAGGTGAAACCGCTTTCGTGCTTGTGGCTGTCGTTGTGAAGCATCTTGGGTTTATCGGCATGGTCTTTATTGATGAGTCCCAGTTCGATAAACAATTGGCAACCGTTGCAAATACCCACTGATAGGGTATCCTCTCGATCAAAGAATTGTTGCAAAGCTTCCCTTGCCTGCTCATTGTACAGAAAAGCCCCTGCCCAGCCCTTTGCGGATCCGAGAACATCCGAATTGGAGAAGCCCCCCACGGCACCAATGAAGCGGATGTCTTCCAGTGTTTCCCGTCCGCTGATGAGATCGGTCATGTGCACATCCTTTACGTCAAAACCGGCTAGGTAAAGCGCATTGGCCAGTTCGCGTTCCGAGTTGCTACCTTTCTCACGAATGATGGCAGCCTTTGGCCTCGGGCGCGTGTTGTCTATCACCGGCTTTTTACCATCAAAAGCAGCCGGAAACACATACCGCAATACATGGTCTTTGTAGTGCTCAAAACGTTCTTTAGCCTTTAGTGTGCCACTTTGTTTCTGATCCAGCAAATAAGAAGTCTTGAACCACACGTCGCGCAAATGGTCGATATCGAAATTCCATGTGCTACTTCCGCCATTGGACACATGGAGCGCAGGCTCTTCCAGTACGGTTCCTATTTTATGAAAAGCGATGCCTTCGTTTGTAAGCAACGACTCAACCTCTTCCTCTGCCTGAAATACCAAGCCTATGTTCTCCGCAAAAAGCACTTTTACGATGTCGGCTTCGCCCAGGCTACTCAAGTCGATTTGCGCACCCAAGTTGCGATCCGCAAAACACAATTCCAATAGGGTAGTGATCAATCCGCCACTGCCAATGTCGTGTCCTGCCTGAATTTCACCCGCTTTTATCAATTCCTGCACGGCATCAAAAGCTTTCTTGAAAGCTGCAGCATCTTGTATATCGGCCGTCTCATTGCCTATGGCGTTGCGTATCTGGGCAAAAGAAGTACCACCCAGTTTATATTTATCCCCTGAAAGGTTAATGTAGTAAATGTGGCCTCCACCTTTTCGCAGCACCGGCTCTACCACTGCCGTGATATCCGTACAATGTCCACCTGCCGATATGATGACCGTACCAGGAGCAATGACATCGCCATCGGGGTATTTTTGTTTCATGGATAGGGAATCTTTGCCCGTGGGGATATTGATTCCCAATGCGATGGCAAAGTCAGAGCAGGCCTGAACGGCCTCGTACAGGCGGGCATCTTCCCCTTCATTCTTACAGGCCCACATCCAGTTGGCCGACAGCGAAACGCTCCTGATCCCTTCCTTGAGCGGTGCCCACACGATGTTGGACAGGGCTTCGGCTACCGCAATGCGGCTACCCGCGGCGGGATCTATCAATGCCGATAGCGGGGCATGCCCCACGGAAGTGGCGATACCATCCTTCCCCTGAAAATCGAGTGCCATTACGCCACAATTGTTGAGGGGCAGCTGCAAAGGACCTGCACACTGCTGCTTGGCCACCCTGCCACCCACGCAACGATCCACCTTATTGGTCAGCCAATCCTTGCAGGCCACCGCTTCCAGTTGCAGTACCTGTTCGAGGTAGGCAGATAGGTTATCTATATCGTAATCCAGTGGCTTGTATTGGCGCTCTACTGCCGTATCTTCCATGATGGTCTTGGGCGAGCTGCCGAACATGTCTTTCAGTTCCAGGTCCATCGGCTTTTCTCCCGTGGACGAGGACTCGAACGTGAAGCGGTGGTCGCCCGTCACGTCTCCTACGGTATACATCGGGGCGCGCTCTCTGTCCGCTATGCGCTTCAGCGCTGCAAGATGCTCTTCCGCAATCACTAGTCCCATGCGTTCCTGGGACTCATTGCCAATGATTTCTCGGGCAGAGAGCGTTGGATCGCCCACGGGCAGCTTATCCAGGTCTATCTTGCCCCCGGTCTCTTCCACCAGCTCGGACAGGCAGTTCAGGTGCCCACCGGCACCGTGATCGTGGATGGACACGATGTCGTTGTGGTCGCTCTCTACCATGGCACGGATGGCATTGGCGGCCCGCTTTTGCATTTCGGGATTGGAACGCTGCACGGCATTGAGTTCGATGCCCGAGCCAAAGGCTCCCGTATCGGCCGAAGAAACCGCCGCACCTCCCATACCAATACGGTAATTGTCGCCACCCAACACCACAATCTTATCGCCAGTCTTGGGCACGTGCTTCTTAGCCTGATCGGCCTTGCCATATCCCACGCCACCAGCCAGCATAATGACCTTATCGTAACCCAGTTTGCGCCCGCTCTCCTCATGCTCGAAGGTCAGCACAGAACCAGCAATGAGGGGCTGGCCAAACTTGTTCCCAAAATCGGAAGCGCCATTGGAGGCCTTGATGAGGATGTCCATCGGGGTTTGGTACAGCCATTGGCGTTCGGCCATGGCCTGCTCCCATGGCCTGTCGTTTTCCAAACGCGAAAGTGCTGTCATATACACGGCAGTTCCCGCCAGCGGAATGGCTCCCTGGCCACCGGCCAGCCTATCCCTGATTTCGCCACCGGAGCCCGTAGCAGCGCCATTAAAGGGCTCCACGGTTGTGGGAAAATTGTGCGTTTCGGCCTTGATAGACAATACCGAGTCAAACTCCTTCACTTCATAGTAGTCCGGTACATCAGCGCTTTTGGGCGCAAACTGCTGCACACGTGGCCCTTTCAAGAAAGCTACATTGTCTTTATAGGCCGATACGATACCATTGGGGTTGACTTCTGCAGTCTTTTTGATGAGCTTAAACAAGGAACTGGGCATCTCTTTCCCGTCTATGATGAAGGTGCCATTGAATATCTTGTGGCGACAATGCTCTGAATTGACCTGCGAGAAACCAAACACCTCCGAGTCTGTCAGCCTACGTCCAAGACGGTCGGCCAGCTTGTTGAGGTAATCTACCTCGTCGGCGCTCAATGAAAGTCCTTCCTGCTGGTTATAGGCAGCGATGTCGTCTACTTCCAAGACCGGTTCGGGCTGTATATGTATGGTATATATCTCTTGGTCCAGCTTACTGTATTTCTGCAATAGCATGGGATCGAAATCGGCAAACCCCTCCTCCACCCGGTGGAATTCCTCTATGCGTAAGATGCCGCTTATGCCCATGTTTTGGGTAATCTCCACTGCATTGGTACTCCATGGAGTGACCATGGCGGCGCGGGGACCAACAAAAAAATCCGTCAAAACGGATTCTTCTATCAAGTATGCCTCCCCAAAGAGCCAGTTCAGTTTCGAGATTTCGGGCACTACGAGCGGTCGTTCTATTTGTACGGCAAAAATGGTATTGGATTGGTTTCCGAAGAAATAAATCATTTTCGTTGTTATTTGATGGCACAAAATTACGGAAATAAAAATTAATTTTTACATCGGGAGAAAACTCGCATTTCATGTATAATTCCTATCTTTAAAGCTTTTTTAATGAAACTGGCATTCGATATATGGTACGGATAGATACGCAAAAGCCTTATGCTTTAGTTTATTCCCTTTGCAAACACGAATTTTTGGACTACGTCATGGAGCCCCATATCGTACAGCTCAATGCAGATGGGGGCTTTTCGCTCACGCACCAACGCATCTTCAGCCATACGGCCAAGGATTTTGCTGCTTCCATGGATGCTACCGATCTCAAGCTCATCAAATTGATGGATGGACTAGAACAAGGAGCCTTAATAAAACGGATGCACAAAAAGCCAATCCGCGCGACCGAGTTCTTCCAATCTATCTTTGACAAAAAGTTATATGCCTATATTAGGCCCAAGATAGAGCATGTACTCAATCAGATTTTCTCCCTCATTGGCGAAAAGCCCCTTTATCTAATGAGCAAAGAAGGCTGGCCCGTGGAGCGTGAAGTAAAATTGGCTTCCGAGCCTGCTTCCATACTGTTTCACTTCAGGCGCAGCGAAGAGGAGACGCGCTATTTTCCTACGATCAAATACCAGGGTATCCGCATCGAGTTTATGTTCAAGGATGCGCAGATCATAGTCAACGAACCGGCACGCATGCTCTTGGAAGACACGCTGTACCATTTTGACCAAGCACTGGACGGCAAGAAGCTCCTCCCATTTCTCAACAAGCGCTATATTTCCATACCTCGCAGCTCGGAACCCACCTATTACGACCGCTTCGTCAAGGGTCTGATAGAGAAACATCATGTGTATGCCGAAGGGTTTGAAATCAAAACCTATCAGCACGAAGGCACTCCTATTCTCAAAATCATTGATCCTCAACAGGCGGGACCATTCCTGGAACTATTTTTTAAGTACGGCCCCTACACTTTCCCTGCGGGAAGTGAACATAAAGTGAGCGTGAAACTAGAACACCGCGAAGAAGAAGACCGCTACGTCTTTCATCGCATCAAGAGATCGCTACAATGGGAAAGCAATAAGCTGGAAAAACTTCTTGCGCTTGGACTGGAAAAAAGACCGGATATGTTTGTCTCCCTACAGCTGGCAGGCAACCCCTCCACTGATCCCTATGCCCTCATGGCTTGGCTCAACGAGCACTACGACAAATTGCAGGAAATGGGTTTTAAGGTAGACAGTGAAACCAACAAGAAAAAATACCTCTTGGCACAGACCTCCATCAATATGGAGGTGACGGAAGACAATGACTGGTTTGATGTCAAGGCCACCGTGAAATTTGGCAATTATCAGATTCCTTTCATGTCCCTTAAGGAACACATCCTGAACAATAAAAGGGAATTCACACTTCCATCGGGGGAGATAGCCATTATTCCGGAAAGTTGGTTTGCAAAGTTTAGCGATCTTTTTCATTTTTCCCAATCTGGAGATCAATTGCACTTGCAGAAATACCACCTTGGCCTCCTCGATCGGCTGGATGACGGAGGCATAGCCTACCTGAGCATGGAACGCAAATTGAGCAAATTGGTCGACTTTGAGCATATAGAGCCCTATGCCGTGCCCCTCAACTTCAAGGCTAAGCTGAGACATTACCAAAAAGCGGGCTATGATTGGTTCCATTTTCTGAAGAAATACCATTTCGGGGGATGTCTTGCGGATGATATGGGGCTGGGGAAGACCATACAGACGCTGGCCTTACTCCAAAAGGAAAAGGAAGAGCAAGAGATCTTGGGAAATGGCACCACTCCCTCCCTTATTGTGATGCCCACCTCGCTTATCTACAATTGGCTACAGGAAGCGCAGAAGTTTGCCCCCGACCTGCGAATACTCTCCCATACGGGCACCAACAGGAGTAAAAATGCAGCTATTTTCTCCTCGGTCGACGTAGTGATTACCACTTATGGCATCGCACGGATAGATATGGACCTGCTTAGCGAGTTCTTCTTTCATTACATCATATTGGACGAAAGCCAAATCATCAAAAACCCCAGCTCGCAATCTTTTCTTGCCGTAAAGAAATTGAAGGGCAAACACAAGCTCATTCTAAGCGGTACGCCCTTGGAAAATTCAGTGGCCGATCTATGGAGCCAGATGACTTTCCTCAACCCGGGCTTGCTGGGTGGGCACAGCTATTTCCTGAACGAATATGTCACTCCCATAGAAAAGAAAAAAGATGAAGAAAAGGCCCGCAAGCTGCAAGCCATAATAAAACCCTTCATGCTGAGGCGTACCAAGGCACAGGTAGCCACCGAGCTGCCTCCAAAAACGGAGCAGGTCATCTATTGCGACATGAGCGAAGAGCAGGCCCAGAAGTACGAGTCCATCAAATCGGAATACCGCAACCTAATACTCAATACCGAGGGCGAAACCCTCGGCCTCTCGTCCATACAGGTATTGCAGGGACTCACCAAACTAAGGCAAATAGCCAATCACCCCAAGATGCTGGACCAAACTTACGAGAATGGTTCAGGTAAGTTTGACAATGTGTTGTACACCTTGGAAAACGTGCTGAGCAGGGGCCACAAGGTGCTTATCTTTTCGCAGTTTGTGCGCCAGCTCGACCTCTTCAAGCAGCATTTTGGCCAAGAGGGGCTCGACTATGCCTATCTGGATGGCTCCACCAAGAACAGGGAGGAAGTAGTCACCAGTTTTCGTCAAAACGACAACATCAAACTGTTCCTCATATCCATTAAGGCCGGCGGCGTGGGGCTCAACCTGATAGAAGCCGACTATGTATTCATCCTCGACCCCTGGTGGAACCCTGCCGTGGAACAGCAGGCCATTGACCGATCGCACAGGATAGGGCAAAAGAAAAATGTCTTTATCTATAAATTCATCACCAAGGACAGCGTAGAAGAAAAGATCCTTTCCCTACAAAATCGGAAAAAGACCGTAGCAGACCAATTGATCACCACGGAGGAGACCTTCGTGAAGTCCCTCACCTCGGATGACATCAAGGAGCTGCTTGCCTAAATCCCTCTATCCAAATGCACGTAGCCTCCATCTACATGGATAAGTTGCCCGGTGGTATGGCTAGAGCGTGGTGATAGCAGAAAAACGGCCATATCGGCTATCTCCTGCGAGGTGGTCATCCGCCTTCCCAAAGGGATATTTCGGGTAATTGTTTCTAGTTTTTCATCACCATCAGGCAGGGATGCTAGCCATTTTTCGTACAGCGGAGTCCAACATTCTGCCACAATGATGGCATTCACGCGTACCTGATGGGGTAGCAGTTCCACGGCCCATTCGCGTGTTAAGGCATTGCGTGCGCCATTGGAGGCTGCATAGCCCGATGTTCCACCTTGACCGGTCTCTGCCACCTTAGACCCTATATTGAGTATGCTACCGCCGTTCTTCTTCAGTTCGGGTAAGGCAAAGTGCGCCATCAGGTAGTAGTGTACGAGGCTCTTGTGCAGGCTATCCATAAAGCTTGCGTAGGTGCCTTCGGCTAGGCTCACATTGTCATTCACACCCGCATTGTTCACTAGGCCATCTATGCGTCCGTATTTTTCTACGGCCTCGCGTACGGCCATCTCGCAAGCTTCGGGCCGAGTCAGCTCGGCCAGTACCGTAGCTACCTGATATCCCGCGTTCATTAGTTCTTGCCGGGCCTGTTCATTATCCCGTTCGTTGCGGCCTATGATGATGGGCAGGGCACCTTCCCGCGCTAGCGCATCTACAATGCCCCTACCTATTCCCTTGGCTCCGCCCGTCACCAGAATGACTTTATCTTTTAGCCCCAAATCCATATCGTCCCAATATTACAAACCATAAAAATCCTTGGCATTCAGTGCCCAAATCTGTGCTTGCTCATCCATAGAAAGTGAACTCAAGAAACCCTCTATCAAATCAGCTACCTGTTCATAAGATGCTGCCAATGTACACACGGGCCAATCCGTCCCGAAAATAACACGCCCCGGCCCAAATGCTTCCAATACATGTTCGATATAGAAAGAAAAATCGTCGGCACGCCAGCCTTTCCAGTTTATATCTTCCGCGAAAAGCCCAGACAGCTTGCAATAGACCTGCTCATGTGCGGCCAACTTGCTTACATCTTCTTTCCATGGCGCCCGCTCCTTCCCATTTATATTCGGCTTGCCGAGATGATCCAGCACAAAGCGCTGTTCCTCAAAATCGCCCACCCATGCGGCAATAGACGCGATCTGGTGCCTATGGACCAATATATCATAAGTATACCCATACTTCCCCAATGCCTTTATTCCTTCCCGAAATCTTTTTTCTTGAACAATGGCAATATCTTCTGCTTGCAGAATATGCCTAAAGCCCTTGAGCTTAGGAGAGCTGCTATACTTTTCCAAATGTGCTTCTATGTTTAGATCCAGAAGGTCAATCCAGCCCACTACTCCTTTTATCGCATCGTATTTTTCTGCAAGGACCAGGAGGAAATCGGTTTCGGCCTGCGACTGGTCTGCCTGTACGGCCACACAACCCGATATACCTGCGGCCTGCATAGATGGCAAGACATTGGTGGGCAGGAAATCCCTGGCGATAGCGCGCATCTCTTCCGTGATCCAGCTATCCCTTATGGAATCGTAATGCCAAAAGTGCTGATGGGCATCTATACGCTCCATACGCGCTATGGCTTTTGATAGGCTACCACCTTTTGCCTGGCCACTCCCAGTCCATCGGCTCCCAATTCTACCACATCGCCAGGCTGTAGGTAGATGGGGGGATTGAAGCCAAGACCTACTCCGGCAGGCGTACCCGTAGAAATCACATCACCCGGCAACAGGGTCATAAACTGGCTCACGTAGGACACCAAATAGGGAATATCGAAAATGAGATTGCTGGTGTTACCATCTTGCATCACCTGGCCATTCACGCTCAGCCAAAGCCTGATATTGTTCGTGTCTTTGATTTCATCTTTCGTGGCCAATATGGGCCCTATCGGAGCAAAGGTGTCGCAGCCTTTTCCCTTGTCCCAGGTGCCGCCTCGCTCCAGTTGGTACTCGCGTTCGGAAACATCATTGTGCAGCACATAGCCGGCCACATAGTCCATCGCCTCGGACGGTTCTACATAAGAGGCCTTGGTACCTATCACTACACCTAGCTCTACCTCCCAATCGGTCTTGGTAGAATTGCGCGGAATGACGATATCATCATCGGGGCCGATCAAGGAAGTGGTCGATTTCATGAATATAATCGGCTCTGTCGGAATCTTTGCTTTCGTCTCTTCCGCATGGTCGCGATAGTTCAGTCCAATGCAAACGATCTTGGAGGGCCGCGCTATGGGGCTACTCAAGCGCGTACCTTCAGGTATTTCAATGAGTTCACCTTCATTGGCCTTCACAAATTCTTCCAGCCGGGCAAGGCCGTCATCAGCAAAGAACTCCTCGTTGTAATCGCCTCCCAAAGCAGAGACATCGTAGTTTCTGCCATCTATTTGTACGCCTATTTCTTCTCTTCCGGCATCGCCGTACCTAATCAATTTCATGGTTGTAAATTAAAAAGTTAAAAAACAAAAAATAAAAAACATGCCTGCTTCTATTCATCAATTATTCAATTTAATAAAGCCGCCATCTATGGGATAGTCATTGCCCGTAATGAAGGAGGCTTCGTCCGAACAGAGGTACAGCACCAATCCCGCTATCTCTTCAGGCTTGGCCATGCGGCCTATAGGCTGGCTCTGGGCCAATTTCTCAAACATCCCTTTCTCTTGTCCAGGGTAATTCTTGGCCAAAAAGCCATCCACAAAAGGGGTGTGTACCCGAGCAGGGGAAATGCTATTGCAACGTATGCCATATGCGATATAGTCCCTGGCGACGGACAGGGTCATGGCAGCAATGGCGCCCTTGCTCATGGAGTAGGCAAACCTGTCCGTGATGCCCACCTGTGCCGCTATTGAAGCCAAATTGAGGATGACGCCGCTCCGGTGTTCCTTCATCTTGGGCACTACCGCATAAAGTGCATTATATGCCCCTTTCACATTCACATTGAAGATACGTTCAAAATCTGCGCTATGGCAATTTTCCAGATTACCAACATGCGCTATGCCCGCATTGTTTACCAATATATCCACTTTGTCCATTTGCTGCACAATGGCCGTCAATTGCTCCTGCTTGCTCACGTCGCAGACGTGTATGAACACCTCGCCTCCGCTTTCCCTTATTTCTTGGAGCACACCGGCACCGGCCTCATGGCTTAGCTCCACGATATGCACCGTAGCCCCTTGCTGGGCAAAAAGCTTGCTAATGGCTCTTCCTATACCACTGCCGCCACCTGTGACGATGGCTACTTTATTTTCTAAACTGAACATATTAAAAAGTAAAAAACAAAAAGTAAAAAATAAAAAAGACTAAAGCTGCCTAGAAACTTCCATATGGCCAATAAACTAATGGCTAATCTACCAATCAACTAATTAACCAACAACTACAAAGAGACACCCCTTCTCCAAGGAATAAAGTCATCCTGCCCCAATTGAACGGCCTTTGCCTCCGTGCGTCCACTTGCCACCTCGATGACATAGTCCAATATGCGATGTGCCGCCTCGGCCACGCTTTCCGTTCCTTCTATAATGGTACCGCAATTGATATCAATGATGTCGGGCATCTTTTCATAGGTCTTGGTGTTGGTCGAAATCTTGATGACGGGTGCAATGGGATTGCCGGTAGGCGTACCCAGCCCCGTGGTAAACAAGACCAGGTTGGCCCCGGCCGCCACCTCTGCCGTGGTGCTCTCCACATCATTGCCCGGCGTACATAGCAGGTTGAGGCCAGGACCATTGGCTAGCTCTGGATAATCCACCACCGCCTGCACGGGAGATGTCCCACCCTTCTTGGCTGCTCCTGCCGATTTGATGGCATCGGTGATCAAACCGTCACGAATATTCCCGGGTGAGGGATTGGCATAAAAGCCCGACCCATCCGCCTCGGCCTTGGCATTATAGGTTCTCATCAAGTGGATGAATTTTTGTGCCGTTTCTTCATCCTTGCAGCGGTCGCTCAACTCCTGTTCCACACCGCACAGCTCGGGAAACTCGGCCAAAATGACGCTCCCCCCGATGCTGACCAACATATCCGAAAGATAACCTAAGGCTGGATTGGCAGATATACCCGAGAAACCATCGGAGCCTCCGCATTCCAGGCCTACGCACAGCTTGGATATGGGAGCAGGCGAACGCTCGTTTTCGTTGGCCTTGACAAGCCCTGCAAATGTTTGCTTCAAAGCTTCTTGCAACATGGACTGCTCCGTGCCCATCTGCTGCTGTTCAAAAACGTATAAGGGTTTGTCAAAATGTGGGCTCCTTTTTGCTATTTCCTTGCGGAGAATATCGGCCTGCGCATGCTGGCAACCCAAGCTCAATACAGTGGCTCCGGCTACATTGGGGTGTACGATATACCCTGCCAAGAGCCCACATAACGCATCTGAATCCATTCTGGTGCCGCCACATCCCATTTCGTGATTGAGAAATTTAATGCCGTCCAGGTTTGGGAAGAGCCTGTCGTTCTTACTGTCCTTGGTCGTGCCATATAAATCAGTGGCGAGTATTTGGGCTACGTCGCTCCCTTGCTTATACAATGCCACAAGCTGCTCCACCTCCATTTCGTACTTGGAAGAGGCCCTGTAACCTAGCCGCTTTTCAAGCGCCTCTTTCATCACGAGCACATTTCTGTTCTCGCAGAACACCATGGGGATGACGAGCCAATAGTTGGCCGTGCCCACCTGCCCATCGCTGCGATGATAGCCCATAAAGGTTTTCGCGGAGATAGCACTTACGTCCAGTCGCTGCCATTCCAGCTTGCGCTTGCCCAGGGAGAACTCCTCCGCCGCATGATGAATATTCTCCGTGGTAATGGGCTCGCCCAAAGGCAACGCTTCATTGGTTCTGCCCACCAGTACGCCATACATATAAACGGCGTCACCGCTATTCAGCGGATGCAGGGTGAATTTGTGCTTGGCGGCCACGCTTTGGGGCAGGGTAAATACACTGCCTTCAAAACGTACTTCTGTCCCCGCGGGCAAATCCTGCAAAGCTACCAGCACATTATCTGCCGGATGTATCTGTAGATATCTGTTACTCATCGCTGTGATGTTCTCAAAGTTTAAAAATTCGTTCCATTAGCTGCCATTTCTCCCCTTGCCGCGCCGAAGGCAGCGCCTGCTGGTATTTCCACATCAGGGCCTCCCATTCCTGTACCTTTGGATTTTGTGCATCCATCTCTGCCTTGTGCTCAAAAGTAAAGTCGTCGTTTACCTCCATGATCATGAACAGCCTATTGGACACACGGTAGATCTCCATACTTTGCACTCCAGAAGCGATAATGGACTCCCTAATCTCGGGCCATACCCTTCTATGATATTCGTCATACTCGCGGATGAGCTGCTCGTCAGCTTTCAGATCCAGCGCCAATGCATATTTCTTCATATCTTTGATGTTATCTTATATCCCGAAATACCGTAATAAAACACAAACAGGAAGCAAAGGGCCGGTATGCTATAAGCCAATTGAATGCTATTTGCCTCCACGGACATCAAGCCCATCAACACCGGAAAGAGGGCACCTCCCACAATGGACATGACCAAAAAAGAAGAAGCGATCTTGGTATCCTGCGAACTGAGCTTCTGGATGCCAAGAGAAAAAATGGTGGGATACATGATGGACATGAAAAAAGGTACCGCCATGAGACTATACAGGGCATTATTGCCATCCAACAGCACCGCCGATAGGCAGAGCAGAAAGCTGATGAGCCCATAGATGGCCAACAGTTTGTTGGGGGCTATATAGTTCATCAAAAAAGTTCCCAGAAAACGTCCGGCCATAAAGCCGGTCATGGCAATGGAACCAAAAAGAAATGCGGCTTGCTTTTCTCCCATACTGGAAGCCTCCCTGGCAAAACGGATGAAGAAACTACCTATCCCCACCTGCGCACCGATGTAAAAAAACTGGCTGAGCACAGCCATTGCAAAATGCTTGTGCCTGAAAATCTTTAAGCTAAACTTACCCACATGGTGGGCTTCCCCTTCATTTTCCGCAACGCGGCCATCAGGCAAGCGTGTGACGACGAAAAGCAGAAGCAGAAAGAATACCGCTCCTGCTATTACCAGATAGGGCATTTTTATAGCATCCGATTCCGTTTGCAGATATTGATTCAGTGCTGTGGGAGCCATGTTCGTCAATTCTTCGTCGGAATATTCAATACCCGAAAGGATAAAATGGCCACCCAAAATAGGAGCCAGTACCGCCCCCAAACCATTGAACGACTGTGCCAAATTGAGCCTTCTTGTCGCCGTCTCCTCACTACCCAATACAGAAATATAGGGATTGGCCGCCGTTTCCAAAAAGGTAGCCCCTGCAGCGATGATGAAAATAGCAACAAGGAACAAAATATAGCTCCGTTCGCTAGCTGCGGGTATGACCGTCAGCGCCCCAAGGGCATACAGCAACAAACCCAATATGATGCCCCCCTTGTAACTATAACGCTGCATAAAAAGGCCAGCAGGTATGGCTATAACGAAGTAGCTGATATAGGCCGACGCGTCTATCAGCGAGGATTGAAAGTCATTGAGACTAAATGCTTTTCTAAGATGTGGAATGAGTATGGGATTGAGGTTGTGCAGCAATGCCCATAAAAAGAACAGAGAGGTCACCAGAACAATGGGAATAATGATTCGCTGTTTCTTCATCATAATTGATAAGGTTTTATTGGGGTTCTTCCCGATGTGTAATACGTCAAATATACCTACCACAGAAGAACATCGCAAGTACGCTCTTTTAAGGATCAATGCAGTCATTCGGTTTAACAAAAAATTAAACTATTTTACCCTGTTTGTCCTACGATACGGGACATTCATGCTAAATTTGCACACTAAGTACGGTAATACATGAGACCAAAATTTCTAAAAGTTGCGACGAGCACCACTGAATCTTTCAGCGTGCGGATAGACAAACAACCTCAAATGAACAACATCTGGCATTACCACCCCGAGGTGGAACTCGTCTATGTAAGCAAAGGCCAAGGAACACAGTTCATCGGTGATAGTACGAAGAATTTTCGTGGCGGGCAATTGATTCTGTTAGGCGCTTATTTGCCCCACTACTGGCATTTTGATCTGAGCCAACATCCAGAAACCGATGTGAAGGTCATCCATTTCCACCCTCATTTCTGGGGAAAGGACTTTCTGCTGTTACCCGAAAACCAGGCAATATATCAGCTGCTCCTAAGGGCGAAAAGGGGACTGGAGATAGGCGGTGTCTCCAAGACAACCTGTGTCAACCTCATCAACCAGATGACCGAATGCTCTTCCAACCGCAAGATTATCTATTTGCTGCAATTACTTACAGAGTTGTCCATTGAGGAACAATTAGACCCCATATGTGGAGCAGCCTTTCAACCCACCTTGGAAAAGAGTGAGGATAAGCGTATCAGCACTATCTATGAATACTCTATGGCACATTTCAAGGAAAAAATAGGCATCGGCGAGGTCGCGGACAAGGTGGGACTTAGCCCACATTCCTTTTGCCGTTACTTCAAGTCCCGTACCGGTAAGACCTATACCCGTTTCTTATTGGAAATCCGCATTGGACATGCTTGCAATCTCCTGCTGTCAAGGGAGCTGAGCATCAAAGAGGTTGGTTTTGAAAGTGGTTTCTTCAACATCACCAGTTTTCACAAAATTTTCAAGGAGATCAAAGGATTGAGTCCGCTCGTATATCGGAACACCTATTCAAGTGCCTATTAGCTCCAAAAGTGCAGCTGTAATAGCGCTTTGGCAAAAGTAAATTCCTTTTTTTCGCTATCTTTGCGCCATGACCAAAGAAAATATTCAGGATTTGAGGGATAGGCTAAGTTCCCTGAGGAGGCATCTTTGACATCGATGCCAAAAAAGCAGAGATAGAAAAGGAGCAACAACAAACACTGGATCCTACCTTTTGGGACAATCCCAAGGACGCCGAAAAGGTGCTCCACAGCATCAAGAACAAAAAAAGTTGGACAGACAGCTTCGACCAAGCAAAAAGTACGCTGGACGACACCTTTGTGCTGTTTGAGTTTTTCCAAAGTGGCGATGCTTCCGAAAAGGAAATGGACGAACAGTACCAGCAAGCCCTCACTAGCTTGGAAGAGCTGGAATTTAAAAACATGCTCAGTGCCGAGGAAGACCAACTGAACGCCGTATTGCAGATCACGGCTGGTGCGGGGGGAACGGAAAGCTGCGACTGGGCCGCCATGCTCATGCGCATGTACATCATGTGGGGAGAGAAGAACGGCTACAAGGTGAGTGAACAGGATTCGCAAGAGGGTGACGTGACTGGGGTGAAAACAGTCACCTTGCAATTCGAGGGCGATTTTGCCTATGGCTACCTAAAGGGAGAAAATGGTGTGCACCGTCTGGTGCGCGTATCGCCTTTCGATTCCAATGCCAAAAGACATACCAGCTTTGCTTCGGTCTATGTCTATCCATTGGTAGATGACACGATAGAAATCGAGGTGAAGGATTCGGAGATAGAATGGGATACCTTTCGCTCTGGCGGCGCAGGAGGACAAAACGTGAACAAAGTGGAAACGGCCGTGCGCCTGCACCACAAACCATCGGGTATAGTCATCAAAAACCAAGAGTCGCGCTCCCAACTGCAAAACAAGGAAAACGCCTTGCGCTTGCTGAAATCACAGCTGTACGAGATAGAAATGCGCAAGCGCATGGAAACCACCGCTGCTATTGAAGGCAATAAAAAGAAGATTGAATGGGGCTCTCAGATACGCAACTATGTGCTGCATCCATATAAACTGGTCAAGGATTTGAGAACCAACCACGAAACATCCAACACACAGGCGGTCTTGGATGGGGAAATAGATGAATTTCTCAAAA
This sequence comes from Olivibacter sitiensis DSM 17696, assembly GCF_000427965.1. GTDB lineage: Bacteria > Bacteroidota > Bacteroidia > Sphingobacteriales > Sphingobacteriaceae > Olivibacter > Olivibacter sitiensis. The sequence goes on along the minus strand of NZ_ATZA01000001.1, from coordinate 69,758 downwards.
GTTACTTAATGGAGTTTGGCCGGGAGAACTAAAATTGGTTCTTCCACATCATGCTCTCCACGGGTTTTGTCGTCTTATTGTTATACTTGGCATTGCCTTTGGTACTGTAAAAAGTCTCTATATCACCTTCTACGACAAAGTAGATCAGCTGACCGATAGGCATGCCGGCATATATGCGCACGGGCTGCGCCACGGAAATCTCCAAGGTCCATGTATTGCAAAAGCCCACATCGCCTTTGCCAGCCGTTGCGTGAATGTCGATGCCGAGGCGTCCGGTACTGGATTTTCCCTCCAGAAAGGGAACATGCTTATGCGTTTCGGTATATTCCATGGTCACCCCCAGGTATAGGGTATGCGGTTGCAATACAAAACCGTCCTTGGGAATTTCAAAATGAACGATCCCATTATGTTGTTTAGCATCCAATACCCTATTCTCATAGGTGGCCAAATACTTGCCCAGATGCACGTCATAAGAATTGGTTCCCAGGCAATCTTTCCTAAAAGGTTCGATCACTATGGTGCCCTTTTCTATTTCTTCTAGAATTCTTTTATCCGACAAAATCATAGTTCGGGCAAAATTACACCTAAAAAGCGAATATGTAACGAATAATTAGCATTTTTGGGAAATAGCATTTTTGCCATGCCGCTGGTTTACGAGAAGAATATAGACACACATACACGCTTTGCCATTTGGAGAATTGAGGAGAACGCCGACGAGCTACTTGCCAAGCTACAGCTGAAGCAAGATGAGCTGGCTTTCCTCAAAAAACTCAACAAAGGCAAACGTACCTTGAACTGGCTTGGAACCAGGGCCTTGCTCCGTACTATGCTGAACACAACAGGTTATATCGAATGCCCCTCCGATGCAAATGGAAAACCTTTCCTCAGCAACTTCAGTGAAAAGATATCCTTGAGCCATTCTTTTGACTATGCAGCCGTAATGATGAGCGACAAATACGACGTAGGGATAGATATGGAACTGGTAAAGCCAAAAATCGATATCATCGCCAGAAAATTCCTGTCTTCCATTGAGCTGGACCATATCGCAGAAGGAGAAAACCGAATAGATATGCTTACCGCCTGTTGGTGCGCAAAGGAAGCTGTATATAAACTACAGGGCAACAAAGGGGTCTCATTCAAAGACAATATGCTCGTGGAGCCTTTTCAGTTTAACCCCCAAGGGGGCCACCTTTTCACCCGCCTTAGTGGCTCCAAGATGGATGGCCGTTACAAAGTCTATTATGAGCGCTTTGGCGACTATATGATAGGCTACGTTGACGAGAGGACATTCTGACAATCACTTGGCACGACAACAAGCAAAAAAACATACCTTTGCACGTGCTAGCAAGTAATCTAATGAACAAACGTGTTATTTTTCAGGATTGGGGGCAGGTAGACTATCAAGAGGCTTGGGATAGGCAGGAAGAGCTGTTCAACAGCATCGTGCAGCGCAAGGTAGATAACCGCACCAAGGGTGAAGACATCCCAACCGAAAACTACCTGATATTCGTGGAACACCCCCATGTATATACCTTAGGCAAGAGTGGCAAGCCCGAGCACCTCCTTTTGGACGATGAGGCGCTCGAGGAAAAACATGCCACCTATTACAAAATCAACCGTGGTGGCGATATCACTTATCACGGCCCAGGCCAGTTGGTAGGTTATCCCATCCTAGATCTAGATAACTTCTTTACCGACATCCACAAATACCTGCGCTATATAGAAGAGGCGGTGATCCTCACACTGAAAGATTACGGCATTGAAGCGGGTCGTTACCCAGGCTATACGGGTGTATGGCTCGATGCAGACAAGCCCAACGCCAGAAAAATATGTGCCATAGGTGTTCGTAGCAGTCGTTGGGTCACCATGCACGGCTTCGCCTTCAACCTCAATACGCAGTTGGATTATTTCGCCAACATTGTACCCTGTGGCATAGCCGACAAGGCCGTCACCTCCTTGCAAAAGGAGCTGGGATACGATGTCGATATGTTGAATGTAAAAGAAAAACTAAAAGGACATTTTGCCGCCCTTTTTGGGATGGAATTAACTGATTTCTGACACAGAAATCTTTACCGCGACAATTGCAATCTCACTTGAGGACGGCTCCATGTTCAAATAGCTCAGAGACATCCAGTGGCAGTGCCACTCTACTTTTATCCTCAAAGTCTTCTAATGGTGTCAACGAGAGTCTTTCGCTCGTTGTTCTCGACCTAATGCTCATCACCTTGCTGGACGTGGCAGCACTAGCCATGGAAGGATCTATCAGCGAAAGGGCTTTTGCTACCAAAGGATCACTTGCAGACCCAAGCTCCACAAAGGGGAGCACATCCCATTCATCTACGTCATAGGTAGGAGAAAGACCATTTGGATAATCACCATATCCGTTGCTATTGGCGATCTTCAGTACAATGGGTTGTATCCCCCATTCTATCTGCCTAGGGGTTCTCCTGTCTTTAATCAAGAAGGACCCTTCGTTCTTGCCTACCGTTGTCTTACCGATATGAATAACATTGGCATCTCCCAAAAAAGGCCTCAGGTTGTTGATGACCAGTTCACTTGCGGAGGCCGAATTGTTGGTGGCCAATATAAATACACGGTTAAGATTCAGGTTATTACTCTTTACCGCAGCAATGTTCCCAGATCCTATCGTTTGTAAGTAGCTTGCAACTTCGTTACCAAAGTTGCCGTTAAAAACATATTGTAAAAATTGGCTGTTCTCATCAAAGTTGTTCTGAATAAGGCCACATAGCATTCCGGCAGTAGACACAAATCCTCCGGGGTTGTAACGCAAATCCAATATCAAGTCTTCTATACCTGCGTTTTTCAGTTTTGCTATGGAATCCACCAATTGCGACGCCTGATTGGCAATAAACTGGTTGTAAAACATGTACCCCACTTTTCGACCGCTATTGGTCTCCAAAACTTGTGCTTGATGAACAGCCTGCTCCGTAAACTGTACCGGTGTCAACGTAATGGTTTTATCTTCATAGATCGTATTGTTTTCTATTCTACCAGTGACCACCGTATAAGGGTCGTTTCCATAATACGAAGAGGAAAGGACGGTATTATAATTGCTGACGCTCAGACTTACTTCATTGAACTTAAGGATTATATCTCCTCGCCTTAGTCCTTGCTGGTACGCCGGCGAATCCTTAAGTACATAACGTACGAACGCCAAGACATCATTGGAAGATGCGCTGAGCCTCACTAATCCTATGCTCAGACCCGCCGTCCTCGATATCCCGCTAGATGAACTTTCCATCTCGTCAGCGTTGCCGATGTACGAAAAGCGATCGTCGTCGCTTAGTAAGTCCTCAAAGAAGTCCTCCGGATCTTTATCGAAATCCAGTGATGCGTTTCCTGGCACTTGGTTATTCCAGTAATAATAAATGCGCATACTGTCGACCATCCATCTATTAACCAGGCTATTGGCACTATCGACATCATTATTATCTTCATCCTTGCTGCAGGAAATCAATACCAGACCAAAGGCTAGCAAAACAAGAGCATTGTAAAATTTTATCATTTGACTATTTTAGCAGTATTAAACTCGTAAACTTTCAGCATCATTGGCCCTTTGACTCAATGATATCAATTAAATCCATTCAAATATAAAAAACAACAAATAAGATTAACAATTATTAACATTTAAATACATTAATATTGCATGAAGATACTTAGTATGATGAACATATATAGCGCCACATCACAAAAATGGTCAATACGAGTTTGCATAGTGGCTCTCTTGGCTACAAGTGCCTGTAAAAAGGACTCGCCTGCAACAGATGCGGACGATAGTCTGCATACGCCTACTACAGATCGAGTGGAACTTACCAATGACTCTATTTTTCTCTACGCCAAGGAAATTTACTACTGGAACGAGAACCTTCCAAGTTACAATACATTCAATCCCAGGCAATATACCAGCGGCAGTACCAATCTGGACAAATATGAAAACAACTTACTAGCCATAGCAAGGTATTCTACCAGTAACTACGATTTAATAACTGAAGATAATGAGACTTACACCAAGTTTTCATATATCGAGGACAGAGAAAGCATCAATCCCGAAGCAAGCGCAGGCATACAGGGAAAGATCAACGCCGTCAATCTCGAAGGAAACGGCAATGACATTGGCATACATCTCATATCGCTCTTGATAAATGATGATGACGAGAGCAAATACACCCTCTTCTTAAATGCCGTGGACGAAAACTCACCCGCCCACAGGATCGGCCTAACGAGAGGAGCTAGTATCAGCAGCATCAATGGAAAAAATATCGGCACCGTGGCCGCCTTTGACAATACCGAGAGAAGTATTATCATCAACGAACTGCTAAACGACCCATCCACCATTGCTATCAAGGGCAAACGAAAGGACGGCAGCGACTATGAAGCTACATTGAACAAAACGGTATACAAAAGCAGTCCCATCTACAAGGACAGTATCCTTGAAAGGAGCGGCAAGAAAATAGGCTACCTAGCCTATGCCCGCTTTTCTACAGAAGAAAATTCCATACCCAAATTGGACTCCATTTTTGCGGTTTTTGCTGCTGGCGGGGTGACCGACTTGGTCATTGACCTACGTTACAATGGTGGTGGCTATGTAAGCACGGCCGAGCATCTAGTGAATCTCATAGTACCCAATGGTACCTCTGGCACCATGTATGTAGAGTATTACAACCAGACCATGCGCGATGGCAAAGCTACGATATTGAAGAATCAACCTATGCGCGATGGCTCAGGTGCCATCATACCGAGGGGCGGCACCTATGCCGATATCGACTACTCACCCGAAGTGCAGAAAGCCAATTTCTCGAAAAAGGGTTCTTTAAACAACATATCCCGCGTGGTTTTCCTGGTCACGGACGAGACTGCATCGGCCAGCGAACTGGTCATCAACAGCCTGCGCCCCGTAATGACTGTGAGCTTAGTAGGTACTACCACCTACGGCAAACCCATAGGCTTTTTCCCCATGGTGCTGGAAAATCGATACAATGTCTATTACTCACTTTTTTCTACCAGAAACTCGCAAGACCTAGGCGACTACTTTGCCGGCTTCACACCTGGCGGAGAGATCGGAGGCACTAACATGTATAATTCCTCTACGGGCAATGACAGGGATTTTGGCAACTACGATTTCGGTGACGTGAGGGAAGCTTATCTGGCACAGGCACTCAACATCTTGGCGCCATCTACAAATAGCATAGCGAGCAGCAACAAAATCATGTCTACCAGAAGTCGTAATGTGACTGGCTCTCGACAACTGTTAAGGATAGGCAAGCGCCATGAATTCAAGGGTATGATCGAGGATAAGTTTATGAAGCAAAAATAATCACTTGCTGATAACGGACTTCCGAAATACCTGCTGCTTATATAGCCCAACATCCAATCTTGCTATCGTCTTTTGGATCTGCCCTACCGCGGCAACATAAAAAGCACGATTGATGTTCTCAAACGTATCCGTTACCTTGTGGTAGTCCTTATGGTCTTCCACTCCAAAATAAAGGAAGGGGATTTCTTTGGCATGAAAAGCGCCTTGATCGCTTTGATTGGTCCAATCATCGTGACCAAGCTTAGGGTCGTCATGTCCCAATAAGATATTCACCCGCTCATCATCGCTCTTCAGATAGGGTTTCAATTCCGGATAATAGAAAGTGCCGGCAGCATAGAGCTCCCCTTTGTCATTATGCGCTATCATGTCCATATTGATGTTCAATTTGATATCGCCGAGCGCCACGGGAGGACTTGCTACAAAGGCTTTGGCTCCCTGCAGTCCCATTTCTTCCGCATCGAAGGCCGCAAAAATAATGGAGTGCTCAGGCTGGTGCTTGGAAAAATACTCGGCAAATTGCAAGAGTGCCGCAGAACCAGATGCATTGTCGTCCGCACCGTTAAATATCTCTCCATTTCTGATTCCCAGATGATCGTAATGTGCACTCACGACAATATATCCCTTCCCTTTTCCTTGCACAAAGCCCACTACGTTCTTTCCTTGAATGACGGAGTCTTGCCTATTTTTAAAGGAAAAATCCGACACGTAATTACCTCCAAACGTCTGGAGTCCCAAGCTATCAAAACGGTGAACGATATAGTCTCTTGCCAGTGCATTGCCTGGGGTGCCGGTTCGCCGCCCTTCAAAACGATCGGAAGACAATACCGCCAAATCATGTAAAAGCTTTACACCTGTCTGCTCCTGCGCCACGGGCTTGGTGGTATGGCAGGAACAAAAAACAACTAGAAGAACACCGATAAATTTAAACATATTATGTGTTAATTTTAAGTAGCAGGACATCCATGAGTCCAAAGCAGAAGGACTAAAGTCCATGCTAATGAACACGTGCAAAGCATTAGTCTTTGACCTTTGGTCGCACATCTCATATCGCACGTCGCATATCTATCTAACACTCCGGCAAGCTCAGCGGAATATTGGTAGCCAGGCCGCCATCGGAAGTTTCCTTGTACTTTACGTTCATATCCTGTGCGGTTTCCCACATGGTATTCACCACGGCATCCAAACTTACCTTCGCCTTATCCGGATTGGTCTGCAAGGCCAACTGCGATGCCGTAATGGCCTTTATGGCTCCCATGGTATTGCGTTCAATACACGGAATCTGCACCAATCCGCCTATGGGGTCGCAGGTAAGTCCCAAGTGATGTTCCATGGCTATCTCTGCGGCCATCAGCACCTGTCGCTGCGAACCACCCAAGCACTCTGTCAGTGCCGCGGCGGCCATGGCCGAAGATACGCCTATCTCCGCCTGGCAACCGCCCATGGCGGCAGATATGGTAGAGCCCTTTTTGAAAATACTGCCAATTTCCGAGGCAGCGGCAATGAACTCTATGATTTTCTCCTCTTGATAGCTGTCGTAAAAGGTGATAAAATACTGCAACACGGCAGGTATGACGCCCGCTGCCCCGTTGGTAGGTGCAGTGACCACGCGTCCAAAAGAGGCATTCTCCTCGTTAACCGCTAATGCAAAACAGCTCACCCAATCCAAGGTGTACTGAAAAGAATTGCCTCCTTCGCGAATCGCTGCTATCCAAGAGTCATAGTCCGTATAGGTTCTCCCTTGCAGCAATTTCCTGTTCAGCCTTGCCGCTCTCCTTTCCACATGAAGCCCTCCGGGCAACTTCCCCTCGGTATGGCAACCGCGATAGATACAATCCCTGATGGTACGGAAAAGCATCATCACGCCTTCCTGCGTCTGGCGTTCGGTACGCCAGGCGTGCTCATTTTCCAGCACGATCTCGGAAACCTTCAAGCCCGTGCGCATGCACCATACCATCAATTCCCTTGCCGTACTGACTGGAAAGGTGAGCTCAATGTCCATTGCTTCCTGTTTGCTCTCTTTTCCTTGAGAAACAAATCCCCCTCCAATGGAATAATAGGTTTCCGAACGCGCCGTTCCATCGGCAAAGAAAGCGTGAAAAGTAACCGCATTGGGGTGAAACGGAAGGCTTTCGGCATATAGGAAGTTCATATGTGACGCATAATCAAAAGCAACGCGCTTCTTGCCGCCCACCTTCAGTACACTGGACGATTTGATTTTCTCCACCTTGGGCATCACCTGGCTTACATCGAAGGTAACCGGATCATCTCCAGAAAGCCCCAGCAAAATGGCGATATCCGTACCGTGCCCCTTGCCGGTCTTTGCCAAAGACCCATATAGCAGCACGTTGATCTGTTCCAGTTTTGATAGGGTATTGCTTTTTTCCAATACGTCTACGAACTGCTGTGCTGCGCGCCATGGCCCCAAAGTGTGGGAACTGGAAGGTCCTATGCCAATCTTAAAAATATCAAATATGGATAAAAGCTCTCTGTTTTTCATGTGTCGGCATCCTGTCCTATTTAGCGCCACTAAGATACGCAACGCAAATCATTCAGCCTAGACGAAACGATGAAATGTTTTTGAAATTGCTATTGACTGATTATAGTTATTTGTATCTTGGAGGCGTTAAATTAACATCAATTTTTCACCAAAAACCTCATTCAGTATGGAAAATTATGAGTACGGTTATTACGACGAAGGCATGTGGGCACTTTTCGGCACTGGCTACATGCTCTTTTCGCTAGCGCTTTATGTCCTAATGGCTATAGGCCTTTGGAAATTATTTGAAAAAGCGGGAAAACCCGGTTGGGCCGCATTGGTTCCGGTATATAACTTTATAGTCGTGGCGGAGATCGTAGGCAAACCTGCCTGGTGGGGCGTATTGGTCTATATCCCGTGCTGTGTCAATTTCATCTTTGGCATCTGGCTGCTCAACTTATTGATGAAGAGCTTCGGCAAAGATACCGTATACACCGTTTTGGCCGTTTTCTTCCCTTACATTGTACTTCCACTCCTTGGTTTTAGCGATGCCAAGTACTTGGGGCCGTCGGCCAAAGAAGCACAAAACAATCCTTTTGATAGGGAATACAAAAATCCGTTCGACGATCAAAATCCATAATTATAACAGGGCATGGAATTGGCAACTATCTCAACGGCATTGGACACCGCAACTGAATGGTTGAGCCATCACCTACTTCCATGCCCTTTTAAATATTTCACGGGACACGACTGTCCGGGCTGCGGCCTGCAGCGCTCCCTGTTATTCCTGCTGAAAGGCGATCTTGCAAACAGCTTTCGGCTCTATCCAGCCACTATCCCCTTGTTGCTATTGGCCATTTTCTATTTGCTGCGAAATTGGTTGAAATTTGACCCTCAGGAAAAATGGGGCAAGGTATTCGCCTTTTCAGTAGGAATTTTTGCGTTGGGGGCATATGCGCTTAAGATCTATCAGGGGCGATGGGCCTTATAACAATAGGCGGCTGTAGACATCTTCCATATCCTTACTCCCTAGACGTAAGGAAAGCATAGTCCTTTACCACCTGTTTCAAGAAAGCAAGCTCATCCAGGTCTTGCGGCTGATCCAGGTGCAATGCTTTTTGAACTTTTACAGCCATTTTATAGACCAATAGGTTGTTTCCCGAGCTGTTGAAATCGGTAATCACCTCATGTATCAATCCGATTTCTCCATCATTCAGTGCTATCACATCAGGGAAGCGTGGCACATAGCTTTCCGTCTCTTCATTTTGCACGAAGGCCACATCTTCCAATTTGGCCCTCGGTACCGTGCGAATAACGGTAGTTCCCGCTACGATATCCCCAATACGTTGCTTGTTCGGCGTGATAGCCGCAGCAATAAGTCCGCCAACTTGCATGGAAATGGTAAAATCCACAAAACGGAAGGCCCATCGCAAAAGATATTGCCCCACACTGGGCTGATAGCCATCCAAGCTAATAACCCTGATTTTCATCAGGTATTTTCCGGCACTTTGCCCATTGTAGAAATACTCGGCTATAAAATCATAGAACACAAAGGTGACCATCAATAGCCCGGACACGGTATAGGTAACCCACCTCCCAATATAACCTTCCATAAAACTGGCTATGAGGCCAAAGAACATAAACACAACGACCATGAAACCAAAGTCTATCAAACGAGCCCAAAACCGCTCGCCTATTCCGGCAACGTCATAAGCTATGGAAACATTTTGAGTAGTATTGACACTAATCGTATTCATGCAAGGGGAAATTCATGCTAAAATATAAAAGATGCCCTAAATCTATAGATATTTTTTTTATTTTTATGCCATATTTACCCATAAGCCAAAAGTACATAAACAAGATTTGCCCAGGTATGAGAGAAGCTCTTTTTGTAAAAAAAAACACCTCGAAATGGGAAAATTACGAATCGATCCCTACCGAAAATCCAGATGAGATAGCATCGCGTTTTATCGAAGTGACGGACGATCTCTCCTTTGCCAAAACATTTTATCCTAAGTCCAAAACGACCAGCTACCTAAATGGATTGGCCTATCGGTTGCATCAAGCCATATACAAAACAAAACCGGAAAAAAAAGACCGGTTACTGCGTTTTTGGAAAGAAGAACTGCCTTTGGTGTTTTATCATAGCAGAAAGCAATTGCTCTATGCCTTTGTCTCTTTTTGCATTTTCTTTCTCATTGGCTTGCTGTCATCGGCACTCGATGACACCTTCGTGCGCCTCATTTTGGGCGACGCTTATGTAGATATGACACTGGACAACATCGCAAAGGGCCAGCCATTCGGAGTTTACAGTTCAATGGATCCCTTGCCCATGTTCCTCCTCATTGCATCAAACAATGTCAAGGTGTCTTTCTTTGCGTTCCTCTTGGGTATATTGGGAGGGGTAGGCACCGTAGTATTGCTCGTATATAACGGCGTCATGTTGGGTGCATTCCAGTATTTCTTTTACAGCCATCAGCTTGGTGTCGAATCGGTACTCGTTATCTGGATACACGGCACCTTGGAGATAGCCGCCATCATCGTGTCTGGCGCGGCCGGTCTGGTGCTGGGCAAAGGGCTGCTCTTTCCACGAACCTATACCCGTTTATACGCCGTTAAACAGGCAGCGAAAGAAGGGATCAAGATGATCATAGGCCTAGTTCCAGTTTTCATTATCGCGGCACTGCTGGAATCTTTTGTCACCAGACATACGGAAATGCCCACGTGGCTTAGTGCGTTCATCCTGCTTTCTTCGGCCGCCTTCATCATTTGGTATGTGGCCGTATACCCAAGGAAGATATACCTGAAAACAACGAAAATAGATCACCTAAACGAACAATAGTCATGGCATTGAACAAGGAACCAATAGCATTTAGACAGAAGCGGGATTTCGGACAGATTATCAGCGATAGCTTTGCTTTTATTTCGCAGCAACCAAAAAGCCTGTTTAGCACCGTACTGGTGCTTGCAGGCATATTCATGCTTGGCTCTTGGGCATCCAATTCCATCTATCAGATTCAGGCTATCCAAATATATGGCAGCATGGGCAACGGAAGCAATGTAAATGCCCTGCTTTTCGGAATTCCTTATTTTCTATATCTCTTCTTCACCATGTTGACTGTTTCTTGCGTCACCTTGGCAACCTTGAGCTACCTGAAAGCCTATGATGACAACCCTGGGCATCAAGTAACGATACAGCATGTGTGGTACATTTTCAAAGGACTCTTTTTGAAATACTTGCTTGCCACTATTGCTTTTAGTATCCTTATTTTTATCGGTATCTTCCTCTGTCTTATTCCGGGCATCTATTTATTTCCCATACTCACCTTGGCCTATCCGATAATGGTATTTGAGAACACGGGCATAGGCAGTGCTTTCGACCGTGGCAGGACACTTATACGGGAAAAATGGTGGAAAACCTTTGGCACACTGCTTTTGGCCACTTTGGTAACCTCCATGTGTACGTACATTTTCATGTTACCCAGCATGTTCATAACCATTTTCAGCGTCTTTTTTAAAGGCCAGGGCTGGCTTGCAAACGGGCTCACCGTCGTGGCCTCTCTCATCGCCTCCTTTGGACAGCTGACCTATGTATTTATGTCTATAGCATCTACACTATGCTATTTCTCCTTGAGGGAAGAAAAGGAAAGCGTGGGACTCATGGATAGGATAGAGCGATTTGGCAGTGACGAGGATAGCCGTGACGGCGATCTACCTAAGGAAGAATACTAATGTTGGCAGGTTTATGTCGAGATGTGATTTTTACATATTTATGCGCCTTTTGGCCTTTCTGTTCCTTCCCCTGCTTTTCGGGACAACAAAGGTTCAAGCCGAGGCTGGGCCACTGTATGCTACAAGGAACGACAGCTCATTCGTGAAACAATGGGTTCAGCTGGACAGTACGCATATGGACAATTACCTAAAGCAGTCTGCGTTTCATTATCAGGAGGAGGAAATTCCCACATCCTGGTGGGACAAGATGAAGCTTTGGCTATGGGATATGCTCCGTGTGTTATTTGACAACAAGGAAACTGGCCCCATCATCAAATGGGGGCTCATTTTGATTGGGGCCATCACGCTCGTGTACCTCCTTCTCAGAATGAATGGCATGAGCTTGATGCGCTTCCTTGAGAAGGACAGTACAACGACCCATGATGTAGAAACCGACATAGAAAATATTCATGAAATCGACTTCGAGCACGAGTTTCAAACAGCACTACAACAAGCAGATTACCGGCTGGCCATACGTATCCTCTATCTCCAGAGCCTCAAAGCACTGACAGATGCGCAGCAGATTGAATGGCAGCCGGGAAAGACAAACAGCACCTATATTCGGGAGCTGAAGCAAAATACGCTAAAAGCCCCTTTTTCTCGCCTTACCAGGCAATTTGAATTTACCTGGTACGGTGGCTTCCCGGTATCTTCGGAACGGTTTGCCCAGTTGCAACAGGAGTTCACTACCTTCAATAGCACTGTTAAATGAAAGGCCTCAGGATCTATATCATATCTTTATCCCTGCTGCTCCTAGCATATCTCTACGTGCAATATAGGATGCCCAGCCGCATTGACTGGACACCCAGTTTCAAGCGGACGGACAAAATCCCCTTTGGCACCTATATCTTGTATAAGGAGTTAACGCAACAACACAGCGACAAGGTCCGCCTGTCTAGAAAATCACTGTATCAAACCATCCAACAACAATACGATCAACACTTCAATCTACTTATCATTGCACCAGAGGTGACAATGAGCGAAACAGAATACAGCATAGCCAAAAGGGCCATGAAACAGGGAAACGACATTTTCTTGGCCACAAAACGCTTGCCCAAAGCCATATTGGACTCCCTAAAGGTCACCATCAAATTCAACAACAGTCCTTTTGAAGGTCCCTCCTCGAAGTTTAACTTCACCAACTCCCATTTCCATCAAGAGCAACCTTACGTATACGACCATAACTTGGGCAATAGCTACTTTGGAGAAATTGATACGACAAGCACTTCCGTCCTTGCCACCAATGCAAATGGTGATCCCATCTTCATCAAGATAAACCACGGTTTGGGCAATTTTTATTTCATGTCCTCTCCAGATTTTTTCAGTAACTACGCCCTATTGCAGCCAAGGGGCATGGACTTTGCCGCAAAAGCCCTGAGCTACATAGCCAAGCACCGGCCACTGCTGCTGGACGAGTTTCAGACTAGGGGCAGAGAAGGCGACACAGACCTGTTTTCGGTGCTCTACCGGTACACCTCGCTTAGCTGGGCATATTATATCGCGCTCATAGCGGTCATTTTGTTCGTAATATACGACATGAAGCGCCGTCAAAGAATCATCCCCATAAAAGATCCTATGCCCAATACCACATTGGAGTTTATCAGGGTGATAGGGGATATTTATGTACAGCAGCACAACAACAAAGATATTGCCCATAAAAAAACGGTTTATTTTATGGAAAACATCCGTAGCAACTATGGCCTGAGGACCAATCATATGAACCGCGAGTTTATCAGTACCTTAGCCGCAAGATCCGGGGTGGATACCACACTCATTGCTCGTATTTGCAAAGAAATAGATGAGATAAACAAGGGCAAATACCCCAATGATGATGAATTGATAGCCTTTAGCAATGATATAGACAGCTTCTACCAACAATCCAAAATAATCATATGGAACAAGAATTTGAAAAAAGAAAAGACCTAAGTGCCTTGCAGCACTCCATACAGCAAATTAAAGGACAGGTGGCGAAAGTGGTTGTAGGTCAAGACAACCTAATAGATTTACTGCTGGCAGGCATATTGGCCGACGGACACTTGTTGATAGAAGGGGTGCCAGGTGTTGCCAAGACCTTAAGCGCCAAGCTGCTGGCACAATGCATAGCGGCAACCTTTAGCCGTATTCAATTTACGCCCGATCTGATGCCTGCCGATGTATTGGGAACTTCCATATTCAACCCTTCCAATACCTCCTTTGAGTTTCGCCGTGGCCCCATATTTGGCCATGTAGTGCTCGTAGACGAAATAAACCGTGCCCCTGCAAAAACCCAGTCGGCCCTCTTTGAGGTCATGGAAGAAAGACAGATCACCATAGACGGGACCACCTACCTGCTTGACGAGCCCTTTATTGTGCTGGCCACGCAAAACCCGGTGGAGCAAGAAGGCACTTATCGCCTTCCGGAAGCGCAATTGGACCGTTTTCTGTTCAAGATAGAAGTGGATTATCCTTCCCTAGTGGAGGAAACCCAAATACTGACTATGCATCATCAGCAGTCCACCAAAGAATCGCTGGCAAGCGTTGATCCCGTACTCAGTATCGCACAGATCAGGGAATACCGAAAAATGGTCAAGGAACTTCACGTAGAAGATAAGCTCTTGGAATACGTAGCCAAATTGGTCCATCAAACACGAAACAACAAGTCGCTATACCTTGGGGCGTCTCCACGGGCCTCCCTGGCTATTGTGAACAGCGCCAAGGCTATTGCCGCCATGCGTGATCGCGATTTTGTGACGCCAGACGACATCGCTTTCGTGGCGCCATCAGTGCTGCGCCACCGCATCATGCTGCAGCCGGAAAAGGAAATGGAGGGTGTATTGCCCGATGACGTCATAAACGGTATCATCAAGAACATGGAAGTACCCAGATAAGCAAAGGGACGATAGCGATGAAGAAAGCCTTTAACCTGTTTTATACCGACCTGTTTCTCTGCCCACGCCTTTTTTGGCTGCTGGGCGGCAATGTCGTGTTGTTTATCCTTTCCTTTTTTTATCCATGGCTGAGTACCTTGCCTTTTTTAATGTTTTTTAGCATCGTGCTTGCCCTAGTCCTGGATTTATTTCTCCTGTTCCAAAAACGAGGAAAGGTATTGGGAAGGCGGGTATGCCCAGAAAGACTGAGCAATTCGGACGAGAACGAGGTACGCATAGAGCTATCCAATCTTTATCCTTTTAACGTACAGATAGGTATCATAGATGAGGTTCCCGAGCAGTTCCAGAAAAGGAACATGTGGGAAAGCACTCACCTAGGGACCAAGAAAACCAAATCCATCGCTTACACCTTACGGCCCACCAAGCGGGGCGAGTATAGCTTTGGCAGCTTGAGGTTATACGTAAAATCGACCATCGGTTTTGTTCAAAGGCGCTTTAATTATGATATGGGCAAAACGGTTCCCGTATACCCTTCTTTCCTTTATTTGCGCCAATATGAACTGATGGCCATCTCCAATCGGCTAAGCGATTATGGCATCAAAAAGATACGCCGATTAGGGCATAGCATGGAGTTTGACCAGATAAAGAACTATGTAAAAGGCGATGACTATAGGACGGTCAACTGGAAAGCCACTGCCAGGCAAGGTAACCTTATGGTCAACTCTTATATAGACGAAAAGGCCCAGCACGTCTATAGCATCATCGATAAGTCGAGAGCCATGCGAATGCCTTTCTATGGATTGAGTTTGCTCGATTATGCCATCAATGCCTCCTTGGCACTTTCACGGGTCGTACTCAAAAAGGAAGACAAGACGGGACTTATCACGATATCGGAACGCATGGGCACATTGGTCGCGGCCGACAACAAGACTTCGCAATTGCAGCGCATCATGAATGTGCTGTACAAGGAGAAGACACGATACCTGGAAAGCAACATGGAACTGCTCTATGCCAATATCCGCAGGCATATCCACCAGCGCAGTCTTTTGCTATTCTTTACAAATTTCGAGAGTATGTCTGCACTGAACAGGCAATTGCCCTATCTGAAGGGCATGGCCAAATTCCACCTACTGATAGTGGTCTTTTTCGAAAATACGGAACTCAGCAATATGAGCGGCAAGGCATCTCATAGCCTTAGAGAGGCCTATCACAAAACCATCGCCGAGAAATTCATCTACGAGAAAAAGCTGATCAGCAAGGAACTACTTCGCCACGGCATTCAGTCTATTCTCACCCCTCCAGAGATGCTCACCATTAATACCATCAATAAGTACCTGGAATTGAAAGCTAAGCAAGCTATTTAATTAGTTGTGAGTTACCAATTGTCAGTTGCATGGGCACACTAGCGACGAAGAAACTATTTCAAAAGTGGCAGCAACTGTTCCAGATAGGTTCTTTCATTTGCCAGGCGAGGCACTTTATTTTGACCGCCCAGCTTACCTCTTTGCTTCATCCAGGCATAAAACGTGCCAGCTGGTGCCACGTGGACAATAGGTTCGGAAAGAGCGAGGTTGTTATTTCGCTTGGCGTCATAGTCCGAGTTAACCTCGCGCAAGGTATTGTCGAGCACTTCCTTAAATTTACCCATATCGTTGGGGTCTTGGGTGAATTCGATAATCCATTCGTGCGCCCCCGCCTGCTTGTCGTGAAAATAGACTGGCCCTGCGGTATAGTCGCCCACAATGGCATCAGTAGCTAGACTGGCAGCGCGAAGGGCATCGTCGGCATTATCTACGATGAGCTCTTCGCCAAAAGTATTGATAAAATGCTTGGTCCTGCCCGTTATCTGGATGCGAAAGGGGCTCAGGGAAGTAAATTTAATGGTATCGCCTATCATATAGCGCCAAAGCCCCGCATTGGTGGAAATGATAAGCGCATAATTCTTATCGAGCTCCACCTCGTGCAAGCCGCATGTCTTGGGGTTTTCATCAAGAATATGCTCCATGGGGAGAAATTCATAATAAATCCCATAATCAAGCATCAGCAGCAATTCATCGGAATCGGCCTGATCCTGAATACCAAAATAGCCCTCCGAGGCATTGTAATTCTCCAGGTAATACATATTATCCGAGGGAATAAACTTCCTGAACTGCTCCCTATACGGCTTGAAGCTAACTCCTCCGTGCAGGTATAGCTCCAGATTGGGCCATATTTCCAACAGGTTGTCCTTTCCGGTGATTTCCAGCACCCTTTGTGCCAAGATCACATTCCATGTGGGCACACCTGAAAGATTGGTAACGTTTTCCTTAATGGTGAGGTGGGCCATTTTCTCCAGCTTTTCCTCAAAATTGGGGTTCAGCGTCGTTTCGATATCGGGCGTGCGCATCATTTCAGCCCAAAAGGGCAGGTTGCTGATCAGAATGGCCGAAAGGTCGCCCGAGCTGCTCTCCCCATTGCCAATGGTATTGATCTTGTGACTTCCTCCAAGTACGATTCCTTTTCCGGTAAATATCTGCGACTCGGGCCTGTTATGACAGTAGATGGAAATCATGTCCTTCCCCCCTTGATAGTGGCAGTCTTCCAGAGCTTCTTCGCTCACGGGTATAAATTTGCTCCTGTCTGAGGTGGTGCCCGAGGATTTGGCGAACCATTTGATGGTGGAAGGCCACAGGATATTCTGCTCTCCACGGATCATGCGGTCAATATAGGGCTTCAACGAATTATAATCCTGAATAGGCACCCGCTCCTTGAAAACCTCTGGAGAGAGTATGGACTCATAGTCGTACTCCTTGCCCCATTCCGTAGCTTGCGCGGTAGATATGAGACTCTGAAACCATTCTTCCTGCACATCGTGCGGGTATTTCATGAAAAGCTCAATCTGATGGATCCTTTTCTTCATGATCCATGTGATGATTGAATTGACTAAGGCCATATACGTTTAAGTCAAAATTAAAAAGTCAAAGTTAGAAATAAAGACCAAAGCTTAAAGACCAAAGCCTAGGACATCTATAGATCGCACAACTGGCAACTCAAAAGTCACCCCAATTTCTTCCGCTTCAACTCAAAGTGTTGCCCCAGATAATAAGTTTTTGCCATTTCATTGACCGCAATCTCTTCTGGCGTACCGGCTAGCATAATCTTTCCTTCAGTAAGCAAATAAGCCCTATCGGTAATGGACAAGGTTTCCTGCACGTTGTGATCCGTTATGAGTATACCTATATTCCGGTGCTTTAATTTATAAATTATCGTCTGTATTTCTTCTACAGCTATCGGATCCACACCAGCAAAGGGTTCGTCAAGCAAAATGAAATTAGGGTTTGCCGCCAGGGCGCGCGCTATTTCCGTTCTGCGGCGTTCTCCTCCAGAGAGCAGGTCTCCCCTATTTTTGCGCACTCTTCCTAAGCTAAATTCATTGATCAACTCCTCTAGACGCTGCTTTCGCTCTTCCTTATTGTGGTGATGAATCTCCAACACGGCCATAATGTTATCTTCTACGGAAAGCTTTCTGAAAACGGAAGCTTCCTGTGCCAAGTATCCAATGCCTTTCTGTGCCCTGCGATACATGGGATCTTCCGTAATATCCTCTTCATCCAACATGACGTGTCCATCATTGGGCTTTATCAGGCCAACAATCATATAGAACGATGTCGTTTTTCCCGCGCCATTAGGCCCTAGAAGACCAACAATTTCACCTTGTGAGACGTAAAAAGACACATCATTCACAACAGTTCGCTGTTTATATTTTTTTACTAAGTGTTCGGCCTTTAAAATCATTCTCTTTTATAAGTAATTCATCGATAAAACCTAAGGCTCTTTACATGGAGCTGCAAAGTACGCTTTTCACGCCATACATTTTCCTCTATCGTATAGCATATATCAAAAGGTAAACCTTTGTTGATCCCATCGATATGTTCTGCCAAGCCAAAACCAATGCACGGAAATACGGGGGAGTCTTCCTGCTGTATATACATCTTGACATGATTTATCCCTACAATCATCGCTGCTCCCACGGCAAATACCTGCTTCGAGACAAATATAGGCATTGGATTTTCGGGGCCATGAGGTGCAAACTGCCTCATAATGCGGACAAATTTGCCCGTAATGCTTTTCAATCGAAGCGTAGACTCGATCAAGATTTCGGGTTTGAGCAGTTCAGGAGTGATGCGCTGCGACACTACTTCCTCGAAACGCTGCTGCAATGCCGGCACATTTTCCACGCTCATCGTGAGCCCTGCGGCATATTTATGCCCTCCAAATTGTTCAAACAGGTCCTGACACTCGCACAAAGCCTCATAAAGATCGAAACCAACTACCGAGCGAGCGGAACCGGACACGTGACCATTTGAACGGGTGAGCACGATGGTAGGCCGATAGAATGTCTCCGTAAGACGCGAGGCCACAATGCCTATTACCCCTTTATGCCAATCTTCCTGATAAACTACGGTCGTCTTTCTATTGATCAACGACTGGTCTTTCCTTATCTTGTCTAGGGCTTGTGCGGTGATGCGCATGTCCACATCCTTGCGTTCGGTATTCTGGCCATCCACCACCTCGCAGAACGAGGTCGCCTCGGCCAGTGTCTTTGCCGTGAGCAGCTGTACCGCACCTTTGGCATGGTGTATCCGCCCTGCGGCATTAATGCGGGGGCCTATTTGAAAGATAATGTCATTTAGGGTCAGGTTTTCCTTTTTGCTAGCCACATCTATCAAGGCCTTCAGCCCACAGCAAGGGTTCTGGTTTAGCTTTTGCAAACCGAAATAGGCCAATACTCTATTTTCGCCCAGCACCGGAACAATATCTGAAGCGATACTCACTGCCACCAGGTCCAAGTATTGGTAAGCCTCAGAATCTTGCAGTCCATTGGCTTTTACGAATGCCTGAATCACCTTAAAACCAATACCACAGCCAGACAGCTCCTTGAAAGGATAGGAGCAGTCCGCTCTTTTGGGATCCAGGACTGCCACGGCATTGGGAAGGCCCTCTCCTGGCATATGGTGATCTCCGATGATAAAATCAATCCCTTTCGACTTGGCATAATCCACCTCTTCCAAGGATTTTATTCCGCAATCGAGTGCGATGATGAGGCTACACCCATTTTCCTCCGCAAAATCGATTCCCTGATGAGAAATACCATAGCCTTCTTTATAGCGATCTGGCACATAATACAGAATCTGGCTATGATAATTGCGCAGAAACATATAAAGTAAGGCCACGGCCGTAGTGCCATCCACATCATAATCGCCATAGATGAGCACTGTCTCCTTATTGCCTATAGCTTTATCTATCCGGCCAATAGCCAAGTCCATATCACGCATCAAAAAAGGGTCGTGAAGGTCTTGCAATGAGGGACGGAAAAAGGCCTTGGCAGACTCAAAATCGGTGACGCCACGCTGCACCAAAACGGTAGACAGCACAGGATCGATATTTAGCTCCTGTGCTAGTCTTGAAATGACTTTCTTGTTACCTTTTGGCTGTTCTACCCACCTTTTTTCCATATCTTTGTCTCACCATTCAATCTGTAAATATACGATATGGAAGCGATATTTGCCCAAACTAATGTTCCATTTACAGACCTTCTTGCCCTATTGCGCTGACTGGCAGGGCCAAGCAATGGGTGGTTTTTTAGTTTTTATTTTTTAATTTTTACTTTATAGATGAAAGCATATTCGCTCTACGAAGGCTCCTATTCGGTTGATAGCTCTAAGAAATTTGTTCCCTTTGATCCCGAAAAGGACGATAAAAAGGATCGAAAAGGTTCTATTTTTATTCATGTGCATCCTTTTTTAATACAGACTGACAGCGATCTGGTTCTTATAGATACAGGCCTTGGTTATAAAAACGACAAGGGACAGTATGTACTCTATGAAAATATCAAGAAATTAGGTTTCGATCCTCAAGAGGTATCGCTGGTACTGATGTCGCACTTGCACCAAGACCATGCCAGCGGCATGGTCATTGAACAAGACGGCAGATTGAGCTTGGCTTTCCCCGATGCAGACTATATCGTATCTCGGGGAGAATGGGAGAATGCCTATAGCAGTCAGTCTTCATCTTATAGGACCGAAATCTTAGATGTCTTGCAACGTAGTGGTAACCTGATCCTCGTGGAAGGGGACGGAGAGGTGAACGGCACCATAAGCTATGAGCATAGCGGAGGACATACGCCATACCATCAGGTATTCCATCTTGTAGAAGACGGCAAACACTATTTCTATGGAGGCGACGAGTGGGCCGAGCCCGAGCAGTTGCTGAGGAAATTTTCGGCCAAGTATGACTACGATGGCCGCAAGGCCATGACCCTACGTGAAGAGTACGGGCAAAGGGCTGCCGCCGAAGGGTGGACCTGCTTGTTCTATCACAGTACGGGAGCAGCCATGGGCAAAGTGGAGATCAAGGACGGAGCTTTCAAGATTATTCCAGTGGAAGAATAGCAGACATCAAAAAGCAGTACAAAAGCTGCCGCTATCACACACAAAAGCCGTTCTGCTCTCTTCTGCAAAACGGCTTCGTGAATTAACAATTAAAAAAATCTTGTTCCTTCAAGGATACTGGATCTGACGCATCACTGCGTTAGATCAATAAAACGCATCAGCGACCTTAAAGTATTAACCTTTAACGATAGTAAATCTAGGCAATTTTTTTCATGTTGCAAACAGCCCATCTCCCAATAACTTTTCAACATATTTTTGAGTTTTCCACATTTACTGACGCAACAATCTAAAAAACAATTATTTAAACAAAATCATTCAACCTTGATATAAATTTTCTTTCTGGCCAGACGCCCTTCCAAATCCAGTCCCTCTATATTTATTATATAGACCCCCAACTCATCCGTTGTATAAAAGGAAACAGCGCTATGTCCATCCTTATCCGTTACCAAGCCTGGCTCCCAATAGATCGTTGCACCATTTTGCCTTGCCACTGTTGCCGCTACTGAGAGGCTATCTGCGTAATTGGGCATTACAAATTCCCTTGCGGCATAATACCCCCTAGGACTAAAGCTCACCAAACCAGCTGTTCTTTGGCCAAACCCGCCCGTTGGCTCGTGATCTCCTCGCTTGGTAGTTATAATGAGTACTCCTGACGAGCCAAAAGTACCGTAGATAGCCGTATTGCCAATGGTACGCAGCACTTCCACAGATGCCACATCATTCGGGTTCAATACCCGAAGGAAATTGGCATCCATGTACATTCCATCCACGATCAATTGCATAGGCCTATTCATGGAGCGTGTGCTATAGGGTATTCCATTTTGGAAAATGACACCCACCAGGCGTCCCTGCAAGCATATATCGAGCGTGGGACAGGTCATAAAAAGATTGTCATCCGCAATAATCTGGTCGGCCCTTCCTGGACCGTTTAGATTGGACGAGTGCTTGGTGGGGTTGGGCCGTTCTGCCGTCACCTCTACTTCCTGCAACAAAATGCTTTTGTCATTCGGATTGTAGTCCAATTGCTGCTGCCTTCTTACCGTATCTTCTACCGAACTATCCAAAGAAACGGCTACATCCGAAGCATTTCTCTTGGCCGTGGTTTTCTGACTGGGCACTTGATCGAGCTGCACCTCCACGTTTCTCCTTCCTTTTTCGTCCCTGGCCTGTACCAAAAATTCTGCATCTTCATAAAACAGTATCTTGTCAAAGGAAAAGCGTCCGCTGTCATTGGTCACCGTATCCAATACCGCCGCATCACTTCCCCTTGTAGAAAGGATGGTGACCTGCGCTTTGGGCACCGGAGTGCCGTCCTTACGGGTTACCAATCCACTCACTTGCAGTTGCTTTTCCGAACGATAGGTAATCGCAGGCTTCTTATTTTCTCTTATTGTATCCCAAAAGCCCACATCTTTGCCAATAGTGAGCATCCATAGATCCAATTCTTGCCTTCGGTCTTGCTGACCGTCTGCAACATAGTAGGCAGCATCTTTAATGGGAATCTTCACAGCTTCGGAAAGTACCAGGCTCGAATAGATATTTGCGCTATCTCTTGCTGCACTGTCAAGCCTATTCATCGCTACAACCGACATGGAGAAGCTCCCATAGCGTGCAGTATCGCTTGCAAGGCCGGCCATGATATCCAGATCTACTTTCTCCCTAGGTTTATATTCTTTTTTTCCTATAGTCACTTCCAGGGGGAGCTCTGCTAGTGGGTTTTCGTTGAAAATATAACGTTCACTCAGAAGATTTAGATCCTGGTCCAAAACAGACATCGTGGCCACTCCCCATGGCAATGCCCTTCTCGGCACGCGTACCAAGACCTCGGAAGTATCCAGCTTCCCTTTTACCGCATAGTAAACCTGCCCTTGATAATGAACCACGACATTGATAGGAGTACCCAGCTTTGCCGCTGTCGGGGCATGTAATTGGGCTATCACCATCGAATCCAAGTCATTGTTTACTGTGAGGTGAAATCCATCTTCCACTTCCGGCAACTCGTATCGCTTTTCCTCTCCACCCTCAAACTGCACTATGGCCCAATAGCGTTCCTCTGCTTCGGGTATTATAGAGAAAGATCCTATGCCGCGTTCTCCCGTTTCAAAAGTGGCTAATTCATGGTCATCAGCATCTACTATACGTCCATGCACTACCTGCCCTATACCCGGCTTTACATTGGCTACCACCGCTACCTTATTCGCTATTCCACTGGTCAGCAAGCCACTTTCGGCATACAATTGAAGGGAATTGGCACCCTTTTTTTCTTTCTTTTCAGACATAGAGGAACCGATACTTATTTCTCGTTCAAAGAAATAGCGCTCGTCGAAATTTCGCATCCAATTGGTATATGCCCGTACTTTATAGATGCCCGGCTTTAGTGTATCACCAAGTGAAAAATCGCCCATTGATAGACCCGAAAAAACAGGAAGGCGGATGGAACTTACAAGTTCATCTTGCGTCCCTATCAGCTCGGCATACATTACCTTGCTGATGGCAGAAAGGAAGTTGTAATTGCTAGTCGTTACGTAGGCTTTGAACCAAAGATTATCGCCTACATTATAGCTATCTCTATCCAAATGCAGGTAAACACGCTCTTGCGGCAAATCACGCGTATAGCTCGTAAGCCTTTTCAACAGCTCATCCATACCGTCCTGTGCCTTTGCCGTAGCGGACCACATGACAAAAATAACGACCAATAAACTACAAAACCTATTCATTATGAAATACATTGAGATTATATTAACAATAATCAAACCCCAAAGTTCTAACAACTTAGCAGAAAAACCGTTAAAAAAAATATCTTTGCCCAAAGTTTACAATCGGACACTGGTGTTATGGCGCCATGGCCTTTTGATTTTTTAGTTTTTACTTTTTACTTTAAAAATGAATATTCTCTTGATTGGTTCCGGAGGCCGGGAAAGCGCCTTTGCTTACAAAATAGCACAAAGCCCATTGACCACACAGCTATTCATTGCTCCGGGCAATGCGGGTACCACGCAGTACGGAAAAAACGTTGCACTGAAAGTCACCGACTTTGAAGGCATTGGGGCGCTTTGCCTGAAAGAAGGGATCGATTTGGTGTTGGTAGGACCAGAAGAACCATTGGTAAAAGGTATTCACGATTATTTTCTTAATAACGAGAAGTTAAAATCCATTCCCGTTATCGGCCCGCAACAAGCGGGTGCGCAACTGGAAGGCAGCAAGGACTTCTCCAAACAGTTCATGCAGCGTCACGGCATCCCTACGGCTGCCTATGCCACTTTTACCAAGGACAGCCTGGACGAAGGCTTGGCCTATCTGGAAACCCAAAGCCTGCCTATCGTGCTGAAGGCCGACGGGCTTGCCGCAGGAAAGGGCGTACTCATCTGCACCACGCTGGAGGAGGCCAAGGAAGAATTGAAAGCCATGTTGACAGATGCCAAATTTGGAGAGGCCAGCAGCAGGGTGGTCATCGAACAATTCCTGAAAGGGATAGAACTTTCGGTATTCGTGCTCACCGATGGCATCAGCTATAAGCTGCTCCCCTCTGCCAAGGACTACAAGCGCATTGGCGAGGGAGATACCGGCCTCAATACCGGTGGCATGGGATCGGTCAGCCCGGTTCCTTTTGCCGATCAAACGTTTCTGGACAAGGTGGAATCGCGTATTGTACGTCCTACGATAGAAGGACTCAAGGAGGACGGCATTCCCTACAAGGGCTTTATCTTCATAGGGCTAATGAACACGGCAGGAGAGCCCTATGTCATTGAATACAATGTACGCATGGGCGACCCAGAGACGGAAAGCGTATTGCCCCGCATAGAGAGCGATTTTGTAGATCTACTGCTAGGCGTAGCCCAAGGAAACCTTGCCGACAAGACTTTGCAGATATCTCAAAAGACAGCCGCTACCGTCATGCTGGTATCGGGCGGTTATCCCGGGCACTATGAGAACGGCATGCCCATCAGCGGATTGGAGAACATCAAGGAATCGACGGTATTTCACGCAGGCACCGTACAGGATGGCGATGAAGTGAAAACCGCGGGTGGAAGGGTCTTGGCGGTGACGGCTTTGAAGGACACGCTGTTTGACGCCCTGCAACAGGCCACCGCTGATGCTGGTCGCGTATTTTTCAAGGGCAAGGCCTTTAGGCGCGATATCGGCTTTGATTTGATAGACTAGTTTTAAGAATTAACGATTTTTTTTCTCAAACTTCTTGCAACTTTGAAAAGAATAACTTTACTTTACCGCCGTATTAAAAATAGCAATGATTAACATTACCACAACGATTATTATTTCCATTATCGGGCACAAAAGCCAGCGAGGGGAGTAATCTATTGTTGTATTAAACGAAAAGATATAGGCGCTTCCCTCACCGGAAGCGCCTTTTTTGATTTAATAGCGGAGACTTAAGTGTTACTTTTTTAACGGTTGCGTTTTTTACTTTTTATTTTTTGATTTTTACTTTAATATAGATGAAAGTACTAAAATTTGGAGGAACCTCCGTTGGATCTATTGCCAGCATCAACAACCTGATAGGTATCCTCCAACAAAGCTACGCACAAGGCGAGCGTCCCACCGTGGTGCTCTCTGCCATGAGCGGAGTAACCAACCTACTTACCAAAATGGCGGAGGATGCTGCCGAAGGTATTAGCTTTCAAAACAGCTTGGAAGAATTAGAGCAACGTCATTTTGATGTGATCAAACAACTGATCGAGATCAAAAATCAAAATCCCGTATTTACACAGATAAAGATCTTCCTCAATGAGCTAGAAGATCTCCTGCAAGGCGTATTCAGTCTTCGCGAACTAAGTGCCCAAAGCAAAGATTTGATATTAAGCTACGGCGAGCGTTGCTCCACTTTTTTAATCAGCAAGATTGCCGAGCAGCATTTCCCCGAAAGCCTTTTTGTAGATGCTTCCCAATTGATCAAGACCGACAGTAGATTTGGCAATGCACGAGTCAATACCGACTTGACCGAGAAGCTCATCATGCATTTCGTTCAAGCGCATGAAGATCGGCTGCTCTTTGTCACGGGCTTTATCGCTTCGAACGAGCAGGGTCGCATTACTACGCTTGGCAGAGGAGGCAGTGACTATAGTGCGGCGCTATTTGGATCTGCAGTGGGAGCAGATGCCATCGAGATCTGGACAGATGTAGACGGCATGCTTACTGCCGATCCGCGGATCGTCAAGAAAGCATTTCCATTACCCATCCTTTCCTATACCGAAGCGATGGAACTCTCCTACTTTGGGGCAAAAGTCATCTACCCGCCAACCATGGTACCTGCTTTCATGAAGAAGATCCCATTGGTCATCCGCAATACCTTTAACCCGAGCTTTCCGGGCACCGTGATACAATATGACAGCGGAAAGACCAATTACCCTATCAAGGGAATATCTTCTATCAATGCTATCAGTGTTGTCAACATTTCGGGAAGTGGCATGGTGGGAAAGGCTGGCTTCAGTGGCAAGCTTTTCTCTCTACTGGCTACCAATGAGATCAACGTCATTCTCATCACGCAGTCGTCTTCCGAGCACAGCATCACCTTTGCCATACATCCCGCCGATACACAGAATGCAAAAGAAATCATCGAGCAGGAATTTGAACTGGAGCTGGAAGCCAAGAAGCTCAACCCCTTGCTCATAGAAGAAGGCCTTTCCGTATTGGCCATCGTGGGCGAAAACATGCGGCAAACACCGGGCATGTCCGGCCGGCTCTTTCATGCCCTGGGCAGAAACGGCATCAATGTAAGGGCCATTGCACAAGGCTCCTCTGAATATAACATATCCGTCATCATCAGCCAGTCTGACCTGGCAAAGGCCTTGAATGCCGTACACGATGCCTTCTTTGTAGAACTCAAGAAAACCCTCAATGTCTTCTGCCTTGGCACGGGCAACATAGGAACTACCTTGCTCAAGCAATTACATCAGCAACACGACTTTTTGCTGGAAAACAACGACATAGAAATCAAGATTGCAGGTATCGGCAATAGCCGCAAAATGCTCTTCAGCACCTATGGGCTCTCCTTTGACAAATGGAGAGAACAATTGGACGAACACGGAGAACCGGCAGATTTAGCGGCATTTGTCCAGCGCATGAAACAAATGAACCTGCCCAATTGCGTATTCATCGACAACACCGCCAGTCCAGAACCGCCCAAACATTATCTTGATATTTTTAAGACCAATGTCTCCATTGTGACCTGTAACAAGATCGCCAATTCATCGGATTACACTTTTTATAAGGAGCTGAAGGAAACCGCGCGCAAGCACAACGTGGATTATTTCTACGAAACCAACGTGGGGGCAGGCTTGCCCATCGTGCGTACCTTAAATGACCTGATGACCAGCGGTGACAAAATATTGAAAATCGAGGCGATCTTGTCCGGGACGATCTCCTATATATTCAACAATTTCAAGGGAGATGCTTCCTTTTATGAGGTGGTGAAGACCGCGCAGGAGCTGGGCTTCACGGAGCCAGATCCCAGAGATGACCTAAGTGGGAAAGATTTTATGCGGAAAATGCTGATATTGGCCCGTGATGGAGGCTACGCCATAGAAGAATCGGATGTCGTACTGGGTGCTATTTTGCCAAAAGTCTGCATGGAGGCAGCGTCTGTAGATGATTTCTACAATGCCCTAAAGGCGGAAGACAGCTATTTCAATGAGCTAAAGACTAAAGCCCAAAAAGAAAACAAGGTCTTGCGCTATATCGGCAAACTGGTGGATGGTAGGGTATCCATCGCGCTGGAATTTGTGGGCGAGGAACATCCTTTCTACAGCATGTCCGGCAGCGATAACATCATTTCCTTTACTACGGAGCGTTACAAGGAACGTCCGCTGGTAGTAAAGGGGCCTGGAGCAGGTGCTGAAGTGACCGCGGGAGGCGTATTTGCCGATTTGGTAAATGTGGGAGCATTTTAGCGTTGCCAGTTGTGGGCTGTGAGTTATGACTCAACATGGTCACACAAAGGACAACCAATAAAACTATATGGGAAGTACAATTAACGTAAGGGCGGATAGAAATACGCTCCAACAAAAAACTAAAAACAACATGGAAAAGGACAGCGTACATGTCTTTGCACCGGCCACGGTGGCCAATCTCGTTTGCGGCTATGACATATTGGGCCTTGCCTTGGACGAACCTGGCGATGAAGTCATCATGGAACGTATTGACAAGCCAGGAGTCTACCTCAAAGCAGTCACTGGTGATGATGGCCGCCTACCTCTCGACCCTGCCAAAAACACGGTCTCTGCCTGTGTGCAAATGGTACTGGCCCATTTGGGACGAGAAGATATAGGCGTGGAGATCACCTTGCATAAACACATGCCCATAGGCAGCGGACTGGGTTCCAGTGCCGCCAGCACCGTGGCGGGATTGTTCGCCATCAACCAATTGCTTGGACAACCGCTAACTACCAGGCAACTGCTTCCTTTTGCCATGAAGGGCGAAGAACTGGCCTGTGGACATGGTCATGCAGACAATGTGGCCCCATCGCTATATGGTGGCATCACCTTGATAAAAAGCTATGACCCACTGGAGGTAGTACAACTAAACGTACCAGAAGAGCTACATTGTGCCGTCGTGTTCCCCCATGTGGACGTTCCCACGAGGGCGGCAAGACAAATGCTTCGCAGTAAGGTGGACCTAAAGGATGCCGTGGTGCAATGGGGCAATATCGCCGGGCTCGTTAGCGGCCTTTTCCTCAACGACTATGGTCTTATAGGACGCAGCATGAAGGATGTGCTGATAGAACCTACCAGGGCCATATTGATACCTGAGTTCTACGAGATGCGCGAAGTAGCCTTGAAGTGTGGTGCGCTAGGTTTTGGCATATCCGGTTCCGGGCCATCAGTCTTTGCCTTTACAAGAAGCAGGGATATTGCCCAAGAGGTGACGAAATGTATTCATGCCCACCTCGATGAAAAAGGGATAGGAAGCAACACCTATGTGTCCAAGGTAAATACGGAAGGACCTAAAATGCTCTGAGTTGCGTGTTGTGCGTTGTGAGAAATTACCTCACGACCCACACAACTGGCAACTCATAACTCACAACTGATACAATGAAACTATACAGTACGAACAACAAAGATTTGAGGGTATCTTTCAAAGATGCCGTATTCAACAGCTTACCAGCCGATAAGGGGCTCTATATGCCCGAGCATATTCCTGCATTGCCTGCTGAATTTATAGCCAACTTGGCAGATTATAGCCTACAAGAGGTCGCCTTTACCGTAGCCAATACCCTCATCGGGGACGATATTCCTTCCGCTGATCTGCATGCTATCATTGACGATGCCATCAATTTTGATGCTCCCGTGGTGCCTTTGGGCGATGCAATTGCTGTCTTAGAACTTTTCCATGGCCCATCCTTGGCCTTTAAGGATTTCGGTGCTCGCTTTATGAGCCGTGTCATGGCCTATTTTTCTGCCAAGGAAGACAAACCATTGGATGTATTGGTAGCCACATCGGGCGATACGGGCGGTGCCGTGGCGCTTGGCTTTTTGGGGGTAGAAGGCACAAGGGTTACTATTCTCTATCCAAAGGGCAAAGTGAGCCCCATACAAGAACTACAGCTAACAACCAATGGGCAGAACATCCGAGCCTTGCAGGTGGACGGCACCTTTGACGATTGCCAGGCCTTGGTGAAAGAGGCCTTCAACGACGGGGAACTGAACCAGCTACTAAGGCTCACTTCTGCCAACTCCATCAACATCGCCCGCCTGATACCACAGACTTTCTATTATTTCCACGCCTACGCACAGCTATTGAGGAGAGGCATCAAAGAAGTGGTCTTCTCCGTCCCCAGCGGCAATTTCGGTAACATAGGTGCTGGCCTGCTGGCCTACAAAATGGGCTTGCCCGTCAAGCAGTTCATCGCTGCTACCAATGTGAACGATACCGTTCCCCGCTTCCTGAAAAACGGAAAATACGAGCCAAAACCATCGGTGCAAACCTATTCCAATGCCATGGACGTAGGCAATCCAAGCAACTGGGTGCGTATTATGGATTTGTTTGATCAAGATGTATCGTCGCTCAAGGCCGTGGTCTCCTCCTATACCTACACAGATGAAGACACGTTAAAAGGCATTGGCGAACTGTATAAAAAATACCGATACATTGCCTGCCCGCATACGGCTATCGCCTATCTGGCCGCAAAGGCCTATAAAGAAACCCACGTAGGCAATTTTGAGGCCGTATTTCTTTCCACGGCCCATGCTTGCAAATTTCCAGACATATTCCCGCAGGAACTGGCCAGCAAGATTGAGATTCCAGAACAAGTAAAAGAACTGGAAGGAAGAGAAAGCAAGGTAGGTTCGCTAAAAGCTTCTTTTGAAGATTTCAAGAATTATTTGAAGGAGAACAATTAAAAAATCTGTCTCGAACTGCATAGATGATACGAACTAATATCAAGTAGAAATTTTGCGGTTCGGGATATTCTTATTTGTCTTCATAATGTCCCCAAATGGACAATACTTCGACGACATTTTCTTCTTCCAAAAGAGAGTAAATTAAACGGTTCTTTTTGTCTATTCTTCGGCTATAGGTAGGTATTTCATATCCTTTAAGTTGTTCTGGACGCCCCAGGCCGCTAAAAGGACTAAGGATTATCTCATCTAGTAATTTAGATATCTTTTTTTGTGCAGTGACATTGCCTCTCTTTTTCAGTAAGTCCCTTTGTTTGAGCGCTAATTTAGAAAATCTTATTTCCATAAATTGTTAGGATCCAACACTGTATATTGCCCAGCTCGCATTTCATCATAAGCTTGATCTATATCTTCCCTACTTACCTTTGAAGAAACAGTTTCTACCTGTGATTCAAAGGGAACATTAAGCACTTTCAATACTGCCTTAATGGCATCCAGTTGCTTGCTGTTTTGCGGATGTACCAAAAGAGTTTCCATATAGCAAATATCAGTAAAGCAAAGAAAGAAAGCAAATCACAATGCTATGATGAAGAAAGATTCCAAAGCAACAATTTGAAATGTACATGAGACTACCGGCATTGATTGCCGTATTGCTAAATCTAACGATGGTTTAACATATCATTATTGGAAATATTCTAGTGGCGATACACCACCAAAAATCAAGTACCTATGAGATTCCGTTATTCCTCCAAAAACCCTTCATCGGGATCTTCTTCAGCTTCTTCTGTCCCTTCATCGGCAAGGCCGTCCAAGATTTTCTTCACGTCGCCCTCCGTCTCGGTGAGCTTGGCCTTACATACTTGGATAAGCAAGGCCGCACGTTTCACCTTTTCGGAAAGTTCGTCTACCGTAATCTGCCCTCCCTCCATATCTGTCACGATCTGTTGAAGTTCATCAAAAGCATCTACGTAATTGAGTTTTTCTGCCATAATCAAAATTAAAAAGTTAAAAGTAAAAAAACAGAATGGTAGATTCACCGTACGCATATCCAAATACTTATCACGACCTACTAAGTATTATCATTCCTCTGTGTTCAATTTCTTGATCACCTTGCTTAGGAATCGGCCATTGGCCAAGGAAGTTTCCACGTCGTCTCCCAGTACAAGGTCTTGTGCATCAAATATCGCTCGCCCATTTTTCATTGTCAGGCTGAAGCCCCTTTTCAACACACCAGAAGGGCTCAATGCTCCCACCATTTTCTCCAACTGTCCTAGAGAAACCCTTTCTTCTTTCAGGAGCCATACGACGTTGCGCATCATGTCGCCGCTCCCGTGTTCCAGTAGCTTCCACTCACTGGCTAGCAGAAACTTGCCCTGTTGCCACAACAGTTTTTTCGCCTGATCCAGTTTTCTACGCTCCTGCTGTACTACGTACCTGCTCTCGTTCCGGAACGAGGTAATCAGCCTCTCCAAGTTTCTATTTTCGTACAGCAACAGCTCCTTTGTCCGGATAGCGATACGTTCCTCCGCCCTTTGCAATGGCACGGCATATTGATGAAATCGCTGAATGAGGAAATCGGCCAGTTCACTAGGCGTAATGGCATTCTTATAAGCTACCATCTCAGTTACCGTTTCGTTGGTGGCATGGCCTATGCCCGTAATAATAGGTATAGGAAAACTGGCTACGGCATGTGCCAAGGCATAATGGTTGTAGCAGCTGAGCCCCACTTCACCACCGCCGCCACGAACAATGGCGACTACATCATAGTGTGCTCTCAGTTTCTCTATTTCCTTCAACTGTGCAGCGATGGAGGCAATGGCCTTCTCTCCCTGCAACAAGGCAGGGAACAGATCATGCTGAAACCGATAGCCGAAAGGATTCTGGCCTATGATTTTAAGGAAATCGGCCAAGCCCTTACTGGTCTCTACCGAAATAACCGCCAGGCGCTTGGGCAAAAGCGGGAAAGGTACCTGCTTATTCGCATGGTATATACCCTCGGCTTTCAGTTTGTTGATTGTCTCTATCTTTTCGCGCTCCAGTTCTCCCAATGTAAAGGCTGGATCGACATCGACGATCCGTAAGCTCATGCCATAAAGCGGATCGTAGCTTATGGCTGCCTGAAAAAGTATGGAAATGCCATTTTTGAGTGGTTCACCGGTCATTTCCATAAATCGGGCATTGATCTGCTGGTAATCACCTTTCCATAAAATGGCCCTCATTTCACTCACTACCCTACCTCCACGCTTCTCCAGCAACTCGGGATAGCAATGTCCCGAGTGTTTATAGTAGTTCAGCTTGTTCATCTCCGCCTTAATCCAATACAGGCTGCCATAGCGCTCGGCAATGGTCTTCTGGACACTACGGGCCACCTCATATAGGGTGAATACGGTCTTGTTATTGACAATCTCGGGCATAGACGAAAATAGACAAAAAAAAGCTAATTTTCCTTGAAAATGGTATATTCGTTTCCAATAGCCAACGATACCATTTTCTGGGGTCGAGTCTAAATTATGAAGAAACGAACAATACTTGTAAGCCTATTTTGGTTATCGTATGCCATCACCTTTGCACAAGGTCGCTTGGCCTTGCCGCAAATCATCAATTATAGCAGTGAACAGTACAAAGGGGGTATTCAGAACTGGGACATTGCCCAAGACAAGAAAGGGATTTTATATTTTGCAAACAACGAGGGCTTGCTCAGTTTCGATGGTAGTTATTGGAACATCTACCCATTGCCCAATAAGACCGTTCTACGCTCCATAGCTATAGACGATGATGGACGCATCTTTGTGGGAGGGCAAGATGAAATCGGCTATTTCTATCCCAATGACAATGGCGCTCTCCATTACTATTCATTAGTAGAGCTAGTGCCTAAAGAGGAACGGCACTTCGCAGATGTCTGGAATATCGTCATAGACGACAAGGAGGTATTCTTTCGCTCTACGGCCAAGATGCTGCATTTCAAGGACGGCAAAATAAGAGCCGATAAAACGACGTCCGAATGGCTCTTTATCGCAAAAACCCCCTATGGCATGCTGGCACAAATAGCTGAACAAGGCCTGATGCGCTTTGAAAACGGCTATTGGAAACCTTGGATGAAACACCCCCTTCTGGAACATGCCGCCATTACCAGTATAGTGGAGTTCAAGCAAGACACGCTGTTGATAAGCACGCAGAAAGATGGCCTCTATTTTCTGCATCAGAAACAACTGTCGGACAATGATTTCACGTTGAACAGTACGCTCAGGCAAATGCGCGTCCACACCATGACCAAGTTGGAAAATGACTGGTATGCGATTGGCACCAACTCGGCCGGTATTTACATCGTCGATGAGAAAGGAACCATCATTCAGCATTATTTCCATCAGGAAGGCTTGTCCAAAAACAACATAAGACACCTATTTACGGACAGGGATAAAAACTTGTGGGTCGCCCTGGACGGGGCGATAAATTTTATTGCCGCCAATAGCTCCATTAAGTATATCCATCCGGACAGAAACAATCAAATGAGTTCATACGCCATCCATATATTTGATGACAAATTATATATCGGTACCAGTGTAGGGCTATTTTATACCCCTCTCGCATCCATGCAGGGAGACATCAGCTTCAACAAGGCCTATTTCTCGGAAGTGAAGCATAGTACAGGACAGGTATGGAACCTGGAGGAAATAAACGATCAATTGCTGATGGGGCACGAAGACGGAGGCTTTGTCATCTCTGGCAATGAGGCCACGAAGTTTTTTAGCGGATCCGGACTTTGGATCTACAGGCCCCTTTCCCATGTTTACCCAGTAAAAGAGATCATTGCCGGCACCTATCTTGGGCTTCAGCAGCTTTCGTTTGAAGGAAATAAATTGCATGACTTGGGGCATTTTGGAACTCTTTACGAATCATTACGTTTCCTGGTACATGAAAAAAATGAAGAACGGTTGTGGGCATCCCATCCTTATCGAGGTGTTTTTCGCTTCACGCTTTCCAAAGACAATGATGCCATAGCCGATACGAAGATCTATACGGAGGCAGACGGCCTGCCTTCCACCCTGTACAACTATGTTTTCTACGTAAAAAACAGCATGATGGTAGCCACCGCCAATGGGATTTATCAATATAATGCACAAAAAGACCGTTTTGAACCTGACATGCGGTTTGACAAGCACTTCAAAGGAATGGCCATCCAATACCTTAGGGAGGACAAGGAAGGGAATATCTGGTTTCTTAACCACAAGAAACTGGGTCTCATTGATTTTGAAAACAAAAATGACGAAGAGGTTTATAACATCGTCACTTTCCCGGAGCTGGATGGCAAGATATTGGGGGGTTATGAGGCCATTTATCCACACAACAAGGAGAATATCTTCATCGCGGCCAATAACGGCGTCATCCACCTCAATTATGACCGTTATATCAAAAACACACAGTCGCCGGACATCCTGATAAGTAGCGTGAAGGTCATCAACAGAAACAATTTGGATAGCTTACTTTTCGGTGGCTATGCCCCACAGACAAGCCAATCACCAGCGCTATCGTATACGTACGACTCCTTTCATTTTGCCTTCACGACTACCATGTACGGGCAGGAGGACAATATAGAATATAGCTATAAACTGGAAGGCTATGAAAAAGATTGGTCGCCATGGAGCAAAAAAAACGAAAAAGATTATACGAATTTGCCTCCTGGCAACTATGTGTTCCAAGTGATGTCCAGAAATGGACAACATAAAGTATCTGCCCCCGTAAGCTATGCCTTTCATATCAAACCCGCATGGTACGTACATCCAATCAGCATGATCTTTTACGGTTTGGCCCTACTGCTATTGATCCTACTCTTGTTCAAAAGGCAGAAAAAGAAGCTGGAGCAGCAGCACGAGGTACAGATGTACCTGAGCCAGCTGGAACTGGACAAAAAAGAAAAGGAAGTGGTGCGGTTGCAAAACGAAAAGCTGGAAAACGAGATTGCCTATAAAAACAGTGAGCTCACCACCATGACACTGGACTTGATACAGCGTGGAGAGGTCTTGAACAAGATAAAGGACGTCATCTCTTCCCTAGCAAGAAAAGACCCGAACGAAAGCGAAACCCACATACGGCATCTGCTACGTCTCATACGCAATGTAGAACGTTCAAAGGAAGATTGGGAACATTTCACTTCCCACTTCAACCACATCAATGAATCTTTTTTTAACATCCTAAAGGAGAAGTACCCCGATATTACCTCTACCGAGTTGCGTCTATGCGCATTCCTCAAGATGAACCTCTCTTCCAAAGAGATAGCCCAGATTATGCATATCACCATCAAGGGGGTAGAAGTTGCCCGTTATCGTTTGCGCAAGAGACTAAAGCTAGACTCGGAGGTCAATCTGCACGAATTTCTATCGCGAATCCACAAAACATCGAAACTACCTCAATCTTGACAGTAAACAACTAACAAACAATAGCTTAAAAAAACACTGTAGGGGCATTGTAGTGGTATTTTCATATCGCTGCGATTGCTTGTATGTGCAATGTAGGGTGTCTCACACCTTTCCAAAATGACAATATCAAATCAATACCTTATACATTTGTCAAACCATGCACCTCGTGTGCATCACCAAATTAAAACCATTTTTTAAACTTAAAATTCCATTATGAAAAGGAGAATTTTACAAGCATGCTTAATGCTATGTATGTGTTTGTCGCCAGCTATTCTTTGGGCGCAAGCACTGCAAGTGAGGGGAAAAGTCACTGCCGCCAGCGATGGAAGCCCGTTACCGGGAGTGACGGTTACGATTCAGGGTACCACCACGGCCACTAGCACCGATGTAAACGGAAACTATACCATTAGCGTACCCAATGCAGAGGCTATTTTGGTCTTTAGCCAAATAGGCATGGCCTTACAAACAGCAAAAGTGATAGTGGATGGCCCACTGAACATTTCCCTTTTGGAAGGCACCAACTTGTTGGATGAACTGGTGGTGGTGGGCTATGGTGTACAGAAGAAAAGCGTAGTTACCGGTGCCATATCCAGTGTCAAGGCTTCCGATCTGGAGACTATGCCCGTCACCCGTGTTGAGCAGTCCTTGCAAGGTCGTGCATCGGGGTTGACCATTGCCGCCAACTCCGGACAACCAGGTTCTGCGGCAACTATTCGCGTGAGAGGTATCACCACCTTTGGCAACAACAATCCGCTTTGGGTGGTCGATGGAGTTGTGGTAGACGCCGGGGGCATAAGCTACCTCAACCAATCGGATATAGCCTCCATAGAAGTACTGAAAGATGCCGCATCGCAGGCCATCTATGGTGCTAGGGCTGCCGCGGGCGTTATCCTAGTAACCACCAAACGGGGAGCCGAGGGCACTATGCGCATCAATTATAACGCCTTTGTAGGCACTTCGGCTCCGGCACGCAAGCTTAGCCTGCTGAATGCCACCGAATATGCTACCTTGCGCAATGAGTCGGCATTGGCTGCCGGAAATGCCCTGCCCTTTAGCAATCCACAAGCATTAGGCGAAGGTACTGACTGGCAAGAACAGATCTTCAACAACAGCGCCAAGAGGCAAAACCACGAGCTTAGCGTGAGTGGTGGCAACGATAAATCCACCTTTTACAGCTCTTTCGGCTATCTTGCGCAAGAAGGTATCGTAGCCACGGACATCTCAGACTACAAGCGTATCAATATCCGACTCAATTCGGAGCATAAGATAGGCAGCTGGCTGAAGCTGGGACAGAACCTGGGCTATTCGCACGAAAAGTCCAAAGGATTGGGCAATACCAACAGCGAGTTTGGCGGACCGCTCGCTTCGGCCATCAACCTCGACCCCACTACTCCGGTGGTAGAAACCGATCCAGATGTGATCAATTCGCCCAATAGGCCTTACCGCAATAATCCCGTAGTAAGGGACGCCAATGGAAATCCCTATGCCATTTCTACGCAAGTTGCCCAAGAAATGACCAACCCCTTGGCCTATATACAAACCAGATTGGGCAATCACGGCTGGTCGGACAATATCGTGGGCAACGTATATGGTGAACTGACACCCATCGAAGGCCTTACCATTCGCTCTACATTAGGTTCCAAACTTTCCTATTGGGGCAATGAAAGCTTCACGCCCGTCTTTTACCTCAATGCCACTACTCAAAGCGTTCAAAATAACTTCACAAGAGGGTTCAATCGCGGTTTTGACTGGAACCTAGAAAATACCGTATCTTATACCCGCACTATAAACGACCATAACTTCACAGCATTGGTGGGGCAAGGTGCCTATTACGACAACAGGGCAAGGGGACTAACGGTAACCTATTTTGATCTACCGGTAGACAATTTTGAAGATGCCTCCCTAAACTACATCGTCTCTGCCGATCAGAAGAACTCAACGGGTTATGAAAATGTGGGCCACACCGTCTCTTCGCTCTTTGCCAGGCTGAACTACAACTACAAAGAGAAATACCTCGTTGAGGGACTGATCCGTAGGGATGGTTCCTCTCGCTTTGGTGCCAACAATAAATACGGCGTATTTCCCTCCTTTTCTGCAGGATGGGTACTCACCAAGGAAGACTTTCTCGCCGAAAACACCTTTTTCGATCTGTTAAAGATCAGAGGAGGCTACGGCGTGGTTGGTAACGACAACATAGGAGATTTTGCCTATCTGTCCACCATCGGCGGTGGCAGGAACTATACCATCGGCCTTACGGATACCTATACCGTGGGCTATAGCCCTAACGCGCCATCCAATCCCGACCTGAAGTGGGAACAGACCAGCCAAACCAATATTGGCGTAGAAATGGTCTTCCTCAACAATTTCAACCTGACCTTCGATTGGTACAACAAGGTCACTACGGGCATTTTGCAGAATCCCCGTATTCCGGCATATGTGGGCGCGGTGGGCAACCCTGCAGCCAACGTAGCCGACATGAAAAACTCAGGTGTAGAGCTGGAACTTGGTTACACCGATAAAATAGGCGAGGTCAATTTCTCCCTAAATGGAAATGCCTCCTATCTCAGGAACGAGGTGACCAATATAGGTGCCGGCGTGAGCTTCATAAACGGCGCCAATTTCCAGTCTTCCAGCTATCCCATTACCCGTACCATGGTAGGCAACGCCTTCAACTCTTTTTATGGCTTTCAGACCCTAGGCATATTCCAAACCCAAGCGGAGATAGACAACTACCTGAACAGCGAGGGACAGCGCATACAACCGAATGCTAGGCCTGGAGACTTCAAGTGGGCCGACCTAGACGGAGACGGCACCATAGGGGAAAACGACCGGACATTCATAGGTGACCCTACACCCAATTGGTCCTTTGGTTTCACTCTGAATCTTTCTTGGAAAAATTTTGACGCCATGGTCTTTGGCCAAGGGGTAGCGGGCAACAAAGTCTTCCAGGGACTGCGACGACTGGACATCTCCAATGCCAACTACCAGAGCAAGGCCTTGGGCAGATGGACTGGCGAAGGCTCTTCCAATACCTTTCCGCGACTGGCAGACGACGATCCCAACAACAACTTTCGCTATCCTTCCGAGTTCTACTTGGAAGACGGAAGCTATTTCCGTTTCAAGACGGTACAATTGGGATATAGTCTTCCTAGCACGCTTACCCAAAAAATCAAGCTGCAAAAAGCAAGAATTTATCTCATGAGCGAGAACCTCCTAACCTTCACCAAGTATTCCGGATTTGATCCAGAGATAGGCGGAGGCATATTAAGTATCGACCGAGGTATCTACCCGCAGGCGAGATCCTTTATGATTGGTCTTAACGTTGCATTTTAAAACACGATAATCATGAAAAGATATATTCATCATATACAATTACTGGCTTGCATGGCTTTATTATGCTTACAAGCGTGCAGTGACAGTTTCCTAGAGCTGAAACCCAGAGGCACGGATCTGGAATCAAATTATTACAGAAACAGGCAAGAAGCCTATAATGGCCTAGTGGCTATCTATGACGTGGTAGGTTTCCAAAGCGGCAGCTATACCACCAAGATACTGGCTACCTCTGCCGCCTCGGATGATCACTATGCAGGAGGCGGCGGAGCTGCCGACCTGCCCAATTTGCAGGCTTGGTCCAATTACACCATTAACCCTGCTGTGGGTCCGCAGGAAGACCTCTGGCGCAAAGGCTATATGGGCGTCTCTAGGGCAAACATCTTATTGGAGAAGCTGCCCGACATTCCTATGGATGAAAACGAGAAGGCGCGGTTTGCTGCCGAGTCAAAATTCTTGCGCGCCTATTTCTACTTTGACCTCATTCGCTTCTTCAAGAATATTCCCTTGATAGACCACCCCCTGGTGGGCGATGAAATCTACGAAGTAGTACAGGCAACACCCGAGGAGATTTATGCCTTCATAGAACAGGATTTGAACGAGGCTATTCCAAACCTTCCCATCACGGTGAGCGCAACAAGCGAAGCCGGAAGAACCTCACAGGGTACGGCCAGGGCACTGCTAGGCAAAGTGTACCTCCAGCAAGAAAAGTTTGGCCCAGCAGCCCAGCAGTTTGCCGAGGTAAACGGCACTCCCGGGCAGACCAGTCAATACGGCTATCGCTTGCTGAGCAATTATGGCGAGCTGTTCAACGTGAGCAATAAGTTCAACAGCGAATCTATTTTTGAGATTTCCTTTACGAACACTTCCGTAGGCGACTGGGGGTGTATCGAGTGTACAGAGGGTAATGTGCTGAACATCTTGGTCGGCCCAAGGAACTACAACGGGAGCGCCGGTGCCCCGGACTACGTTTCCGGATGGAGCTTTCTGCCGGTCACGCCAAACCTTTTTGATGCCATCCATTACGATCCTAGAAACTCCCATACGGTCATCAATATGGACAGCCTCCAATCCAATGGCATCGCCTCGTATGAAGCCGGGTATATGAACACAGGCTTTTTCTTGGAAAAGTATGCCGGCAGGGAATCCAATAGATGGACAGGGGCAGGCACCCCCGAACTCAACTTCCCACAGAATATCTATGACATACGCTTGGCAGATACCTACCTGCTAGAAGCCGAAGCATTGGTAAGAGGAGGTGGCGACCTTGGAAGGGCGGCAAGCCTGCTGAATGCCGTAAGAAGCCGTGTGGGGCTGGGGCCCGTAGCCGCAACTATGGACAATATCAAGCGAGAAAGAAGGCTGGAGCTGGCAGGTGAAGGTCACCGTTGGTTTGACCTAGTACGTTGGGGCGACGCGGCAAGTGCACTTGGCGGTAGGGGATTTGTTACTGGCAGGCATGAAATACTGCCTATACCCCTGCAAGAGATGGACAATACCAAGATAGAGCAAAGTAGAGAATATGGTGGCACCAAATAATGATCGATCATGAAAACCCATTATAACAATAAAAACAGGACCAATAGATGGTATTGGTTAGTAGCATTTTTGGCTTTTCAGGCCTGTAGTGTAGAAGGAGACAATTTGAAGCTGGATGCCTTGCCAACTCCCGATTTTGAGATTGCGGCAGGTGAAAACAGCAATACGATGAGGCTCATCAACACCACCAATACACCGTCTATAGCCTACTGGACGGTACCCAGTACAGGGCAAAAGCTCCAGGGCGATACGATAGAGCTCAACTTTACCTTTGCCGGTAACTATGAAGTAACACTCGATGTGGCTGCACAGGGAGGAATGGCCAGCCTCACCAAAGAGGTAAGCATTGCACAGAACGACCCTACGGCATGCGAGTACACCCGAACGCTTGGCTTCTTGGCCAGCTGCACTTCCAAAACGTGGCGGCTCAATCCGGCCGCTGGCGCCCTCAAGGTAGGCCCAGGGCCAGACGATGGGTCTTGGTGGTCTAGTGGGGCAGGAGACGTTGCGACGCGGTCATGCGATTTCAACGACGAATATACCTTCAGTTTCAATGCCAATGCCACGTTTAGCTACGATAGCAAAGGCGATTTTTTCAATGATGGCTTTATCAGCGGCGATGCTGTCTGCGAGCCGGAGAGCAAGCTCGTGGGCGATCAAGAGACATGGCGCTCGGGAACCTTTAGCTATACCTATATCGCCAATGCCGGAACCAGAGGTCTGGGGCAAATAAGGCTCAATGGAAGAGGAGCCCACATAGGCCTCAGAAAAGCCTACAATGGCGGAGAAAACGCTTCCGGTCCCGTAAATAATGCCGTAACCTACGATATCCTGGAGATAAACAGGGACGTCAACGGAGAAGGCTATGATTTGCTGAAGCTAGGTGTCAACATCGGTGGCGACGGCTGGTGGACATTCACCTTGAGGTCTCTTTGAAAAGGCCACCAGGGGAGTGTCGACACCTGGTGTTGGCATTCCCCTCCTCCATCGTAAAAATTAAAATTAAACACCATGAAATTTCGCACCATGATTTTAAGCTATATCATTCCGCTGCTATTCTTAGCATGTGGAGAAGAAACCGCAAAACCCAATATCCCCTTGCCCGAGCCAGAACCTCCGAGAGAATACACCTTTGAGAGCAACCCCAGCTGGGCCGATGAATTTGACTACGAAGGGTTGCCAGATGACACAAAATGGAGCTACGACGTAGGGAACGGAGATAATGGCTGGGGGAACAATGAGCTGCAATACTATACAGAGGCACGGTCGGAAAATGTTCGCGTGGCTGACGGCCTGCTTACCATCACGGCTATAAAAGAGGAGATGGAAGGTCAGGAGTATACGTCTACCAGACTTGTGAGCAAAGGAAAAGGCGACTTTTTGTACGGCCGCATAGAAGTAAAGGCCAAGGTACCCGAAGGCCGTGGTACTTGGCCGGCGGCATGGATGCTTCCCACGGACTGGGCCTACGGCGCCTGGCCCAATTCCGGCGAGATAGATATTTTGGAACATGTGGGCTATGACCAAGATGTGGTACACATTAGCGTGCATACCAAGGCATACCACCACTCCATCAACACGCAGAAAACGGCTTTTAGGAAAATCAGCAATGCATCCACGGAGTTCCATCTTTACCGTGTAGACTGGACGCCAGATTACATCCGCGGCTATGTAGACAATGATTTGCTCTTTCAGTTTGCCAACGAAAAAAAGGGCTTTGAAGTGTGGCCATTTGACAAGCGCTTCCATATCCTGCTCAACCTGGCGGTGGGCGGAGACTGGGGCGGAGCCCAAGGAATAGATGAGTCGGTATTCCCCGCCAAATTAGAAATAGATTATGTACGCGTCTACAATCTAAAAGAATAGCAATGAATCAAAAAGGGATGGGACTGTTCGACAAGCCCATCCCTTTGTTATCAATTAAAGGTCAATATTGAGCCCTATACGCCAATTGCTCCTGTGATTCAACAGGGGGTCGTTTCCAAAAGACCGACTGTACATCAAACGTAACATGCTTTTTTGCAAACCTACGTGTCCTTCGCCATAATGTTTGATTTCCGAAGTGTGCAGGTAATGTAGTCCCCATAGTTCCTGAATCTTCAGCTTTTTGACAAGGGGAATCTTTCCCAAGAGCATGCCCGACATATTGTATTCCACATGTGCCTCCGCAAAATCGCCCGCTGTACTGTGGAGGTAATATTCCAAATTGAGGAAAGTGGAGAGCTGATGTTCGCCGATGCGGGTTTGCGTACCCACAAAATGCCTTCTGTCCACATAGATTACGGCTTTGTTGTTGAGGAATGAACCAGCAGATAGACTATAGGAAATAGATCCGTACATCCCCAGTGGATTGTCGCTCTTGGCAAGGTTCATGGATAAGTAATCATAGTCTACATCCGATCCCAAAACACCATGAATGCCTTTTTTGTACGCAAGGGTCAAGGTGGGGTAGTTCGAGGCTAGGTACCTTCTGCCGCTGGGGTAGGTGACATAGCGCTTACTGAAATTGTAGCTGGCAGAAATGGCCAATGCCATGGATTGGTTCTGCGCAAACAGCGGAATATCTTCTTCTGGCAAAAAAGGATTGTTGGAAGTAATAAACCTTCTGCGCGATTCGCTGAACGTATAGTCGGTACTGTTCTGCAGGGCCAACCTGTCCGTCCATTCTATACCCGCCCTTAACAAAACATTGACCGGTAGGCGATGGCTCCAGTTCAACTTGGCAAAACGCTGTTCGTACAATTTCATGTGGTTCTTGCCCCAAACCACCGTGTTGATGCCGTTAAACGCTACGGGCAATGTGCCCCTATTGTTCAAGTCCAGAACTTCCGACCCTCCCGAAAGGGAAAAGTTGTGTCTCTCCCAAGAATAGGCAAGCCCAGCATTGGCATTAAGGCGTTTGTTGCTGAAACCATAACGTACCTTGCCACTCAGGGAGAGGTATTGGTTAGAGGCGCTATCTATCCGCTTGCTATACTGTATACCGTAATTGGCGGCCAAGCCCTCCACCGTGTTGTACAGCAATGAACTCATCGGTGCATCAAACGACCATCGTTGCGCACTTCGCCAGTCCCTATGGGTATATCCACTCAAAAGGAAAGATAGCGGTTTGAACCTGTTGTTTTTTTGCTGTATGGAATCCCTATAAGCAGGAGATTCGTTGCGCTGTCTGATGCTATCCTTACGTACATAATCCAGACTCTCTTCCGGAGTTAGTGCAATGGGGCGCTTCGAAGCCCAATAATTGCTATCCCTTTCGTTTACTCCTTTCTCCATTCGGAACACTTCACGCATGGTCTTTTTGTCCACGCTAACCTGTGTTTCGTAGTTTTGGTATACGCTCACATAATATCCGGCAAAACGGAATCCCAACATTCCCGCCCCAAAATCGAACTGTGTGGTAGTCGGCATCCAGCTATTTTCAATGGGCACAAAAGCCTGTTTGATATGCAGCGTATCCACAAAGCTGATGCCCGAGGTCTTGTCGAGCAGGAAATCAAAGCTATGTACCGACCATTGGCCGTCTACCAGGTAAAGGTCGCCCTTATAGAGCGGCTCGTCCCTACGCCTAGGGGTCACCTTTATCTTGTGGATCGTGAATCCATCCTCCTCCCTTTGCCCTTGGTAGG
Source organism: Olivibacter sitiensis DSM 17696 (assembly GCF_000427965.1). Taxonomy (GTDB): domain Bacteria; phylum Bacteroidota; class Bacteroidia; order Sphingobacteriales; family Sphingobacteriaceae; genus Olivibacter; species Olivibacter sitiensis. Next base: position 25,616 of record NZ_ATZA01000001.1, on the reverse strand, counting down.
CATACCTGTAAGAACCCAATGCCTGATCGGCAATGGGAGAAATAACCGGCCTAGGGCTCAATCCCTCGAAAATATCTTGGTAATTTTGGTAGATATCCAGTTCCATATCCGAAGCCCTGTTGAAACTGAAGGCCCTATTGCTGCCGGAGACTTTAGAACTGATCATCTCTTCCCGAAACTCCTTAGGCGGATTGACGGTAATCTTCGATTCGGACTCCGAAAGATAGATGATACCACGACGGTTGGAATCCAATCCCATCTGATCGCCCAGTTCGTCTATATTGACGCCCAAAAAGCTCTTCGGAGCCTTGAGCATACGCTGCAGGCCTTTGATATATACCTCCGCACTATAAGGTTTCCGTGCGGCTAGGTGTTCTTTTTTCTTGGCAATGGCCTTGCGAATCATTTCATAAGCGGGATCCTCGCTATCGCCTATTACCACTTCGCTAAGCATATAATGAGCCACCGGCAATACGATGCGGATGCTGTCATTTCTCGCTACATCTACTTGCACGGTATTGGGCTGAAAACCAACGGCAGATACCTGCAACTGATAGCTGCCCGACGGCAATGCCAATTGAAACGCACCATCTATATTGGCCGAGGTGCCTCCTGCTTTCCCAATTAGCTTCACGGAAGCGAAAGCGACCGCTTCGCCTTGGTCATCTACTACTTTACCTTTAATAACATATTTCTCCTGCGCGACGACAAGTGATGGAAGGATGAATAGAGCGATAGATAATAGTATACGCATAAGCGATCGTTTTAAGGTTCAGACGCCTTAGCACACACATTCGTTACACGACTTTAGTAAATATGGGGATATTTTTAGCTGGTGAGGTACCAAAACTTATACTACAAAAAGCCTCTCCTTTGCGATAGCGTATTGCTTGGCGCCATTTTTGGACAAGGTATGGCATCCCGTAAGGCTGCCGAAAGAGGGCAATAGCAAGAGCGACTCCGCACGATGAAAACAAGGCAATTTGATATGCACCCTGCCCAGCCCTCTTATCACGCAGCCAGGGTGCACATGCCCTGCGATATTAATGAACCCATTCGGCACCTCCTTCAATGGTTCATGTGAATAGATGAACACCTCTTCCAATAAGGAAGGAACAACTTTCAACCCAGCCCTTGCATACAGGTCCTGGTGCAATACGTCGTGATTGCCCTCTATCAATATCATTTCGATATCGCCCATATCGGATGTAGCAAAATCACTGAATAGGTGCCAATCGCCGTTGAGCTCGCTATGGAAAAGATCGCCCAGGAACAATACCCGTTTGGGCTGCCATCTATCCATCAGCACTTGCAGCCGCCTATAATCCTTGTCGTTGCCCACGCCCTGTGGCATCATGATGCCCGCTTTGCGAAAATGGGCAGATTTTCCCAAATGCAGGTCGGCGATAACCAAACTCCGGGAATGGGGTACATAGAGCGCTTTTTCGGGCAACAGCCAGACTTCCCGCCCCATCAGCTCCACCCCAATAGCCCGCTCATCTCTTATATCCATTGTTCCTTTATCCTGTTCAAGCGTTCTTCCAGGCTTTCGTTGCTGAACATTTCCCTGAAAGACTCGGCAAATATCGGAAAAGAAAATGGTGTTAGCCGCTCGGGGTAGGTCACTACGATGGATAGCTCGGCAATTCGTTCAAATGCCTGCCTCAGGCGGGCATAGTCCAATTGAAAATCGAACACCTCGTCAAAGGCTTCGCGTAGTAACAGGTTATCCGGATCATACTCTTCAAACACCTGAAAGAAAAGGCCCGCATTGGCCTGCAAGTGCCTGGTCTTCATTTCGCGCCCCGGATAGCCCTGAAAGACCAATCCGGCGATACCCGCAATATCCCTGAAGCGCTTCCGCGCCATTTCGGTCATATTAACACTTTCCTGTATATCCCTACTCAGGTTTTCCAGGGAGAACAAGCCTTCGGCCAGCCCCTGCTCTATGGGGATATCCTGATCGCTCAACAGTTCAAAGCCATAGTCATTCAGGGCAATGGAAAAACTCATGGGTTTTATCTTTCCCAAGCGATGGGCGAGCACCGTCGCCATCCCCTCGTGCACAAACTTGCCCTCAAAGGGATAGACGAACAAATGGAAGCCCTCACGCGTGACGATCTTCTCCAATAGGAAATGGTCGCCGCCCACCGGCAAAAGGCTTCGCTTTTCCTGCTCCTCGAAAAGGGGATGCAAGAAGGCCATCTCCACGCTCTCGGCCTTTCTGCTCCGCTCCCACTCTTCCAGCACATGCCTGATGGCGTAGGACAGGTGTGAAGAAAGGGGCAGGCGTCCGCCCATCCAAGAGGGCACGAGCCCTTTCTTTTTGGTCGAGATGCGTACGATGGCCTGCAGCTCCTTCACGCGCAGCAATTCCAGGTTGCGGCCAGAAAACCAAAAGGTATCGCCCGTTTTGAGCCTAGAGATAAACCACTCCTCTATGCTGCCGAGGTATTTGCCGCTCTGCAGCTTCACGGCCATCATGGCATCGCTCACGATAGCCCCTATGCTCAGCCTGTGCCTCATGGCTACCCGCCTGCTGGTCACCTTATAGATGCCATCCTCTACTATCACCTTATGGAACTCGTCATAGCCGTTCAATACCTGCCCACCCTGCGTAATCATCAACAAGCATTCGCCAAACTCCTCGCGAGAGATGGAAGAAAAGCAATGCGTGTTGACGATTTCCTCATACAACGCCTCATCCCTAAAGCCATCGCCCACGGCCAGTGTGACCATGTACTGCACCAACACGTCGAACGAACGGATATAGGGCTTGCGGTCTTCCACGATGCCCATTTCCTTGGCATAGCGCAGGGCCGCCCCTTCCATGATTTCCAGCGAGTGGGTAGGCACAAACCAAATTCTGCTGGTCTCGCCGGGGCTATGCCCACTCCTGCCCGCCCGCTGCATAAAGCGGGCAATCCCTTTGGCAGAACCGATCTGCACCACGGTATCTACGGGTCGGAAATCTACCCCAAGGTCCAGGCTGCTGGTGCAGATCACCGCTTTCAGCGTACCCTCGTGCAGGGCCTGTTCCACCCATTTCCTGATCTCCTCGCTCAAGGAGCCGTGGTGCAAGGCCATGATACCGGCCAGGTGAGGTGCCACGCGCAACAGTTCCTGGTACCATATCTCTGCCTGGGAGCGCGTGTTGGTAAAAACCAGGGTAGTTCGGCTGGCATCGATGATGTTTACCACCTTATCGGCCAGCTTGATGCCCAAATGCCCGGACCAAGGGAATTTCTCCAAGCTGTCCGGAAGTACGGTTGTAATGTCTATGTTTTTGTGCAGGTCGGCGCGTATGATGATCGCTTCTTGTTGATTTCCAATGCCCGTCAAGATGGTTTTGGCCTCTTCCAGGTTGCCTATCGTGGCCGATATGCCCCAGACCTGCAAGGCGGGATTGATGCCCTTGATACGCGACACGGCCAGCTCTACCAGTACGCCGCGCTTGCTTCCCAACAGCTCGTGCCACTCATCCACTATGAGGTATTGCACTTGCGACAGGCGCTTGTGCCCCCCTTTTTGCGCCAGCATCAAATGTACGCTCTCGGGCGTGGTGATAAGCACCTGCGATTGCTCTTTCAACTGCCTGGTCCTTTCCCGCTGGTCGGTATCGCCCGTACGCAAGGCAATGTCCAAACCCAAACCGAGATCGTCGTTCACCCGATTGAGTGCCAGGTACATTTCTTGGGAGAGCGAGCGCAATGGGGTGATCCATAGGCAAAGCAAGCCTTTATCGGATTGGTTTTTTCGGCCTTTCAACAGCCCTTCCAATACCCCAAACCAAATGGCATAGGTCTTCCCGAAACCCGTAGGGGCATTCAGCAATCCCGATTTTCCATCGGCAAGTGCCTGCCATGTCTCCCGTTGGAAAGCATGGGGTATCCACCTTTTTTGAGAAAACCATTTATCTCCCACCATATTTAAGTTGTACGTTTTAAGTTTTAAATATTGCTCGTGGCCTCGCCCACCTACGGTCTTAAAACTTATTACTTAGCACTTATTACTCCGTGTCCTGATTCAACAAGGCGAGCAAATCATCCTGTGTTTTGAAGTGATAAATAGGCAGGCCAAAGGTACTTTCGGTAACAAAATGATGGCAGGGTACGGGTTCAAAAGGAGCGGCAAGCCCATCGGAAGCCAGTTTATAATCGCCGGAGATAACCCATACCTCTCCTTTGTGTTCCAACCGCACTTGGGCAGAGCCTATGATATGTCCCGCAGGATGCAAGGAAACTCGCACACCGTTTATGCCGATCTGCTCATTGTATTCTAAAGTCTGGATGTGGATATGCTCGCCAAGACGTAGGCGCAGCAAAGGTGCTGTGTCTTTATGGCAGAGGTAATGCCTGCTGCCTGCACGGGCGTGGTCGGCATGGGCATGGGTAATGATGGCACGATCCACGGGCTGCCAAGGGTCTATGTAGGCCCTTGCCCGGGAGCAATAGATGCCTTTTTTGTTAAACGTAATCATCCTTGTATCTTATTCCCCAATAAAAGGAATAAAAGACAAGGATGTTTGGACGGTGTTATTGCGAGCTCTTGCGGACAGTCTCGGCCTGCAATCCGCGGGGGGTCTTTTTGGCAGTGTACTCTACCGTATCGCCCACTTTTATCTCTTCGGTCAAATTGTTTATATGGACGAAAATACGCTCTTGTGTGTTGATATCGCTGATAAAGCCATAACCCTTTGCCTCGTCAAAATAAGTAACTGTGGCCTTGGGCAGCACATCGGGATCCAAGAGATCTTCCTCTTTTCGTATACCTATCTCGATATCTTCCAGCTTCACCTTTACCATTTTCTTTGGGTCTGGTGGTACGGATGAAAGGTTGCCATTTTCGTCCACATAGGCCATCATGTCGTCCATGCCGCCCTTGTTTCCGCCCTCGTGCCTCTTTTCATCTCGTCGCTGCTCCTTTTGCTGTCTTTTTTGGAGTTTTTTCTTTGCTTTTTCTTTTTTGTTAAATGATTCTTGGGATTTTGCCATATTGTATTTTTTCTGCAGCGCCGTTCCATCTGCTCAGCATTCCGTTATCGTTTTGCAAAAGAGGAGGAAGAGCGATTATCCATTCACCGCATACAGGGCAAACAAAAAGGGAGAACCGGCTATGTCCATGAAAACTGAATGCGTGAAAAGGAATACTCAGCAGCAACGCTTGTTCTGCGAAGATAGCATTTTATTTGGAGGAAGTCAAATACCATTGTTGAATAGTACTCGTCCTCTTTTGTTCCATTTGTGTATATTCGTCCCGCCAGTACCGTTGATATGCTATTACCCATAGGAGATGACAATCGCGACCGTAAGTCTTTCCCTTTCGTAAATTACTTACTGATTGGGCTTAATATCTTTGTATTCATCTTCTTTCAAGATTTTGGACGCAATTTGTCATTCATGTATTCCTATGCCCTTTTCCCGGCCGAGATATTGAGCGGGAAAGATCTCGTTACCGAAGGGCAGCGCTTGGTAGATCCACTCTCGGGCCAATCTTTTGATATACCCGGACTGCAACCTACTGACGTGCCCGTGTTCTTCACGCTGATTACTGCCCTGTTTATGCATGGGGGCATTGCACACCTGGCCGGCAATATGCTTTATCTCTGGATATGCGGCGACAATGTGGAAGATAGGCTTGGACACTTGGGCTACCTGGTTTTCTATTTATTGTGCGGTGTGCTGAGCAGCTTAACGCATGTGCTTGTCACCTTGTTTTTTGGGCAAGACCTCTTCACTCCTTGCCTGGGCGCTTCGGGCGCAATCTCTGCGGTATTGGCAGGCTACGTGATGCTTTTCCCAAAAAAGCACATTGTATTCCTATTTTTCATCTTTGTCTTCTCGATGCCTTCCTTTGTGGCCATAGGCCTATGGTTCCTCTTCCAGCTGAGCAACGGCTTGGGGGCATTGGACGGCGAACAGGCAAGTGGCGTGGCCTATGGAGCGCACATCGGCGGCTTTATAGCAGGCTTCTTGCTGGTACGGCGCTTCGCCAAGAAGAAGTCTCCAAACCGATTTAGGTGAGCATTAAAAACGTAAATGCCGCAAATAGCAGCTTTGCGGCAAGGATGTTTTGCTAGTTGAGTTGTATAATTGGCAGTTACCGGAGTGGCCTAATTTGGGTATTGGATAGGAGAAATTCGCTCCACCTTTCCGCTGTCCCTTATCAAGTAGGTAGCCTTCACCGTGTCGCAGACTTCCTTCTCTTCCTTCGCATCAAAATCCATTTCACATTCGATGGTCGTGCGCATATAAGTGCTGTCGTTCACAAAACGTCCGAAACTCCGTGTAGAATATCCTCCATCACCGCCAGACTCGTACAGTACCACTTGTGCCACAAACTTTCCCTCACCGTTATAGGATCGATAGATTACCTTATCTACCCAATCATCATCCATCCCCGCAATGAGGATGGCCTGATGGCCCCTAGCCTTCTGGATGGAATAGAGTACTTTCGTATCCTCCCTCAGCTGGTTTGGCACGAAGGCCGTGTCCTGATAAACTTCCCGCGCCAGCTCACCGATAATTGGGCGGTAGCGCTCGTAGACTGCTCCTTCCGTGTTCAGGTCTTTGATGGAAGCCTCGTCAAAAACGGTCATGTCCCTATGGGGAAAATCCTTCTCATATTTAGCTATCAGGAAGTACCCATTAGCCATCGTTGGTTCTTCACTGTCTCGTATCTCGGTAGCAAGGGTATCTTGCTGTTCTGTTTGCGTTACTTGCAGCATAGGTTTGTCGTGTTCTTCGTCCCGCCTTGCAGCGTTGTGGCAGGAAAACATGACCGCCAGTCCCATGAAGAGTATTATTTTTCCTGGACAAGTTTTTTTCATAAACATACATCGCTATTTCAGTTAGCCTGCCGTAGTGGCAATTACTGCCTTAAAGATAGAAAATCTACGCAAAACCTATTATGGATGCATCAAACAAATGAGGGATGTTTGTCCATTTATCCTAAAAACACACTTATCAAGAGCAACGCCCACCAGATTGTCCCAACCACTATTAGCGCTATTTGCCTTCCGCTAAATTTTGTCTGCTCTATGACCACAAAATCCGTCGAATGACGTTTCGCAAAATTGAGCGCTTCAAAAGGAGAAAAGAAAAAGACCACGCTAATCATCGTCAGCATCCAATAGGGTTCCGGCAAATAGCACAATAGGTTAGCTAGTAATAAACCTATAAAAAGCACAACTGGAGAGTAACTAAATCCATATCCCTTTTCTTTCGCAAGATGCTGTATTTTTTCAAAGAGAGCAATAAGGAAAAATAAGCTTAAAATAGCTCTCACAGCTGGCATTATATCACTTCGTTCTTTTTGCTGAAAGAATCTCCACGCTTTATACATCCACCATACTTGATAGGCTCCAAATGATACTATGGACAGCAAAATAAACTTGTCTATGTTAATGATGTACTGATCATCTATTTCGAGCGTTCTTTCAGCAGCGGCATTGTTCATGATATTTTCGTCTAGGTTTTCCATATTGCTATAAGCATGATCTATCTTTAACGGAACAAATTTCTAATCCTATTAACCAGCCCCCTTGTTTTGTTTACCACTACCACTTCACCCAATAAAACTCCATCCGTACAGAGCTCTATTTCCAGGTATTCATCCAGCTTTTTGGGGTTCAATTTCATTTTTTTCACTTCATAACCAATATATTTGAATTCCAGCACCATCCCTTTACGCAAAGCAGTATCAATATTCAGTTGGAAGACCCCATTGCTATCCGTTACAGCTCGGAGTTGCGTTCCCTCAAGCCCTACATAAACGCCTGCCAGCGCCTCTTTTGATTCATTATCCATGACCTTTCCGCCAATTGCCTTTACCGTATCAGCCACAGCGTTGTCGCACAGATAATTCTTAGGCGCCCTTTCTCGAGGCTGGCTTACCGCAACACTGGCAGCCTTTGGCGCTCCTTTTACGCTTTCGACAGTTGCCAGCACAAGCGGCAAAGCCAACAACAATTTGCTCCAGAAAGCTCCTTGCTTGTTGCCCATTTCTTCTATTAGACTACGGTTTAACTGTTCAGGTCGAAACCTACCACATACATGCGCATCCATCGAGTTTGCAAAAAAGGATACCACCTGGCTATCGGTCATTCGAGTGAAGTCAACGACGGTCTTTTCACACTGCCCACAATATCTCCCTCCATCCGTATCCTGCATATTTACCCAAGAGGCACTGCATGGGCGAGGTATTGTCAGTCGTTGTTTTGTCCAATCTTTTCTACACATAACTTTTTTTATCCCATAAATAAACAGACTTCATCCCAACCATCTAGCAATCAACTCACTAAAATAACAAAAAATTAAACAGTCTTCCTGTTATACCTGATTTTTTTCATAATACTATTTCACATAAGACTTTTCTGGGCCCCATGCTACGAAATGAGCTACAGTCAGTGCTGAAATGGATAGCAGGCTTTGAATCCACTCATCCGCTGGAGCCACTTGCCTCCGTAGGCTACGTTAGCAAACAGTAAAAGGTGAATGCCTTGTCTCAGTTAATGCGTGCCTCAGGCTGCTAGTCAGAACAAGTCCCGCGCTGAATGCCAAATGCGCCAGCATCAGATGCCTGTAGTAATGGCCATAAGGTGTTTTGGGTGGCTTGGGGTGGATGGTGAATATCAATTTCCACATGCCCACACCAAAGGCACCGCTACTGATACCTGCTATCAACATTTGTCCAAGGCCCGGCTTTATATGCGCTTTTCGCCAATAGGCGTTAAAGGCAGCCGCCAATAGGATACCCATCGCGTAATGCATGGCCCAGCCGCTCGCTCTTGCTACTTGCTCTTGTTTGATGATGCTGTTCACGATCTTCGCCAGCAGTTTGGGCTCCTTGAAGTTTTTATTCCTTGACCGGGATACATAATAACTGAACAGGGTCATCATACTGGTGCCTATTATACCGGAAAAGATAGGGTGTGAGCTCTTCATAGATGTTTGATTTTTAATAAAATAGTAGCCATAATTGTGCCCAATCGAAAACTCACGGTCTATGGAGTTCAACGGCATATATATGTTTGCAGGTTTACATACCGGTCTATACCAAAAAATAAACGATGTGTGCGGTGTTATATACGCTAGGGTTGCCTAAAGAGGGCACCTTGAAAACAATGCCAAAACGTGGAACTCTCTATAAAAGGTTGCTGCAATGACGTTATTTTAAGGCATATGCGGTCAAAATGCCCTTTTTGCTTTTTTATTTCGTCTTTTTAAGGTTATGGGCATTGAAATTGGTTTTAAAAGTCCAGTTAAAGCTGCACGGGCGCTGCCCAATACCCATAAGGGCCTGCAAGCAGGTGATATGCAAAAGTCCATGACCATCAGTATGGTAGGCTCAGAAATTGGCGACAGAAGGGACAATGACTATTTTACGAACAATAATGAGGATAGACTATGAAAAAGTTTGTGTTAATGATAATGATAGGGGGACTGCTGCTGGCAAGTTGCAGTGGCAACCGTAGGGATGAAGATGAAGGAACGAGCGGTTTTGGCGAGCGCCAAGATACCCTGTACGAGGATTTTGAGCGATCAGACATCCCGCTTGATACGGCACCCATGCCAGCACCTTTTGACACAGTTGCAGATACCGCCCACAAGCATTAATGGACGCGATTTCTTGTCTGTGCTTACCCGGGACAATATTATCTAGTGTACATATGCGGTTATCATCCCCCCAACCGTCAGGGGGCGTATTGCCATCTTACACCCAAAAGGCAACGCTACGGCCTCGTTTGAGACATATGCCTTAACATACTTTTCAATTTCCAATTTGCTACGGTTGGCACTTCTATATACCAGTCCTTCGTAATCGGGCCATTTCCCTAAAATTTTAGAAAGCAGTTTGCCAAATTCCGTGTTTTCCGTGCCTTGTTTTTTTATTTACCAAAAAATGCTTATTTTTAAGACAAACAGTAAAGCGTATGAAGAATAAGAAATATTTCGCTCTTGCACTGGCGCCCCTTTTGGTCGCCCTGTACTTCGTGGCCTTCACCGAGGCCTTTAGCCTGTTGCGGGCACAGTCGGATTTCAAGGTATTTTTGGGCGTACTGGTCATTGCGCTCATCATCGGCCTGAGCGTGGTCTTATGGTTTAATGTCAAACGGATAATGGAATAAATATGAACAAAACTAGACTAATTGGCATTGTGGCTTTGGTGCTGCTGGGGCTCATCGGGCTTACGCAGTGCAATACGCGCATCGATGCGGGCAACGAAGGCGTACTGGTGAAACTATATGGTAGCGACAAGGGCGTGCAGGACGTGAGCCTGGTGACCGGCCGCGTATGGTACAATCCCTTCACCGAGGAGGTGTACGAGTTTCCCATCTATGTGCAGACGATAGATTATGACGCCTTCACCGTCAATGCCAAGGACGGGTCGGTGTTTACCGTAGACCCCACCCTGTCCTTCAAGGTGCGGGAAGGCAAGAGCCCGGAGATATTCAAGAAATACCGCAAGGGTATACGCGATATTACCGAGACCACGCTGTACAACTATATAAAAGATGCCTTCCGCATCGAGTTTAACCGCTATACGACGGATAGTATCATCTCCAATAGGGAAAACTTCGAGACGGCCGTGCAGACCAATATGCAGAAAGTACTGGAGCGCGAGGGCTTTGAGCTGGAACAGATGACCTCGGGCGTCAAGTACCCCGATGCCATTACCCAATCGGTAGATGCCAAGAACAGGGCCGTGCAGGAGGCCATGCAGGTAGAGAACGAACTGAAGGTGGCGCAAGCCAGGGCACGCAAGCTGATCGTACAGGCAGAAGCAGAGGCCAGGGCCAACGAGCTGCGCAAGCAGTCGCTCAATCAGCTGCTCATCCAGCAGCAGTTCATCGAGAAATGGGACGGCAAGACCCCCATTTATGGCAATGCGCCTGCTTTTTTTAAACAGGTGGATTGATGAAGTTTTAAATGAAAAAAGCCGTCTCAAAAAATAATGAGGCGGCTTTTTTGTGATGGAATATAGCCCTATTTGCAAATGAAAGTACGGTACTTATGGATTTTGGCGGTTGCCGTTGTATTTGCCCACGAGGTGCTGAACCAGTTATTTTTATCTTTTTCGGGCGATGTTGACAAAAGTGCATCTCAACTTCGGAGTGACTACCTTCAAAGCTTCGTATTGAGCTTTTCTCACTCTGGCCTTGATGTCCGCTATAAATTTGTTATTCTTTCACCTCCCAATAGCCCCCTTTGTCGGGGCCAATCCTGACTAATTTTTTTTCTTTTTGCAGCTTCTGCAGGTTTCGTTCTATTGACCGCTGGGAGACACCTATCGCTGTAGTTAGCTCTGCTATGGTCGTTTCTGGATTGCTTTTGAGTAACCCAAGTATTTTCTCCGACGTTTTCTCCGACGTTTTCTCCGACGTTTTCTCCGACACTTTTGTACTCATTGCCTCATTGAGCGGCTCTGCATAAACAATAGCACGAAATCCATGCTGAAAGTTTTCAAAGACAGGGGGCACAAGTCCATGGGCAGCGAAACCTTCCTGGATCCTTTTTATACCAGAGCCATATTTCTCTATTAGCTGCGCCTCTTTAAAGGTAGCAGCGATTTTCTTGTTCCGCGTCCAGGAAGAATAATCACCGCTCAATAGCTGCTCAACGGTGATATTATCCGGCAGGCTGCCGGGGTTAAAGAACTCAATGAAGTCATCGTAGATCTTAACGGATGAATCGCCCGAATCCATATAATCACGGTGTACGATCATATTGATCACGATCTCGCGGATAGCTTCCATCGGGTATTGCCAGCGTTCTTCCCTTCGGGGATCGCCCGTGATGATATAGCTCTTGTTGATATGCTTCCGTATAAAGTCCAGTACCTGATCAACCTCACTGAACAGATCCGACCGCACGGTAAGACCGTCCTTGATGCTGGTGGGAGTAGAAAAACGCCCCAGCTCAATGGTTGCCTGAAATACATCGCCTCTGGCAAATAAAAGAAATGCCGCATTGGTAACCTGCGCGTCCTTGATCAGCTCATACTTGTTCAGGACGGTCAACGGATCGTCCGTAATGGGATATTGCCTGTCCTCGTTGCAATTGGCGATAAACCTGTTTACTTTCTCAATGGACAGGGAGTCGATGCTCCTTTCCGGATTGATATAGCTATCCCAGCTTGTATTGAACGACCGAAGGTGCATGTCAGCGATCTCCGATAAGGACAGCAAATGGTTGGCATTGTTCACCCGCTTGTAGTACCTGCCCCTAAAGGCCACGGGCTTTACAGGGAATTCCTTCACGGACAGTTCGCCCACTTCATTTCCACCTACCTGGACCACGTTCGCATCGGGGATTATGCTAGGCTGCGTCTTGTTTTTCACCTCGTTCACCCACTTTTGCAGCGTTTCGGCCCCAATGGTGAAGCCTTTGACGGACTTGCCTTTGTCATCGACGCCAATCAATACTCTGCCGCCTATCGTATTGGCAAAGGCTGTCAACGACTCGATGACCCCATCGTTAAAGGCGCTTTTAAATTCTGTTTGTATATCTTCTTTTAACAGAGTTCTCATTTACAAATAACTCGCTGATTAAAATGTCCAATCTATAAACGATACTTTTACACAATCAAATTTATTTGCGCCTTAGATTTTTGTCACTAATCAAATCGGTTTACTGCCTCAACCCCATCCCCTTAAAAAGCACCTTAAACAAATCCCTAGATTCTTTATCCGCAGCCGTTTCTATAAGAAGAACTTATACGTTTCAATTTTGTATGAAAGAACGTCAAGATTGATATGCAATGTAATAGGTTAAATGCCCAAGCGGCTTTTGCGTTCTTTCAACAGTTCTTTTGGAAAGCCATGTTTGTCCAAAAAAGCCTTGGACTGGCGAGCCTTGTTTATGAAATATGGGTCGTTGCCATGATCCTTCATGTCGACCACGATGATGGCTTTTTCCTGTTTTTCTTTTTTATGGTTCATAAAAACCTCCTTCAAAACAAAAGTAATCAATTATTTACGCATCACAAAAAACGCTTCAAAGTTGATGTTCTTCTCAAATCTTTTCCATTCACCTTTATGGAAGCCATAAACGTTCACGATTTCAGCTACCACATCCAAGTGCGTAGTGATGCCCATTTTGATATAGGCGTGTACGCGCAGGCGTACTGTCTTGTGCCATCACTATTGCCTTGGGGTGTTGCTCAATAAAGACCACTACGGTTTTGACCACCGTGGCCAAAGCCTTTTTTTGTCTTGATATTACTTATTCGACAACCCTTAATTTTGTCTAAAAATATTAGTATTTCCATTTCCAAACATGTATATTTGGCTGACAATCTAATCATTGACCATATGGCAAAGCAAGCTAGCAAGAGCAGGTATATAGATTTGACCACCGACTTCGGATTTAAAAGGGTGTTCGGCACAGAGCCCAATAAGGATTTGCTGAAAGCTTTCCTCAACGAGGTTTTTCGTGGCAGGAAGGAGATAGTAGACTTAGTATACAACAAGAACGAGCATGTAGGCGATATCGAGGAGATTGGTAGCGTCATCTTTGACCTTACCTGCACGGCAGACAATGGCGAAAAGTTCATTATAGAGGTGCAGCGCAGCGCACAGGTCAACTTCATCAAGCGGACGCTCTATTACGGCAGCAAGCTCATAACAGACCAAGCACCCAAGGGCAGGCGTAAGGAATGGGGCTACGGTATCAGCGAGGTGTACGTCATCGTGCTGATGGACGGCTTTGCCATGCCCGATGGAGACGATGGCACGAGCTATCTGCACGATATTTGCCTGTGCAACAGGGATACCGGAAAAGTTTTTTACGATGACCTTGGTTTTATTTACCTTGAATTGGTTAACTTTGTAAAGGAGGAATCCGAGTTGGGGTCCTATCTGGACGGCTGGCTCTTCGTATTGAAGAACATGGGCAGGCTGGACAGGATACCGCTCTATCTACGGAAACCCATATTCGAAAAATTGTTTGACATTGCTGAATACAGCAAATTGAGCACGGAGGAAAAGGAGATGTACGATACTAGCTTAAAACAGAAGTGGGATAACACAAACGCCCTTGCCTATGCTAGGCAAGAGGGCGAAGTGAAAGGCCTTGAAAAAGGCAGACAGGAAGAACGTGCCAAGGCCGAGGCCGAGAAACTGGACATTGCCCGTGAAATGAAGAAAGACGGCCTTCCCATAGTGCAGATTGCCAAGTTCACCAAGCTTTCTATTGAAGTAATAGAAAAACTTTAGTCCTACATGTAAGCATGACAGCCTTATGCTCGATCGGAATTTAAAACACAAATGGGATAACACAAACGCCCTTGCCTATGCTAGGCAAGAGGGGCAGAGCAAAAAAGCTGTGATGTGGTAGAAAATCTTATAACGAAACTTGGCTTAACTAACGAGCAGATTGCTCGCATAGCCGAAGTCTCCATTGACTTCGTGCGCAAAGTCCGCTCCGACTTGGGCAAAAAGAAATAGCCCACCACAACATATTTTTATAGGAACGCCTTTTCGTGGATAGCGAAAAGGCGTTTCTATTTGTACTAACGTCAAGGGTAGCTTGGATTGCTCCTGTTAATAATTCAACCCCATCCCATTAAAAAGCACCTTAAACAACTCTCCAGATTCTTTATCCGCAGCCGCTTCTATGAGCGCAAGCTTATACGTTTCGATTTTGTATGAAAGAATGTCAAGATTGAAATCCTCTAGCGAGAATACGAGCTTTCCAGTTTCGGAAGTGTCTTCCCTGATGTTTTTCGAAAGCGGTTTATCGGTGTATGCATGAAGTGATTTTTGTTTCTGATTCACTACGATATCGGTAGTAAATCCCTATTATGTTTCCAACATAATACGCAACAGGTTAAATGCCCAAGCGGCTTTTGCGTTCTTTCAATAGTTCTTTTGGAAAGCCATGTTTGTCCAAAAAAGCCTTGGACTGGCGAGCCTTGTTTATGAAATAGGGGTCGTTGCCATGATCCCTCATGTCGGCCACGATGATGTCTTTTTCCTGTTTTTCTTTTTTATGGTTCATAAAACCTCCTTCAAAACAAAAGTAATCAATTATTTACGCATCACAAAAAACGCTTCAAAGTTTATGTTCTTCTCAAATCTTTTCCATTCACCTTTATGGAAGCCATAAACGTTCACGATTTCAGCCACCTCATCCAAGTGCGTAGTGATGCCCATTTGATATAGGCGTGTACGCGCAGGCGTACTGCCTTGTGCATATACCATCACGTCGGGGAAGTGCGATGTGAAATGAAGCACAATAGTTGCTACCGTTGCCAGCACTTTGTCCCTGTCTTGGTTATTGGTCGTAGTAAGGTCGTCCACCTTTCCCGTTGAATCATTTAAATCGCCAAAACCAAGGTTGAAATAGGTGATGCCATTGGAGTTCTCTGGAGTGAAGCGAACGACCTTTTTTACCCTACCTTTCGGCCCAACGCTTTCAAAACTATACTCCAAGTAGTTAGAGGTAGATTGTATTGAATAATGATCTAGGTTCATTTTGATAACGATTAATTTACGAACATTGGTTTTACAAAACTATAATAGAAAACTTTCCCTTTTCCTGTTCTATCCTCCCTTTTTAATAGCCCTATCCCCCAAAGCCTAGACAATACCTTGGCAACAGTTTTGCTGTTGAAGTCCTTGTCATATTTTCCATTTATATGGTCGGTGATTTCTTTTGCTCGCTTACCCGTATTAAAAAATGGATCCAGTAGCATCACGGCTTTTAGAAACTCAGTTACCACATCTTCTTTAACACGGTCTTGAAAATACTTCTTATTCAGTTTACTTTCGACATAAAAATTTTTTAGAGTAGGCACTTGATCTAATCTCCTAAGTCGAGCCATTTTAGACGAAAAAATCTGGTCTATACCAATACCGAAGAAATCCGCTAGCCTCTGAGCAGTATTTGGAGAAATGTTAGTATTTAAGTTCAAAATTCTATTCAAAGTATGTACCTCAATTCCCGCACCTGCCTCCACCCCGTGTACTGTTAGTCTATAAGTGTCCATTAGAGTTTTAAGGTTTTTTGCCACTATTTTAGCCCTATTGATATCGACTGTGCTCATAATGAGCAAAAACCGTTATATTTTTGGAGACAATTTTGAACTTTTTATTTCTTTTTTGTCTTTAAATAATTATATTTGTCCTATTAACTTTTATTTGGATGAGATAAAAATTCACAAAACAACTAATAAAGAAAAAAGGCATAAAAAAAGAGTCTCGTTTCCCAAGTCTCACAATAACAATCGAACACGAGAGCGACGGATTTATGCCCACAGATCTTATTATGCTATATTTGTAGCATATAAGAATGTGGGTACTGTCGTTTGATGCGGAGTTCGAAGGCGTGAGACCCTGGGAATAAAGCTAGATAGTACCCAATTTTTATTATCCATGCTCACGAGGCTCGCCAATAAGCGAGCAAAATGAACAACCAAAACTATTCCACAGAAATCCGTAATACAAGATTCGCCCAAAGGGCGAAAGGGAATGGTTTTGGTTTGTTGTTTTCTACCACAGGCCCCTCAACCTTTGATATTCTTTTTGTACGTAAGCCCAAAAACCCGATCTGATAAAGTTGAAATTGATTTTCCAAGCCTTACGGCTTGATGGATAATTCATTGATTTTCAATCTCGACCTTATCAAAAAAATGAACGTAAAAAACGTAATGGGCATGCTATTGCCCAAAATAAAGCGAAAGCGTATTGATTTAAAACTTACAACTTACAACTTAAAACTCACCCCGTTTCTTACGGCCCACGCTCATAGGTCTACTGGAAGGCCTGTCTTGATACTTGCATCTTATGTCTTGATACTAACAACCTTGTTTGTGTGTCCGGCCGCGGCGCAGACTCCCGAGCAATCGGGAGCTGCCCAAGGCCAATTGCTTTCAAACGAACAACTACCAACCAACATCCAACAACTAAACATTGGCGATACTATCCCGGAAGCCCTGTGGCACCTGCCATTACAGGTGGTGAACCATCCGCCAACTGGCGGAAAGGATACCATCACGTTTAACGACTACCGGGGCAAGGCGATCATACTGGATGTTTGGTCAATAGCCAACTGCAATCTTATTTTGATCAAGAAATAGGTATAAATTTTTCTTCCTGAAACAGCTTGTCTCTATATAAAACCACACCTGACAGGTTTTTGAAACCTGTCAGGTGTTCGAAGACTACGTTTTAGTATGCGGCCTTCCTGAATACTACCTATGATGTTTATCCTTTCAACCCCATCCTCTTAAAAAGCACCTTAAACAACTCCCCAGATTCTTTATCCGCTGCCATTTCAATGAGCGCAAGCTCATAGGTTTCGATTTTGTCAATGCCCAATTTTGTCAAGCGGGAGAGTCTACCCCTGTTTTACCTATTCCAATAATAACTCACATCACCAACGGTTGGGTTTCCTTTCAATTAAGAGATACTATTGGGATTTATTTAATTTCCGAATAATACACCACATTATCCACCGTTTCCTTGACTAACAACTTTTCCTTATCTACGAATCCATTGAGTGCAAAGGGGATATAGCTCAAGTCATATCCTTCTCCTAATTTGAGTTTTGCTTCTGCTACAATATCTTCCTCCGTTCTCTTATTGTCATTGAAAAATCCATAGTCAATTAGACTTTTTGTAAACTCTTTTGCCTCTCGCTTTGCCTTTTGTATAGCTAGATCGCCTTTGTACTTTTCTCGTAGCTCTTCTTGTTCTTGAGGAGATTTTAGGGTGATATGGCCACACAATATACTGTAAGCTTCGCTCAATTTTCCTTTTAAGGCCTTGACAGTTCGGTGAATTTCGTGTGCAAGAGGGCTGGCCTTCTCATTATTTCGAAGCTGGCTTATTCTAAATTCTGTCAAACCGGTTTTCTCTGAAAGGACTTTTTGATTTATTAGCACACTTGACAAATACTTGTCATAATTTGTTTTATACGTTTTTTCGCTAGAGATAAGTTCGTCATCTTTGATAACATAATCTTTGAAAGTCTCTTCGCTCATCTCATCTAAATCTGCATCCAAGGAAAGTCCTATTAGATAGAACTCTTCCATAGTCATTGTATCTACTTTGGAATCTAATATATTGGACAATCTGCCACGAGGTATCCCGGTTTCAAAATGAATCTCGGTTTTCTTTTTTAAACTTTTTCCCACAAAGGCACCTAAATGGTGAGGAACAACAGCTTTTTTGTCTGAACTGGAATCATTTTTCTTACTTTCTTCCACTTTTTTTCTTTAAAGAAACCGCGCGAACAATAGTGGAACAAACCGAATTTAAAAAGTTATTTAAAACCAAACATAGATTTGGTTTTAAATAACTTTTATCTATATTTGCTTCATATAGATTGAATAAAGAATAGAACATACCAAAAATAATATCCAAGCATTTGGAAACTGACACTTGCTCATGAGAATGTAGGAACTTTTCTAGAGTTGCAAGTTGCAGGAGATAAGTGCCCATTTGTTATCTTTGTCAAAAAATGATAATGATGGGCCCTCTTGTATGCAACTCGGCCTTCCTACAGGCTTCATGAGCGTACAGGAGGACAACCCATCATTATCATTTAAAAGGTCGCTTCCTGTGTGGTGTTGGCTTCCGTGCCATAGCCAAATAGAGGAATGAGAAATCAATCAACCAAAAAACAATTCTTACGCAACCTTATTTCCGCCCCCGAGTAGGAGGAAAGCCAAAAGCTGGGATTTATCGACTACGTTTCACTCCGCTCGAAATGACGATGGGAACGATTTTGGGAATCTGACGTGCTTTTGGCCTTACCTCTCTTTACGCATATCGGGGCCCCAATGCGGTAAAGAATTTTCTAATTCATTGATTATGAAAACTCTAAACCTTTACAGAAATGTCGCTTTACAAAAGCTGCATGGGGCACCTTTATGCCTTATTTCAGACGCTAAATGTACGGGCGAAATATTTTTCGCCCCAACTTATACTTTTACTCATATTATTTAACCCTGCGCTAGCGCAGGTGAACGATACCACTCAACGGCTACCGGCCATTGATACCGCCAATAAAACCAACAAGCGCAGCTTAGAGGACACTACCTTTCAATTGCAGGAAGTGGAAATAAATGCCGGGTACTATAAAGTAAATAACAGGGAAAAGACGGGGTCTATAAGCCGAATAACGGCACAAACGATAGGTAGTCAACCGGTGAGCAACACACTAGCAGCTTTGCAGGGAAGAGTACCGGGCCTATTGATAACGCAATCCAGCGGGGTTTCGGGATCTGGGTTCAAGATCCAGATTCGTGGGCAAGGCTCGTTGCTACAGGGGACAGACCCCCTGATTTTAATAGATGGCGTACCGCTCTCTGCCGGAAACAGCGCACTCAATGTCGTCTCCAGTGCGGCTAGCGCATCCAACAATTCGGGCATCAGCCCATTGAGCCTAATAAATCCGGCAGACATAGAAAGCATAGAGGTCTTGCGCGATGGCGATGCCACGGCCATCTATGGTAGCCGCGGAGCAAACGGCGTCATCCTCATCACCACCAGGAAAGGTAACGCAGGAAATATACAGGCCATCGCGAATATCCATTCGGGCATCAGCACAATAACCAAAACAATGGACATGCTCAATACCCGGCAATATCTGGAGATGAGGGCCGAAGCGTTGGCGAATGACGACATTGTCTCTACCACGGTCAATGCCCCCGAAATCACCGTGTGGGACAGCACGCGTTATATAGATTTCAAGGAACTGCTCATTGGCGGAAATGCGGCGTACACGGATGTCAACCTAAACCTACAAGGAGGAAGTGCCAATACACAATTCCTGATAGGGGGCAACTACAAAAGGGAGACTACCGTATTTTATGGAGATCAGGCGGCAAATAGAGGAGGTGCACTGGCCTCCATGAACCACCTGTCGCCAAATAACAAACTTCGCGTTTTATTAATGGCCAGTTACACCCATAGCAAGAGCAACCTTACGGGAGAGGACCTTACGAGATACATAAACTCGCCACCCAACATGTTGTTATTTGATCAATCAGGCAACTTAAACTGGCAGGAAGGAGGTGTGGCTTTTCCGGGATCGCTGCCCAATCCGCTTGCTGCCAGCTACAATGAATACACAGGTATATACCGAAACCTGATAAGCAACCTTACTCTTTCCTATTTACTGGCAAAAGGCCTGTCACTGAAATCGAGCTTTGGCTACAACAGCACCTCCGGCGACGAGATAAACCTTAATCCCTCAACCTCGTTGAACCCAAATACGGGAAACCTTCCTTTCTCGTTTTTCGGCAATTCACAACAGGGCAGCTGGATAATTGAACCTCAGCTAGAATACGTGGGCCAATGGGGCAAAGGCAAGCTTTCAATGCTATTAGGGACTACTCTTCAAGAGAACAGGTATTCTTCCCTGAACATCAGTGCCTACAATTACAGTAGTGATATCCTTTTGGGATCCGTGGCAGCGGCAGGTTTCTCCTATTCTTCAAACGACAACTCACATTACAGCTACAGAGCACTTTACACCAGGGCCAACTACAATTGGGATGGCAGATATATTGTAAACGTCACTGGTAGACGGGATGGGAGTAGCCGTTTCGGGAGCGGTAGGCAATTCGCAAACTTCGGAGCTATTGGTGCGGCATGGATCATAACGAATGAAAGGTTCGCAAAAAACAACCTGCCATTCCTGAGCCACGCCAAGCTACGTGGCAGCTATGGCATTACTGGTAATGACCAAATAGGGAACTATCGCTTTCTGGACTCTTGGTCAAATACGGCCCAATCCTATCAAGGGTTGACTGGCCTGTCGCCCGTGAGTCTGTACAACCCCGATTTTGCATGGGAAACGAACCGCAAATTTGAGTTGGCGCTTGAAGTAAGCATGTTAGGGGATAAATTGTCAGTGGCAACGACCTACTTTAACAATAAGAGCGGCAATCAACTCGTGAATTATTCACTCCCGATACAAACCGGCTTCCCCTCCGTGCTGAGAAATCTAGATGCAACCATAAGGAATTACGGATGGGAATTGGAGCTGGAGTCAAAAAATATAGCTGGTAAAGGCTTTTCGTGGAACTCCACGGTAAACCTGACAGTACCGAAAAATAGGTTGACGGAATTTCCGGGTCTTTCAACATCACCCTATTACAACCGGTATATTATAGGGCAGTCTATCTCTACGACAAGGAACTTCAAAAGTCTGGGGGTAAACAGCGAAACGGGCTTTTACGACTTTCTGGATGTCAATGGCGATGGTGCTTATACCAATGATGACAAAACAATCCTCATCAATACCGACCCCAAGTTCTTCGGGGGCATGGGACATGACTTTTCACTAGGGAACTTCCAGTTATCCCTTTTCCTGGAGTTCCGGAAGCAAATAGGTTTTAACTATTTGTACACACAGTCTACAAACGTACCCGGAACGAGGTATAGAAACCAGCCGACCATCGTACTGGAACGCTGGCAGACGCCGGAAGATAACAGCTCCATCCAGCGGTATGCAACAAGCGTAGTGTCCAATCCCTTAGGGAACTACTTGGTGGAGTCTGATGCGATATACGGCGATGCCTCGTACATCCGGTTAAAGAACATGTCGCTGTCTTACAACCTGCCGTCTGCCGTTTCCAAAAAGATCAAGGTAAAACACATGAAGTTATTCTCCCAAGGCCAAAATATCCTTACGATTACGAACTACCTTGGAGCAGACCCGGAGAACCAGAACCTGTACATTTTACCCCCACTTCGCACCATTACATGCGGAATTCAAATAACGTTATGATGAAAAGTTCAACAATAAAAAAGATCAAAAAAATGGACAGAAACCATTCTACCATGGCCAAATTTCTCTTTATGTTACTGACATGTACCTGTTTTTGCTGCAAACAGACAATAGAGGTGGAAACCTCTTCGAATCTCATACAGCAAAAGGCGGTATTCGAAAATGAACAGACCGCCTTTGCCGCTTTAAGCGGGCTGTATACCCGCATGTTCGCACTGAACCTTAGTCTCGCAAATGGGGGTGTAACGGTCTATGCCGGGCTGTCAGCCGATGAACTAGAGAACAACGCCGGTGACGAACGTTACGATTTTTTCTATAACAACGCACTCTTAACCAACAATTCCGTCATAGAAACGAATTTCTGGAGTGCTGCGTATACTTGCATATACCACGCAAATGCCATCATCGCGGGGCTGGAAGACAGCAATGCTTTGACAGACGTCGCCAAACAACCACTGATAGGCGAGGCAAAGTTCATAAGGGCATTCTTTTTTTTCTATCTGGTAAACCTGTTCGGCGATGTCCCGCTCACCATTTACACCGACTACAGGAAAAATTCATTAATGGCCAGAACGCCGAGCGACCAGGTTTACGAACAAATAACCCTTGACTTATTGGAAGCAAAGCACTCAATTGCAGAAGGCTATCCAAACGGCCTTCGCGGAAGGCCCAACAAAATGGCGGCCAGTGCATTATTGGCCAGGACATACCTATATCGGGGCGAATGGCAAAAAGCTGAGGTAGAGGCTTCTGCCGTCATAAACAGTGCTTTGTATGCACTGGAGCCAGACCTCGACAAAGTATTTCTGTCAGAAAGCCCAGAGGCCATATGGCAATTGGCCCGGACAAATGCCAATACCGCAGAGGCAAGCATATTCATACCTTCATCCAGTTCGGTGTTGCCCACCTTGTCACTTTCCGATTCCTTTATCGAGGGATTTGAGCCAGGTGACGCAAGAAAATCTAACTGGGTAGCTGTCAACATCTTTGACAGCACTCCATACTACTACCCATACAAATACAAGTCACGCACGAGTGTCCCGCTAGCTGAAAACCTGATTATGCTAAGACTGGCCGAACAATACTTAATAAGAGCAGAAGCCAAGGCACAATTGGATAGGGTAGCTGAAGCTATAGAAGATATCAATGCCGTAAGGGATCGAGCAAGGAGCATGGAAACACATGGTACTAGTCCATTACCGAAGATAGCTTCCTCCTTGTCCAAGACTGAAGTCATGAAAGCGATTGAACATGAGCGAAAAGTAGAGCTGTTCGCTGAATGGGGGCATCGGTGGTTCGACCTAAAGCGATACAATAAAATCGACGTCGTATTGGCCGGTCAAAAGAATGGTTGGCAACCCTATAAAGCATTATTTCCTATACCACTCGCACAGATACAACTAAACCCATACCTATTACAAAATATTGGCTATGATTATTAATCCATTGATGCGACCCTTGATATCGTATATGTATATAACGATAGCCGTTCTTTTGACGATCGGTACTCCCGTCCAATTACGGGCGCAAATGAAGATTGGCCAAAGTCTGCCAGACAGCATTTTCCACAACGTTTTTAACTATGGAAACTCTTCATTGAAAATGTCAGATATAGACCGCAAACTGGTTATCTTCGACTTCTGGAGCTTTACCTGTGCCAGTTGCTTACACTCTTTCGCAAAGTTGGATTCGCTCCAACGTATCTTCAAGGATGACATCCAAATCATACTGGTCAATCAGGAATCACGGGATGACACCGAAAACCTATTCAAAAACAGAAAGACCCTAGTTAAGCCCAACGTGCCTTTTATTACATCAGATACCGTCCTTCACGATACTTTTGGGATCATCGGCAAACCAGCGCTTGCCTGGTTTAATCATAAACGTATATTCCAGGGGATGACAAATAGCGTATCCTCGGAAGATCTCAGGCGATTCCTGCAAACGAAAACGGTTGACACAGACAGTTATGTCCGGCAACCGGAATACAGACCCAACCATTTCGATACCCGTTTGTCCAACTCTATGACCTATTATTCTTACATAGCAAAGCATCAGAACGGGATAAACCTCCTATACACGGACAGTACGCTGTCCAAGTCACCTGCAACGATATTAGATTTATATATCGCGGCCTACGACCCACTGGACAACAAGCGGTACAAACGCCCTGGCAGGTTAATTATGGATAGGCAGGTAAAGGAT
The DNA here is from genome assembly GCF_000427965.1 of Olivibacter sitiensis DSM 17696. GTDB lineage: Bacteria > Bacteroidota > Bacteroidia > Sphingobacteriales > Sphingobacteriaceae > Olivibacter > Olivibacter sitiensis. The sequence continues at coordinate 1,665 of NZ_ATZA01000001.1, read as the reverse complement.
GCAGTGCAGGCCCAAAACCTATATGACTATCTTCTTCACGTCCCAAATACTGGCCTGGCTGAAAGGCATAAGATCATGCAACAAGACTTGAAAAGATACTTCGGTTTCGACGTAAAGGTAGAAAAACGCCTTCTAAGTTCGTTTGTTCTCGTACGGACGAGCGACAAGGATAAACTGAAAACGCTGGGCAGTGAGCCGAAAATGACTTTTTTTGCCTCAAACCCGCAAATGGATGATATCCAATCAGAAGAACGGGTATTGATCAACAGGCCTTTCCGCTTTTTCTCCAATATCTTGGGAGGACTTATAGAGAGCAGATTTAACAGACCATTTATAGACCAGACAAATTATTCAGGCTTAGTAGACATCCGTTTTAACGCCAATACGTTGGACGAGATGGAATTGGGCACATTAAAGATAGATTTGAAGAAATATGATTTAGATCTTATAGAGCAAGAAATCTGGATAGACGTGTTGAGTATAACTCAAAGCAAATAAGAAAAGGCTGCCCGATATTGTAGTGCCCCCAAAAAGCTAGACACTTATTGGGGGCACTTTGGATATGGCAGCCTTGGCTTTTAGTTTGTTCTTCTGATGGTTTCCTGGGGTGTAGGATTGTCGCCAATGGCCTGCACCGAAGAGTAACCGTACAAACAGTCCGTTGCCGCAGTATCATCGCAAGAAGTAATACTTGTCGCGCTCCCTGGCATGGCCTGTGCTTTGGTAAGCGGTGTGGAATTCTGGAGAGCCACTAGGTTGCCGCTCGCATCAAACGTGTACCAATAACGGGGGATTTGCAACGATGCATCATCCACCCATTTTCCTTTCTTTGGAGAAACGACTTGTTTTATCGCACATCCCTTCCCTTCCGTTCTTTTTTCGGTTTTTTCTCTTCCTTTTGGCGTATCCTTTGCCATCAGATCCACTGCTCCAAAGAGCATCATCACGGAGGCTACCATAGCCACCATGCTATTCTTTAGATTTATTTCCATGTTGTGTTTATTTAATGATTGAGTTTTTTCTTCTTACTTATAGTTGCTTCTTTGCCCTCGGGGTTTTTGAAGCGGCTGCTGTTCATGGATTCATCACTTCCTCCTTTCATTTAATGCGCTCCCTTCTACCATCGTCGCCACAAGGGCTAAATTAGCTCGAAAGCAGGCGCTTGAACTTTGGATTTTACCAGCAAAATCATTTGGATTTTCAAACTTTTGACCGTTTTTGTGCATTTTGCTGGAAATTTTCATCCATCAACAAAGCATCATGCACATGAAATACCTCATATCCTGCACGCTCACCCTACTGTTGATATTCCCGCTCAGGGCCCAGCTGAGGGACACTGGAATTACAACAAAAAAGTGGAGACATTTTTCAGTATTTAGGTTAGGTTGGTTTTTCCTAACACTATAATCCTAAGCGGCCCGATCCAACAGCAATTTTTCATATTGTGCAGGTGTTAAATACCCGAGGGCTGAATGGAGCCTTTTCCTGTTATACCAGCTTTCAATATATTCGAATACTGCTACCGAGGCCTGTGGCCTGTCAATATATTCATGATGGTATATCCATTCGGATTTCATCGATTTGAAAAAGCTTTCCATCGGAGCGTTGTCCCAGCAATTCCCTTTCCTGCTCATGCTCTGCAGTACCGGATATTTTTTCAGTAGA